>NZ_JBQPVW010000006.1:0-238241 GCF_052712805.1 Fodinibius sp. AD559
TTGAAGCCTTTTTGCCCGGTTCGCAAATTGATGTGCGACCTGTACGCGACTTTGATGCCTATGTTGGTAAGACGATGGAGTTTCAGGTTGTTAAGCTGAACATGTCGGCCGAAAATGTCGTTGTTTCTCACCGTGCGCTTATCGAGTCTGATCTTGAAGAGCAGCGCGAAGAAATTCTTTCAACTATTGAAGAAGGGCAGGTACTTGAAGGTATCGTCAAAAATATTACCGACTTTGGTGTCTTTATCGATCTCGGTGGGGTTGACGGTCTGCTTCACATTACTGATCTGTCTTGGGGACGCGTTGAACATCCCGAGGAAATTGTTTCGCTTGATCAGCAACTCAATGTTGCGGTTATCGATTTTGATGAGGAAACAAAACGTGTTTCACTCGGACTCAAGCAACTGCAGCCGCATCCATGGGAGGAAATCGATCTTAAGTATCCTGAAAATATTCAGGTTCAGGGTCGTGTTGTTTCTATCGCTGATTACGGTGCCTTTATTGAGCTCGAAAAAGGTGTTGAAGGACTTATCCACATTAGTGAAATGTCCTGGACGCAACACATTAAGCACCCATCACAGCTGGTTAGCAAGGATGACATCATTGACTGTGTTGTACTGAATGTAAATGAGCCCGAGAAGAAAATTTCACTCGGTGTCAAGCAGCTCGAGAAAGATCCTTGGGAAGATATCGACGAGCGTTATCCTGTCGGATCCAAGCACAAGGGAACGGTCCGCAACCTCACCAACTTTGGTGTGTTTGTTGAGCTCGAGCCCGGTATTGACGGACTCATTCACATTTCTGACTTGAGTTGGACTGAGAAGATCAATCATCCAAACGAGGTTATCGATAAGGATGAAGAGATCGAAGTTGTTATTCTGGCGATTGACTTTGAAAATCGTCGCATTACGCTCGGTCATAAGCAGATTGAAGAGAATCCATGGGAGAAATTCGCTGAAGAATACAGCGGCACAGACCAAGTTGAAGGGGAAGTCATTAAGACTACCGACAAAGGTGTGTTTGTGAAACTTCCACATGATCTCGAAGGGTTCATCCCCTCAAGTAAAATGGAAGCCGAAGGTGAGCCCGAAGAAAACTTCGAAGAAGGTGATACCGTTGAGGCTTATGTAATTGAGCTGGATGAAACCAACAAAAATATTACGCTAAGTCAGCGTGAGAAAGACGTTAAGGAAGCTAAATCTAAACCAGCCAAGAAAACTCGAGGTAAGCAAGAGCAGGAACCCGCGCCACAAACCGGCACTCCTACATTGGGTGAGATGTCTGGCCTTGCTGATCTCAAAAAAGAGATGGCTGATAAAGAGAAAGCAGCTCGTAACCTCCAGAAGAAAGCCGAAGAGGTTGAAGAGGAGGAAGACAATGCTGATGATGAAGAAGAGTAATGCTTAACTCTTTTTCTTACTGAATTAAAAAAGGCTCGGAGTGAATAACTCTGAGCCTTTTTTTTGGAATAATATACGTTTTGGAAAAAGAAGGGATAGCTATTTTCTATTCATCTTCCTCTTTATAGAAGAAAACCACCTTTTTTTCGGGATGTTTACTGCTTTTAACTTGATCTCCGGTATCTCTATTATAGCCGTAAACGACGTTGCGCATCGAATTTAGCTCTGTTTCATCTTTAAATGAGACTTCGAGAGCTTTCCCACCGGGTTCCAGCTTTTTTACGGCATCAAGCAATGGTTTATATTTTGAAGAACTTTTTTTAGAGATTTTTATATCTGTTCTGGAGACAAAATTAATGTCCATAAATGAAATTTTTCTGAGATGTTGTTACTAAGAAATAAAGCCCTGAAAGAGTTTCAAATTATTGAGATGTCATTAAGGTACTTGAACCGTAGAGAGAATATTATCAATAAGATCTTCGGAAGTAATATTTTCAGCTTCAGCCTCAAAGGTTGGAATAATGCGATGGCGAAGTACATCCATGGCAATAGTTCGAACATCCTCGGGGGTTACGTAGGCTCGATGCTGCATAAAAGCATGAGCTCTTGCAGCCAGGTTCAGATTAATAGAGGCACGAGGAGAAGCTCCAAAATCGATGAGTTCTGAAAGATCTTTAAGATTATAGTTTTCAGGTTTTCGGGTGGCGAAGACGAGATCAATAATATATTTCTCAACTTTTTCATCTACATAAATGTCATTGATAACCTGTCGTGCTTCTAAAACCTTTTCTGTATTGATCACTGGTTTTAGCTCTTTATCAGCACCAGTTTTGGCCATCCGGCGCATAATTTCTAATTCTTCCTGTTCAGTGGGATAATCGATCTTAATTTTCATCATGAAACGATCTACCTGAGCTTCGGGCAGAGGATAGGTGCCTTCCTGTTCAACGGGATTTTGTGTTGCCAATGCTAAGAAAGGATCATCAAGCGAAAAGGTCTCTTCACCAATAGTAACTTGTTGCTCCTGCATAGCCTCGAGCAGAGCACTTTGTACTTTGGCGGGTGAACGATTAATCTCATCAGCTAAGATAATATTTGCAAAGATAGGCCCTTTTTTGACTGTAAATTCTGCTTCTTTTTGATTGTAAATTAGAGTACCGATTAAGTCAGCCGGGAGTAAGTCGGGAGTAAATTGCAGCCGCTGAAACTTTGTATCAATTACTTTTGCAAGAGAAGAAACCGTCAACGTTTTGGCAAGCCCGGGTACACCTTCTAATAGTACGTGTCCGTCAGCCAAGAGTCCAATGAGCAGTCGATCAATCATGTAGCGCTGACCAACTATAACTTTATTTAGCTCAGTATAAATATCATCGATAAAAGCGCTGGACTGCTCAATTTTAGCACCCAGCTTTTCCATATCTATTGAATCTGCTGACATTGAAGTGTTACCCATAGTCGAAAATTTATTGTTGTTAAGGTTTAAATCGGTATATGCCTTTGGAGAGGCTAAAATTCGAAAAGAACAAAGTTAATAAATGGAAATTATAGATTCTTTTCTATTTCGTAGCGTGATTAGTTTCGCAACTTCAAATAACAGTATGAAAAACGTTTTATTTTAATCGAATATAAAACCTTTTGGGAGAAGTGAATTTCTACAATTTTAGTTGATGAGGTTTTCAAATTTATCTACCTTTGAAGCCACAAAAATAAACAGATTGATATGATAACTTATTTCTTCGTTTTCTTAGCTGTTTTAGCTGTTGCATCAGCATTGGCAATGGTGATCAGTAAAAATACGGTAAACAGTGCCTTATTTCTTGTACTGAATATGCTGTCGCTGGCCGGGTTATTTTTATTATTAAAGGCACAGTTCTTAGCTGTTATCCAGATTTTAGTTTACGCCGGGGCGATCATGGTGTTATTCTTATTTGTGATAATGTTATTGAATGTACAAGATGAAGAAAGTTTGTTTAACAAGTTTCGTCTCAAGTATTTTGTAGCATTTTTATTGGGGGTAGGAGTCTTCTCTCAAATTTTATATAGTCTTGGTAGCTTTACAGATACACTGCCGACTGTTTCGTCTGAAATGACATATGTTGGAACGGTAGAAGCAGTGGGAGACGTGATGTTTACGGAGTATCTGTTACCGTTTGAACTTACCGCAATTTTATTAACGGCTGCCGTTGTAGGAGCACTGATTGTAGCGCAGCACAAAATTAAATCTGGAGCAACGAATGATTAGTATTGATTGGTTTTTAGCACTTAGCGCTCTGCTTTTTTGTATTGGGATTATTGGCGTTTTAATTCGTAAAAATGCAATTGTCATTTTTATGTGCGTTGAGCTGATGTTGAATGCCGTAAATCTTTCTCTGATCTCTTTTAGCAGCCATTACGGTAATATCGATGGACAGATACTGGTATTTTTTGCTTTGGCTGTAGCAGCCGCAGAAGCGGTGGTTGGATTAGCCATTATTATTGCCATTTTCCGCAATAATCTTTCTGTTGATATCAATAAAGTGAATCTAATGCGCTGGTAATTTTTTTGTGATATTTAATGTAAAAAGGCTCCCATTTTTAGGAGCCTTTTTGCATTTCTATAATAGGTCTAAACAGCAATAAATCTCTTTACCTTCACTTACTTTTTTGTATCTTTGCCACTTGAGAATTTACCCTTGTGAATGCATGGGGTGTTGGCTACATTTGGGCCGAAAATGTATATGGATACAAATTTGAAAGATCATCTTTAATGGATTCTGCTACTACGCTTACAAGTCTGATTATTGCATTGCCTCTGCTGGGGTTTCTCGTAAATGGGCTCCTTGGATTGAGCTCAAAATCTTTCCGTCAGAGGAAGGCTCTTATTGGAACGATTGCCAATCTTACGGTCTTCATTCCATTCGCTATTGCTGTTTACTTCTTTATAAATATGGGGCAGGATTCTGCACCTATTTTTGCAGAGCTGTTTACTTGGATTGAAGTTGGAAGTTTTAGTGTAGATATCGCCTACCAGCTCGATCAGCTGTCAATACTGATGACACTCGTTGTTACGGGCGTTGGATTTTTGATCCATATGTATTCTATTGGATATATGTGGGAAGATGAGGGCTACTGGAAGTTTTTCGCCTATCTGAACCTATTTATTTTTGCGATGCTCAATTTGGTGATGGCGGATAACTTGTTGCTTCTTTTTCTTGGATGGGAGGGGGTAGGACTTTGTTCTTATCTATTGATTGGTTTCTGGTATACCGATATGGCTAACTCTGCCGCGGGCAGCAAGGCCTTCTGGTATAATCGCGTTGGGGATTTTGCTTTTCTGGTAGCTATGTTTTTGACCTTCCAACATGTGGGCAGTTTAGATTTTGATGTAATCCTTTCGAGCCTTGAGGCTATTCCTGCTGATGATAAGTTTTGGATTGCTTTCTTAATGTTTATTGGAGCAACGGGTAAAAGCGCTCAAATTCCACTTTTTGTCTGGTTGCCTGATGCGATGGCCGGTCCCACTTCGGTATCAGCATTGATACACGCCGCGACGATGGTTACTTCTGGTATTTATTTGATTTCTCGGATGTCCGAAATGTTTGTGATGTCGCCAGAAGTGATGATGATCATTGCGGTGATTGGAGCTCTTACAGCACTTGTTGCAGCAACAATCGCACTCACACAAAATGATATTAAACGAGTATTAGCGTATTCAACCGTTTCGCAGCTTGGATATATGTTTTTGGCGCTGGGGTCGGGAGCGTTTACGGCAGCTATGTTCCATGTTGTAACTCATGCATTTTTTAAGGCGCTGCTTTTCCTTGGTTCCGGATCGGTTATTCACGCTATGGAACATGTCGAGCATGGACTTCACGAAGAGGGCAAAGATGTTCACTTTGATCCACAGGACATGCGTTTCATGGGTGGACTCAAAGAGTATATGCCATCTACCTATAAGACATTTTTAATTGCCACTATTGCCATTGCAGGGATACCGCCACTGGCCGGATTTTTCTCGAAGGATGAGATTTTAGCATTTACTTTTAATGCCGGCTTTGCAGGTTTTGCCGAACCGTTGTATATGGTTCTTTGGGGCGTGGGAATACTCACAGCCTTTTTAACAGCATTTTATATGTTCCGTCTCACATTCGGAACGTTCAACGGTGAGTTTAAGCTCCCCGAGAAAATTAGTGAGGCGGCAGGGGCAGAAAAGCATTTGCACGAGAGTCCGAAAAGTATGACGATTCCACTCTGGACACTCGGTGGGCTCTCGGTTGTTGGTGGATTTTTAGGTGTTCCAAACTTCTTGCTGTCAACATTTACGCACCAGGAAGAGCATATTAATCTTCTTCATAACTGGCTCTACAACGTCACCGCAGATTATGAGCTTGGATTGTCTCATTCGGTAGAATGGATTTTGATGACGGTATCAATTCTTGTTGCTGTTGGAGGCGTTTATACTGCGTATCGAATGTATGGAAGTGGTGCTACAGAGGAATCTGATGCGAAGCTTGCCGATCGCTTTGGAGCGCTCTACGAAACTTGGAAAGAAAAGTATAGCCTCGATGAATTTTATGAAGGTCTTGTTGTCCATCCCATTGTTCGATGGTCAGACAAAGGCTTGGCCAAATTCGATATGAAAATCGTGGATGGAATTGTTAATACTGTTGGCGGTGTTGTCAGGCTATTTGGAAGTGTCTTCCGATATATCCAGACGGGTGTTACCAGCAGTTATGCATTGGCACTGGTGTTAGGTGTTATTCTTGTATTAAGTATGTTGATCCTGTAAAAAAGAACTGATAATGGAGTTACTGCTAAATTTAGTTATTTATTTACCCCTTTTAGGAATTGCCGGAATTCTTGCTCTCCGGAATGATAAAGCTACAAAGTGGATAAGTCTTGTCGCCACTTCAGCAACATTTTTACTTTCACTGCCACTGCTTTTTAGTTTTGATATAGCCAATTCAGGCGCGGTTCAATATCTGACAGAAGGCAGTAATATTATGAATGGCCTTGATATAAAGTATCTGATTGGACTTGACGGTCTTAGCCTGTTGCTTTTTATGCTTACTACGCTAATGGGACCTATTGTAATTCTATCCTCGTGGGATTCCGTTAAGAAACATTTAGCAGGATACTATTCGATGCTTCTGTTGTTGCAAACTGCTTCGATGGGAGTATTTGCTTCCTTAGATTTAATCGTGTTTTACGTTTTCTTTGAGCTTTCATTAATCCCGATGTATTTT
Source organism: Fodinibius sp. AD559 (assembly GCF_052712805.1). Taxonomy (NCBI): domain Bacteria; kingdom Pseudomonadati; phylum Balneolota; class Balneolia; order Balneolales; family Balneolaceae; genus Fodinibius; species Fodinibius sp. AD559. The sequence continues at coordinate 6,626 of NZ_JBQPVW010000006.1, forward strand.
CTTATCGGCATTTGGGGTGGGAAGAATCGGATCCACGCAACGGTCAAGTTTTTTGTTTATACGTTAGTTGGCTCGCTCGTCATGTTAGTTGGATTAATTTATACAGGATACGATGCAGGAGCTGCTATTGAAGGATATAAGTTTACGACTGATTGGCGATTTTTATCAGGTGATGGTTATCATATTGGTTTAGTAGAACAGACGTACCTGTTTTTATCATTTGCGTTAGCATTCTGTATCAAAGTACCATTGTTTCCGTTTCATACCTGGTTGCCGTATGCCCATACCGAAGCACCAACAGCAGGTTCGGTTGTACTTGCAGCTATTATGCTGAAGATGGGAACCTACGGTTTGCTACGAATTTGTTTGCCCCTTTTCCCCAATGCGTTTGTAGAATTTGCGCCTTACTTGGCTACATTGGCAGTTATCGGTATTATTTACGGCGCGCTAGTGGCAATGGTTCAGAAAGATGTAAAAAAACTGGTGGCGTATTCATCGGTCAGTCACTTGGGTTTTGTGGTATTGGGATTGTTCGCCTTTAATACTATCGCTGTACAGGGTGCACTTATCCAAATGATTAATCACGGTCTCTCAACGGGAGCACTCTTCTTGATAGTAGGAATGATATATGACCGTACACATACTCGAGAGATCAAGGATTATGGCGGAATTGCGAAAGTTGTGCCTGTTTTTGCCGTAATGTTTATGATTGCAACGTTGGCTTCAATTGGCCTACCTGGATTAAATGGATTTATTGGTGAGTTTCTGATTCTAAACGGAACATTTAGTTCTGAGGTACTTCCGCAAAATGCGTTTGTAGTGTTTGCTGCACTGGGTGTTATTTTGGCTGCAGTTTATATGTTATGGATGTACCAGCGCGTAATCTTTGGGCCAATTAAGCACGAAGAAAACAAAAAACTGGTCGATCTCAATGCACGTGAGATTGGGCTTCTGATTCCGCTGGTTATTTTTATGGTATGGATTGGAATCAGACCGACAGATTTTACCCAGTACTCTGAAGTTCAGGTACAAGAACTATTAGAATCATCGAATGAAAAGCGGGTAGCAATTCAGCAGTCTGCTAATAGTGAGGAGCTACCGCAATGGGCTTCTAATTTGTATGATGTTACGGATGAATTAGTATCGAAAATAGAAAACCAATAGTATTATGGCCGACCCACTTTCTAATGATCAAATAGCGGATGAACTATCGGAATTACCTGGCTGGAGTCACGAAAATAATAAATTAACCAAAGAGTTTGAGTTTGATAATTTTCGGGATGCGATGGCTTTTATCAATCGTATAGCATTTGAAGCCGAAGAGCAGGTTCATCATCCCGAAATTTTTAATGTTTATAACACGGTTAATATTTCGTTGAGCACCCATGATGCCGGCGGAAAAGTAACCGAAAAAGATATCAAGTTCGCAAAAACTATTGAGTCACTGTTTAATAAATAAGTTGCATGGATTACCTACACGATCTTAACGTTTTTTTGCCCGGAGTCATTGTTGCCCTTGCCGGACTTATTGCTATTGTCATTGACGCCTATAAAGATGACCACGGAGCTATTTATGGCCTTACGGTCTTTTCACTGTTGGCCGCCCTTGTCCTGTCGGTTATAGATATGTTTGGTCCCGTGGGAGAAGCGTTTTCCGGGATGATAACGTATGGAGGCGTAGCGGCATTTGGGAATAGCGTAGTTCTATTTGGGGCATTATTCTGCGTGTTGATATCTCGAGAATATTTAAATGCCATTGATCACGAGTATGGCGAAGTGTATGCACTAATACTTTTCGCTACGGCCGGGATGTTGGGTCTGGCCAGTGCCAATAATTTAATTATGATTTTTATCGGCATTGAAACGATGTCAATTTGCCTGTATGTACTGGCAGGATTAATTAAAGAACGAAAAACCGGGGCCGAGGCTGCGCTCAAATATTTTCTGCTCGGTGCTTTTTCTACCGGATTTTTGTTATATGGAATGGCATTGTTATATGGAGCAACAGGCTCATTGTATCTTACTGAAATTGCCGAAGCGGCAAGCTCAGATCTTATCTTCATATCAGGAGCAGGACTATTGCTGGTTGGCTTTTTCTTTAAAGTTTCGGCTGTACCGTTTCATATGTGGACGCCGGATGTTTATCAGGGTACACCAACAACAATCACAGCCTATATGGCCACGGCTTCAAAATCAGCGGCCTTCGTCGCGTTATTGGTCGTTTTATCCAAAATGATTCCAGCAGAAACAGCTGACTGGGCGGGAGTAATTGAAGTTATTGCAATTCTTACAATGGTCTTGGGCAACTTGGTAGCTATTGTTCAGGATAATATTAAAAGAATGCTTGCTTATTCGAGTATAGCCCATGCAGGATATCTGTTAGTTGGGTTAGCAGCCGGAACGCCAGAAGGGTATAGCGCAGTGCTATTTTATCTTTTCGCTTATACTATCATGAATATTGGCGCTTTTGGGGTTGTAGCATATTATGAACGTCAGCAAGGGTTGGATTTTACTGATGTCAACAATTATGTAGGGCTCGGATTTAAAAAGCCTTTAATGGGAATATTGCTTTCATTTTTCTTATTCTCATTGGTTGGCATACCTCCCTTTGTAGGTTTTGCCGGAAAATATTTAATCTTTGCTGCGGCTATTGATGCCGGATATGTAGCCTTAGCTATAATTCTTGCATTGGCAAGTGCAGCAAGTGTGTATTACTATTTACGCCCGATGGTGTATATGTATTTCAGAGATCCTCATAAAGATGTACCACTGGTTCGCTCTGGAATTGTATTTCGTTATACGCTGGTCGTTCTTGCCGCATTAACTGTTTACTTCGGTATAGCTTTTGGCGACTTGCATAACTTGCTTTCCTCTTACTATACCGCTGATTGGGTTACTCATTTAATGGGGCAATAGATATAAGGTATCTTGTTATTACTTCCTCGTTTATCTCGTATTGAAGATGTGAAAATATTATCCAATCATAGATTGGAATTAAATACAAAAAAGCCTATTTTTGCGTGCCTGCTGACGAGTGAAAGTCACCACGTCGGCTGTTTCAATTAAGGAACAACCAAAGGAAACATATCACATGAGTAGAAATTATTACGAGCTAACATATATACTAAATCCTGTCTTAGAAGACGATCAGTATGAAGAGATCGTCGAGAAATTCACCGAACTTATTCGAAATAATGAAGGTGAAATTGATGAAGTAGATGAATGGGGAATCCGTAAGTTTGAATACGAAATGGATGATAAGTCAAGCGGTTACTATGTAAACGCTTATTTTACTGCCCCTGGCAAACTGATTGAAAAACTGGAACGTGCGCTTCGCATCGAAGATCATGTTATGCGTTATCTGACGCTCAAGTACGATGCAAAAATGAAACGCCATCGTGAGTTGCAGCGTAAAAATGCCGTGCCGCAAGTCTTTGTCGATGATCAAGAGGAAGAAACAGAAGACGAAGATTAATTCATCTCCATAAACCAAATTTTTTTAGATTATGATTAAGAATCCATCACATCCAAAGAAGGGACATATTAAATCCCGCGAATGTAAGTTTACCAAAGCGGGCATTGAGTATATTGATTATAAAGATACGGACTTGTTAGAACGATTTATGAACGACCAGGGAAAAATACTTCCTCGTCGTGTGACCGGGACGAGTGCAAAATATCAGCGACAGTTATCTCGTGCAATTAAGCGCGCTCGTTTTCTTGGATTACTTCCGTATGTAGCAGATAACCTTCGATAAAAAAGATTTTATTCCAATGGCTAATAAGTACATGAAATTAATTTTACGAGAAGATGTCGATAAACTTGGAGAATCCGGCGACATCGTAGAAGTACGGGCCGGCTATGGCCGCAACTACTTGATTCCTCAAGGCAAAGCTATGATGGCTACCGATGGGGCACTGAAGCGGGTTGAGCGCATGAAAGAACAAGCAGAGCGTCGTGCAGAGCTAACCGTTGAACGTGCTCAGGATATGGCCGATCGCCTTGAAACGACTTCAGTAACTATACCTGTTGAAGTAGGTGAAGATGAACGTATTCATGGTTCAGTTACTACCCAGGATATTGCCGACGCATTAGCGGAACGCGATATAGAAATTGATAAACGTAAGATTACAATAGATCAAGATATCAAAACGTTAGGTGAATACACCGCAACGATCAGCCTGATTAGTGAAATAAAAGCACAAATCAAGGTTTGGGTAGTTAAAGAATAAAATCACATTAGCGTTTAGTAGAATCGATTGGTAATGAAACATTCTTTACCTATTAAGAAAGTGGTGGGGATCATCGTTATGATGTTATCCCCATTTTTAGTACAGGGTCAAATGTTAGACCCTGTCTCATATTCTGTTGTAGATGCCCCCGAACAGATAAAAGCAGGCGAAGTATTTGAAATTACAGTCAGAGCTTCTATTGACGGGGAATGGCATCTGTATTCTATTGCGAACGATCCCGATGCCGGACCTTATCCTACCCAATTCTCATCGGCTTCTTCGGATGTAGCTATTGCAGGAGAGGTGCAAGAAAGTGAGCCCTCTATTGAGATGGATCCCAATTTTAATGCTGAATTGGGATGGCACACCAAGGAAGCAACCTTTACTATTCCAGTAGCATTGCGCAGTGATGTTTCAGGATCTTCAGAGATTGCTTTAGAGGTATTATATCAAGTTTGTGATGATAAATCTTGTCTGCCGCCAAAGACAAAATCTATTGCTCATACTATATCTGTGGAAGGCGTTGCTGACAATCCCTACAGTAACTTTGAGGAAAGTGCGACCGGAGATGCTGAAGCTGAACAAGCAAAATCCAATGTTGAAAAACAGGAATCCGGGCCAGAAGACGAACAGAATCAAGGTCAAATTGATACAAGCGGATATGGTTCAGGTGGGATATTTTCTTTTCTTTGGATTGCACTCGCTGCCGGCTTTGCTGCCTTGTTGACACCCTGTGTTTTCCCGATGATTCCATTGACAGTTTCTTTCTTCTCTAAGCAAAAAGAAGGTGCGGGCACGGCAGCAATTGGACAAGCCTTTGGTTTTGGTCTGGCTATTGTTGTTACGTTTACCATTTTAGGGGCATTACTGGCCTTTTTTATAGGGGCATCTGGCGCGAACAAATTTGCAGCCAATCCGTGGGTCAATTTATTTATAGCATTTATACTTGTGCTCTTTGCCATAAGTTTATTGGGGGCGTTTGAACTTCGCCTTCCGCATCAACTTACGAACTGGTTAAATCGAAAAAGCAACGAAAGTTCGGGGCTTATCGGTATACTTTTTATGGCATTGACTATAAGTGCTGTGTCATTTTCTTGTACAGCTCCGTTTGTGGGGGGCGTATTGGTAGCTACCACAGGAGGGGAGTGGTTCTACCCTATAATAGGAATGGCCGGTTTCTCAACAGCTTTTGCCAGTCCTTTTGTATTGTTTGCCCTGTTTCCGCGCTGGCTCGAAAGCCTGCCCCAGAGTGGCTCTTGGATGAATATTGTGAAAGTATTATTGGGATTTATTGAGTTGGCTGCTGCTGTGAAGTTTTTATCTAATGCCGATCTTGTTTGGGAGTGGGGACTTATATCACGGCCATTTGCTATTGCTACTTGGATTGCTATTTTTCTTATGGCGGGTTTATACCTGTTAGGGGTATATTCTATTAATCATGATACCAAAACTTCCCAAATTGGTACAGGTCGCCTGATGTTGGCTATGCCATTTATCTTATTTAGTTTTTATTTGATTCCCGGTTTGATGGGAGCATCACTTGGGATTTGGGATGCTTGGCTTCCCCCGAAACAGGCTACGGATGTTAGTGTAGTTCGTTCACTCGCACAGCAGGGAGGTGGGACTGCTAATTCTGCAGAAGCCGAAAACTGGACCAGCAATTACGAAGAAGCCCGGGAGATAGCTCAAAATGAAAATAAACCTGTATTTATAGATTTCACAGGCTATACTTGCACAAATTGCCGGGCTATGGAAGCGAATGTTTTTCCACTGGAAGAGATACAAAATCGATTTGCAAAAATGCAGCAAGTGCGTTTATATACTGATGACGGTTCTGACGGACCGGCAAATCAAAAGTTTCAATTTGAATTGACAGGAACAGTTGCTTTACCTACTTATGTGATTATTGATCCTGAAACCGAAAAAATTATGGATCAGCTTGTGGGATATGCGAACAAAAAAAAGTTCCGGCAGTTTTTAGATTCAGGACTTCAACGATTTGAACAATTAAATAAAAGTTTTAGTGCAGAAAATCTTTGATGGGAGCTTCATTATGTTAAATACGTTTAAAAATACTATTTAATTAAAAATGTAGCTTTCTATCTTTGACATTTTAGTCAAAATGATCTATCATTTTGCATCTTTAAAAGCCCTTATTAACAGATAATAAATATAATCTAATCGGAGTAATCGTATGACATCGTCTATAACTCTCTTTTTCCTTCAAGCAGGAGTAGACCAAGGATTTTTTAATGTTCTCGTAGAAAAATTTAACGAAGGTAATGAGGGTGGGTTCATGTGGCCGGTCCTTGTCGCCCTAATTCTTGGATTGGCTATCTTCTTGGAGCGTATAATTACCCTTAACTTAGCTGATATTGATACTCGTAAGTTTATTGTTGACGTACAAGAAGCCCTTCAAGAAGGAGGGGTACCAGCTGCCAAAGAACTTTGTGCAGAAACAAGAGGTCCAGTAGCTTCTGTTTTTCAAGCTGGATTGATGCGCGTTGATGAAGGTGTTGAAGCAGCAGAAAAAGCCATATCATCGTATGGTTCTATTGAGATGAGTTTCCTTGAGCGGGGACTTGTATGGCTCTCTCTGTTTATTGCAATTGCACCAATGCTTGGTTTCCTCGGAACGGTTGTAGGTATGATTCAGGCGTTTGATGCCATTGAGGCAGCAGGTGACATTTCACCTACCCTTGTAGCTGGTGGTATTAAGGTTGCGCTTTTGACAACAGCCGCAGGTTTGCTTGCCGGTATTATCCTTCAGATAGGATACAACTACTGTGTATCTAAAATTGATCGACTTATTTCAGAAATGGAAGAAAGTTCAATAACCTTGATTGATTCTATTGTTAGGCTTAAAGAAGGTGAACAAATTATCGATACTTCCGGCAGCTCAGATACTGAGTAATAGCCAAAGTTTCCAAAAGAAATTCACCTATATTAATTAATTAGTTTACTATTATGATTGTGAATATAGCATTAGGATTAGGATTAGGATTAATTGGCCTTGGAGTACTGGGCATGATAGTTTCCGGTATCAGTAGTGTAATGAAGGGAAAGCAGGATGTTAAAAAAATAATTACTATGCTGGTTCCTTTCGTTGTGTTTGGTATAGCATACGGAATTGCGGGAACGGTTACTGAGGCCGCCATAGGAACAATGTTGTTCATGATGGGGGCAATGGTACTGCTTATCGCACTTACTGGTATGCGCACCACATTTAATATATAATCTTTTTAAAACAGCGAAGCGATGTTTGATAATAAAAGAGATCGAGAAGATCCGGAAATAGGCGGTGCCGGAATGGCCGATATTGCCTTCTTGCTGCTTATCTTCTTCTTACTTGTTACAACAATTGATGTTGATACGGGGATAGGCCTTCAGTTGCCACCTGCTCCTGAAGAAAATCAGGAGCCCCCACCCATCAAAGAGCGGAATCTTTTAAATATCCTGGTAAATTCTCAGGGTATGGTGTTGATGGATGAAGAACCTACCCCGGTTAATCAAGTAAAACAAAAGGTAAAAGATTTTGTTACGAACCGAGGAGAAGATCCTGAATTATCCGATTCTCCGGATAAAGCTATTGTATCGATTAAAACAGATAGGGAAACTCCTTATAACGTTTATATTGATATGCTTGATGAAGTAATGGGAGCTTATGCTGAGTTACGGAATCAGGCGGCCCAGGCAAAATTTGGGAGAAATTATGAACAATTAGAAGACAATAGCGAGCAGAAAGAAGCTATTAAGGATACTTATCCCAAGAAAATTTCAATCGCAGAGCCCAACCAATAAAAGAGTTTAACCTATGGGAAAATTTGAAAAAAAGTCTGCAAAGTCGGATCCAACAATTTCACTGACGGCTATGCCAGACATTATATTTATGTTGCTCATCTTTTTTATGGTGACAACAGTACTGCGCGAAGTGACTTTGCAGGTTCAAGTTGATTTTACACGTGCAGAAAATATCGAAAAGATAGAACAGAAGCGTCTTGTGAGTTACATCTATGTCGGCCCTGAAAAACTTCAGGGTAACAAAGTAGGTAATACCAAAATCCAGATTGATGATTCAATAATTGAAGATGTTGGTGCTGTTCAACAGCTGATGTATGATAAGCTTCAAGAACAACCTAAGATAATTGTGTCACTTCGTGTACATGATGAAACTGAATTTGGTATTGTAACAGATATCCAGGAAGAGCTTAGAGATGCTGGTACCCTACGTATCAATTATTCTACACAGCAGGAACAATAATTTTTTACATCTAATTTTTTCAAAAAAAGGCAAGTACACTTTGTGTACCTGCCTTTTTTATTTATCTAAATATTATGGACAAAGATTCTTTTCGTTCAATTCAATCCATTGGCCGTACTCAACTTATTAATGAGCTGATGGAACATGCTACCTTCGAGAAATCATCAGTTGTTCAAAGTTTTGGTGATGATACAGCGGTTTTGGAGGATGGTAATAACTATCAATTATTGACTTCTGAAACATTTATGGAGGGGGTCGACTTTGATCTTACCTATTTCCCGCTTCATCATCTGGGTTATAAAATTGCGGTTGCTGCCGTAAGTGATGTATATGCAATGAACGGACATCCCGAGGTTGTATTGGTAAACCTTGCGGTTCCCAACAAAATTTCGGTAGATATGCTGAAGGAGATATATAAAGGTATCGAAGCAGCGTCTAAAGATTTTGAGTTTCAAATTGTTGGTGGTGATTTAACAGCTTCGCATCAAATATTGAGTGCCAGTATTAGTTGTTACGGTAATGTTTCAAAAGATTTGATTACCTATCGTAGAGGAGCACAAAAAGACGATGCTATATGTATAACGGGAGACTTGGGGGGAGCAATAGCAGGTCTCAGGATTTTAATGAGAGAAAAACAGTACTGGGAAGAGCAACAGCAACAACAGGCTTTTGAGCCTAATCTTGATGAATATGAATACGTTGTAAAACGTCAGCTGGTACCTATTGCTCGTAAAGATGTTATTGATAAGTTGGATGAGTTAAATATTATTCCAACTTCTATGATGGATATTACTCAGGGATTGGTGAGTGATTTAAAATATTTGGCAAATGCTTCTGATGTTGGGGCTCATATTTATGGTGCTACTATTCCCATCTCATTAAAAACACGGCACGTAGCTGATGAGATGAAAGAGGATGTAGATAAATATGCTCTATATGGCGGAGAAGATTTTGAGCTCATGTTTACATTGCCCAAAGATGATGTAGAAAAACTAACGGATGAATTTTCTGACTTTGCTGTAATTGGAAAGATTATTGATCGAGAAGAAGGGGTTAAAATGCAGCAGGCAGAAGGGGATATGATTCTTTTCGATGAACCTGAAGATGATGAATAAGTTAATTACGAATCAAATAACTATAAGAGCCGACCGTTCTAAATGGTCGGCTTTATTTTTTTTAGCAATTATTTTAATTAATTGATTAATATCTAAGAAATACGCAGAACATTAATATTTGCCGTATATTGCCCTATTTATTGAACGAATAATTAGTATTGTTACATGTCTGAGAATAAAAAACAACCACAAGGTAAAAAGGGAGATTCTAAAGCTCCGTTAAAAGGGACTGATAGTTCACCAAAATTTCCTATCTGGATTTATGTGATTTTGTTACTGGTGTTATTGGGCATACAATTTTATTTCATGAACCCGGATGCTGGGAATAAAATAAAGTATAGTACTTTTTTAGAGTATGTTGAAAAAGGATATGTGGAAGAGATTACCATTAAGAATGGAGCTTATATAAATGGTGAATATACTGAAAAGGCGATTGAGGATGGAATTGTAACGCCACCAGCTGAAGGTGAAAATCAATGGGCGCTTTCCTCAGCACCTGAAGCCAACCGTTTTACAAGCATTATGCTTGAGGGGGATGATATCCGTCCGATACTGGATGAAAATAATGTGGCCTATGATGTACAGATTGAAGAGGATTGGTTTAGTGGGATTCTTATCTGGTTGATACCAATAGGTCTTGCCATTATTTTTTGGATTTATATATTTCGAAGAATGAATCCCGGCCAGCAGGTTTTGAGTATTGGCAAGAACAAAGCTTCGTTATATGATAAACAGGCGGAAAATCAGGTTTCATTTAAAGACGTTGCCGGACTTGAAGAAGCTAAAGCGGAAGTAGAAGAGGTGGTCGAATTTCTCCAAAATCCGCAAAAATTTACAAAACTCGGTGGTACCCTGCCGAAAGGAGTGTTATTAGTTGGTCCTCCGGGTACAGGTAAAACGTTATTGGCTAAAGCTACTGCCGGTGAGGCAGATGTTCCATTCTTTAGCCTTAGTGGATCAGATTTTGTAGAAATGTTTGTCGGGGTAGGTGCAGCTCGTGTGCGTGATTTGTTTAAAGAGGCCAAAGAAAAGGCTCCTTGTATTATTTTTATTGATGAAATTGATGCCATAGGTCGCAGCCGCGGCAAGGGTATGCAGATGGGGTCAAATGACGAACGTGAAAACACTCTGAATCAGTTGCTTAGCGAAATGGACGGTTTTAATACCGATAAAGGGGTAATAATTATGGCAGCCACTAACCGCCCTGATGTCTTAGATTCTGCGCTATTGCGTCCCGGTCGTTTTGATCGACAGATTCTTATTGACAAGCCCGACCTTCGTGGACGAGTTGAGGTATTGAAAGTACATGCAGATAAATTAAAACTTGCTGACGACATTGATCTCAAATTGCTTGCTTCTCAGACTCCCGGTTTTGCCGGAGCCGAGTTGGCTAACCTATGTAATGAAGCTGCGTTGATTGCCGCACGGCGTGGTAAAGATGCCGTTGAAATGGAGGATTTTCAGGACTCTATAGAGCGTGTTATTGCAGGGCTAGAGAAGAAAAATAAGCTTATTAGTCCTAAAGAACGAGAGATTGTAGCCTATCACGAGTCGGGGCATGCTATTGTGGGTTGGTATCTTAAGCATACCGATCCTGTGCTGAAAGTGAGTATCGTTCCACGTGGATTGGCTGCATTGGGGTATACCCTTCAGACCCCGTTAGAAGATCGTTTTCTAATGACAACTGAAGAATTAAATGATAAAATTTGTGCACTGCTTGGTGGAAGAATTGCCGAAGAAATCATATTCGGACGTATCTCAACAGGAGCTCAAAATGATCTTGAACGTATTACGAATATGGGTTTTGCTATGGTGGCTGAATACGGAATGAGTGAAGAGCTGGGTTATCTTTCTTTAAAAGATTCTCAGAATCCAGAAAATAGTTACGGATTTAATAAAAAATATTCTGAGCAAACAGCTCAGCAGATTGACAACGCCGTTCGAGAAATAATCCGGAAAAATTATCAGCGTACTAAAAATTTACTTATGGAGCACAAAGATAAGCTCGAAAAAATGGCAGAGACATTGCTGGATAAAGAAGTGCTCGATCATAATGATCTCAAAGAACTGCTTGGCGATCATCCCGAAGGGAAATATCCGGAGGGTATCTTTAAGCATGAGAAAAGCATAACTGATAAAAATGGGAAAAAGTCTGCTGGTTTGGATAACGAAGATCAGACAGAAGAATCGCCTGCTGACCTACCTGACAACAGCGATAATTAGAGAGATAGAAGAACGGCTTGTTTGCGGATTTTGAATGCTTGCTCAAGAATATCCCCCTGATATTCAATAAAAAGGGTTCTTAATATTCGCTTAAAATTAGGTTAACAGATACATAACTGTCACATAACAGTTCAACAACCTAAGTGGGCTATCCTTGACATGTAATGTTAAGGACAACCCGAACATAATCAGCACACTTATGTTGGACTTTATAAACCTATCTTTATTTAAAAACCTAGCAGTATGTATCGTTATTATTTGTATTGGACCGCTAAAATCCACAGCCCAATCTAATACAGGGACAATTGCTGGAACTGTTGTTGATGCAAAATCCGGTGAAGCAGTTATAGGAGCCAATGTTTCTATTACAGGAACAACAAAAGGCGCTGCAACCGACCTTGATGGTAATTATACCATACGTGATTTAGAACCTGGTATTTACTCAATCTCTGTATCCTACATCTCATATGCCAAAAAGACTATTACCGGGGTAGAAGTATCTTCCGGCGAAAACACATCACTTAATATTTCGCTAAAGTCGAAAACCGTAAACATGGAAGAAGTAACGGTAACTGCCCAGGCTAACCAGAGTAGCGAAGCAGGTTTGCTTTCTATACAGCGAAAATCAGTACCGGTTCAAGATGGACTTTCTTCAGAACAAATATCAAAGATCGGTGATGGTGATGTTGGTAGGGCTATGAAACGGGTGACAGGGGTTACTGTTCGTAATGGCAAGGATGTTTATGTACGCGGTCTTGGCAATCGCTATAGCAATATCCAGCTTAATGGAGCCCAAGTACCGTCTACCGATCCCAATAAAAAAGAAGCGCCCACCGACCTGTTCAGCAGTGGACTGGTGGAAAGCATAATGGTTCAAAAAACCTATACCGCTGATCAAATGGCTGAGTTTTCAGGAGGATCAGTCAAGATCGTAACCAAACAGTTTCCTTACGACAGAAATTTCAGCATCAGCTATTCTACCAGTTACAACACGGTTTCGACATTTGAGGATACATTCACCAGCTCTGGAAGTACTACCGACTTTTTAGGATATGATGACGGGAAACGGAGCATGCCTTCCACCTTGAACAACCAGCGGGCAGATCAATCGAATGCAAATAGTATTATGCAGGATTTGCATAACGACTGGAATATCAGCAATAACAAGCGGAGCATGCCATCGCAGAGTTATAGCATAAATTATGCAAATCAGTTTAATCAAGATAAAATGCCCATTGGGATCGTTAGTAACTTTTCATACAAGTTTAATCGTAGTTTAGAACCCGGCAAGACAGAAAAATTTGTTCAGGATTTTAGAGATGATGGTACGCCTAATTTCAATTCTAACTTTGGCAAAAGCGAAGGATTGGAAACGGCAGATCTGAGCGGTATGCTAAATATCTACATAAAGCCATCCTCGGTAACCAAGTTCGGTTTGAAAACGCTGTATTCTAATTCGGCAACGGATCGTAAAACAATCGTTGAGGGAGATGCCTTAAACTTCACAACACGCCAAACGGTCTCAGATTTTGACCGCCGCACCGTATTTTCGGCAACATTGGAAGGTGAGACTTATTTTGAAAATTTCTTGCAGTCAACTCTTGAAGGTCATATTGGATATAATAAAGCCCAACGTGTTCGTCCTGATCGCCGTAGTACACAGTATAATGAAGTAGGTTCCGGAGATTTCCAATTTAGTCCGTTTGGAGATAACAACGGGCATTTCTTCTCCAATCAGGACGACAATAACTACTCAGGTGAGCTTAAATATAAATTCAATCCGCTAAAATTTCTGGATGTCACAGCCGGTGGAAATGTGATAATCAAGGAGCGTCGATTTACTTCACGCCGTCTTGCTTATCGAGATGTACTTTCGCCTTATGTTCCTGATGACTTAGCAAGACAAAGCCCTGGCATTTTATTTGATGATGCCAATGTACTTGAATACATGGAGTTGACAGAAACAACTCAGTTTGATGCAGATTGGTATGATGGGACACAAAATCTTTACGCAGCTTTCATCAGTACCAAATGGCAAGTACTTGATAATCTTTCGTTTGAGGTTGGATTGCGAGCTGAGCAGTCTACGCAGAGGATTGAGACTCCAGACGGTATAAATGGGGAGTATGAAGAAGTATCAAAAGTTGATAGTACTAACATTTTACCTGCCATTAACCTCACATATGAGATAGCTGATAGAACAAACTTTCGGTTGGCTTATTCGCAGACCCTGGCCCGACCGGAATTTCGCGAGATATCAAACTTTGCGTTTGCTGATTATTTGGTCGGCCAACGGGTGTACGGGAATCCGAAGTTGACGCAAACCAATATTACTAATTATGATATTCGCTTCGAGAAATATTCCCAAGGCGGACAAATGTTTGCCGTTAGCCTCTTCTACAAACAGTTTGAAAAACCTATTGAAAAGTTTTACCGACTTACGGAAGCCAACGAAGTTAGGTTTGATAACGCCAAAGAAGCAGATCTTTTTGGAGTTGAAGTTGAGGGTCGTAAAAATATAACTGATCGCCTTCAGGTCGTTGCCAACGCTACATACATCTACTCAGAAACTCGAATGAGTGAAACAGAGCAAAATAGAGTTGCCAACAGTGAACGACCGATGGTAGGGCAATCTCCATACGTTATTAATGCATCGGTCTTTTATTCCATGCCCGATTGGAGTACGGATTTCTCGGTGAGCTATAACACTTTTGGAGAAAGAATCGTGACTGTTGGTAAAAGTGCGCAACGTCACGATGAATATGAGCAATCGTTTCATGACTTGGGTGTTAAAATTGATCATTCCATTGGTCGGTTCGACTTGAGTCTGGAAGCCAGCAATTTACTTGATGATTCTCGCGAATACACACTTGGAGATGTGACTACATTTAAATACAAGCCCGGTATGACTTTCAAACTTGGAGCAACACTTTCGTTATGAAATAATTAAAACTCAGTGGTCAGAATTAATTGTTTGCTGATGTGGAGTTAACTGTTTCTTAAAGTATGTGCTTTATAATCAAACCTAGCTCGAACTAATCCAAAAGTCTAATCTAAATAAAATACAAAATACTATATCATGAAATCCTACTTTACTAAATTTGCAAGCTTACTTGTACTTGCCTTTGTCTTAACCTTTGCCGGCTGCGGCGGCAACGATAGCCCAACTGACCCTAACGGAAACGGTAATGGAAACGGCAATGGAGGTACACCTTCTATTAGTTCCTTTGATCCTGCTTATGCCGATTTTGGCCAAGAAATAACAATTACAGGCGAAAATTTTGCCTCTAACGCCGATGATAACACGGTTACTTTTGCAGAAGGGGTGGAAGCTACAGTAGAATCCGCCTCTTCAACGGAACTGACTGTGACAGTTCCAGAAGGAGCTGTAGATGGTCCTATTTCAGTAGAAGCAAATGATGAAACCGCTGAATCAGGTGATGCCTTTGCTATTGTTCCTCAGGAATACCAAGATTTTCCAGGTAATAAAACGCTCATTACCGGCGATGTAACTTGGTCTAACGACACAACAGTTACAGGTCCTCACTTTGTGCTTCCGGGCGCTACGCTTACTGTAGAACCGGATGTAACAGTTCAGTTTGAGTATCACGACAACAATGCGGATGATGTAGGAACCATTATTACTATACCAGGAGATCAATCTAACTACACTAATGAACGCCCTTCTGGCAGATTAGTTGCCGATGGTGAAGCGGATGCTCCTATTGTTTTTACCTCTACCAGGAAAGAAGTGGCAAGTTGGGGTGGTATTATTTTAGCCGGTGAAGCCAGCAACAATGTTCCCGGAGGACAAGGCGAAATTGAAGGTCTTTCAGAAGGTGTTCAATTCGGTGCTGACATTGACGGAGGACAATCCTTCAAAGACGATGATGACAGCGGTGTACTGAGTTATGTCCAAATTAACTACTCAGGATACAGTATTGCTGCGGGTAGTGAGTTGCAGGCACTTACCACATATTCTGTAGGTAGTGGAACACAGATTGATCATATTAGCATCTTTCGATCAGTAGATGATGGGATTGAGCCTTTTGGAGGTACACATGATATTAAATACCTCGTTATTGTAGACGCCCAAGACGACACCTTTGATGGTGACCAGGGATGGACTGGAAGAGGTCAGTTTTGGTTAGGTATTACAACCGACGGTACGCCATCAAATCGTGGTTGGGAGAACGATGGTTGTGCTGATACTGGTGATTGTGACGGCGGAAATGGCCCGACGGAACCCAAAGTCTATAATGCAACGATGTGGGGCAATAACAATGCCAATGGTGAAACAATCTATGGCACGATGTTCCGAGAAGGTCTTACCGGAGCATATAAAAATAACATTATTGCCAACTATGGAAATTCGGTTGTACCCATTTATGTTGAAACTGATGGTACAGAAAACAACATTGGCAATTCCTTAACTTTCGGTGGAAACTTCTCCTATAATAATGCATCTAACGACTATTCTGGCTTACCATATACACAGCAAGATGTAGGTCTTACAGTTGTTAACGATTCACCATTCACCGATGCCGCAAACTTCGACTTTTCATTGGTAGAAGGATCTGCACCAGCCACTGGTGGTGTCTCTGTTCCCAATGAATCTTTCTATACCCAGGTGGATTTCAGTGGTGCTGTAGGAGTTAAAGGTTCTGAACATGACTGGACCACTGATGCTCAATGGATTAAGTGGGAAAAATAAGATAGCAGTCTCAAGTTTTATAAAACTCTCACATCCTATATGTGAGGTGTGCTGATCACAAGGGAGGTCCGTTGATTCGGGCCTTCCTTTTTATTTTTAATAGATTATTGTGCTTGACAAAAGAAGGGAATAAACATACATTTAATCGTAAATTTACGATAACCGATAAATCACATGGCAATTACCAAAGCGAAATTATTTGACACATCCCAGAAACGTACTGCGGAGCTTATGAAAGCACTTGGGCATCCGGCGCGTATTGCTATTATTGAATTGCTCGCAGAGCGTGAAACTTGTATTTGTGGGGATATTACCGACGAATTGCCGCTGGCCCAATCAACGGTGTCACAACATCTCAAAGCCCTTAAAAAAGTGGGCATTATTAAAGGCGAGATCGACGGAGTACGAACGTGCTACTGTCTGAATGAAGAGGGAATAGCGGAAATAGAAGAATTATTTACACCATTATTGACTAATCTTTCAAGTGCAATTAAAGACCAATGCTGCTGATATGAGTACCAAAGAAAAAACGGCTGAAGAACTGAAACAAACGGTAAAGGAAAAATACAGTCAAATTAGCGAACAGTCGAAGGATTATAATGCCAGCTCGTGCTGTGGGGCGGGAGAAAGTTCTGATGAAGTATACAACATCATGACTGATGATTATAGCGAAGTCGAAGGCTATAATTCCGATGCCGATCTGGGACTTGGATGCGGTCTGCCTACCCAGTTTGCTAAAATAAAAAAAGGAGACACAGTTATTGATCTTGGATCGGGAGCCGGTAACGACTGTTTTGTAGCTCGACACGAAACGGGAGAGGAAGGGAAGGTGATTGGTATTGATTTTGCCGAACCGATGATTGCCAAAGCTCGAAAGAACGCTGATAAACTTGGTTTTAATAATGTCGAATTCCGGTATGGGGATATTGAAGACATGCCCATCTCGGATAACGTGGCCGATGTGATCGTTAGTAACTGTGTATTGAATTTGGTGCCCGATAAACCGAGAGTCTTTTCCGAGATTTTTCGCACGCTTAAATCAGGCGGACATTTCAGTATTTCAGATATAGTCTTGGTGGGAGATCTGCCCGGTGCCCTGCGCGAAGACGCCGAAATGTATGCCGGGTGCGTGGCGGGAGCTATCCAGAAAGAGAAATATATGGGACATATTACAGAACTTGGATTTGAGAATATCACCATTCAAAAAGAAAAGACGATTACCATTCCCGACGATATTCTGGATAAATATTTATCTGAAGATGAGATGGAAGAGTTCAAAAATGGTAATACCGGTATTTATAGCATTACGGTTTTTGCCCAAAAACCCGGGGATGGATCTAAAAGTGATGTTGATGAACAGAAAATAGAAATGATAGAAGAGGGACCTGCTTGCACACTGGGATCGGGCTGCTGCTGATTTTCCACAGTGTCATTCTGAACTCGTTTCTGAATCTTTCGTTATCTCATCCTAATGCACTGTGTCGGGACAAAGTAATTGCTTAAATGTTTTCAGAACTAAACTCATACATACAAAATGTTAAAAAGGCACAATCCGAAATTTCTGAAAGCCGTAAAGTCCATTTAAGAAAAATAGCTAATTATATCAGAGAAAAAGTTGAGCCAAAGCTTATTTTCATCTGCACGCATAATAGCAGGCGAAGCCACTTTTGTCAGATTTGGTCAGCGGTTATGGCAGACTATGTGGGATTGGACATTATTAAAACGTATTCCGGAGGTACTGAATCTACTGCTTTTAATCCACGTGCGGTTGCAGCCATAAAGAGAGCAGGATTTAAGGTCGAAAATCCTGGCGGAGAAAATCCTAAGTACAAAGTATATTTTGATGGGCAGAAAGAACCGTTGATCTGTTTCTCAAAAACATTTGATGACGCATATAATCCGCAGAAAGATTTTGCGGCTATTATGACCTGCTCCGATGCCGATGAAAACTGTCCATTCGTACAAGGAGCTGAAAAACGATTTTCTATTCCCTACATCGATCCCAAAGAATCAGACGGCACACCACAAGAAGCTGAAACCTACGATGAGAGTTGCAGACAAATTGCGATGGAAATGTATTATTTGATGTCAAACGTCTGAGTTATTGGAAGAAAATCTTTTCTATGTCATCCTGATCTTGTTTCAGGATATACAGTTATACACTTAACAATTCAAATTTGATTACTAAAGATTTAAATGAGTACACCAGCACCAACGAAAAAGATGAGTTTCCTCGATCGTTATTTAACGCTGTGGATTTTTGTAGCTATGGCTATAGGAGTGGCGATCGGTTATTTCATTCCATCTACATCCGAATTCATCAATTCATTTAGTAGTGGATCTACCAATATTCCCATAGCAATCGGACTAATTTTGATGATGTATCCGCCGTTAGCTAAAGTGGATTACAAACTTCTACCAAAGGTGTTTAAGGATGTGAAAGTACTCAGTATTTCGCTGGTGCTTAACTGGATTATAGGTCCGGTACTGATGTTTGCGCTGGCCATTATCTTTTTACAGGATTATCCGGAGTATATGGCGGGACTAATTCTCATTGGGCTGGCCCGCTGTATCGCCATGGTATTGGTCTGGAACGACCTTGCCGATGGAAGCAGTGAATATGGAGCCGGACTGGTAGCACTCAACAGTGTATTTCAGGTGTTTGCGTACAGTTTTTATGCCTGGATCTTTATTACCAAACTGCCACCTTTTTTCGGGTTTGAGGGAGCTATCGTTGATATCTCAATTTATACCGTAGCCGAAAGTGTGGCCATCTATCTGGGAATTCCATTCCTGGCAGGCATGGTTAGCCGATTTGGACTTGTTCGATTAAAAAGTAAGGAGTGGTACGAGGAAAAATTCATACCTGCTATTTCACCGATGACACTCATTGCGCTGCTCTTTACTATTGTCGTAATGTTTAGCCTCAAAGGCGAACTCATCGTTCAAATTCCGCTGGATGTTGCTCGCATTGCCGTACCGCTACTAATCTATTTTATGGTCATGTTTTTTATTGGCTTTGCTGTGAGCAAAATGATAGGAGCGGAATACGACAAGAACGCATCTATTTCATTTACCGCCGCCGGGAATAACTTTGAGCTGGCTATTGCCGTTGCCATTGCGGTATTTGGTCTCAATAGTGGACAGGCATTTGCCGGCGTAGTGGGTCCGTTAATTGAAGTTCCGGCGCTGATAGGGCTTGTCAACGTATCGTTCTGGCTGAAAGATAAATATTATCCGCAAGCCCCTGAATCGAGTTTACAGCAGGGAGAGTGATCAAAAATTAGCTAATAATATACTGTTTTAAGTAATATTTGATATCATAGACCGAAGCTAATAACTTCGGTTTATGATTTGGGAACCCTTTATTTTTTAGAAACGTTAAAGAGGGTCAATATCAAACTATAAATAAGCAGAACTTGGTCCTTGTAACTCGAAAAGCACATTTTAATGCAGCCCACCGGTTGCATAACCCGGATAAATCCGACGCATGGAATGAGGAAACCTTTGGCAAATGTAATCATGAAAACTGGCATGGCCATAATTATATTATAAAGGTTACCGTAGCCGGTGAACCTGATGCAGAAACCGGGTATGTTATTGATTTATCCAAATTAAAATCTATAATTGAAACTCGTATTGTTGATGAATGTGATCATAAAAATCTAAACCTGGATGTTCCCTTTTTGGATGATATTTTACCTTCAACCGAGAATTTAGTTGAGGTCTTTTTCAAGGAACTTGAAGATCCTATTCGAAAGGCAACCAACAATAATGGATTTCTGTATGAGGTTGAGTTACAGGAAACCGAACGAAATTCCGCTAAATATTGTCCATACCTTTTGGGAAAAGAGACTCCCACTATTGATTAAAAATTTAAGAACTGTAGCGTAAACGAATGATTTCTACAAAATTGAATCGACATTACGATCCCACATTTACCGTTTCTGACGACTATAAAGCGAGTTTACCCGACTTGCAAAACGGGCCTGCTTCATTAATTGAAGGGGCCGATGTACCGATTCAGCAGGTTGGTATATCAGACTTTAAACTGCCCCTAAAGTATCCTCGTCCCGATGGCGAATTGCTTACGTTGGAAACATCAGTGGATGGTTACGTCGGGCTGGAGGCCGGGAAGAAGGGAATCAATATGAGTCGCATTATGCGATCTTTTTATGATTTTGAAGATGATGTCTTTCATCTGGATAAATTAGAAGAAGTTCTTGAGACCTACCGCAATGAACTGGATTCTAAATCGGCATACCTGCGGCTTTCATTTAACTATCCGATTAAGCAAGAAAGTTTGCGCTCGGGATTAGAAGGCTATCAATATTATACGGTAGCTATCGAAGGTACCATGGATGCAAATGGCAAGTTTCGCAAGTTTATGCATCTTGATTTTGAATACAGCAGTGCATGTCCGTGTTCGTACGAACTTTCTGAGCATGCCCGTGAAACCAGAGAAGTTGCAAGCATTCCACACAGCCAGCGCAGTATTGCGAACTTAACGGTTGAGCTGAATGAAGAAATCTTTATTGAGGAATTGGTTAGCCATTGCCAAGAGGCACTTATGACGGAAACCCAGGTTATGGTTAAAAGAGAAGATGAACAGGCGTTTGCAGAGATGAATGGGGCGTATCAAAAATTTGTGGAAGATGCGGCACGTCTGCTTTATGAGCAATTAAATGAGGAAGAACGTATCCATGATTTTGTGATTCGATGCGTGCATATGGAAAGCCTCCACAGCCATGATGCGGTTAGTCGTATTTGTAAAGGGGTTAAAAACGGACTTAGGTAGCGATCAATAGTTTTAAGTTTATTAAATCCTGACAGGATTGAGAAGCCTGTCAGGATTTTTATTTACAAATTGTGTTACTTTCACTTGTTCGATAAACTGGAGAAAAGTAAAACTTTTTATCAAATTTAGCCTGAAGATAACTCATCAGACTGCAATATTTGTAGAAGTCTGCTTAAAACGGACTTATTAACAGAAAGCCTACTGATTTATCTTTGGGCTAAGTTGCGGATGTTCCTTTCCTGGAAATAAAAAAGGCATCGCAGCAGAGCTACGATGCCAGAATAAATTTTGAGATTTATCAAGTAAGATGCCATCATTTAGGTTGGTGGCATCTTTAAATTTAAAAGCTTAGTTCAAAGCCTCATTTACAAGCTTCTCCTGTTCGGCCTTATGGACTTTCTTTTGTCCGGCAGCGGGGGAAGCTGAAGCCAGTCGACCGACATAGCGCAGATTCTGTCCATCTTTAAGCTGTTGCATGATACGTGTGGATACAAATGTCCAAGCCCCCATATTTTTGGGTTCTTCCTGACACCATACAATATCATCAACATGACTGTACTCATCCAGAATATCGTTGATATCTTTATCTGGGAAGGGGTAATATTGTTCTAATCGAACAATGGCAACATTATCGATTTCCTCTTCTTGACGCTGTTTGTATAGATCATAATAAACCTTGCCAGAGCAGATAACCAGTCGATCGATATTACTCTTGTCTTCCACTTCCTGATCAGGAATAAACGGCTGATATTGTCCTTTGGTTAAATCATCTGTTCTGGATGTAGCCATCGGATGTCGCAACAAGCTCTTGGGCGACATGATAATTAGTGGCTTTTTATTATCCTGCTTTGCCTGCTTGCGCAAGATGTGGAAATATTGAGCAGGAGTCGTCAAGTTGACAACCTGCATGTTATCTTCGGCGCAAAGTTGTAAGTACCGTTCCAGTCGTGCCGATGAATGTTCGGGTCCCTGTCCTTCATATCCGTGAGGAAGCGTCATAACCAGAGATGATTTCTGTCCCCATTTGGCCTCGCTTGCCGATATATATTGATCCATTACTACTTGGGCACCGTTGGCAAAGTCACCAAATTGGGCTTCCCAAATAACAAGTGCATCGAGCTTGGCGGCGCTGTATCCGAATTCAAAACCTACCGCAGCAAATTCACTGAGCAAGCTATTATATGGATAAAATGGAGCCTGATCGTCCTCAAGGTTATTGAGCGGAATAAACTGTTGATCGGTTTGCGTTCCGTGCAGAATTGCGTGACGATGTGAGAATGTTCCGCGTTCAGCATCCTGACCGGTAAGACGAACAGTGGTACCGTCTTTGAGGAGCGATCCGAAAGCAAGAGCTTCGGCAAAGCCCCAGTCAATTTTTTTCTCGTTCTTTTCAACGGTTTCGGCGCGTTTAGCCAGCTGTCGTAATAACTTGGGATTTGCGTCAAAATCTTTGGGAACGGTATTGAGCTTAACCGCAATATCTTTGATTTCATCCTCGGGGTAAGTCGTATCCGGGAACTCGTTCCAATCTTCTTGCTTCATTTCATGACGATCAATCATATCTTCAGTAACCTCAAGGGGAGATGCATTTTTTGCATCTTCAAAAGCCTCTCGGAGTAGGTCATCAAATTCATCAAAGATTTCCTGCATCTCATCTTCAGTAAATTCACCGCGTTCCAAGAGCGTTTCCGTATAAATATCGCGGACTGTGGGATGGTCTTCGATTTCTTTATACATACCCGGCTGTGTAAATGCGGGTTCGTCACCCTCGTTATGGCCGTGTTTACGGAAGCCTATCAGATCAATAACCACATCTTTCCCAAACTTCTGCCGATATTCGAACGCCATCTGCATAGCATGTACAGCTTCTTCGGGGTTGTCCCCATTAACATGAAAGATTGGAGCAAGAATAGCTTTGGCAAGATCCGAGGCGTATTCGGTAGAACGTCCATCTTCAGGCAGGGTCGTAAATCCAATTTGGTTATTTAAAATAATGTGGATAGTACCCCCGGTTTGGTAGGCATCCAGCTGCGACATATTTAAAGTTTCTGCAACTACTCCCTGACCAGAGAATGCTGCGTCGCCGTGAATAAGTACAGGAACATTTTTCTTTTCGGCATTTTCGCCGTCGTGATCTTGCGTTGCTCGTGTCGCTCCCTCAACAACCGGGTTCACCGATTCGAGATGACTTGGGTTCGGCATCAATTCAATTTCAACTTCTTCCCCAGCCGTGGTTTCATACGTTCCTTTAGAACCCAAGTGGTATTTTACATCACCGGATCCCTGAATACTGTCGGGATCGAGGTTGCCTTCAAAGTCGGCAAAGACTTTTCGGTACGGCTTGTTCATAATATTGACGAGAATGTTCAAACGTCCTCGGTGGGCCATACCCATAAATATTTTTTCCACTTGGTCTTGCCCCGCTTTTTCAAGCATGTGATCCATCATGGGAATAAGCGTATCTTCACCTTCGAGGGAGAAACGCTTGTGCCCGATATACTTTTTATGCAGAAATTGTTCAAAAGCCATCGCCTGATTGAGCTTGTGCAAGATCTGTTCTTTCTGATCCTTAGTAAGCTCTGGAGTATTCGTGGTGGATTCCATTCGCTCGCGCAGCCATTTGCGTTCCTCGAGATCGAGGATATGCATAAACTCAGCACCCATCTTACCACAATAGGTATCTCGCAGTAAGGTGATAATTTCGCGCAGTGTAGCTTTTTCGTTGCCACCCAGACCTCCGCAGTAAAATTCTCGGTCCAGATCCCAAAGTGTGAGATCGTAGTAACTGAGATCGAGCTCGGGACTGTGTCCCGTTTCGTCGCTCAACGGATCGAGATCAGCAAGAACATGTCCGCGCGTGCGATACATATTAATAAGTCTCATCACATTAATGGCGCGCTTATTTTGTTCCAGGGTAGCGCCACTACCATCAAGCTGACCAACATAATTATCCGCACCGAAGGGCAGGGGATCGTATGGAATTTCGAGATCTTCAAAGATATCACTGTAGAAATCCTCTTCGCCATTTAAGAGACTATGTACTTTCTTCAGAAATGCACCTGATTCAGCCCCTTGAATGACGCGGTGATCGTAGGTTGATGTCATATTCATCACTTTGCTAATGCCCAGCTTGTTGAGCACTTCTTGCGACATTGATTGATACTCGGCCGGATAATCAATGGCCCCGGTAGCAATAATGGCTCCCTGGGTTTTCATCAGGCGCGGTACCGACTGTACTGTTCCGATCATGCCGGGATTGGTAAGTGTAAGGGTGGTGCCCTGGAAATCAGAAATTTCAAGATTGCCGTTTCGGGCTTTGTCAACAAGATCCGAATAAGCATGCAGGAACTCCTTGAAGTTCATCTTATCAACGCCCTTGATGTTGGGCACCAATAGATTTCGAGAACCATCCTTATTCTGTACATCAATAGCGAGTCCCAGGTTTACCTGCTGTGGAATAACTTTGTAGGGATCGTCATCTTTATACATGAACGAGTTGTTCATGTTGGGATATTCTTCCAGCGCCTTGATAATAGCCCAAGCAATATAGTGCGTAAACGAAGATTTGGGCTCGTTGCGCTGCTTTAGATGCCGGTTGATGATAGCCCGATCTTCAATGAGCATCTTCATGGGCAGTGAACGAACCGACGTGGCAGTGGGAACCTCCAGACTTTCATCCATGTTCTGGACGATCTTGCTGGAAACCCCCTTAATTTTTTCAAGCGTAGCTCCTGAAGGGATATCAGCATCGGTATCCTCTTTTGGCTGAGGTGCTTTTTTCACCTTTTCCTGTTTTTGGGATTTCGATGGAGCAGCTTTGGCAGTAGACGAACCGTCATCGGCTTTTTGCGCTTCCGATTTTATATCTTCTGGCCGTTCAACGCCTTCGATCTCATCAAAATATTGACGCCAGTGATTGGGTACAGAAGAGGGGTCTTCTTTGTATTGATTAAAAAGTTCTTCAACAAGTGCGGAATTAGGTCCAAAAACAGCTTCGAGCGACTTCAAAATAGGTCTTATTGAGTAGGTTTAGATTATTAGTAAATAAACGTCTGAAAGAGTTAATATTGAATGTTATTTTTGGTTTCTTTAAACCATAAACAATCAAGCGTAAAGTTAATCATTGTTATATTAAATTACGATTCTTGAGCAGAGATAATTTTTGGCTTTATTCTGCTTATTTGGATACTTCAACAATGATTAGATAAAGTAGGTTTCAGGAAATTTATGAGTGATAAAGTGAAAGAAAAAACAGGGGCAGAAAATGTGCAATGGGATCTTTCTGACCTCTATGATTCCATTGATGATCCCGCTCTTGAAAACGACAAGAAAAAGCTCATTGAGCAGGCAGAAGAATTTGCATCAACTTATAAAGGGAACGTAGCGGATCTTGATGAAGAAGGTATGAAACAGGCTCTTGAAGATTATGAAGAGCTGATTGAAACGGTTGGCAAGATCGGTTCGTATGCGCATCTCATCTGGTCGACCGATACCAACAAATCCGAATACGGCAAGCTAATGCAGGAAGCCAATGAGCTTTCTTCCGAAATTCATCAGAAGTTGGTGTTTTTTGATGTGGAGTGGCTTGATGTGGATGATGAAAAAGCACAGAAGCTGATCGAAAGTGGTGAGCTGGAACCGTATAAGCACTATCTGGAAACATCCCGTCGATATAAGGATCATGTGCTGAGTGAAAAGGAAGAGCAGGTATTATCCGCCAAGAAAGTAACCGGACGCAGTGCGTGGAATCGTTATTTTGATGAAACTATGGGCGCGGCCCGCTTTGAGTTGGATGGAGAAGAATTAACGCAGCAAGAAGTATTGAGTAAGCTGCATGAGCCGGATCGCGATCTTCGAAAGCGAGCACATGCTTCGCTGACAGATACGTTCGAAGATAACAGTCGCACGATGACGTTTATATTTAATACGCTGCTGGCCGACAAGCATACCGATGATAAGTTGCGCGGCTACGATAGCTGGATTTCATCACGAAACCTGGCCAACGAAATTGACGATGAAACGGTGGATGTTTTAATCAATTCGGTAACCGACAGTTATAATCTGGTGCATCGTTTTTATGATCTGAAGCGCAGTTTGCTGGGCTATGACGAGCTTTATGACTACGATCGTTATGCGCCGTTGTTAGAAAGTGAAAAGAAGATTAGCTGGGACGAAGCCCGGGAAATGGTGATGGATTCCTACACCGATTTCCATCCTGAAATGGGAACGGTCACCGGTAAATTTTTCGATAACAACTGGATTGACGCTGCAATGAAACCCGGCAAGAGGGGAGGAGCCTATTCGGCGAGCACCGTACCGTCGGTGCATCCCTATGTATTTATGAATTTTGATGGTAAAGTCCGAGACGTACAAACATTGGCTCATGAGTTGGGACATGGGGTTCATCAGTATTTATCCAGAGAGCAAGGTGCGCTGCAGGCGGATACGCCACTGACGACCGCGGAAACGGCTTCGGTATTTGGTGAAATGTTGGTCTTTCAGAAACTGATGGGCAAACTCGACGATCCTAAAGAAAAGCTGGCACTGCTGATTGGCAAAATTGATGATACTATTGCAACGGTGTTTCGACAGGTATCTATGAATCGATTCGAAGATGCGATGCACACCCACCGGCGCCAGAAAGGAGAACTGACAACCGAAGATTTCTCTACACTTTGGCGTGAAACGCAGGAAGCGGTCTATGGTGATTCCGTTACACTTACGGAGGAATACAATCTTTGGTGGAGCTACATACCGCACTTTTTGCATACGCCGGGATATGTGTATGCTTATGCTTTTGGTGAACTGCTGGTGCTGGCGCTTTATCAACAATACACGCGATCGCAAAATGGATTTTCAGATAAGTATATTGAGATGTTGCGTGCAGGTGGATCTGACTGGCCGGAAAACATCGTCGGGAAGTTGGGATTAGATATTACGCAGCCGGATTTTTGGGATAACGGTCTTGCGGCTATTGAGGAGATGATTAAACAGGCAGAAGAACTGGCAAAAAAGATAAATTAACAGGGGATGGATAATTACGCAACGGCACGGGAAAAGGAGCGATCGAACGCGGAATTAATGGGGCAGAAGCGTCAGGAAAAAGCGCTGCGTGAATTTAAGCAAGTGCTGAATGACCTGATTTTTATGTTGCAGAGTGCTTCCGAGATGGAAACGGTGTATATGTACTGGGTAAACCGTTCGCGGGAGCAGTTTGTAATGGAGACGAAATCCACGGTGTTTGACAATGTGATGTTTAAAGATCGCATTAGTTTTGACAAACACTTTTTGGATGAGTTTAAGGATCTGGATGAACCCACTGCGATTGAAGTTGGTGAGGATATACCGGCCTCTGCATTAAATCATTACTACAGCGAAGTACCGGTCAAGTACATTACGTTGCTTCCATTTGTGAATAACGGGGAAACGGTAGCTATAACCGTGTTGGAGTCTCGGGATCATATCTTTACCGAAAATAAGAGCGATGTTATTTATTCGTACATCAATGCGCTGCGCAATGTGCTGAATACCTATTTGGAAATCAGTGACCTTTACGAACAGCAGGATGAGTGGATTAATTACGAGGATTGTATTTCCGGATTGGAAATTCGTTGTCACCGCACAGAGTTGATAAAGAGGCTCTTGAATACCATACAATCCTTTTTGTATGACGGTGGGGTTTCGTTTATCACCCGGGGAATGGACAACTGGTATAATGTTCTAAACGCTGATGAAGCCAACTATGCACCGCCTATTGGGATGAAGATGGAAGAGCGTTCGCTGGCTTATGAGGCTGCTGAGCAAGGTAAGGCTGAGTTTGCCATCCATTTTAATAATAATCCCAAACGACTTTCGCCAAGGGAATTGAATTCGGAGGGGGCTACACTTGCTATCCCGTTGATGATGAAAGATCGTCGCCAGGGTGTGGTATTGGTATATGATAAAAATCCGCTGATTTTTAAGGAATCTACGAAACACAAGTTAATAAATCTGGTGCGTATCGCGGGATTACAGATGCTCTCAAATAATCCCAAGCTGGATGTTGACAGTTCCGTTTTTGCCAATCAGTATGAAGCTTATTTGCCGGAACTATGGGAGCAGACGATCAATTCAGAATTAAAGCGTCTTAAACCCGATTCGGCGATACAGAAAAGCTGGTTTGGATTGATTACCCTTTCCAATCTACCTGAATTGCGAACAAAGTTGCGGATGGATCAGCTGGATCAGATGCAGAAAGATTTGATCAAATCATTTAATCCCAATCAGTTCGGCTATAATGGGATTTTGGGATATAATTCTGACTATGTGTATTCCTTTTTAATTCAGAGCAAAGATGGGGATGCCGTAAAAAACTGGAGTAAGTCCGTGAAAAAGAAGTTTGACGGTTCGTTTGAACTTTCAAACGGTATGCATATTGAAACTGGTATAAAAGTGGGATTTGTGCGGTTGGACAGCGACTATACAGATAGTTATCAAGTATTGAAAAATGCTAAATCGGCTTTATCACAGGCACTAAAATCCAATAAAAACGAAGCGGTATAACGTTTATGGGAAATTGTTATGTAATTGTTGTTGATGGTCTTGGCGTTGGGGCGCAAGAAGATGCTGCCGAATATGGAGATGAAGATGAAAATACGCTGGGTCACGTGTGTGAAGAAACAGATGTCAAGCTACCCAATTTGCAGCGAATGGGTCTTGGCAATATTATTCCGCTGACATCAGTGGCTGTTGAGTCGGAGCCCATTTGTGCCTATGGAAAAATGCGGGAACTGTCGGCCGGAAAAGATTCTACCACAGGTCACTGGGAAATTGCTGGGATACAACTCAATCGGCCATTTCCAACCTATCCCGATGGTTTTCCTCAAGAGATTATTAACCAGTTTTGTGAGGGAATTGGCGTAGAAAAGGCGTTGGTGAACAAACCGTATTCGGGTACTGAGGTTATTGCCGATTACGGTGAGGAGCATATGGAAACCGGATATCCTATTGTGTATACCTCGGCCGACAGTGTGTTCCAGGTTGCTGCCCATGTGGATGTAACTCCTGTTGATACGCTTTACGAATGGTGTGAATTTGCGCGCAAAGAAGTACTGCAGGAGGAACACGGGGTAGGACGAGTTATTGCCCGACCGTTTACAGGAGAGCCGGGAAATTTTGAGCGCATTTCTGATAAGCGGCATGATTTTTCAATGAAGCCGCCGGAGCACAATATTATCAATCGGTTGCAGCAGCAGGGGACGAAAACCTATTCTATTGGTAAAGTCGTTGATCTTTTTACCGAAGAATATTTTACTCAATTCCGGCGAACCAAAAGTAATGCAGAGGGCATTTCTCAACTGCTAAGCCTGATGTCAGCTGTCGAAGACAGTTTTATATTTGTAAACCTGATTGATACGGATCAAAAATATGGTCATCGGCTTGATCCACAGGGATTTGCAGAATGTCTGCAGGAATTTGATCGGGCGATACCGGCAATCGTAAGTAAGCTGGATGAGGATGATATTTTGATTATTACCGGAGATCACGGTAACGATCCTACATCTGAAAGTACTGATCACAGCCGAGAGTTTGTACCCGTATTAATATGTCCATTCGATAAGGCTGAACGCATTAACTTGGGGACCCGTGATACGTTTAGTGATATCGCAACTACCGCTGCTGATTTTTTCGGGATTTCGGAAACATTTCCGGGCACATCAATGTTAAATAAAACTGAAGAAGGGCGTTAAAATCGGTTCGAAATTTATATTTTAAAGTCCTATATTATAGAGATCGAGAATAGACAACATATATCCGATTTAGTCGTTGTATTATCCCATTTAACAAACTTGATTGTCTTATCGAAGTGATCTTTAGCAGCAGATCAAATCATCGCTAATAAATCCTAATTTAATCCATCACATCCCGTGGCTAGAAGTTCAGGTATTTCTACTCGAGAATCAGAATCTCTCGACCGCTATTTACAGGAGATAGGAAAAGAAAAACTTATCACCCCCGAAGACGAGGTTAGACTTGCCAAAGAAATACAAAAAGGCAGTCAAAAAGCGCTCGAAGATTTAACGAAGGCAAACTTGCGTTTTGTGGTTTCTGTTGCCAAACAGTATCAAAACCAAGGGCTTTCACTGGGCGATCTTATCAATGAAGGGAACCTTGGCTTGATCAAAGCCGCTAAGCGTTTTGATGAAACGCGGGGTTTCAAGTTTATTTCGTACGCGGTTTGGTGGATTCGTCAATCTATTTTACAGGCACTGGCTGAACAGAGTCGTATTGTACGTCTCCCGCTCAACCGTGTAGGTGCGCTCAATAAAATAGGTAAAGAGCTTTCCAAGTTAGAGCAGGAGTACGAGCGTGTTCCTTCTGCTGCCGAACTTGCCGAAAGTTTGGATATGACGGTCTCGGAAGTAGCCGATACGCTTAAAATTTCGGGCCGACACCTTTCTGTGGATGCACCATTTGCACAGGGTGAAGATAACCGCCTGCTTGATGTCCTTGAGAATGAAGAAACCCCGGATCCCGATACGGATCTGATGGGGGAATCGCTCAAAGTTGAAATTGAGCGAGCGCTTTCTAAGCTGACGAATCGGGAAGCAGAGGTTATTCGTCTTTATTTTGGCATTGGTCGCGAACACTCGTTAACACTCGAAGAAATTGGTGAGCGTTTTGATCTGACACGTGAACGAGTTCGCCAGATTAAAGAAAAAGCACTACGTAAATTGCGTCACCACAACAGAAGTGCCGCACTGCGTGCCTATTTAGGATAAGATTTGTAAACATATTAAATGATTAAAAGCCCCGAATTCCGGGGCTTTTTTATTTGTCGAAACTTTTGATAGAATAGGGTATAGATATTAAATATTCTTCAGCTGTTTTATGATGTAAATGATTATGAAAAAAGGAATTAGTGTACTTCTTCTACTTCTTTCTATGACTACTATAGTGGAGGCGCAAACGTATCCCTTTCGCACGTACTCTATTGAAAACGGGTTAAGCGAATCGGTTGTTAATACGATTACGCAAGATGAAGACGGATATTTGTGGATCGGTACGGGATATGGCTTAAACCGTTTTGACGGCATTGGATTTAAGAACTATTACGTTGAAGATGGTTTGCTTAATAATAGTATACAGTCGCTTTATGCCGATGGAGAAAATGAGCTGTGGATTGGGACCGAAGGTGGTGTTAATGTTATGAGAAAAGACAGCATCCATACCATACCGGAGTTACAGCCATTGGCGTCAAGTTCGATTTTATCGATTTATAAAGATAGTCAAAATGAGTTTTGGTTTACCACGGATGGCGAAGGGGTTTGGCACTGGGATCGCAGCGAGCAACTGACCCAATATCGAGAAGTACATGGGATGGGCAGTAATCGGGTGCGGGATGTTCTTGAAGATCAGGAAGGAGTTATTTGGTTTGCTACTCGTGACGGTCTCACTAAGTTAGATGATGGAAATTTTAGAACCTTTACCACACAACATGGATTGCCGGACAATCGACTCAGAGATCTTGCCTTAACCGAAAATGGAACTCTTTGGGTTGCCAGTCGGGGCGGCCTTTGTACTGTATCTGAGGACGAGATTAATTGTTTTACCCAGCGAGATGGCCTAATTAATAATCGGATTCAATCCATATCAGTAGATACCGACAATAACTTGTGGTTAGGTACAGAAGAGGGGGCCAGCTATTTTTCTAATGGTGAATTTGAAAATTATTCTGTTGATGAAGGGCTTTCCAATAATATTATTTACACAACCTATTATGATCGCGAAGGTAATATTTGGCTTGGAACCTTCGGCGGTGGAGTAAGTATGTTTATGGGAGATCAAATCCAAAATTATACTATTGAAAATGGCTTGCCCAATAATGTTGTAACATCTATTGCCGAAGATCCGTTGGGACAGTACTGGATATCAACGTATGGTGGTGGCATTACAAGAGTTAAGAATAACGATATTGAAACCCTTAATAACTCGGACGGATTGGTTGATAACAAGGTTTATACTATGGAAACAGATGCTCTGGGTCGTTTGCTGATTGGTACGCGTTGGGGACTGAGTATTTACCATGAAAATACGTTCCAGAACTTTGATGAAGATGACTTGCCACATCGTAAAATTAGAGCGATTCTTCCTGTAGAAGGGGAGAATGAATTTTGGCTGGGAACCTATGGGCAAGGAATTATCCAGTTCCAAGATGGTAAGTTTAACCAAATAACCGAAGCTGATGGGTTGCCAAATAATACTGTAATGGCCTTTGAACAAAGTAATGAAGGGACTATTTGGGCTGGTACCTATGGTGGATTAAGTCGTTTTCAAGATGATTCTGTTACCAACTATACTATTCAGGATGGTCTGCCCCACAACGGCATTTTAGATGTCTTGATAGATAATAGAGGAGAGTTATGGGTGACGACTTTTGGGGGCATTGCTCGTTTTGCTGATGATGGTTTTGAATCAATAACACCCGAAGAGGGATTGCCCGACGAGGTGTGCTACTTCATGGAACAAGATGAGCGCGGAATTTTTTGGATTGGTACCACCCAGGGAGTCGTTCGATTTGATTATCAAGCCTACCAGTCAGGGGATGAAAGTACTGATAAGCAAATTTTTCGACTGCTTACCACAGATCAGGGGCTGACGTCTAACGAAATGAATGCCGGGGCTTCGTTTAAGGATAGTCGGGGGCGACTTTGGTTCGGATCAGTAGGGGGTGTTTCTGTTTTTGATCCATCTAAAGAAAAGGTTAGCAAGACTGCTCCCAAAGTGCATATAGAAAATATTAGCGTATCCGGCCAACGTGTTCCAATTAAGGAGCCGCTGGATATTGAAAGTGATAACCAGAATATCACATTTGAGTTTATTGGCATTAGTTTTACAGCCCCTCACCAGGTGAAATATCGCTATCGGTTAAAAAATTCAAACGAAGGATGGCAAGAAACCACCCAGTCATCGGTTCGGTATTCTGCACTTATGGCGGGGGACTATACCTTTGAGGTGAAAGCACGGAATTTTAATGGAGAATGGAGTTCGGAAGCTGCCAATATTAGTTTTTCGGTGCAGGCTCCATTTTGGTTGCGATGGTGGTTTATAGCATTGGTTATTATCGCATTGGCAGGTATAATCCTGTTTATTTATAACTATTATCGCGTAAAAAAGATGATAGAAATGGAGCGAATGCGCGTACAAATTGCCAGCGATCTACATGATGATGTGGGATCAGCTCTAACAGAAATTGCTCTACAGTCTGACTTTTTGCAAACAATGGAGGTGCCGAACAAATTGGAGGATCCCCTAAAACAAATTGGTGCTCAAAGCCGGAAAATAGTCTCGAGCCTGGATGATATTGTATGGTCTATCGATGCCCGTAATGATACTATTGGGGACCTGACCGATCGCATGCAGGACTACGTGAATAATGTATTGCCGGACCGGAAGGTGTTTTACGATTTTGATTGTGATATGCAGCAACAGCTGGATGTATCAGTAAAAGAAAACCTGTATCTGATATTTAAGGAAGCGGTAAATAATATAGCCAAGCATTCGAACGCAGAACGTGTGGATGTGAAGTTAATTGCTGATGGTAGTGGGTTTACAATGGGGATTAAAGATAATGGGACTGGAGCTTCCGGATCGCGAAAAAGTGGACAGGGAATGAGAAATATGAGGATGCGG
Organism: Fodinibius sp. AD559; assembly: GCF_052712805.1. NCBI lineage: Bacteria > Pseudomonadati > Balneolota > Balneolia > Balneolales > Balneolaceae > Fodinibius > Fodinibius sp. AD559. The sequence continues at coordinate 40,642 of NZ_JBQPVW010000006.1, forward strand.
GCGAAACGAATTGATGCAGAAATTACATTTAATAATAAGAATGGTTTTGAAGTGATCGTAGAGAATCGTAACTAATTAGTACGGATTTAATACAAAATGTAATAAAACTCTGGCATCATGGCACCGGTAGTAGGTATTGTTGAAGACAATAAAAAAATACGGGATTTAATACAGCGCTACCTGGATATGCAGGACGAGCTGTCTTGTCCTGTAGCGGTAGATTCGGTAGAGGAGATGCAGGAGTATTTGGAAGAACACCCGGCACCTGATGTTATTTTAATGGATATCCAACTACCGGGTATGTCGGGTATTAAAGGTATCAGCCTGATCAAAGAAGAGTATGAGGATGTGGATATCATCATGCTTACGATATACCACGATTCTCATAAAATATTCAATGCTTTACGGGCGGGTGCATCGGGATATCTGTTAAAACACACTTCACTGCCGGAGATTAAGGAATCGATATTAAAATTGGTTGATGGCGGTGCGCCCATGTCGCCACAGATTGCGCGCAAAGTGATTAACCATTTCCAGGAAAATGCTCCAAAAAAGAATACCGATTCTGATTTAACTCCGCGCGAGCATGATATTGTAAATGGACTTGTAGACGGACTAAGTTATAAAATGATTGCTGATCGGTACGATATTTCTATTGATACGGTTCGTGCCCATATCCGTAATATTTACAAGAAGCTGCACGTTAATTCTAAGGCAGAAGTTATTGCCAAGTCACTGAAGGGAGAAATTTAATGACGCCCTTCGCATGAATATGTGATTGATCACTGTGTGTTAGATTGATAAGATAGTGATAGAAATTAACTGAAATGCTAGATTACTCTGCTGAAATATAATACGGAGATCGCCATGAAACTGTTGAAAGCAATAATTATTACGCTGATATCACTCCTCTTAACCGGTTGCTATACACAGCTTCAGTATAGCCAAACCATGAAGAAGGTTACGGATAAGAAACAAACAAGCGATACCCCGGGCTACTCTTGGAATGGGGAAGAGAAAGCTGAATCTTCGAGAGATAAAACGAATGAGGATGTAGCTAAGGCAGAAAATAACCAAGAGGAGCGCAGAGATTACATCCCAGTCTATTATAAAGATTATGAATATGCCACCAAGTATGGCAATGTATACAACTTTTATGGGAATGACTGGTATGGGCACAGAACTTATCCTTATTCGAGATACAACTCATTTTATTCGTGGCATCCGTTTAGTTACGATCGCTGGACCTATCATAGTTTATATGGACGCTGGTACGATCGACCGCATTATGGAATTTCGGTTACTTTAAATTGGGGATGGCCAAGTTATCATTACGGTTATTACGATCCGTTCTATAGACCCTATTATGACTACTATTGGCATCGATATTACAGTCGATATGCATACGGTTACGGATATTGGAATTTTTATGGTAAGTCTGGATTTGGTCATGGATATTATCCCGATGAAAAAGTGAGAGAGGGTAATAATATCCGTTATAGTCCGCGGTCTATCGGTACAAACCGGGTCGTAACGGATGGTAATAGATCCAGGACGGTTGACAGGAATCGAAGTGCTGCGGTGACCAACCGAACATCGTCAACGGTACGTACTCGGTCGGTAGGTACAACGCGTACTCGAGATACTTCTGGTCGCTCGTCTGTTAACCGAGCAAAAGACAGGGATAACAGTTCCTCAAGTCGTTCAAGTCGGAGCCGAACAAGAGGGCAGGATCAAATCGATAATAGCCGGTTAGATCGTTATGATTATCGCAGTAATAGTGACGAGATACCGCTTGTTATTGATGAAAAGCAGTTAGAACAGATTCGAGCTCGTATCAGCAATGATCGAAAGAGCATTATAAACCGATCTCAGTTAAATAGTAACAGGGACGACCGAACAACGTTTTTTAACCGGATGAAGAACTTTTTCGAACAAAACACCAGCAGCTTTTCGAATGGAAATAATGGACGAACATTACGTACCAGAAGTAGTTTCCCATCAACAAACAGGTCGGCTCTAAACCGTAGTTCGAGCAGTAACAATCGCAGCTCGGTGACAAGAAGTAAATCATCGTCCAGCAATTCACGTTCTCGGGGTAGTGGCAGTTCTTCGTCTCGAAGCCGAAGCGATAGTGGCAGTTCATCGAGCTCGGAGAGGAGTCGCGGCAATTAATAAACTGGCCACATTCAACAAAATCATTTTTAATTCATGAATGATAGAAGTATGTCTAAAAAAAGTATTCTGCTATTCATTAGTGTGTTCATTATTTCTGCCACTCAAGTTAAGGCACAGAGTGCGGATGATGTATTGCGATACAGCTTGGAATATCCCTCGTACGATCCCATTAGCATAGTAATGCCCGGGGTTAGCAATACCACCGGATTTGGAGCCTATCAGGAAAATCCTGCATCCATGGCGCTGTTTGATGAAAGCTTTCTTTCGGTAGGAGTAAGCAGTCGTTTTATCGACGAGACGGGTACCTATTTGGGAAATACGTCCAACTTTTCTGATAATCAGACAGGTATTGGCGACCTTGGATTAGTCTATAAAGTACCGACAACGAGAGGTAGTCTGGTAGTGGGAGGCGGATATAGCCAAACAACCGATTTTAATCGGGCACTTTCGGCTTCGGGAAGAAATGAGCAGTCAACTATTACCGACTTTTATAACACCACGACAGATGACAGCCTGTTTTTTGCCGCTTTTGACACTTATGCTGTTGACTTTGCTACGACCGACAGTTCTTATGCCGAGACTTCCTCAATTTTTCGAATCGGGTTCCCACAATTCCCGGGGATCAATCAGGATGTGGAGATGACCGAGCGAGGTAAAACAGGGGAATATTCTATTTTTATGGCGACCGAGTTTATGGAAAACTTATTCATCGGTGGCTCGATTGGCTACTATAGCGGCACGTACACCTATCAAAGGGATTTCCTGGAATCAGATCGGCAGGATGATTATAATGCCGCATTTATTGACTCCGATGGTGATGGCAATCCCGATACCGATATTAAAAATATTTTAAGTGTCGATAGGATCGATGCCGAAATTCAGGCGTTTAGTGCTCGGCTGGGAATTGTTTATGAGCCAATGCCCTATTTTAGACTGGCTGCCAGCTATGAGTTTCCCTCGAAGCTCTTCATTGATGAGGAATTTAATACTGAAATCACGACAACCTTTGATAATACCATTCAATTTTCTGATGAGGCGCCCGGGGCATTTTCATACACAATAACACGTCCACAGCGGATTAAAGCAGGGGTAACCTTTTCAGGTATACCTAAGCTTACACTCTCGGGATCGGCTGAGGTTATTTCCTATTCGGATGGAAAAATTGATTTTGATGAGATCAATTTAAATCCCCAGGAGAATGCAATAAACTCCGACGTGAAGTCTGCTTTTAATGATGTTATAAATCTGAGGGGTGGATTGGAGTATAGAACCAACGATCATTTTACAGCTCGTGCGGGATATGCTTATTTTCCCAGTCCGCAAGATGGCATTAACAGCGGTCGGCAGTTTATCAGCGGTGGATTCAGTGCCGTGTTAACCAAAGGTCTTACGTTCGATTTTGGTATCCAATATAGTTTTTGGGATGATCAAAACGCCCTCTATTCAACACCTGATGTCACCGAAGTGGTTAACGAACAGGTCACCCGCCTTAATATAATGACAGGCTTAAGAATGACATTGTAGAATCCTTTTATCTACTTGTTGACCATCGACTTTGAAGTAGCTGTGATATCGAATTTAGCCCAGACCGGAAGGTGGTCTGAAGTGGTGTTGCCGTAGTCATCAATGTACTCCCGAGGATCATGAATTAACGTACTATTTGGCACATGTTCATCAAATAGTTCATCACTAATCGTAATATGATCAATAATATCTTCATAATTTATTGAAGCTGATTCCCCTGCATCTGATAGTTTTTTCGTTATTACATCGAAATTATCAGTGTCTTCAACAAATTCGTCATAGGGTGTTTCCTGATAGACTCTGTCGCCATTTTCTTCTTCATAATAAATCGACTTATCAACATCATCGTTGTAATCCCCTAAAAGAATAATATTGGCATCCGGTTTATTATCTTTTAAATAGTAATAAAGTCCTTCGGCTGCTTTTTTGCGACGTTTATACGCTTCCGCATATTCTTGGGCATTGTCACCTGTGTTAGCTTTGCCATGGATTACGACCGCATAAAATTCCTGCGTTGCATCTTCGTAAGTATAATGAAAACGGAAAAATAAAGGGATGCGACCACCAGCCCAGTAATAAGACCAATCGTTTTGATATTCTTCCCTTACATCTTTAATAGAGCCAGTCTCAACTGAATTAATGGTATTGGTATTATATGCAAAAGCCATTTTTTGTTTCCAGTCAATATGCTCTGCTACAAATCCTTTATAACCTTTCATGTTTTCGGTGATATCTTCCAGTGCTTGTTGACTGTATACTTCTTGGAAGGCATATAGGTCTGCTTTAAGCGAATCCGCAACTTGTAAAATATTTTTTGTTTGTTGATGCTCGTTAGCAGGACCCCAGTTTTCACTGCCATAGGTACCGTCACCAAATCCTTCGACATTCCATGTTACCGTTTCAAGCACTCCATCAGGAGGAACAGAATCATTCTGTTCGATTTGTTCTTCCTCTTCCTCCTGCTTTTCATCGGGGTCTTCTTCCGGTTGATAGGGCGTACCGCAAGACGCTAACACTATCAATAATGCGGTGAGAAAATAGGAGAGCTTTTGAAACGAAAAATTCATTAATAGTTAATTATTATTGGCTTTGGGATTTACGCTTAGCACAGGACTTTTTACATGCCGGGCAACATTAGCTGTAGTACTTCCCATCATCAGGTAGTCGATGCCGGTGCGCCCCACAGTGGACATCACGATAAGATCGTGAGGATTCTCAAGATTATAATTGAGGATAGCCTCGTGTGGGGTATCTTCTGATATAATTACCTTGGTTTCAAGCAGATTGCCCATTTCATGCATCACTTCCTTGGATAAAACCTTTAATCGCTGTTCGCGCAATTGTTTTTTGGAATCATCGGGCTCATCTTCATGCTGAGGATCATATGGCATCACATTGACCAGCTCAAGTTTGGCGTTCGCTTTTTTAGCAATTTCCATAGCCACCGGAAAGGCCTCCTTGGAGTGATCCGAGAAATCAGTTGTCACCATAATGCGATCTAAGTTTGTAAGCTCACGTTCTTCGTTTACAATCAAAACGGGAATATCTGACATTCTAAGCACCTTTTCGGATACGGATCCGAGAAAAAACCGGGAGAATCCTGTACGTCCGTGCGTAGTCATCACAATCATATCAAAATCCTTGGATTCTTCCACGATAGATTGTGCCGGATTGCCGATAGATATCAGCGGTTCAGTAACCAGTGAGGAGTCAATTTCTTCATTGGCCAGTTCAGAAAGTCGTTCGTATAGTGCTTCCTCAATTTCATCAAAATCTTCCATTGTCGAAGTGCCCATTCCAAACATGTAGGGTCCGCCATCCACTTCATTTAGCGGTAAGTAAGAGTGGAAGGGGGTAACACTTCCATTAAATAATTTCGCCATTCTTTCGGCCGAATAAAGTGCTTTTGATCCTAAGTCAGAGAAGTCGAGGGGCACAAGTATTTTGATGTTTTCCATGATGGTAGATTGTTTAATTGAGACTTTATTTAAAATACTAAAATATCTTTTTATCTCAGAACCATCCCTTACGTTTAAAGAAGAAAATCATGATTAGTGCAATAAATCCCATTATCCCCAATGAAGTTGGATATCCCCAGTACCAGCTGAGTTCCGGCATGTTATAGGGACTTGCTCCGGGATCAAAGTTCATACCGTAAATTCCTGCAACAAATGTTAACGGGATAAAGATAGTGGCAATAATAGTGAGCACTTTCATGACTTCGTTCATCTTATTGCTTGCGTTCGACATATACATATCGTGTAGCCCCAGAATTGTATCTCGGTAATTCTCAATATTATCTATGATTTGAATCATATGGTCATAAACGTCACGGAGATAAATTTTGGTGTCTTCATATATAAACTGCGATTCATCTCTGATAGCACTGTTGATAGCATCACGCAGTGGCCAAACTGATTTTCGAAAGAATATGACTTCACGTCTAATTCTGTGAATCTGTTCAAGAATATTTTCATCGGGGTCTTTCAGAAGCTTTTCTTCCAGAAATTCAATATCGTCCCCGATAAATTCCAGAACGTTAAAATAGTAATCCACAACAGCATCAATTAAGGCATAGGTTAAATAGTCGGTGTCGAGCTTGCGAATGCGAGATGCTGCTATTGTCAGTCGGTTAATGATAGGTTTAAAATGGTCTTTATCGGTTTCTTGAAACGATAATACATAGTTTTCTCCAAGTACAATACTGATCTGTTCGGCATGGATTTTTTGATCTTCAGTTGAATAAGTAAGCAACCGAAGTACAAAAAAGATACAGTTGTCATACCGCTCAACTTTGGGACGCTGGGCCGTGTGTACAATATCTTCCTGGATTAGTGGGTGCAGGTTAAAAAAGTTCCATATTGATTTAAGTTTTTCGGTGTCATGTAGGCCACGTACCTGTACCCAAGTTTTTGAAGGAGCATCTAAATAAGGTTGGACTTTTTGGATCTTACTGATCGGAACTTCATCAATATGTTCTTCATCGTAGTCGTGAACGGTAATTTTGATCTCATCCATGTGTCGTTCACCAATATGCTCGATCGTTCCGGGTGGGGATCCTGGCTTTTTATGATGTCTTGTATTGCGAAATCGCATACTTGGTAGCATTTTTTTAATCTTACCGGAAGTAGCCATATAAATAGATTTTGTTGTTCAACAGTGCCAATAATATGGTTAAGCTGTAATCCTAAAACAAGTTGTAAAAGAATTGTGCGCTGATTTTATAAGTGCTCCGAATTATTTCTTTTCCTGAGGATCCAGTGGATGATAGGGGGAGCAAAAAAGAGAGCCACGACAATGTTGCCTGTATATTGGTAGATTAAAACAGCTGCTAAAATACATGCCAGAAGTATGATCAGAGAGATCAAATTTGTTTTCTGTTTTGTATCCATCGCTTTACGTAGCTTCCATGCGTAAGACTTCGAGTGGAGTTTTTTTATAGACGCTTCGGCTGTTAAACATACCAATTAAAATGGTAAGGCCGGTAACGATCAACGTGCCTAGAATAATAACCCAAAGGTTAGGTGTAAAAGTGATATCAAAATAGAAGTACCCTAACAGCCAGGTAGCACCTACCGAAAGAATGAGTCCCGTAAGTGCGGATAGAATCCCCAAGAAAAGGTATTCCACCGACAGTATTTGGATGATCTGTTTCTTGCTGGCTCCGAGGGTTCGCAATAACACACTTTCTTTGATGCGCTGGAAACGGCTGGTGGCCACCGAACTTGCTAAAACAATCAGTCCGGTAATAATACTGAACAGCGCCATAAACTGTACGGCAAGCGAAATTTTATCGATAAACTGGTTGATGGTCTCGAGGATACGACTGACATCAATAGCCGAAATATTAGGATATTTTTGAACTACTGCTTGTTGCACAGTAGCCGAAACTTCTTGATTGGGTGCTCGCGAAACGGTGACATAAATTTGCGGCGCGGGTTCCAGGACGCCTGTGGGAAAGAGCATGAAAAAGTTGGGTTGCACCCGCTGGAAATCTACCTCTCGAATGCTGCCCACAATTGCTTCAACCGGCACTCCCTGTACATCAAAGGTAAGCGAATCGCCAATAGTTAAATTGAGATCTTCGGAAATTTCCTTGGCCGCTGATACCGGAACGCGTCCCGTATCGGGGGCTTGCCCAGTCCATTCACCTTTGAGCAGTGTTTCGGAATCAATAAGGGAATCGCGATAGGTTGAGCGGTATTCTCTTCGAAGCGCCCAGTCGCGCACATTGTTTGTCGAGTCATCATCGATTGCTTGGGTACTGCGTCCGCGAAGCGAATCCAAGCGCATAGTTACCATCGGCACGTTTTGAAGGACGGGAACATTGTTTTCTTTTAAAAGCTGATTCAGTCCTTCATTTTGATCAGGTTGTATATCAAAAAATATAAGGTTGGGGGCGTCATCGCGCGTGGCAAAATCGAGTTCCTCCATCAGCATATCCTGGCTAAAGTAGAGCGTGCTGACCAGCAGCATTCCCAATCCCAAAGAGAGCATGAGCGTCGTCGTTTGGTTATGCGGTCGATATAAATTTGCCAATCCCTGACGCCAGACGTATGGCCAGTTAGAGGGAAAAAACCGACGAATAAGCTTGATTAATAACTTTGCGACCAGCCAAAGTAATCCGAAAGCAACGATCATTCCGGCAGTAAACAGTCCGCCTACAATCCAGTCGGAGGTCAGAAGGGTAGCATATCCCATAACAACGAGTGCTATGGCTACATAGATAATAGCCTTTGTCTTGTTTGAGAGCAGTGCCGTAATTGATCCCTCCATAGTGCGAAGGGCATACAGCGGAGAGGCTTTGCGGAGTGCCAGAAGCGGTAGCAGGGCAAAAGCAAGGGCAACACCCGTGCCGGTAAAGAGTCCGAGCCCAATGGCCAACCACGAGGTTGTCAGTTCTACAGTAACGGGCAGAAAATCGCTAACCAAGCCGGGTAATAAATATTGAACACCTACTCCGATTACCGTACCTACCAGAGCTCCGAGGAATCCTAAAACAATAGATTGAATAAGAAAGATACTCATCGTCTGATTAGAAGAGGCCCCAAAACATCGAAGAACGGATGCCGTACTGATCTTTTGGTTGATATACACATGGATGGAACTTGCCACGCCAATACCCCCCAACAGCAGGGCGATAAAACCAACGAGGTTTAGGAATTTTCCAAGATTTCCGACTGCCTCACCGATTTCTTCGCGGCGCTCTTCGACCGTTTCCGTGTCGATATCAATGCCCAGGGCATCTTGCAGTGAGTCGACGCGGGCTTCGATAGCATCCATATCCCGCTCATCATCAAAGCTAAAGTACTGTTTGTATTCTACACGACTGCCACGCTGTACAAGGTTTGTGGCCTCTAACATTGAGGCGGGAATAAATACGCGCGGTCCAACCATCGCTGCGGCCGCAGCTTCTCCGGGGACTTTTGTGATTCCACCTCCGATAGCAAAAGTAACTTCTCCGACTTTAACAGAATCACCGACTTCAATATTAAATTGAGTCAAGAGTGCCTGATCAACCAGGGCAGTGGTGTCCGACTTAAATGTTTGCGCGGCTTCTATTGGTATAGTTTCGAGTGCCCCGTAAAAGGGAAAGTTTCCTTCCAGCGCACGAACGTTGGCTAATCGGGTATTCCCGTTTTGGGGAAATAACACCATCGATGGAAACTCTGTAATGGTGGATTGTTCTCCGCCCAATGTGTCAAAATAGGCAGTAAGCGTATCGGGAGGGGGTTGCTCTGTTTCAATTTCAAGGTCTGCACCCAGTAGTTCTTTCGATTGGTTATCGATTGTATTGTTGAGGCTGTCACGAAATGAGGTGATCGCTACCTGTGCCGCAACGCCGATAATGATGGCAGATATATAAACGAACAATTTCTTTTTGTTGGATCGGGCATCGCGCCAGGCCATTTTCCATGACCATTTAGAAAAAAATGATGACATAAATTGGTTATCTAAAACTCTATTGAACCTGTTCTGCAGTGGTGTTGTCAATCCATTCGTCTTTATGGATCTGACCATTCTTAAGCCGGATGATTCGTTGACACTGTTCGGCCAGTGATAAGTCGTGGCTCACTAAAACGAGAGTAGTGCCGCGAGCTTTATTGAGATCGAAAAGTAGTTTCTCTATGGTGGCTCCGGTTTCGGAGTCAAGGTTCCCGGTGGGTTCATCCGCAAAAAGAATTTTTGGTTTGTTGATGAATGCCCGCGCAATAGCTACGCGCTGCTGTTCGCCTCCGGAAAGTTGGGCGGGATAGTGACTCATCCGATCAGCAAGTCCAACCTGTGTAAGTAACTCTTCGGCATCGCGCTGTACTTCGGAAGTTTTTACGCCTCTGAGTTCAAGCGGAACCATTACATTTTCTAAAGCGGTAAGAGTTGGCACCAGTTGGAAGGTTTGAAAAACGAATCCCACATGCTTGTTGCGTACTTCGGCGCGCTGATCTTCATTGAGCGAACCTAATTTTACGCCATTGAGCGTGACTTCGCCGGTTGTGGGGCGATCGAGGCCGGCACAAAGTCCCAGCAAGGTTGTTTTGCCACTGCCCGATGGTCCCACAATAGAACAGGTGGTACCTTTTTCTACTGAAAAGTCAACGTGATCGAGAACAGTTAACTTTTTATCGCCACTTCTAAATTGTTGTGTGAGATTTGTAACTTCCAGAATTGAATCTAAAGCCATAAAATAATATCGTAATTGAGTTATGGGTAGTAACATCTACCAGCGGGTGAATCATTCCGTAAAGGAAAGCGTTTCCCAACCTAAATGAAAATGTTGTAACAATAATTTACGCTTACTGATTTATGAAACGGATTTTGACAGCTATTGTTTTTATTTTTTTACTTCCCATCTTGCTCTTTGGGCAGGAGTCCCCCCAACGCATACTTTTCTTTGGTGATAGTATTACTGCAGGATATGGAGTAGGAGAAGAAAATGCATTTCCGGCATTTATTCAGCAGAAAATTGATTCGGTGGGTTGGAATTTTAAAGCGGTAAATGGAGGATCGAGCGGTGAAACGTCGGCCGGTGGATTGTCCCGTATTGATTGGATGTTGCGCCAGCCAGTATCTGTTTTTGTGCTTGAGCTGGGGGGCAATGACGGACTGCGCGGGATTGATCTGGATGCAACGAAACAGAATTTGCAAAAAATTATTGATAAGGTAGAAGCCAAGTATCCCGATGCGTCTATTGTCATTACCGGTATGCAGGTGCCACCCAATTTAGGTCCCGACTACACCAGCGAATTCAAGGAGATATATCCGGAATTGGCTGATAAAAATAATGCCAAACTAATTCCTTATTTTTTGGATGAGCTGGGAGGCGATTCGAAATTAATGCAGTCCGATGGAATTCATCCGACGGAAGCTGGCCATAGGTTATTGGCTAAAAAAACATGGAAAGTGTTAAAGCCGATATTAGAATCTAAAAGAGCAGGTAATCAAACTAATTAAATAGGATTTACTATTATTATGCGCAGGATAAAAGGGATTTTCTTAATTGTTAGCTTACTTTTTTTGTTTGGATTTGCAGAAAGAACGCAGGGTCAGGAACTCGATTATGAGCCAAAAGTACTGCTGGTGACCGCCCATCCTGATGATGACGCTCTTTATGCGGCCACGGTTTTTAAGACTACACATCTGCTGGATGGGATAGTGGATTTGGCAATTATGACCAACGGCGAAGGCGGATATAAATACTCAACGTTGGGAAATTATATTTACAATCGCGAGCTCGACAGGGAAGAAGTGGGGCGCGATTATCTGCCGAGCATCCGTAAACGGGAATTGATGGCCGGCGGTAAAATCGTGGGTATGCGCAACTACTTCTTCTTTGATCAGGTGGATGACGAATATTCAAAAAATATTGCAAGTCCCTTGGAAAAATGGGACACCGACTGGATTAAACAGCGACTTGAAAAGATATTGAAAGAGGAACAGTACGATTTTGTATTTACTATGATGCCTTCAAAGGAAACTCACGGACACCATAAAGCCTCGGCGATTTTGGCCCTGCAGACAATACAAGAGCTTCCCGAAGAGGAGCGACCCCTTGTTTTTGCCACGACTATTGTTGATTCGCTGGGAGAGAAAATTGACTATTCACAGTTGAAAGGCTATCCGATTTCTAAGCTGATGGAAGGACAGCAGCCAATGGAATTTGATCGGAGGCAGAAGTTTGGGTTTGATAATCGGCTGGATTACAAGATTATTGGCAACTGGGTGATTGCCGAGCATAAGTCGCAGGGAACCATGCAGTTGCTGATGGGACGCGGTAACGTAGAGCAGTATTGGCCCTATGCCCTTAACGACAGAGAAGATCTGATGAAAGCAAAAGAATTCTTTGAAGCCGTTAACGAGGTGCCAATCTATCGAAATCCCAATATTGATTTTCGGAATTGACACAAATAAAGATACCATCGTATTAACCGATGGCATCTTATATTTAAAAAAATCACTTCTTAAATTTATATATCACCGATACATTAGCTGAAACACTTACCGACTGATCAAATTCCAAAAGACTGTCAGACGATTTTGCGGAAGCCATTTCCATCATTGGTCTGGGCGGACGACTGCTGTATGAATGGCTAATATTTTTGATACCGGTGATAGATACACCTGTTTCTGTGGCAATAATTTCAGCTTTTTCACGTGCAGTTTTTAATGCTTTTTTAAGGGCTTCATTTTCTCCTTTTTCAGATTCACTGGATGTAAAATTGCCACTGAATTCGTCAAAGTTATTTTCAATAAGCGTAATCTGAATTTGCTCATAGATGTCAAAGTTATCCAGGGTTACAATAACTTTTTGACGCGTTTGAATGCGTTTATTTTTCTCATTTCGATACGATCCGTTATAACTCTTGTTGATAGAGATGGGTTCAAAGTTGATATTTTCTTCTTTGATGTCATGCTTTTTCAACTGTTGGACCAACACTTTCTCACGCTCTTTGTGTAGTTCATAAGCTTCCTGCGGATTATCTCCTTCAGCATTCAGGTTAATTTGAAAAGCAATTTTATTGGCCGGGATGAGTACCTGGGCAGCAGCATTTATCGAAATTTCATTTTGGGCTTGCCCGGTTGTAGCAAAGATAAAAAGTGCGAGAAAAAGGCTTAGTGCTCTCATAGGACAAATGGTTAGTTTAGGTTCAATAGGCTAATCACACAAAACGGATTGTAGTTTGTCTTGGGAAATATTGGCACCACAAACAACGATTACAGTGGTCTGATCGGCAAACTGATCGGGATATTTCAGCAAGCTGGCGATGGCCACACCCGCTGATCCTTCCACTAACTTGCTGTGGTGCTTTATCATAGAACGAATGGTATCGGCAATTTCGTCTTCAGAAATTAAAATAAAGTTATCTACCAGCTTTTGGCACAGCTCAAAAGTGATGGAGTCGCGCTCAAATCCACCGGCCGAACCGTCCGAAAGGGTAGGCTTGGATTCTACTTCGCGGTATTTCCCGGCACGTACGCTCATGCTCATCTCCGGTGAGTTCTCTGGTTGACAGCCAATGATATTAGAATAAGGAGATTGCTCTTTTACATAAGTGCCGATACCTGAAATGAGTCCTCCACCACCCACCGTAGCTAAAATATTATCAGGATTGGGAATGGTATTTAATATTTCTATCCCGATGGTTCCCTGTCCCGCTATAATCTGTTGATCGTTATAGGGCGATACGTAGATCCACCCGTTGTCCTCTGCCGTTTTGCGAGCATACGTTTCGGTTGTATAGGGATCATCCCCGTGAAATTGGATTTCCACATCAAAAGCCCTGATGGATTCTACCTTGGATGAAACTGCATTATGCGGTAGAAAAACCTTTCCTTTGATTCCCAGAAGATCGCAGGCCCGGGCAAACCCGAGTCCGTGATTTCCCGTTGAGGCGGTAACGGGCAAACTTGTAAGATTTTGTTCCTGAATCCATTTGAGCTTGTTTAAACTACCACGCGCTTTAAACGATCCGGTGATCTGTTCGCTCTCGAGTTTTAGGTAGACATCGCCGTTACAGTAGTCACTCAGCCAATTTGAGTAGATTAATGGTGTTTGAAAAACATCATCCCGAATACGCTTGTAAGCTTGTTTGATCTTTTTGAGTAACTCCATATTGGTTACTGTAGTTTAGGTAGAATTGAGGGAAGCATTTTTGAAACCCACTGCTGGTACATTTTTCCAGAGGGATGCAGTCTATCATTTGCCGTTAGATCCGGATTGTTAAGAGCATCTTCAGAAATAGGAGTAATGTTGATAAATGTAATATCATGTTTTTGGGCAATTTCCTTGGCAGTTGAATTATATCGATTTATCTCTTCAGTAATTTGATCGGGATTCTTATCCTGCCCAAAAGGAGTAACGCCATAGTTGGGAATAGAAACCACAAAAACGTTTCGGGGATTACCGTCGGCAAAAGAAATTGTCTGGTGCAGTAGCTCCTCAAATTCCCTTTCAAACTGATTGAAATCCAATCCCTGATATTGATTATTAACGCCAATAAGCAGAGAAACGAGATCGTAATTAGAATGAGGACTTTCTTTACCTATAGCTTCTTGTAAATCGGAGGTTGTCCAGCCTGTTTTGGCAATGATATTGGGCTTGTTAACGGCTAATCCGCGACTGCGCAACGAATCAGCAAGAAGTACCGGCCATCGCTGATCCTGATCCACACTTTCGCCAATAGTATAAGAGTCACCCAGTGCTAAAAAAGAAATAGGAGAAGACTCCTCTTCACAGCCTCCCAACAATAGTAATGCCGAAAAGAGCAGTCCAAAAGTAAATGATCGCAAATAACTATTCATAGTTTATGGCCTATCAATTCTTGATTCCTAAGTAGGCAATCCTTCCATTTCCATAATTTTGAGGGCATTGGTAGAAGGGCAGGGACCAGGTTTTAGTTTATATTCAAAACTCATTTTGTTGCCCTCAATTGTTTCAGCAAAATGCCAGTTACTGAGCTCCGGGATGGATTCTTCGAGCTGTGCCAGTTCGAGGTCGTGGGTAGAGACAAGCCCCACACCGTTTTTCCCTGCCACATTTTTCAGAAATGCCTCGCTGCCCTGCAGACGCTCCCGGTTGTTGGTGCCGCGGTAGATCTCATCGACCATAAAAAATACCGGAGTTTCATGGTCATCATTGAGCATATCCATTAATTCCCGCAGGCGTTTCACTTCTGCATAAAAGTGAGATAATCCGTTGTCAAGTGAGTCGGTTACATTGATACTGCTATAAATCCGAAAGGGAATTGTATAGAATTTTGAAGCATTAACGGGAGCTCCGGCAAAGCACATGGATAAATTGATCCCCATTGTTCGTAAAAAGGTACTTTTCCCGGCCATATTGGAACCGGTGATCAACAGAATATCACCTTTTGAGTTAATAGTAATATCATTAGTTACTTTTTCGTCGTGGGGGATAAGCGGATGTCCCAGATCGGTGGCAGAAAATGGAGTTGATGATTGATCATCCGGCAAAGAAAAATGATACTGCGGATTTAACCACGCAAAATTAGCCATCGCGCAAAAAGCCTCAAGCTGATAGAAATGTGTGAGCCATTCATCCAGTTTTGGGGCCAACTCTTTTTTATACGTGCTCAGTTTTTGTGAAAAATAGAGGTCCCACGGCACTAAAAAATTGAGCAGCACCCAGACAATCTCACTCTGTTGAGAGGAGGCCGCTCCGGCAATGCGAATAATGCCGCTCACGTATTTTGATGGAGAATAGTCGCTGCTCCAATAGGGTTTACAAAATGCTTTCAGCTGTTCATTTGATTGATAATTATAATTTTCCAAGAAGCGTAAAACGGGATTAAATCGACTGAGCTGCTTTTCAATCTGATGTGCTTCGGTATATAAGCCAGATATTTTTTCGCTGTTGAAGTTGTAAATCACTAAATATGCCACAAAGGTGATGATCACATAGGGAGCAATTGTTCCCATAAGATAGAGTACCAGCAGCACGATGTTGAGAGTCGAAAGTCCCCCCAGGATCGTCAGGGGAAGCGTGTAGTTTACTACTTTTGAATTTCGCAAATAGTTGAGCAGTTCATCTAGGTTCCAGTCGGTTTCGAGTTCCTGCTTGCTGTTGAGCTCTGTCAACAGGTGTAATTTATCGCGGAAGTGTGGTTTTGGTGTAAGCTCTTCAACAATTTCCTGACGCTTTTCTATGTCGTCAATAGAGGGATTCTGTGTTAGTAGATAGTTTGCCAATTCATCGGTACTGCCTTGGTAGGTTGAAGTATCGATAAGTTGGAGCAGAGAATGCTTTCCGATAATGTCGAGGTCGTTAGCAAAATGATGATCTTCGTAATTTGAGGTAGTTTCTCGTTCTGGAATGTTTTCCCATGTTAATTGCTGTCGGGCCAAGTGGGTTTCTCGAATGGACTTCCAGATTTCAAATCCTTCTTTAGATTGTTCTACTTTATTGTGGATTTTTACTAATCGGCTAAATCCAAAAAGAAAGGCTGCCAGTGTAATCCAGAAAAACCATTCCGGTCCCCAATTTCCGGAGGCATAAACCAGCGTAAGTCCGCCAATAAAGCCGAAAAGACGCCCCATTGAAAGACGATCACTTAACTTGTTAAGTGATTCAATACGATTTGATAAACGGTGAACTTGGTTCTTGAGCGCGTTTGCTAATGACTGTCGGGAATAGTTATGCATACGAAGTTTTATTGGGATAAAAATACTATGTCAAAGGATAGAGAAAGCAACGAAAAGATGCAGATAGAAATTTGGATATAATTTATTATTGGCCGAGTAATAAATTTTTGATAAATTTATGTAAGAGATAAAAAGGTCTTTTACTCCGGTTAGGAGATATATCAAAATAAAAAATCAATAAAAAGTTATGAGTATTTTAAAAAAAGTAGGCACGATAGTGTTAGTGACGGCAATTTCGATGGCATTAATTTCGTGTGGGAATACAGAAGAAAAATCTAATAACACTTCTAAAAATCAATCAACATCTGCATCTACCACAGGTCAGGCTGGCGTAGTGGATGATGAGTCTAAAGCACACATCTTACGAATTGCTAAAGAATCACCTGATCACACCATATTAGAAAAAGCGATTGAAGCAGCGGGTATCCAAAATGTGCTGGTTAACCCAGGACCGTTAACAGTCTTTGCTCCAACTGATGAAGCTTTTAAGGCATTGCCTGAAGGAACGCTTGATGATTTGATGAAGCCTGAAAATAAATCGAAGTTAGCTAAAATTTTAACTTCTCACGCATCCCCAGCTTCACTTAGTAAAGATCAATTGGCTAAGGGGATGAATGTATATCTGGCCACTGGGCAGTACGTACAGTCAGAAGTGAAGGATGGCGATGTTTATGTTAATGGGGCCAAAATTTTAGGTTCTGTTGATGCTTCAAACGGTGAAGTTCATGTGGTTGACAAGGTTTTCTTGGTAGCCGCTGAATAAAAATATTAAACAACTTATAATAGGTGATTAGTAAAGTCCGGTAGCTTTTTTAGCTGCCGGACTTTTTTTTGGCTTTTAACATGGGTCTGCAACATTTTGAAATAAAGAAGGCTCTTATCGGAATGCACTCAAGCAATTCCAATAAGAGCCAATTGTATCACAAATAAAATGCTCCGTTAGGAAACAGCGGTTTATTTAGCAGCCAGTTTCTGCAGGGTGTTAACCAGTTTGTTTACCTTCGCAGTTTGGCTGGATGCTGATGCCTGACTCTCCATATTATCAGCTAATCCATTAAGGAGCTCTTGTTGTTTTGCTCCTGATGCATTCTCAGCTGCAGAAAGTTGCTTTCTGGCATTATTTATACTATTCATAGAAAGTCCTTCGCCTCGTTCAAGCTGGTCTATATACGCTTTTGCAAGAGCGAAAGTGGCAGGCCAATCGTATTTTGGCTGTCCTTGTGGATTGAGTTGCTCAAAAGTAACGGTATTGGCAGCTGCAATCTCATTTTTGGTGAGATAAGGACTGGGTTTTAGTTCAAAGATATCAAGTCCCCGGGCAATTTCGGAATTTACAATAACGCCGTTATACCAGTATACCGACCAGCTTCCCCCCATCTGCATGCGAGTAGAGTCAATAGGTCCGCGATCATGGTATGCAATTTCAACAGGATTATTGGGATCGGTCCAGTCGAAAATGGAGATACCACCTTGGTACCAGGATTGTACCATAATATCACGATCGGGCACCGGTATCAGTGAGCCGTTGTGCGCTACACAGTTCTCTTGTGGTGTCTGTGGCGCCGGCATTTTGAAGTAACTTTGGAAATTCATCTCATTGTTTTCATCAATAGTAAAGATGGCGTTTGCACCCCATTCCATAGGGTCTTTCTCCCGGCATTTTGGTTGACCGCCGCCGCCCCATTCATCTGTAAAAAGCACTTTGTCTCCTTCGTTGTTGAAAGTAGCAGAGTGCCAGTAGGCAAAGTTCGAATCGGCAACCGCATCAACGCGCTTGGGATTAGCGGGATCTTCAATATCTAAAAGAAGACCGTATCCCTCACAGGCTCCACCAGCTAATCCAATTTCGGGATAAAGTGTAATATCGTGACACTGATTTGGACCACGATTAGCCATGAGATTTTCTTCCTCTTCCTCGTCATTGCCGCCAAAGCGCTCTTCAATCATTTCACCAATGTTTTCACGCAGGGCAGCACTGTCTTGCGCGGTTGGTTCTCCTTCACCGCCACGTTGCTTTACAACCTGTGCAAGCATCTGCTGAACGTAGCGATCTGGAATAATACGAGGTTGACCAAAAATTTCTGCTACGAATGCTCCTTCTTCTTTCGCTTTTTCAATCTGTTCTTTATCAGCGGGAGACATTCCGTGAGTAGGTGCTTCGGTTAGATTCTCAAAAATGCGCGGAGAATTTACAATTTTGGCATTCTCGGGATTATCTAAAGGAACCTGAATAACTTCGATTCGGAACAGGGCAGAGTTTAGATCCTCGGAGGGAGGTGCATCAGAACAGCCGGGTAGTTCTTCCTCGGGTCGTACGGGAGCAGATCCGGATACGTAAACATAGACGTTTTCATCCTCCTGCGGATCATCTAAGACTGAGTGTGTGTGCGAACCACGACAGGTCTGTACATTGGAAACGTATTCGGGATTTTCGATATCGCTGATATCAAAAATTCGTATTCCGCGCAGCCGTTCGTCGCTTACTTTCTTATCAACTCCTTCGGTGCCACAATCGAGACGTCCGCCGAGTCCTTCACCGGATACAAAAAGAAGATCACCATAAACAGAAACATCACTTTGAGAAGCTGGACAAAGGAAATCAACTACAAGACTTGGATCTGAAGGATTGGATATATCCCAAACCATAAAGCCATTATAATTTCCCTGGATGGCATAATTTCCTTTAAATGCCAAGTCAGAGTTTGTTGAACCCACAAAATCTTTAGGGGGTGGAGTAGTAGAAAGCATCTCGAGATTCCAGATTGCCTCTTCGGCATCAAATAATCCCCCTTGAAGACCTACGCGTGGATCGGGACTGGGAGGCGTTACTTCATCCAGTGATTGTATGTTAGATGATTCGGTAGTTTGTTCTTGCTGATTATCTGTTACCGATGATGAAGGAGAACAGGCATAAGTGCCGAATAGAACTACCATAAGTAATAGTCCCAGCCAGCGCTTATTTTCTCCGGCTAATCCGGTAGCAGAAAGTATGCGGTTGTAATAAGAGTTCATAAAGATAGTTTTAGGTTAAAGGTGAAGCGTTATTAAAATATGTTATCCTGATTTGGTAAGCTGATCGAGCATTTGCTGCATGCGTTCTATTTCAGTGCGTTGATCTACTTGTATATTGGATGCTAACCTGTATGCTTGATCATCTTGAGCGGCACCATCGGTATCGAACAGGTTTTCAACCATATATACGGCGCCTGCATGATGCTCAATCATATATTTAAGAAAAAGTTTATCGAAATCTGATCCCTTTGCAGCAGCTAATTCTTCGATCTTTTGCTGCGACAAAACCCCGCGCATTTTCTTGTACATGGTATAGGGTTCACCGTTGAGTTCTATCATTAAATTAAGCCCTCTAATTTCAATATTAGGCACGGGTTGATCTCGGTCACGGAGCCACTGCTGCATAGATTTTATTTCATCCTGCTGAGCATTGATGATGCGTGCTGCAAGTCGCTGTATTTTAGGGCTGGCTTCATTTTCAGGGGCTAAGCGAGATATAACGAGTGCCTGTGCATGATGGGCAATCATTCCCGTCATAAACTTGACATCAGCTTTGGTGAATGATGTTCGGGAGCTTTCAATACGATCCCAATAGAGCTCTTCAAGTTCAGATTTATCAGCGGTGTCAGCTGAAGATTTTTTTGTTGCTTTTTTAGTGTTTTGGCAAGCTGTGGTTCCTGCCAAGAGAAGAAGTGCCAATAGTATTTTTAAAGAATTCAAACCGTTCAGTTTTTATTTTTTGTTAAAAAAATATCGAGATTTTTTGATAGCACAGATGATCAGCAAAGTAAAACATTATAATTCAAATCGTCAGGAATACCAATGGTATTATTTTAAAAAAATGAAAATTTACACGCTTATTTACTTACCTATTGTTATCATCAAACTGTGTTTCGGATTATGATGGTTTCGAAATCAGTCAAAGTGATCAAACGAAAAATTTGATTCGAAGTTTCAAAAAATAGATAAAAAAATTGTAAGCATTTAGTTAGTGTGAAAGATAGAAGGGGATATGGGCTTGCTAATTAGATATCCGAGACCTGATTGTGTTAAAAGACCTCAGGCGTAATTTATAGCTAACATGGGAAGAGATGAATTATCTTTTTTCTATGTCAATAATATGAATAACAGGCCCGACCATTCTAATGCTTCCTCTGTTTTCTTCTACATTCGCAGAGACCGTAACTTCAAGCCCATCTTTCTGAAATTCAGAGGGCAGATTGGTGGGTTCATAGGTCTCTGCATCAGTTTGGATTGCCCAAAAACCACCTTCAAGTTCCATATAGGTTACTTCTCCATCGAAGTAAAGGTCGGCATCTTGAGAAGATTTCAGATTATTGCAGTGGGTTACCGTAACTGCAATTAATAAAATGAACAGTAACTGTTTAATCTGTCGCATCAGAAATAGCTTTGTTAACAATTCTTTAGAATTCTAAAAAAGTCTGGTTCTTTTATCAAATATATTGTGATATACCTGGTGGTATATGGGGTAAGATGGATATAAATAAGTTAGGCCGGAATTTTATTCAAATTCCAGCCTATGATAGTAAATGTTAATACCCGATGGACTAAATATTAATTGTCCACCTCAAGTCCTCTGCGTTTTAGCAGATGTTTGACATCCGGTTCCTGGCCGCGATACTGTTTGTAGAGCTCCATTGCTTCGTCGCTGCCGCCTTGAGAAAGAATATACTCACGGAAACGATCACCGTTTTCTTTTTCCAAACCACCTTGCTCGAGCATATAGGCAAAAGCATCTGCAGCAAGTACTTCGCTCCAGATATAGGCGTAGTAATTAGCTGCATATCCGCCAGAGAAAATATGGGCAAAATAGGGCGATTTATATCTCGGTGGTATGGCCTGCATGTCCAAATCATATTTTGCAAGGGCATTGTTTTCAAATGTTTGAACATCTTGAGGGATCTCATTTTGACCCAGCAGGTGCCATTCCATATCGAGCATGGTTGCTGCCAGGTATTCCTGCGTATCAAAGCCTTGGTTAAAATTACTGGCTTCGATGACTTTGTCGAGCAGATCCTGTGGAATTTGTTCTCCTGTTTCGTAGTGGATGGCATAATTTTCGAGCACTTCCGGCTGTATAGCCCAGTCTTCTTCAAATGTTGATGGAAACTCCACAAAATCGCGTGGAACAGAGGTTCCCGATTGTGATGGATATTTTACATCGGAGAAAAGTCCGTGGACGGCATGTCCCATTTCGTGGAACATGGTCGTAACATTGTCGAAGCTGATGAGTGCAGGTTCCCCTTCGGCGGGAGGTGGGATATTCATGACGTTGACAATCACTGGCTTTTTGTCGAGTAGATGTGATTGCGAGACGAATGAGTTCATCCAGGCTCCGCCGCGTTTGGAATCGCGCTCAAAATAATCCGCGTAAAACAGCCCGATTTGTTCGCCGTTCTCATCATATACGTTGAATGTTCGTACATCAGGATGATAGACCGGCAGATCATTTCGTTCCTCGAAGGTGATGCCAAACAGTTTTTCCATAGTATGGAATACGCCGTCTTTTAACACCCGGTCCAGCTCGAAATATGGACGTACTTCTGATTCATCGATATTGTATTCGGCTTTGCGAACTTTCTCAGCGTAGTAATTCCAGTCCCACGGCTGTACTTTGCCGTCGATTCCATCTTTTCGCATCATTTCAGTAATAGCATCGGCCTCATTTTTTGAGTTTTGGATAACCGGTGGAATGAGATCCGTAAGCATATCAAGTGCGGCGTCCGGTGTTTTAGCTGTTTGAGGATCGAGCTTATAGGCGGCATAGTTCTCATATCCCAACAAGTTCGCTTTTTCGGCGCGCAGTTTTGCCAGCTCCAGGATGATGGGGCGATTATCTATTCCACCATCTTGTCCAATTCCGCGATAGGCAGAGGCTTTCCAAACACGTTCGCGCAGATCACGATTATTCAGGCTTTTTAAAATAGGGACACGGGTGGTGTTGGTAATACTGAGCAAATACTTGTCTTCTTCACCACGTTCTGCAGCAGCTTCTTTGGCCGCTGAAATGCGATCTTCGCTGAGTCCGTCCAGTTTTTTTACATCATCAACCAAAACGGCGCGCTCTTTGGTTATCTCGAGTAGATTATCCTGGAATTGGGTTGTAAGGGTAGAAACGCGCTCGTTGATTTCGCGCATTCGTTCTTTCTCTTCTTCTGTTAGTTCGGCCCCAGCACGGACAAATTCGCGATGGGTGTCCTCCAGTAGTTTCAATGAGGCTTCATCCAAGTCAAGTTCGTCACGTTTTTGGTAAAGGGTTTTAACGCGATCGAAAAGATCGGGATTAAGCAGGATGTCATCAGAATGGGCGGCCAGTTTAGGAGCCATTTCTGACTGTATCTCCTGGATCTGATCGTTGGTATGGGCTGATGTAAGGTTGTAAAAGACGGAGCTGGTCCGTCGAAGGAGTTCTCCGCTTTTTTCCATTGCTACAATAGTATTTTCAAAAGTTGGCGGCTCCGGATTCGTAGCAATAGCTTCCATTTCTTCCAATTCGCGGTCCATTCCTGCCTCAAAAGCAGGGCGATAATGCTCAACTTTTATGGCATCAAACTGGGGTGCTTCATAGGGTAGGGAGCTTTCAGAAAATAGGGGATTGTTTTGCATGGAGTCTGTTTCACTGTTGGATTGATCGCAGGATGACAGCAGTAGGCTGAATGCCAGCGATAAAATTAAAAGCTGAATAATTTTCATCGTACAAAAAGTTTATTGGATGGTTTGATCTTGATCAGTTGAATATAAAGAAATTTGTGTTACTCGAAATGATTAAAGTCGAGTTAAAGGCAGATTTATAAACTGCAAAATATTATTACTACAGAATTTGAGATTGAATCAGTTTTAATACCATTATTCGAAAATAGTATAAGAGGGATGTATTCTTTGTCATGCAATGTTACAACCTCGGGTGATACAACTCTTGCACCGATGCAATAAAGATCTTGGAATGCCTGAAAATATCGTGTTTAGAGAATTAAGAGCGCATGACTGTATAAATTAAAGAATGGTCTGATTCTTGTACTACTACTATTAGAATAAGTTGGAATAGAGTATTATGATCGCAGCTTATATTTTTTTGATGCCCGATGGGCCACCTGTTTTCGGCTCTCCAAATTAAGAAGGAGGTTGTTATGTGTCCAGATATGAAAAATCCAAAATATGATCTCAGAACTTATTATAAACTTTTTTGGGAAGTAGGACTTATCGTATCACTCCTGATATTTATAGGATTGACAAAAATAGATTTTGATGTTGAAAAGTCAGAAATAACATATAAAGGGGAACAAGAGGTTATTGAGATGGAAGAGGTGGTACAAACTGAGCAGCAAGATCGCCCACCCCCACCCCCGCAACCACAGGTTCCCGTAGCTGTTCCTAACAGTGAGATTATCGAAGATGTTGAAATCAATATTGATGCGGAAATTGATATGGAGGAAGCCTTGGATATGCCGCCACCGCCCCAAGAGGAGGAAGCTGTTGAAGAGGAGGAAGAAGAGGATTTCTTTGTTTCGGTGGAAAAAATGCCTGAGATGAAAACCAGTTTAGCAGAACTTCAAAAGAAAATTGTCTATCCTGACAGGGCTCAAAAAGCCGGTATAGAAGGTCGGGTCATCGTGCAATTTATTGTCAATGAAAAGGGAGAGGTAGAAGATCCGAGAATTATTCGCGGTATTGGAGGAGGATGTGACGAAGAAGCGTTACGTGTTGTAAAATTAGCGAAGTTTGAACCCGGGGAACAGCGTGGGGTTCCGGTACGCGTGCAATATACGCTTCCTATTATGTTTATGCTTCGGGAATAATCGCTAAAATTACTACTTACAAGTAAATCAGGATAAGAATATAACTACCAATTATTATTGTTGTAGCTATAATTGCTATGGGTCCGGTAAAGTTAAGGGTATAACCTCCACCGCGAGGTTTAAATAATCGCGGATCGTTTGGATTGTAATAGATAACGTACCAGTAGAAATGTTTGGTTTCAGCTTTGTATTACTCTCCTAAATTATTTTTATGCCACTTGTAGCTCATAAAAGCATTGTATCCTAATAGAATCAGCAGAAATAAGAATTATAGTAGTAACAATGATTGAAGACTGTCATGCATTAGTGTGTTTTGTTTACACGGGCTTAGTATCCAATTTGTAATCTATTTTTAAACGGATAACAATTACGAAACTTTTATAAGGATGGCAATAGTGGCGCCCCATCCGCTACGGTCGCTGGCCAGTGAGTAGGACTGTACGTTATCATTTCTATCAAGAAGAGCATGTACCGAACGCCGAAGATTTCCCGTCCCTTTACCGTGAATAATACGAATCTCGTAGATATCTTCTTTCAGGCACTCATCAATATAATCGGGGATGAGTGAGCCCAGCTCTTCGGGTTTGAAGGTATGTAGATCAAGAGTCCCATCAATAGGAATTTTCTTAGGTTCCATAATCTTAAAATTAGATGCATTTTGTAGAAATATAATTTAGGAAGGAGAGCAGTAATATTAAATAAGTTATTAATCGTTTTTCTCTCTCTGCAGGCGCCAAGGTGACAAATATGACGGTTAATACCAGTCGCCAGTAAATAAATAGTATGGCTTCAAGTGTTAACTTATCTTTTTAACAGTGATGATATTGAAGGCATAATATTATGCCCGTTCGGCCAATTCAAACCAGCGTTCTGTACACTCTTCAATTTCGGCTTTTAACGCTGAGTATTTATCTGACATTTCGCGAAGTTGTTCGTGATCCAGTTTTCCACTGCTTATTTCTGCTTCTAATTCTTCTTTCTTTTCTTCAAGCTCTGCAATTTTATCTTCCAGCTTATTGTATTCACGGCGTTCGTTATAGCTCAGGCGTTCTTTATAATTGCCAGAATTGTTTTTTTGACCATTTTTGAAGTTCGAAGATTCTGCCTTCTTTTTAGCACGCTCTTCGGCTTCGCGTTCTTTTTTTAGCTGTCGATATTCTTCGTAAGAACCGTGATGATCATGAACTTTTCCTTCTCCCTCAAAAATAAGGTAGTGGTCGACCAGTTTATCCATAAAAAAGCGGTCGTGTGATGCTATAATCAGGCAGCCCTCAAATCCCATTAAAAATTCTTCGAGCTTGTTGAGTGTAAGCAGATCCAGATCGTTGGTAGGCTCATCAAGGACCAGGAAATTGGGATTTTCCAGCAGTACCATCATCAGGCTTAATCGGCGTTTTTCGCCGCCGCTAAGGTTTTTGACCGGCGTATATTGCATATCTGAAGTAAACATGAAATGCTTGAGGAACTGTGAGGCCGATATCTTTGATCCGTCCGCGAGTTCCACCACTTTTCGCACGTCTTCGATGATATCAATTACGCGCTGATCTTCATCAAAATTGAGCCCTTCTTGGCGGTAGTGGCCAAATACGATCGTTTCACCCACGCGCCGCTTGCCGGAATCAAATGACTCTTCACCGGTAAGTATTTTTAGAAAGGTGCTTTTACCCACGCCGTTCTCACCGATGAGGCCGATACGTTCACCCTTCTCAAAGTCGTAGTAAAAACTGTCCAGAATCTTCTCATCACCGTAACTTTTGGATACATTTAGCAGCTCTAAAATTTTACCGCCCATGCGCTGCATATCCATTTGCAGGTGTAGTTCGGGTCCATCGGGACCGGTATCGAGCTCATCTTCGAGTTCCTTAAAATCATCGATGCGGGATTTTGATTTACTGGTCCGCGCTTTGGGCGATCGGCGCATCCATTCCAGCTCTTGTTTGTAAAGTTGATTGGCTTTATGGGCGCGCTTGCGCTCAATTTCCCGTCGCTCGGCACGCTTCTGTAGAAAGTACTGGTAATTTCCCTGGTGATGATAGAGCTTGCCATTTTCCAGTTCGATGATGTGATCGCACACCCGGTCCAGAAAGTAACGATCGTGCGTTACCATTAGCAGTGTTTTATTCGTCGACTTAAGATAATCTTCCAGCCATTCGATCATCTCCACATCCAGATGGTTGGTGGGCTCATCGAGAATGAGCATGTCGGGATCATCCAATAGCACAAAAGCCAAGGCTACGCGCTTTCGCTGTCCACCCGAAAGCGTTGCAATAGATTGATCAAGATCGTGAATATTGAGCTTCCCGAGGATCTGTTCCATCCGTTGTTCATAGTCCCAGGCATTGGCAGCATCCATCTTAGAGGCGGCTTTTTGAAAAGCTTGCTGTGTTTCTTCGTTGTAATCTTTAGCCTGAGCCTCTGCGGCGCGCTCATATTCCTGGATCAGATGTACCTTTTCATTGTTGCTCTGAGCTATATATTCCCGGATAGTGAGATTTTCATCGAGTTGAGGATCCTGTTCTAAAAAACCGATACTAACGTCATTCTGAATCATTACCTTGCCTTCGTCCGGTGTTTCTTTACCGGCTAAAATATGAAGGAGCGTAGATTTACCCGTACCATTTTCGGCAATGAGCGCTGTTTTGTCTCCTTCGGAAATCCCAAAAGTAAGTCCTTCGAATAATACCTTGTGTCCGTAATTTTTTGACAGGTTTTCAGTGGAAAGATACGTCATGAATGGTCGATAATACTAAAACGGATATTTGTATAGCTTATTTTGATTGCCATATAAAATAAGGAACCCAAGCACCACTTAGAAACGTTGATCATAACAAATTAGGGCAAGAGATAATGGAATATGTTGTTATTCTATTGCAAAGCCTATTTGTGCTTTCTGATAAATTCCCGATTTTCAGTCGTTTTATTTAATTCTCCAAATTGATCGTAATATGGTATTTTCTGACCTCCCAAAAGTTGAGTTACACCTACATTTAGACTGTTCGCTAAGTTTTGATGTGGTGCAGCAATTAGATCCTGATATAAGTAAGGAAAAATATCGAGAAAAGTTTATTGCACCGGATAAATGCCGGAATTTGGCAGATTATATAAGTCGTTCTGAAAGTGCTGTAGCGTTAATGCAGGATCGGGAAGCGCTGCAGTTGGTAACCCAAGATTTGTTTGAACAATTACAGGCAGATAATGTAATCTATGCAGAAATTCGTTTTGCTCCGCTGTTGCATACTCGAAAAGAGTTGTCGGCGGAGGAGGTGGTTGATACAGTGAATGAAACGGTAGAAGAACAGGTGAAAGAAACGGGCATTGAGGCCGGTATTATTTTATGCACGCTGCGTAATTATTCTGAGAATCAGAGTATGGAAACGGTTAGACTTGTTGAACAGTTTGCCGGCAGCAGAGTAGTAGGGTTCGATATTGCCGCAGACGAGGCGGGTTTTCCGATCGACAATCATATTCCGGCATTTGAATATGCCAATGAAAAAGGATTGAACTGTACCGCTCATGCGGGAGAAGCCTGTGGGGCAGAAAGTGTTTGGGAGACGCTTGGGCATTTTAAGCCTTCACGGATTGGTCACGGTGTTCGAAGTGCAGAAGATGATGAGCTGCTTGATTATTTAAGAGAGCACGAAATCCATTTGGAGGTTTGTCCCACAAGTAATGTACAAACCAATGTTTTTGATACGATTCACGACCATTCGATTGATACGCTATACGAAAAAGGGATTTCGCTGAGCGTAAATACAGATACGCGTACGATTTCTGATGTAAGGTTAGATGAAGAATATCAGACGCTCTCCAATATTTTTGATTGGAATATTGAACAGCTGTTACGCTGTAATCTTGAGGCCATTGATCACGCTTTTACCGATGAAGGGATCAAAGAAAGGCTCCGCGGAACTATCCGCGAAGCTTATACAAACAATTGATTAATATTTTATAAACCCTCAGGATTTTACAAAGACTCAAAGTCTAAATGAAAGATTAAAGAGTTTTAAATCCTGAGGATTTGAGATATTTCTATTCCTTTTCCTTTACGACTTTTCCATCAACAATTACAGAACTAATATGGGTGGTGTATTCAAGGGGGTCGCCGTCAAATAATACAAGGTCAGCGTCTTTGCCTTCCGCCAGCGATCCAACGCGGTTACTTATACCGAGTATTTCGGCGGGAGCTTTTGTCAAGGCATGTAATGCTTTTTCCCGATCAAGTCCGTAACTGGTGGCAATGGCCGCTTCATAGAGAATAATTCGAGTTTTAGGTACGTAGCTTTCAAATCCACTTTGAAAAGCAAAAGGAATGCCCGCTTCGGCTAATTTACCGGCCGTGGTAAAGCTGGCATTTTTGGTATCTCCATAAGTACGTACCATCGTGGGATGGATAATAACCGGCACTCCGGCTTTTTTGATTTCATCTAATAGCAAATATGCTTCGGCCGCTCCGTCCAGAATCATATCAAAACCGAACTCTTCCTGCAGTCGCAGGGCCGACATAATATCATTGGATCGTTGAGCGGTAATCAAAGCCGTGAGCTCTCCATTTAGAACATCAGCAAGAGCTTCCATTTTTAAATCTTTTGCGGGACGCTTTTCGGGGTCATCAGCCTGACGTTTTTCGAGATATTCCTGTGCATCTATGAACTTTTGCCGAAGCATGGAAATCCCTTTGGCACTTGTGCCGGGACTGTCAAAGTTGCGTCCAACGGTAGAGCCGAGTGTAAAAGCGACGGTTGTTGAAGAATCCACAAGCGCTTCTTCAACCGTGTTATATGGGGTCTTGGCAATCATCGTTTGTCCACTGGCCAAGGCCCCGGGTCCGTGTCCCGTATGGGTGGTAGTCACCCCTTTATCGAGCACAAATTTCACCAGCTGTTCACGGGCATTATAGGCATCGATGGCTCGCAGTTCGGGTTGGATGGGATCTGAAGTTTCGAGTTGATTCTGGTCATCGTCTCGGTTGTATATTCCCGCCAGGCCTACCACACTGTGGGCGTCCACCAGTCCCGGCGTAACAACCGAAGCCTGGTGGGTTTTATAATCAGAAGGGATCTCAATTTCTGAAGCTGAGCCGACTGCTTCAATCTTATCGTTCGTGATGAGAACAACACCGTTCACAATTTTGTTGCCTTCCATGGTGTAAAGCGTATCGGCCTGGACAGCCATTTGGGCTTGTGTAACGGTACTTAATCCAATCAATAGTGCAAAAACAAAAAGTGTAATTCGTTTTTTCATAGCGCTAATTTTTATAAGCTTAAATTCTTGAGGATGCTGAATCAAATTCAATATGGCATTACAATTTGAGTTAGCGGCGAATTATTTATCACCGTGATGATTGTGAGCCGAACCTCGGAATACATCATAACCGCCGGTGGAATACTTGCGATCTTTGGGATTTGAGTAATCGAATCGCTTAATACCTTCGACCCATGTTTGTTCAACTTTCGTATAGACGCTTAGCGGATCGCCGGATAAAACCACAAAGTCAGCATCCTTGCCGGCTTCGAGCGTTCCCACCCGATTTTGCAGATCCATCATTTTGGCATTTTCGATGGTCAGTGCTTTGAGTGCCGCCTCACGACTCATTCCTGCGCGTACGCCAAATGCTGCGGACCGTAAAAACAGCCGCGTATCGGTAATGGAGGCATCGGTATGATATCCTACCGTTACTCCGGCCTCCTCAAGTACAGCTCCGTTTTTATATTTTATATCTGTGGCTTCGGGTTTTCCCCCGGGAGCGTCAAGTACAATGATAGATGCCGGGACATCGGCTTCTGCAATTTCGTCGGCGACTTTCCAGGCTTCACTTACATGATGTAAAACTAATCGAAAATCAAACTCTTCGGCCAGTCGAATAGCAGTGAGGATATCGTAATGTCGATGAGTATGGAAGTGGACGATACGTTCTCCGTTCAGCACCTCAACCAGTGCATCCATGCCTATATCACGCTTGGGCATTTTTTCGGGATCTCCGTCAGCCTGTTCAACTTTTTCTTTATAGTTTTGCGCTTTTATAAATAGCTCCCGAACCATCGAAGCCGATTTGGCCCGGGTTCCGGGGAAGGGGGGATCACCTATGGGGTTCGTGCCGTTCGCCATTTTGAGTCCACCAGCTATTTCGTTTCGCGGATCATCTACAAAAAGCATTTCTTCAATTTTATCCGCATTACGGAGTTTGAGATAAGCCGTTTGTCCGCTCATCAAATGACCTGAGCCGGGCATCACATTCACCGTTGTTACGCCTCCGGCCAGTGCTTTTTTGAACGTTTCGCTGTGCGGATCGATACTGTCAATAATTCGGGCATCGGGATGGAGTGCCGCAGAGCGATCACCGCCGTCGCCGTCGCCAATATGAGAGTGAGAATCCACGAGCCCGGGCATAATAACTTTGCCGGATACATCAAATTCTTTTGCATTAGATGGAATATCAACTTCTCCTTCAGGTCCTACAGCAACAATTTTATCACCCTTGGTGACGAGCACGCCATTATCAATGGGTTCACCACTTATGGGAATGATTTTAGCTCCTGTAAAAACTTTGGATTGCTGCGCTACTGTCATGATGGGTAAGAAAAAGATCAGCAGTAGGCTAAGCCGGATGAGTCGTTTCATAAGTTTTCCCTGAATTTTGTTAATGAGATTTTGCAGTCCTTCAAAACTTGATTATGCTAAGAAGCTAATTTGTTGGCAAATTATCAATGGGCTCATTTGCAAGCTTTTACAACTGACTGTTTTTCCAAGCTATTACAGTCATTTAGATTTGTATGTCGCTGTCATAACTTCTCACAATCAATTTCGATGCTAAATGTCCTTTTTATCACCTCCGATTACAAAAAATAACGACGGCAACCCCAGAAAAGTGGGACTTGAGATTGAGTTCGCCGGTATTGAGCCCATGGAGGCGGCTAAGATTATTACATCCGTTTTTGGCGGTGAAATAACTCGGGAGCACCGATATCAGATTAATATTTCTGGCAGTGATCTGGGAGATTTTAGGGTAGAGCTGGATGCGCGTATTCTTCGAAGGATGGCCGAAGAAAATATTTTTGATAAGTTGGGAATCAGCCTTGAGGAAGATTCTATCCGCAAATCGATAGAAGATGTGGTTGATAAAATGGCGCGGTCGGTAGTGCCGCTCGAGATTGTTATGCCACCGGTTACTATACAGGAATTGGAAAAGTTAGAAAAGCTTCGCGAGGCTCTTCAGCAAAATAAAGCGAAAGGAACATATGCATCTATGATGCATGCCTTTGGAATGCATTTGAATATTGAGGCCCCGGACATACAAATATCTACGCTTCTGCGTTATTTGCGAGCGTTTCTTATTGTATATCCTTGGCTTTTAGAAGCTCACGATATTGATATGACAAGGCGTATTTCTCCGTTTGTGGATCCCTTTCCTGAAAAATACGTAAAGAAGGTTTTGGATCCGGGTTATGCCCCGGATTCGGATCAATTTATTGAGGATTATATCGAATTTAATCCAACACGTAATCGTCCGGTTGATATGATGCCTATTTTTGGGATGCTAAATGAAGAGCTTATCGCACCCGTAATGGAGGGCGAAAAGAACGAACCGCGTCCCACTTTTCATTACCGTTTGCCGAACAGCAGGATTGATGATCCAGACTGGCGTTTTGAGGATGAATGGAATCACTGGCTGGTGGTGGAGAGGCTTGCTGCTGATGAAATGCTTGAGAAGTTAAGTCGGTTATATTTACTGCATCGTGGTCAAACTGTAATATCATTTCGTAAAGGATGGGCAAAAACTTTAGAAATATTACTGGATCTTGATGAACAACAGTAGACCAAATATTGGGGTAACAGGACCCGATAAAGGCGGGCGGACGGCTTGGTGGTTTACCCGTTTTGCGGTGTTTTTGCATGGCGGCCATGCTATCCATATCCAACCACAAAAAGGGTTGCCTAAGGAAGATATTCACGGTCTTATTATAGGAGGGGGCGCAGATATCAACCCGGATCGTTATGGAGCGGAAGATCTTCGTGATTTGTTTTCGAAAGATGATAAAGTATCGAACTTCCGGAGGTTTTTTAACTACCTATTGACAATTTTTTTCTTCCCATTTATTTATTTTTTGAGAAAGATTTTTTCTGCATCATCGGAAGATATTGATGACAACCGTGATGAACTTGAGTTTGCTTTAATCAAAGAGGCAGTGGATAAAGATATCCCAATATTGGGAATATGCAGGGGAGCTCAGTTGCTAAATATTCATTTTGGAGGTACTCTTTATCAGGATATCACGAGTTACTATACCGAAGTACCCAGGATACATAGCGTCTGGCCGAAAAAGAGGGTAGAAGTGGATGAAAATAGCATGCTGCGTGATATTCTGGTCTTTCAAAGGGTGTGGGTTAATGCATTGCATTATCAGGCTGTAGATGAGCTGGGCGAAGGTTTAGCCGTTGTTGCAAAAGAAGAAAATGGTATTGTACAGGCTATTGAACATACCGAACGGGATTTTGTTTTGGGCGTACAGTGGCATCCGGAATATATGCCACAGATACCGGCGCAGCGCAGAATTTTTAAACAGCTGGTAACAGAAGCCGGGGCAAGGATGAGGAAATAAAAAAGCAGGGGCTTATGGTAAAACCCCTGCTATAATATATAACAATAGTATTTATCAGCTCTTAGGTATCTACTTTGTAATCAACAAAGTGGCGTTCGTCGATTACTGAGTTAATAAATTTAAGGGCTTTTTTGTGATTTTCATCACGGGTATACATGGTGTAGTCCAGCTCGGTTTCAAAATCGGAGATCAGCACTACATCATACGGTGAACCCGCTTCGTCATCATCATCAGAAATATTGATTCCGACTTCCACATTTTTAATTTCGTCAATATTTACTTTTAGTCCCTCCAGGATAAGTTTCATTTTTTCGGCATTCTTTTCCTTGGTGGCACCTTCCGCTTCCTCTTTCAATTTCCACATTACTACGTGACGAATCATATATTTACTCCTATGGTGTGCTTTTATTACAAATTTTATTTAAGGGTCTAAAGTTTGCCAAAGGAACCGTTAGCGGGCTCTGTTGGCATAAGAAAGATCTGTTTTATCTATCGGTACATCAGCAAGCTGTTGTAAATTATCGTGATACAACTTGGCAGCCCAAAGGTGATTTTTAGCTTTAGATTGCTCATTGCTTTTATACCATTTGTAGGTGGCGATAAATCCTTTTGCAACGCCCACTGAATCAGTGCTGGTAAGCGTATTTTGCGGTCCCGATGGCAGCGGAACTGAAAGTGAGCTGCCGGCATATATCAGATCGGGATCATCAAGCGAACCATTATTGCCGTAAATCCAGGGCCATAAACGGGGATTCCCATAACGATCCTTGGCAAGACTCCACAAGGTTTGTCCTTCTTCAATTTCAACAGCCTGGTTATTTGGTGTTTTATTATTTGTTGATTGTGCTGTTGCCGGAGTCTGTGATCCTGATTGTGCCTGACTTTGTGTGGTCTGTTGAGCGTCTTCGGCTTCTTGTTGTTCTGAAGACTGTGGCTGGGTGTTATTATCTTGTTGGTCGGTCACGTCAGCTGAGGTTGTTGTTTCTTCAGACGAAGAGAATAGGGTAGTATCATTCGTAGGTATTGTGCTGTAATACCAAGCTCCTCCTGCAATGAGTAGTAGGATAATTACAGCTGCCGCTACGTAAGAAAATGAAGAACCTCGGTCAGACCGATGGCTTGTTGTAGCAGTGCGATAGGTCTCTTTCACATCTTGCTGGTCAGACTGATCTGGTTGATCCTGTTTTAAATCTTCAGCAGTTTCTTCAAGTTTTTCAACTTCCTCTGCCAGAACTTCTTCTTCCGATTTTGTTGGCTCTTTCTCTTTATCGTCTTTATCGCTTGATACTGTTTCGGCTGGTTCGTCACCACTTTCGTGAATCTCGTTTTTTTCTGGCTCAAGCTCTTCTTCAGCTGCTAAATCCTCAGAGGACTCATCTTCTTGTTCTTTTTCTTGTGAACCGATGAACTCTTCAAGGAGATCATCTTCCTCCTCCGACTGGGTAGCACCGAATTCGACAATATCTCCATTGTCATCGTCATCTTTTATACCTTCTGAACTTTCAGGGGTTGAGGTCTGTGCCGTATTCTCAGCAAAATCTTGTTCCACTCCAAAATCAAAAGGAGATTCCTGGTCTGTTTCTTCCTGATCTTCACCTTGGGCTTCATCCTCATTGCTCTTTTGTTCGTGCAAGGTAGGAGGAGCAGTGGGGATAAAATCATCCTCAATAAGTTCCTGCTCTTCTGAACTTTCTGTAATATCAGGCCCTGATTTCTGTTCCTGTTCTAATTGCTCGGTTTCTTCGTCAGTGCTTCTGTCGTTCTCAACACCAGACTCTTCTGTTTGGGATTCTATTGTTTGCTGATCAGAGGGAGAAAAATCTTTTTCAGAAGATTCAGGTTCTTCTTCTATCAGCTGCGGTTCCATATGTGCATAGGGGGCATTGACCAGCTCTCTGAGATCTTTATATGGCTTGAATACCACTTTGTTATGAGCCGGAATTGTCATTTTCTCTTGGGTTTGCGGATTATACCCTTCACGCTCATCCACACGTTGAAGTTCAAACTTTCCAAAGCCGGCAATATTTACCTTACCGTCTTCTTTGAGTCCGCCATTGATGACGTCCACAAAATCCTTGAGAAAGTCGTGAGTAAATTCCTTGCTGTTATCCGTTTCTTCAGCAATCGACTCAATAAGTTCTCCGAATGTGACCTTTTTACTCATCGTCTATATCCACTTGTTTTAAGTCTTCTTTTAGTCCCTTGCTGGGATTAAAATCAACAACCCGTTTTGGAGGTAGCTTCATGTATTGCTCATAGTGGGGATTATAAGATTTTCGTTTTTTTCGAGTAGTAGTGCCAAACGTCCCCAGTTCCGGAATCGAAAAAGAATTACCGGTAGCAATATTTTCGTTAAATGTTTGGGTAATAACATCTAACAATTTACGTGCTTCAGCTTGGGTCATATCCCAATTTTTGGCAAGCATTGCTACTACATCGCTCGTGTTCATACGAAGTTTTAACTCAGGTTATCTTTGCAGCTTATGAAGTATTGTTAATTAAGAAAAAAAACTTTAAAAACTAAGTATATATTTCTACTTATAGCTTAGAATATGTATAAATTATTATTTCTTGTGCATTTACTTGAAGAATAGGGGCATCGTGCGGTATTTTAAGAAACGATTTTAGAAGAATTTTACTTTAGGTAATCAACTATACAGCGGAAACAAATCCAATTATATATTTATGAGTAAACCACTTAATGCTACTGAGAAACTAATTAAAAGCCATCTCGTTGATGGTGAAATGGTTCCGGGCCAGGAAATTGGTCTTAAAATTGACCAAACCCTCACGCAAGATGCCACTGGTACTATGGTGATGCTTGAGCTTGAGGCTATGGAACTGGATGAAGCACAAACCGAATTATCGTGCCAATATGTTGATCACAACTTGATCCAAACGGATTTTAAAAATCCGGATGACCACGTATTTCTAAAATCCGCTGCTGAACGGTTTGGTATGTGGTTCAGTCGTCCGGGTAACGGAGTGAGTCATCCCATTGAAACCGAACGTTTTGCCATTCCCGGAAAAACATTAGCCGGTTCCGATAGCCACACCCCTGCAGCCGGATGTATGGGTATGCTTGCAATTGGTTCAGGCGGATTGGATGTCGCTTTTGCTATTGCCGGGGAACCTCTATACATCAAAATGCCTAAAGTATTAGGTGTTGAGATAAAAGGGAATCTACCTGATTGGGTAAGTGCCAAAGATGTAGTACTTGAAATGTTGCGTCGTTATGACGTTGACGGAGCAACCGGATATGTGATCGAATATTTTGGAGAAGGACTCAAAAATCTTTCTACTATGGATCGCCATGTCATTGCAAACATGGGTACCGAAATGGGCGCAACCAGTACTGTATTCCCTGCCGACGGAGAAGTGCGTCGCTTCATGGAATCGCAGGAGCGGGGACATGAATTTGTTGAGCTCAAAGCCGATGAAGGTGCTGAATATGATAAGTATGAAGAGCTTGTCCTTGATGATGTTGAACCATTGATTGCTCTGCCCAGCAGTCCGGGTAATGTTGTTCCCGTTCGCGAAGTAGAGGGTCAAGATATTTATCAATCCTATGTGGGATCTTCTGCCAATCCGGGATATCGTGACTTCTGGATGGCATCTGAGATCGTAAAAGATAAAACGACCAAAGACAATGTCTCTTGGGATATCAACCCAACATCACGACAGATCATTGAGAATATGGTTAAGAATAATGTAATGTATAACTTGGTACAGTCCGGTGCTCGTATTCACCAAGCCGGTTGTAACGGTTGTATTGGGATGGGACAGGCGCCGGCATCAGGGCAGAACAGCCTGCGCACCGTGCCGCGGAACTTCCCAGATCGTTCAGGAACGCCCGAAGATTCGGTATTCCTGGTTAGTCCCGAGACGGCAGCTGCTTCTGCACTGACCGGTAAGATTACCGATCCTCGTGATCTCGAAGATCTTTACAATATGGAGTATCCTAAATACGAGCATCCGGAGAAACTGGTTGTTA
The DNA here is from genome assembly GCF_052712805.1 of Fodinibius sp. AD559. Taxonomy (NCBI): domain Bacteria; kingdom Pseudomonadati; phylum Balneolota; class Balneolia; order Balneolales; family Balneolaceae; genus Fodinibius; species Fodinibius sp. AD559. The sequence continues at coordinate 77,424 of NZ_JBQPVW010000006.1, forward strand.
ATACTGAGATGCTTACGCCACCGAAGCCGAAGGAGGAACGTGGGGAAATCAAGAAGGGACCAAATATTTCAACTATGCCCAATTTTGATGAGCTCAAAGATTTCGACGTTCCCGTTCTGCTAAAAATGGGTGATGATATTTCGACGGATGAAATTCTCCGTGCCGGAGCTGAGGTACTTCCTTATCGCAGTAATATTCCCGAAATCAGTAAGTTTACGCTCGATGTTGTGGATGAAAACTTTCACGATCGTGCCATGGAAGCCAAGAAAGAGCATAACGGACATGTAGTGATTGCGGGTGAAAATTACGCGCAGGGCTCCAGTCGTGAGCACGCAGCTATTGCACCCCGATATCTTGGTATGCGAGCTGTAATTGCCAAAAGCTATGCTCGTATTGGCTGGCAAAACCTGATTAACTTCGGAATTCCACCGTTAGAATTTGAGCATGATGTGGATTACGAAGACATCGATCAGGGAGATATTCTTGAAGTGAATGATATCCGAGAAGCTATTAAAAATGGCAACGAAGTCGTTATTCACAACAAGACGAAAGGAAAGAAATATACCGTAAAACATACCTTCAGTGATCGGCAGAAAGAGGCTGTGTTATATGGTGGTGTTATCAATCGCTTTAAAGCGAAGAAGAAAGCAGGTTAAGCTGTTTTCGAATAGTATTTAAGTTAAAAGGCTCCGATTGTTATCGGAGCCTTTTTTATTTTAAGTAATAAATAAATGTTTTAATTCAGCTTTTATATCAGCCTATTTATTTCTCAACACTTTTACATTGATAGAAGAAGGATATTTAGAACTGTGATAAATGCGCTGAAGTGCATCCTGGAAATCATCTTCCTCTGCTTTAAAAATATTTGGCACATATTTTTGTGGATTTAGATCTACGAGTGGAAACCAGGTGCTCTGAATTTGGATCTGTATCTTATGACCTTTTTTAAAGGTGTGGTACACATCCTGCAGGGGAAGTTCGATATTGGTTACTTTATTGGGCTTAAATGGTTTGGGATTTTTATAGCTGTCACGAAAACGCCCACGCATAACTTCGCTACGCACCATCTGATGATAGTTATCAAGCTCTACGTCATCAGGTGTATAGTCGTTCTCTTCGGTGCTGGGAGGATACACATCTACTATTTTAACAACCCAATCCGAAGCAGTTCCAGAGGTTGAGACAAAGAGATTAGCAAGTATGTCACCAGCCAGGGTTACATCTTCTTTAAGTACGGGGGTTTCAAAGGTAATAACGTCCGGACGTCGCGCGGCAAATCGCTGATCGTCGGTCATATAATCTTGGGGAATAAAAACGAGGTCGCTTTCTTCTTTATAGGGTACCGGATTGTCGATGTCGCTTTTATACTCAGTATAGTTCTTTTTGGTTTTGTTTGGTTTGTCACTATTTAGACTACCATCACCATGTAGATACCATGATTTCTGTTCAATATTTTTAGGTGGCCAGTGATCAAAAGTGCTCCATGTTTTTTTACCGGTGTCAAACATATAAGCTTCGGGAAGGTCTTTAGTATCAACACCTTTTAAATGCTTCATAAAGAATGGATATTCAATTTCTTTTTGGTAGAATGCAGAGATTCCCTCTCCAAAATAGATTTCTCCTACTGATTGATGGGGATTGGCGCTGGCCCATTGTCCGTGACTCCATGGTCCCATTACAATAGTATTTTTGGTATCAGGATTTTTCTCCTCGATTGATCGATACGTATTTAACGGGCCGTACAGGTCTTCAGCATCGAACCAGCCACCGACGGTCATAACCGGGTGGTCAATATCATCTAAATGTGGAAGGATATTTCTGCTTTGCCAGAACTCATCATAATTGGGATGGTTCTTTAGTTCCTGCCAGAAGAAATTTTCTCCAGAGTAATAATTATCTGCCTTAGAAAGGGGGGTTATACTTTTGTAAAAATGGTAGCCGTCTTGTGTACCGGTATCTGCAAAATTATACCATGAGGTATCAGTAGGTTGTTCGTGCTGTATCCCAAATAGGGGCGTTACGTACCAATAGCTCATGAAATAGGCTCCGTGATGATGAAAGTCATCAAAAAAGAAATCCGAGATAGGAGCCTGTGGTGAAGAAGCCGCCATAGCCGGATGCGCATCAGGTAATCCAGCCGTGGTATAAAATCCGGGATACGAAATACCCCACTGTCCCACTTTGCCATTATTATTGGGGATGTTATTGATAAGCCATTCGACCGTATCGTAGGTATCAGAACTTTCGTCAATTTTATCGGGATCCTCACGATTTGGCGTCATCGTCGTATAATCCCCTTCCGACATCCAACGTCCGCGCACGTCTTGGCAGACAAAGATAAACCCTTCCTTTTGCAAGTGCGGATTATGCATGATGCGTTCTGGTATTTTTCCTTCATCATACGGACGGCAACTATAGGGGGTCCGTTTCATCAAGATAGGATATTTCTGGGTAGTGTCTTTTGGAACATACACCACGGTATGCAATTTGATGCCGTCACGCATCTCAATATCATACTGTGATTTTTTGTAATCTTCACTGGAAAAGTTATTCTGCTGGGCAAGAGATGGAGCCGTCAAACAAAGCGTTAGAAAAACAACTCCTAACAGAGTAAAAATTCTTTTACTATTTAACATTTTTTGATACCGTTTATTAAAGATTTGTTACTCTTAAAATAGAAGGTTGTAGAAATTATGAAACTGAGTCATGAAATTATTTGTAAATAATTTTAACCTTCCACTCGCATAATATGCTTGTAAGAGTAACGATAAGTGTGTATCTTAATACACATTAAAAATGCAATCAATTTGTACCACTTTTGTTTTCGAAATCTTTTTGGGATGAGATAGGTATTACCCTTTCAGGCTTATGTGCCGTACACTGCTTATTCTTTCCGGTTGCAATAGCACTATTACCCCTTTGGCCGGTAGCAGAATCAGTTCACTTTTGGACCCATCCATTGCTTTTCTTGTTGATTGTACCTACAGTAATTTTTGCATTGCGCCATAACAATCTTCCACAACGAATTCCGATTTTGTTGTATTCGGGATTAGTAGTTGTAGCGCTGGCTTGGATTTTCCACGAATGGTTAGGATTGTGGGGCGAATCTCTGGTAACGATGGCGGGGAGTGCGTTGCTGGTAACCGGGCATTGGTTTAACTACAAATTTCATCAAAATAAACACAAAGTAGGTTGTGAAGTATGAAACGATTAAACTTTACGCTCGATGACGATACGGTAAAACTTTTGGAGGAGCTCTCTGGTAAATTTTACAGTGGTAACAAGTCCCAAACGGTTCGGGCGGCGCTGGAAAGTTTGGCCGTTCATGCTGGTCACGAAGGTTGGATTATCGCGGGATATACCCCCAAAGAGCTCGATGGTGAGGAAAGTTGCCATAGTTGTGGAGAGTCCCATGAGAAAGGTGATGTGCTATATCGCCCTGTTTTTGAGAAGGGGAGTAGCCCCAAAGCACTGCCGCAGATGCCATCAGAAAACTGGTTGGATTGCCCTGATTGCGCCGAAAAGCAGATCTATAACTAAAAAGTTAGGATAGCTTTTCCATATCATCCTCGCTGATGTTTTCCAACAGTTCAGCTCTTACGTTCTCTTTATCTTTTGCTGAAATTTGATGAGCGATTTCTATTGCGCATCCCCATGACAGCGTAACGCCCGCTCCGCCATGACCATAATTGTGATATACTGTTTTACCTGAGGATTTTTCTTTTTCAAGTCGCAGCCCATTTCTGTGATTACGGATATAGCGGTATCCCACCGAAGGAGTGATATCATCAGATTCATCAAGAGAATAACCATAAGAATGATTGATAATCTCATTATTTAAATCAATGATCTGCCGTGGAAATTGGACATCCTTGACAGTATAAGCTGAAGAATTCTCTACGTTTTTCCAGTTATTTTCTTTGTTTAAATGTCCCACCTGACGACTGCCGCCGAGTATCCAACCGTCTTTTCGGGGGTAACAATACACATCACAGGCATTGCCCTCAGCGTCGGAATAGACATGGGGTTGAGGCATATAATTATAGGAGATGATCTCACCAGCATTGTTTGTAATCAATGGGGCATCGGATTTATGCAGCAGATGACCGCGCATAATCAGCTGATCTTCGCTGGGATCATTAAATAGTAAAGGTCCGCCGGTACCACTGCAGTTGATGATAATTTCTGAAGAAAGATCGGGAATATCTTTTTTCTTTAGTTTTTGTTGTGTGATGGTTCCAGCGCTTTTTCGATAAAGTGCAATGAGAGCAGGAAAGTAGAGCGACCAATCCGCAAAGATGCAGTCAAATACCCAGCCGTAAAGCGGTTTATTGTCGGATCTTCTGGGTACTTTTGTTTCGGATAAATCATCGATGGGGGAAAAGTTCAGCATCCAGTCGCAGTATTTAGGGGGATCGGTCTCAAGCTCAAAAACTTCAAAATGTTTGTGGATGGTGATACCGGCAAATGTATGCTTGCGCAGTTGGTAGAAAAAAGATTGAGACTGTTTAAAGAGCTCTTCAAGCCGATCGGAATAGACCGAGTGAGGGATAACCGAAGCCGAAGGGAATAAGCTGGCAAATTTGGGATAGTTATTCTTGTGAGACACATCAGAAACCGTTTTGTCGGCAATAATTTCTGTGTTGTATCCCAGAAGCTGCAATGTTAGTGCAGTCGTAACACCAGAAACACCGGCTCCGATAACAGTAATTTTATCAGTCATTTATAAATCCAAATTCTTAATTCTCAACTCTTAATTCCTAATTCTATTGCCAGGGTAGGGCATCCAGATCCATATTTCCACCGCTGATGATAATACCGGCTTTTTTGTTCTCAATATCAACTTTACCGTTGAAAACTGCAGCGGCCGGGACAGCGCTTGAGGGTTCAATGATGATTTTCATCCGTTCCCAGATAAATCGCATGGCATCAATAATCTCCTGTTCGGAAACGGTTACAATATCATCTACATGTTGTTGAATACAGCTGAAGGTAAGTTCACTGAGCGATGTGCGCAATCCATCAGCCACAGTATCAGTGCTTTGTACGGGATGACGTTCTCCTGTTTTGAATGAAAGATAGGCATCATTTGCTACTTCCGGCTCAACGCCGATGACTTTCGTATCGGGGGAAAAGCCCGAGGTAGCAATAGCTGTACCGCTGATTAATCCGCCGCCTCCAACAGGAGCCAATATGACATCCAAATTCGGCTGATCTTCCAGCAGTTCGATAGCGGCGCTTCCCTGACCCATAATAATATGCGGATTATCGTAAGGATGGATAAAAGTGGCCCCGGTTTTATCAATGACCGTTTCCAATGTTGATTCCCGGGCCTGCTGGGTGGATTCACAAAACGTAATATCGGCCCCGTAATCCCGAACGGCATTTACTTTTACTTTTGGGGCGTTTTCGGGCATCACGATATATGCCGGAATACCTCGCTGTTTGGCGGCAAGCGCAACGGCTTGTGCATGGTTGCCGGACGAATGCGTAGCAACACCGGTTTGTGCTTTTTCTTTCGGTAGCTCTCCAACAGCATGGGTTGCACCGCGAAATTTAAAGGCACCCACTTTTTGGAAGTTTTCGCACTTAAAAAATAGTTCTCCACCTGCTCGTTCGTTAACTTTTTGACTTTTCAATACCGGGGTGCGATGTACTTTGTCACGTATTTTAAGATATGCTTTCTGGATTTGTTTGAATGTGGGGATATTTGACATGCTTTCCGATTTAGTTCAAAAACAAATTTAAAGGCCAATATTTTCTTTAAGGCCTGAGAGTAAGCTTTTCCACCAATAATTGAAAACGGATTTATGTTTTATCCGTTCAAAATTAATTTTGGAGACCCGCAGGTCTTCCCCTTTATTATCTGACTTAATTTTGAAGGTATTTGCCAGAAGTGATTTTGTTATATTACCAAATCTTTCTCCAGAACCTTCCTCATCAAGAAGTGAAATTTTAAAGTCTTCGTATTGTAAGATCAGCTTACCAACGCATGCGTGAAGAAGCTATTACTATTATCGATCCGATGCTAAATCCCGATGGAAGAGATCGTTATGTCAACTGGTATAAATCAGCACGCAGCAGTGTACTTAATGAAGATGCCGCCGAATTTGCTACTAAAGATAAATCTGGATTGACCTCGGTCAAGTTGTTAGAGGAGGAGAACAAAGAAGAGAAAAAAGCAGCTGATGAAGTGGATCCCGAAGCATTTACCACTTATGCCGCGCGGGAAGATACGTCGGGATTAAAACGGATTCCCGGATCTGCATTCAAAGGACATATCGATAATACGAATCCATTGGCATTTGGTATTCCGGATCGCCTATATTCGCTGAAATTTAGTAATGAAGCGCTGCAGCCGTCCACCGATTGGCAGTTAGTAGGTTATTATGATCGTGATCCAGAGTCAGTGATGGCAGCAGGATCCGCATCTCAAAAAAATAGAGAGCACGCAGCCGGAAAAGGTTTTGCCGGTGTCCAGGAGATAGGCTTAGGTAAAGTGGTGTTTTTGTTGGATAACACGCAGTATCGCATGTTCTGGGTTGGGCCCGCGCGGATGATGCAAAATGCGGTGATGCTACTGCACGATATGTAGATTATAATGAACGTTTTACTAAAGCCCGGCAGTCTAAAAACTGTCGGGTTTTGTTTTTAGATTGGTTTTCAATATTTCAGCTGTTGTTCCACAATCATATATTATTCCATGGGTTAACCGCCGATAAGATGCTTTTGGAGAATTCTCTCCAACACTTCGGGCTTATAGGAGTGATACCAGATGCCCTCGGGATATACAAGTACAACGGGATTTTTCTTAGATACGCAGGCGGTTTGCTTTGGTGATGTAGATCCACCCTTTTTTCGTCCAGATTTAATTTCTTGAGCCGCCTTTTGAAAAATTTCCAGCTTTTGAGGCCAATCTCTTTTTTATAGCATTTGAGCTTTATTTGATCAGCGCAGAAGAAAATATGCCGGTGAACTCTATCAATGTGAAGTTCTTCTGCCTTTTTGCGTAATTTTTAAAAAGGAGGTTATAATTGTAACGTTTCTTGCTCTTTCTGACGTTTTTCTTTTCGTTTTTTTAGCCGCTTTTTATTGTGATATTTGGCCCAGAATGGATAGAAGAATAAGTAGATGCCTGTCAGCCACAAGATGGTTACCACTCCAGCTGACGGCAGAAAGATCCAGAGCTTGGCCTCCTCGTGGAACCAAGATCCGTCGTGGATGGCCTCAATAATATCCGAACGTCGTTGGGCAACTTGTAAAATTTCACCGGAATGGGAATCAATCTGTACCTCCCATCCATTTGTCCCCCGTATTTTTATGATGCCGTCATCGGGACGTACATCCAGCCGGTCGATATCTGTCCACTTATTAGTTTCTAACTGGGGTATCGATTTGGCAATCGTTAACACGCTGTCTAAGGGGACCGAGGCACCAATTGTGTTACCGCTTTGCGATGGCGGTTGAATCCAGTCAAACTGTTTTTTGACTTGTAGAAAAAGTCCGGATATCAACACTATTATAAAGGGAAGTGCAATCAGTATGGAGCCCCAGCGATGTAATTTTCGGGAATCCTTTCGTAAATTGATGCTCATGGGAATAGGTAAAAAAATTGTTATTCAAGATAATAGCATATGCTCTTCAGCTCCAAAAAAACAAGTGCTATAGGAGAAATTTAATGTAGCTATTAATTCAAAAAATCTTCTTACATTGGATTCAGTTATGGAATATTTTATGCCGATCGGCCAGCATAGTTCTGTCTTTAAGGCGTTTTTAGTTGTTACCCTAAAATAGATTCTAAAGTTATCGCAGATAATTTTCTCAGTTTGTTATAAAACGTTCGAATGAGGAGATATCCTTAAAAGTTATTAGCAATTGCGATTGCAAAATTTGTATTGACAGTAATCTAATGATTACTTGGAATATAAATTTCAGTTGCCCTTATAAATAACCGTTTAATAAAATTAGTAATCTAATCCCGGCTGGGTGATTTCGTAATCTTTTTCTTCCTTTGATTTTTGCACCATCTCTTCTACCTGTTGCAACATCTTTTTGGCATCATAAACAATACCGTCTTTAATGGTATATTTAATGCCACCGATGCGAACTGGTTCGTTATCCTTATTTACGTGAACGGCCCCGGTACCGTAAAGGGTTTTCAGGTTTTTAAGGGGATTGGCATCCACCAGTACCATATCGGCCAGTTTTCCTACCTCGATGGTTCCTAACTGATCATCCAAATTAAGAACTTCGGCTGCTTTAAGTGATGCCGATTGGAAAATTTCCAGCGGATGAAAACCAGCTTCCTGAAGCATTTCCATTTCCTGAATGTACCCAAAACCATATAATTTATAGATGTATCCGGCATCGGAGCCAAGCGTTACGCGTCCGCCCCGATTTTTAAACTCGTTGACGAATTCAAACCATAGGTCGAAGTTTTCTTTCCAGGCAATTTCCTGTTCGGTTCCCCAGTTGATCCAGTATGAGCCATGCGAAATGCGGCTCGGTTTGTAGAACTCCCAAAGGGAGGGAAGCGTATATTTTTCATGCCACTCGGCGCGGCGCTGGGCACTTAAGTCACGGCTGGCTTCGTAAATAGAAAAGGTGGGATTGAGTGTTACATCAAGTTCCAGCATTTCATTCATCACGCTGTTCCATTTATTGCTGTACGGTTCAGCAGCCTGTTTCCAGAGCTTGCCGGCTTCTTCAAATCTATGCTGCTCGTTGTTGTAGTTGTAGTCGACAGGATAGTTTTGTATTTGCTGATCAGTGAATAGCGCTTCGGGAATGCCATACCAGTGGGTAATGCTTGTAAGGCCCAGTCGGGCAGATTCCAAAGCATTATTATATACAACGCGTGTTTGGGCGTGATGGGTCATTGTGCCGAGCCCCAATTTGTTAGCTTCATTGATAGCGGCCTTATAAATAGGACGAGAAGCTCCAAAAAACTTAATACCATCAGCTCCCTCGTCGGCAATCATTTGAACCCATTTGCGGGCTTCTTCGGGGGATGTTATTTCACCATTGTGTCCCATTCCAAATCCAATATATGAAAAGATACGTGGCGCGGTAATTTCATTCTTTGAGCTGCGCTCTTTTTGTTTTAGCGTCCAATCCATGCCATTGAAAGAGCCCGGTTCGCGGACGGTAGTAATGCCGTGTGCCATCCAGAGTTTGTACACGTATTCAGCGGGCGTCCCCTGTGCTTCGCCGCCTGTGTGAGCATGCATGTCAATAAAACCGGGTAGGAGGTACATGCCCTCTGCATCAATGACCTTGGTATCCTCATCGGCTTTGGGACGACTATTCTCGTCAATAGGCACGCCGGGATATCCGACCGACTGTACTGAGGCAATTTTATTGTCTTCAACAACCACATCAACCGGACCGCGCGGTGGTGAACCGGTACCATCAACAAGGGTTACACCCCGGATGATCATGCGATCATAGGGACCTTCACCCATAGTTCGATCAGGTGCTTCTTGTATCTGGGCGTTGGCACTGCCGATTCCAATTAGAAATATTATGAGGAGTGATGCTATCAAAACTGTGTATTTGGTCATGAGGCTTGAATCGATAATTAGGATTTGATGGAATGTAATAATCAGATGCAGGGGATGACAGTAAAAAGTTTTAAATGAAGAGAAATAAAGTACGGCTATATGTACATTTTTTGACAGTAAAGATATTGGGGTGTATCCCTTTTGGCTTGATCCAAAAGGGATTAAAAGGTCAAGACTGAGAATTGTGAGCCCAGTACTACCATGTGCAAGGGATTATTACGTTGGAATAGCTTAAAGCTATGTAGGCTGTACTTGGTAGTACAAGCTCTGGACTGCAGAATGCATGTATTTTAATGGTCCTTTAAGGTGATTAATTATTTCAATGTTACCGACCGGTATAAAATACATACCCGCATCCTTTGTCGTTCGATCACAATTCTTATGTCCGTTTTTTAAACTGGAAAATCGATCAGAAGTATGGCTGTTTCAAGTGTTCGCAATTGAAACGGTAATTATTCACAGTGGAATATTTGCATGCCCCAAAATTAGAGAAGTAGTGCTCCTTCAAGTTTTAGGAGGGACTCTTTTCTCTCAATACCGCCACTGTAGCCGGTCAGCTTGTTATCGGCCCCGATAACGCGATGGCAGGGGATAATAATGGGGATAGGATTTAAACCGTTGGCACCGGCCACGGCACGCGCTTTTTTGGCATCTCCGAGCCGCTCAGCCAACTCGCTATAGGATATTGTTTGTCCATAAGGAATCTTCTGTAGCTGCTTCCAGACCTTTTCTTGAAAATTGGTTCCTTTTAAAATCAGTGGGATATCAAAAGTTTTTCTTTGGCCCCCAAAATATTCATTTAGTTGGTCGATGGTCTTTGTGAGCACCGGATGTTGGTGCTGGTCCAATGATTCGCTCGGGTTATCATCGCAATAGTTGATGGCAGTTAGTCCATGTTCTTTGGCTTTAACTTGAAGAGGACCAAGAGGGGACTGGGTGTATGTTGTGTAGTCTTTTGACAATGATGTGAATTCCCGTTTGAGATTAAGATTTAGTTTGATGATAGTGAAAGATTACCGGAACGCAGAAAATTAAAAGTGGTTTGGCCGAGCAGTTTATGTCGGGCAGTGAGGTCAAAATCTCCTTTTATTTGATAATCAAAGGTTTCTCCACGGGTCAGCAGGCGATAGGCCGACATCCCCATCTCTGAAATATTCAGCGATATCGGGATGTTGAGTACGGTTACGCCTTGTTCTTTAATGGTTGTGCCTTTAAGTGTTGTACCCTCAGCCCATCGATCGCCGTTAATCATTAAATCGTACTTAAGAGCATTAACGTCGATCCCAAAACTGTTGGGATTATCAAAATGCAGCTGCAGATTAAGATCGGCACTGCTGAAACTAATTCCGGTGACGTTAAAATCCTTAAGACTTATTTTAGGTGTTTTCAATAGTGGAATACGTCCTTCTTTGCTAACCGGAACCTTTGTTTGTCCCAGGGCGGGCAGATCAAATGTAAGATTGCTTAAAAAGGTATAAGATGCTTCCTCAGAATCCTGTAGACTTTGGACGCTTCGATATACCTCTGAAAAATTAAGTCGCATCGGAATGTGGAAGGTGCTGGCTCCGGAAGCCTCGATAGCCAGCCCTTTTTTCTGGTCACCGGTTACCAGTGCATTTCCATTGATATCAAGATTATAATCGTAGGCCAGCATTTGCACCGACAGTGCGTTTGGATTATTTACTTTTATATCATAAGTGAGTTCCATCTCTTCAAAGTTGAAATCACTGACCCGGACATTCTCTACCGAAAGGTGTGGTTTTTGGATAGAGTTGGATAAATCTTTAAGGGCGGCACATCCATCCAGTAAAAAAAGAGCGCATGTTAACAGAATTACGGATATATAATTGGGAAAGGTCATTAATAGTGCCCAGGTTAAGTTAATTGATGAACTGTTGAAATAGTGATATTACAGGCTGAATATGCGATGTATATTGCAAGATAAATTTTTTTGTAACAAAAGGGGATCGCAATACTCTTGAAAATAGAACGCACTATTATTGTCTCTTTAGACCCATCTAGTTAGCCAACTAGATACTTTAGTCACTCCTAAATGCTGAAACCTAAAGCACAGGGCCTCAGGACTGATACTCCTGAGGCCCTTTTTTATTGGATGTATACCTCTGAACTTTTATACAGGTTATCAGGAAAAGTGAATATTTGTGTGAACTGAAAGCAGATGGATATATTTTCAGTAAGAGAAATTAAGATACTCAAGATGAAATAGCTTTTGAAAAACAGAAATAGGGGTGGCAGCAATTATTTGGTATAGTAGCTGTTGGCTATAGGGGCGGGGCATTGTTTTAATTATAGACTGATTTAGCTTTTTATTGCGAGACTCGCCACTAAAAAAAGGCAAAATGCTGACAATGCAGATATCCAAAATGTTCCGTTGAGACCAATAGTTCCGTACACCAATCCCAATACAAACGGACCCACCGCCTGTCCACTTCTGATAATCGTCCAATTGACCGATAAAAATGCGGCCCGGTATTCTTTTGGTGCTTGGTGGGTAAGGAGGTTTAAAATACTGGGGATGTTGATGCCCTGTGCGAATCCAAACACAATAATAGGAAATGTAAACAGCCAGATATTTTCAATAAAGGGGATGCTTAAGAATACGCTGAGATAGAGAATAGCTGCTGTAATTATGAGAGTAGATTCGGGAAAGCGTTTGGTTAAATTTCCGAGCTGAGAAGAAGCGAAGGCTGTAATAAGGGATGACCCGGATAACATAATTCCAATAACCAGTGATGACTTGCTGAACAGTTCGTCGAGCAGGATGGGGAAATAGGTTAAATAGCCGCCGTATAAGATGATGAACGTAAGAAAGTTTGCAGCAAAGAGGCCGATAACTTTTTTTGACTTGAGCGCATTGAGGATATCACCCAGATACGACCTGATATTTTTGTGATTGTCGGGTTCGGGGTTATCCAGCTTAGCCAGCACAAACAATCCTACAGGAATGGCAATCAGTGTTAGAAAGAAGGGGTAAAACCATCCCAACAGTGCCAGTCCACCACCGACAGCCGGATATGCTGCTGTACCCACGCTGAGTACACTGCCGTTGTATCCCATAGCTGTGGCCCGTCGGTTTCCTTCATAGAGGTCTCCGATAAGGGTTACGTTTAGTGCCCCGAGCGAAGCTCCGCCGATACCCTGGAGAAATCGAAGGATAAGAAGCCAGGTAAAATCGGTAGCAAAAGCACAGGCTGTTCCGGCAATTCCGAAAATGAACAGCGAGGGCACCAGAATAACTTTACGCCCAATGCGGTCGGCAAAGACCCCCAAAAATGGTGTCAGAAACATGCCGGGTACAGTAAACGCCGTAATAAGTAAACCAATGCGTTCATTAGACACATCCAGCACATTGGCCATTTTGGGCAGGGCGGGAGCAATGCTGGAAACCCCCATCACCGCTGACAGGGTGATTCCGAAAATGACGTAGAGATTAAGATCTTTTAGAAGAGGTCGCTTCTTTTCGGTAGAAATTATTTTACTATGTTGTTTAGTGAGTTAGTGCATGGCATGTAAATAAAATGAACGGAGATAGCGTTCCGACAAATAGAATTTAGATGTAACTTATTTGCGGACTCTCAGCAAAACTTATTTTCAATCTAAATAAATATTAATTAGCATGAGATTATTTTACGGGTTACTAATTATTTTTCTCTTCACCTTAAGTAGTATTTCTTATGGACAGGAGCCCAATTCGGATGATGTTGGTAGTATTGATAATGTTATTGAGGCCATATACGATGTAATTTCTGGTCCTGCCGGAGAAAGGGATTGGGAACGATTTTCATCTCTGTTCAAGGATGGGGCTTCAATGGGAGCAATGACCCAGTCGGAAGATGGGGAACTGAGGTTTGTATCAATGACGCCGAAAGAGTATAAGCAGCGTAATGCTGAATACTTTAAAAAAAATGGGTTTTGGGAAGAGGAAATAGGCCGAGAAATTTTTCAATTCGGAGAAATTGCTACAGTTCAGACATCCTTTAAAATTAAATCTGCCAAGGATGGGGACGTGACCCGTCGCGGAGTAAATAGTGTGCAGTTAGTGTATGATCAGGATCGCTGGTGGATAACTAATATTACTTGGAACTCCGAGCGGGAGGATAACAAAATTCCTGAACAACTATTAAAGGATACTATGTAGCAAGAAAAGGAATTTCACGCTTAAATATTTTGCTGATTGGGTAATTTGCAAACTATTTTAATATTAAATTTTATAAATGTTATATTAATAAATAATAGAAAGGAGCTTTATCTTTAGGTAGTAGTATTTAGGAAAGTTAGCAATATAATTATTAGCGAATTATTCGGAAGCTGAAGTACGGAGGCATTTAGGAATCGTCCAGAACTGGTTGAAGACGTCGATAATTATGTGAATTTAATGTTATTTCACTGAAAAGGCTAACCCCCCGTAGAATATTGGCTGATAACATTGGAAGGATGAGAAGTCATTCCATCATTGGTATGATAATCATCGTAGCGAATCACGTCAGAATATTCCTAAGGATTAGTGCTGGTAAGACGGAGTTTTACACTCAACTGTTTTTATGATATAACTCTTAAAGAGATCATATGATGCCGGGATCTGAACGCGAAGTGGTACAAAAGTTAATAGCTCATAAAAATGAGCTGGCTGATTTGGTTACTTCTGGGCATTTTGAACGTCATCCAGAACTGGTTGAGCGCTACGGAGAAGAGGGGAGAACAAAGTGCTATGAGGATACCATTTCGCACCTCGATTACTTGGAGCAGGCCGTTCGTATTGATAGTAAGGAACTGTTTAATAATTACTTGAATTGGGCACGAACCAGGCAGCAAGAACAGGATATTCCTAAAGGCGATCTTGTTGATAATATTGTAGTTATACGAGAAGAAATAGAAAAGTTATTGCCGGATAAAGAAGCTGCAATTCTGGTTGATATTATTAATGAGGGGCTTTCTTATTTGGAAGATAGGGATATAGAAAGGATAACATTTTTTAATTCTGATGATCTTCTTGATGAAGAGGCACGGACCTATTTGGATTTGTTGCTGGCCGGTAAGCGTAAGAAAGCAGCAGATCTTATTGAAGGACTGGTGGAAGATGGAACATCTATAAAAGATATATACGAGCATATTTTTCAAAAGACACAGTATGAGATTGGTGCTCTTTGGCAGACAAATCAAGTTACGGTAGCACAAGAGCATTATTGTACTGCTGCTACACAGCTGATTATGTCACGATTGTATCCCAAAATATTTGCCATGGAGAAGAGCGATAAACGGCTGGTCGCGTGTTCGGTGGCCGATGAACTTCATGAAATCGGGATTCGCATGGTGACGGATTTCTTTGAGATGGAAGGATGGGATACCTACTATTTAGGAGCTAATATGCCTGATGATCATTTGATAAAGTCGATTAAAGAAAATAATGCCGATGTACTGGCTATTTCAGTTACCATTCCGTTGCATATCAGCAAGGCTAAAAACCTGATTCAAATATTGCGAGATGATCGTAAGCTCGATGAGGTAAAAGTCATAGTCGGAGGATATCCGTTTAAAAAAATCCCCGACCTCTGGAAAAAAATTGGCGCTGATGGTTGGGCAGAATCTGCTGATGATGCCATTGAAACCGCAAATAAACTGATCGCAAATTGAGTAAACAACATCAAGACGTTCCCAATGGAATTGCTATCATTGTAAATGATGAAGGAATCCTTCAAAAGGTGATCCGAGATTCCTACCACTTGTGTTCATCAAACAGTAACGAGACTATTTCTTTCATTGATTGCGTGGGCAGTGATAGCCTTTCCAAAGCCTACCAGTTTCTTGCACGGATTAAAACGAATGATATGGCCTATAACTGGGAACTGCATATTAAAAATGATGGTGAAATTAGCCTGTTTCGCTTTTCCGGCATTAGGATTGACGGCAAAAACGTGTTAATAGGGACGGACAACCGGGATGATAGTGAGCAATTTCTAAATGGGCTGATGGAGATGAACAACGAGTCGATAAATAGGTTACGGGCCTTTATGAAGGAGCAGCAGGGGAAGCCCGATGAACCTAAGGAAGATGAGCGGGCATTGTATAATAAAATGAGTGGGCTCAATAATGAGCTGGCCAATATGCAGCGCGAACTCACGAAAAAGACGGCGGAACTTGAGCGTGCGAATGAACGCAAGAATCAAATCATGGGAATGGCGGCCCATGATCTTCGGAATCCGTTGAATGTCATCGTAAATTATGCCGACTTTTTATTAGACGATCACCTTCAAGGGGAGGCGAATTTTACGGAAGACCAATTTCAGATGATCAAACAAATGAAAGAATCGAGCGAGTATATGGTGCACATTATAGAAGATATGCTCGATATG
Organism: Fodinibius sp. AD559; assembly: GCF_052712805.1. Taxonomy (NCBI): domain Bacteria; kingdom Pseudomonadati; phylum Balneolota; class Balneolia; order Balneolales; family Balneolaceae; genus Fodinibius; species Fodinibius sp. AD559. The sequence goes on from NZ_JBQPVW010000006.1 coordinate 93,358, forward strand.
TCTGCTCTTGAATCCGGAGATATAACCCTGGAAAAAGAGAGCTGTGATCTTGTTGATTTCATTGAGAATATTGTCTCACTTAGTCGTTCTTCGGCTCAGAAAAAAGATATCGCTATAACAACGCATCTGCCCGATTCATCAGTCAGCAAGGACATTGATTGTCATAAATTTCGACAAGTGTTCGATAATCTTTTGTCGAATGCTATTAAGTATTCGGATCCTGGCACTGAGGTTGAGGTGGGCATTAACCCTGTAGATGAGACAGGAGATGTTACTGTGTATGTCAAGGATCATGGCCAAGGTATTCCCGAAGAGGAGATCGACAAGTTGTTTCAACCATTTTCAGACATTAGTGTTGAGGCTACGGCGGGAGAAAAAAGCACAGGTCTTGGGTTGGCTATTGTCGAACATATTGTGGAAGCCCACGGAGGGACCATCGAGGTGGAAAGTGAAGTTGGCGTAGGATCAACCTTCTATATTAACATTTCTTGATAAAAGTCGTTCGAAATAAAAAAGTCCGCTGTGTATTAACAGCGGACTTTCAAGGTTAAATGATACGTTATTTTTAATTTTGTGGAGCGGGTTGTTGCTGTTGCATTTGTGATCCCATTCGTTTTTGTATCTGCTGCTGAATTTGCATTTGCAGCGCAGAATCTTGCTGAGCGGCACGACTAATATTTTGGAAACGTTGCATTTTCATACCGGCATCTTCGATAGCTTTTGTTACGCTATCCCGGATTTCAGTTTGCAATTCTTGAATAGAAGAAGTAGCCGCATCAAATTTTTTCATTTGGTTATCACTGAATTGCGTAGAATCACCTTGTCCCATCTGCTTAGATTGCGCAATTTTTTGATAGGTCTGAATATCAAGTCCTTCATCCTGAATGATGCCCATCATTTGTTTTTGTGCCTGCATCTGTACTTGTTGCGCCTTCATGGCTGCATCGGCAAAGGTGGCAGCTTCTTCATCAGATACATCAACATTAGGTGCCTGCTGTTGCTGCATTTGTCCTATAGGTCCTTGCTGTTGAGCCTGTTGTTGCTGCTGTTTTTGCGGTGTTTCCTCGGTCGAATCACTTTGACACCCGATGAGTGCGACTGCCAATAGAATAGTAGAAAGGTATTTGAGAGTATTAGTCATTACTTAGATAATAAAATTATGTTTTGTTCATCCGTCACTTTTCGAACGGGGTTAAACTAACTTTATTCCCTTGTAATTATCAATTATTAATTCGGACTTATTTTGACCCGTATTTATAAAACAGTGAATGGCACTTTTATTCGCAATGTGATATTTCTACCGGGACTTAACGCATATCCTTTGTAGGTATCCAAGAAATCTCTATAAGCATTATTAAATAAGTTATTGCCGGATAACTGCAGCGCAATGGGGCGATTCCAGAGAGATACTTCCGCACCGACAGTAGCATTAAATAGGGTGTAGGCATCGGTAGAAGCGACTCCAAAGTCGCTAAATTGAGGCGAATTGCCAAACTGCCAAAATGGTTCGTAGCGCCCGGCTGCTTCTTTTGCTAATGCATATTGTATGCCTGCACTAAAAAAGGCATTATCAAGTTTACCTATTGATGAACGCATCACTTTTACCTTGCCACTTAGTTTTGTTGGGGGTAAAAGCGGCAGGTCGTCAACTTCCGAAATATCTTCGTCCACGTTTTGGCCGATGACTGTTTCGAAGGTTCCTGATAATTGCAGCCAGGGTAGTATTTGTGCGGTGAGATCAGCATTGGCCCCGACTAATCGGGCGCTGCCCTGTACAAATTCTAAAATAGGCGGACCGTCGTTATTAGGACCAGCAAATTCACCGGTATTAACCAAAAACATATAATTATCGATGGCATTTCGATAGACGGTAGCTTTGGCCTGTACCTTTTCCGATCGCCAGCGAAGGGATAAGTCCGTGGTAAGTGACCGTTCGGAATCCAGATATGGGTTTCCAACCTGGTAGGCAGCAATACCCCCGTGAACGCCATCAACGTGGAGATTGAAAAGACTGGGGGCTCTAAAGCCACGTCCTATATTTCCGGCTAAAGCCAAAGACTCGGTAAATTGATAGGTAGCTCCAACAGAACCGCTGAATTCAAAATAAGATTGATCCAGTACGTTATCCGTTTCACCGGCATTTACATCGGGCAGGTTGAGATCAGCATTTGGTTCAGCTTCCTGAGAACGTGCGTCGAAGCGCGCTCCGAAAGAGAGCGTTAAATTATTTATCTCGGCCTGTTCAAAAACAAAAGCTGCCATATTCTGAATAGTAGCTGAAGGTACCAAGGGTTCAATACCGCGCGTATCCTGATCTTGAAACTTATATTCAACACCGACGGTACCTGAGAAGGGTCCTACAGCTGGATGTTTGAGATCTGTTTTTGCAGTATAACTATTTAGCAGGATATCCAAGTGTGCAAAGCCTTCATCAGGTAGCTCATTCCGCGGTTCGGCATTGGCTCCGCCCGGATTGGATTGACGCAGATTTTGGCTATAGGTAAACTGAGGATTTAAGTTGAAGCCACTCCCCAGATCCAGATTTCCCTCAATCTGCAGAGAGTTATTCTCTAAATTTTGTCCCAGTCCACGACCGTTGGGTAGCAGGAAATTGTGATTGTTTTGCCAACGGGTATATTCTCCGGAAATTTGCCCAATTCCCGTTTTGTAGCCAATCCCGAAGCTGCCATTTAGTTGATCATAGTCGGTATGGTCTAATTCCCCAGAAAACTTGGGGGCAGAGGTGTTATTGCTTTCCTGGAAAGTAGGCACGTCGGGTGCTTTCATATTACCGGCAGAGCGACGAATGATGGTTCCGGTAACGCCCCATCGCCCGGTAGCGCCATTAAAGTGTAGTCCCCCGACCAGTTCATTATTGTTGGATGAAAACTCACCGAGTGTTTCTCCCTGTAAGAAGGGATTGGAATCGATTGCGTCTGGTAGTGAATTTGAGATCACATTGACGGCTCCGCCCAGCGCATCCGATCCGTACTGTACGCTTGCGGCGCCTCGTACCACTTCGATACGTTCTGAGGTAAACGGATCAACATTAGGCCCGTGGCGTACACCGTACTGTTGGTAATCCATGGCAGCTCCGTCATCGAGCACACGCACGCGGCTACCACTAAGTCCACGAATAACCGGTTTGCCTGTTTGAGTTCCTGTTGAGATAGTGGAAATTCCGGCCAGTTCTTCGAGGGTTGCACCCAGCGAAGTTTGCTGACGGGAAAATTTGGTATTGCCTGTTAATATATCAACATCTGCAGGTGTTGTAAGGGGATCTGATTCGTAAGGTGTGCCGGTTACGGTAATGGTCTCTGATTGCAATCTCTGTTGCTGGAGGGTGACATTAAGGGTGGTAATTTCACCATCTCGGAGAGACACTTCTTTGGTTTGAGAAGTGTATCCTACAAAAGAGAAGGTAAGAGAATAGGTACCAGAGGGGAGATTTTCTATCCGATATTTTCCGTCCGTTTTCGTTGATGTTCCTTCTCCCAGTTCAATAAAAGCAATGTTGACGCCCGGTATAGGAACTTCATTGACGTCGGTAACAGTACCTGTAATAATAGCTGTATTATTGGTTTGATTTTGGGCGTGCAGGGATGAAGTAAATAACCCTGTAGTTAATAAAAAGGCTATAAATAATAGAATCTTGGTTGTTAATCGATGCAACATAGCAATTATTTAATTTCAAATAAGTCTGTGAGTGAATTGAGTGTTATTTGTTATATGGTTCTCGGCGGGGACTTATTTGAAATACGGTGAGAATCACCTGTTCCTGCAAAAAGCTGATTTTGAAGTAGAAAAGTATGGTTTTGAAAACTTAGGGTGCTTCCCGTCTGGGGTTGGGCGGGCAGGCTTTGGAGTAGGTGAAGGCATGCCAGGCAATCCGGCTGGTCGAGACTGATGTGGTGTTCAAGCTGATGTTGCCCAGAGTGCACCGGAATCTCGTCGTGAATGTGGAATGAAATCCCGATAAGACATAGTCCAACCACCAGCAGGAATGCACGGTTCGTTATGGTTGGGCGTAGTGTCATTGAGTGTTTAAAAGTACTGAAACAAAATTTGGTTGATTTTAAAGTTGCACAGCAAAAGTCGATCTGTGATCATTCTTCAGATCAAAAATACAGCCGGTAAAGCAATGAGATATTGCGGCCCGGTTCGGGATAAATTTCTTTTATACGCGATAGATGATTACGATAGGTGGTGTTTAAAATGTTATTTGCGTTTAACGATATGGTGTGGAGCAGATCCCACTTTTCAAATCGATACTGACTGAATACGCTGAAAACAGTGTAGCTGTCAGTGGGCGTTTCAAATTCACCGGTACGTTTTTGGGCAGCAGCAATTTTAGTTTTGGTTCCAACTTTCAACTTGTCATAGGTGTAAGAGAGTTCAATTTTTCCTTTAAATGGTGGAATTACAGGTAATGGCTTCCATTCTTCGCTGATATTTGTTTGCTCACTTTCAAAAGGTTTACGCTTGCCGTGCGTATAGCTTGCTGAAGTTGACAAAGCCCAATTACTAGACAACTTAAACTGCGAGCTAAATTCGATACCCGAAAGTACTGCTTTAGTACCGGTAAATTGATATATGAAAAGTGATTGGTTTTGGGAAGATCGCTGACCGGTGTTGCGGGCATAGTTGTAATTGGAAAATCTATTGTGAAAAACGGTGAACTCAGCACGTAGATCGGAGCTTCGATACCTGAAATAGATTTCTTTGCCGAGACCTCGCTCGGGATCAAGGTCGGGATTTCCAACCTCAAAAGAGTAGGATGCAAGGTGTGGTCCTTGCGAAAAAAGCTCTTCTTGGGAGGGAGCTCTGAATGAATGGATGATACTTGCTCCCGTAAAAAAGCCACCGCCGAAGTCATAAACGGCGTTGGCAGAGCTTGCCAGGGCGGTAAAGCTTCGATCGCGAATTTCCCGACCTTGGATAAATTGGTTTTCTACATCGGGTAGTGAGGTCGTATGATCGATACGTGCTCCAAGTTCGAGATGCAGTGGCCCGATATCCATTTCTTCAATCACAAAGCCTGAGAGGCTGTACGAGTCTGAGTCCGGTGTTCGGGTTCCGTTTACAGCATAGTTTTTCCGCTCGGCCCAGACTCCGAACTTTCCCTCGTCAAAAATGCCAAGTGCTTTGTGATCAGCTTTTAAAGAGACATTGCTGGTTAAAACACCAAATTCGGTTCCAACAATACCACTCGACTCAATTTCCTGGTGATAATAGCTTTTATGAGAGAGATCAATTTGCAGCTTTTCGAAAACGGAGTTGTTCACAAAAATTTCAGTCTTACCTTCAATTTGAAGTTTTTCCATCTCGATATTTACGCCGTTGGGATGTCCGCCCAAGGAGTCAGGAGGTATTCCATAATTATTCAGGTACAAACTGGAAGCAAGTCCCGCATGTCCCCAGGGACGGATATAGCCGATACCCACGGAGTTGTTGGTAGAAAATATCCCTGAATTCTCAAGATTGCCGTTGAGGGTGTTAGTATTACGTGCAGAACGAAGATTTCCGTCAATTTTTAATGCAAAGTTTTTAGATAGTGGGGAAAGAAGTTCTATTCCTGAAGCGCCGCCGGTATTCACTGATTCTCCCTGCAGGGTGGCCGTTCCATGGATATGATCGGGATGACTTGAGGGCACTTGGTTTCGGACCACATTTATTACTCCGCCAATGGCATTGGAACCATATTCCAGGGCCGTTGGACCACGCGCAATTTGAATTTCCTCTGCTGACATTGGGTCTAATGTGACAGCATGATCAGAAGATTGTGATGATACATCGCCGGTTCGCTCACCGTCCTGTAAAATCATTAGTCGTTCACCACCCAGGCCGCGCATAACCGGTCGTCCGGGTGCGGCCCCCATCGACCGCGTACTCAATCCCGGTATATCTTCCAGTGTATTAGCCAGCGTGGAAGAGAGGTTTTGCCGCAGAGTTTGCCCCGATATAGTTTGCGTTGCATTTTCTAAGTGATTGCTGCTTTGTTGATGACGGTGTCCAACAACTTCTATGCCCTCATTATCTAGAATGGTAGGTGTCATTGACAGAGTAATTCTAAGTGTATCATTGGCCGGTACCTCAATGGTTTGTGATTGTGTTTGATAGCCAATCCGCTGCATCTTAATGCTATAGGTTCCGCTTGGAATATTTTTAAATGTAAAGGTACCATCACTGTGTGTGGTTTGCCCGCGATTAATTCCTTCTATAAATAAATAGGCATAGCTGATGGGTTCACCTGTTTCTTCGTCGATAACAACGCCCGTAAGAGTATTGTTTGGAAGTTCAGATGCAGCTAATAACTGTGGCAGTAACCAAGAGAATGCCAAAGCCATGAAGATGAAAACTAATTTAAAAGACTTTGCCATAATAGTCTTATTAAGTGATGTGGGAAAATAAATAGCCGGAAATAAATAATATCTTCGGCTGTATTTATTATTGACTTGATTCTGTTACCTGTATGGTTATCGCATTATCTTGTTCTGTACCTGGGGTTTGAAAATCTGGATGACCATTATGATCAAGGGTAAATTTAACAGCGGTTTCTCCTGCAGCTTTACCTGTGATATGGAATTGCCAGCGTCCATCTGAGTCTGTTTGTACGACTTCGGCAATGTCAGCATTGGCTATTTCCCAGTCTAAACTGTACTCATCCCTTAGGTCTTCATCATGAACTTCATTCCCGTCTTCATCTTTAAATTCAGCGGTAATTAATGGCGTTTGCTCACCTACAGTGACGTTGAATTGACCTTCGGTGATTTTACTTGAATAGGTATAGGAAACTATAACATCTCCATTTATGAGAAACTCAATCGTATCAGGTTCAGTATGTTCTTCGTGGTCATCATCATTGCTGGCAAGGTTATTACATCCAGCAAAAAGTATTACAACGGTAAAAGTTAACGCAATTAGTTTGTTTGAAATATTTGTAGAAATATTCATTGTTCTTGGTTTTATATCTAAAGGTGGGTTATGGTTACAGCACGACCATCATGCTTTAACCATGTTTTTAAAAAGACCGGTTATTAACCAAGAAGGGGAGGAGAGCGGCCTCGATTACTGATAATAGAACCTGAACGTACTTTATCATCAGTAACTATGATAAGCCCTTCGGTTTTGAAAAAGGGAGTGCTCGATTCAATTACCGATAAAAATTCAGGTTCGATAAGATTGGCACAAATGGGACAAAGTGTGTCATCAGAGGTAATGCAATGTCCCGTATCAGCAAATTCTGAAGAATTGTGAAGCTCCAGGTTATGGTGGGAGTGTAACGTAGAAAAAGAAAGGCTGATACCCAGAAGGAGGATCAGCAAGAATCCGGTCGATATGTTAATTCTACGCTTTAACATAGTAGTTCCCAAATTATTACACTAACGTCTGTGAACCAAATTAAAGTACGTAAAAAAATATTTCTGAGGCTATAAGTTTATACTATTCGTAAAACTTAGTTTTATTCGATACAGTTAATTCAGTAAAAGAGTTATATGATTTTGGAGAAACTCATCAAACGTTCAGTTTTATTTTTTGCATTAGGAATATTATGGACGAGTTCCGCTTTGGCACAGCAGCAGTGGAATTGGCATATATCAAAAGGCACAGTTGTGGATGGAACTGGAGAAGCTTCCTACAAGGCTGATGTTTTAGTTCGCGGTGATTCTATTGGTTATATCGGGGAGGTGAATGCTGATACCATTCGAGCAGAACATGTTATAAATGCTTCCGGAAAAGTTATTACTCCCGGCTTTATTGATCCGCATGCCCATGGTGATCCGTTGGAAACACCGGAGTTCAACAACTTTCTGGCGATGGGAGTTACGACTATTGTGCTGGGACAAGATGGCTCTTCGCCTGCTGTGGGAGCCTTAAATGAATGGTTTGCAGAGGTCGAGGCGAAAAGTTCCGCAGTTAATATAGTGCTGTTTTCGGGACATGGGAGCATTCGTTCCAAGGTAAATATCGGTAAACAGAATCCTACGCAAAAAGAGTTAAAGCGAATGCGGAAACTATTGCAATCGGATTTGAATGCCGGGGCATTTGGGATGAGCATGGGATTGGAATACGTGCCAGGCATGTATGCCGAGAAGAATGAGCTGGAAGAACTATCCAAAGTTGTTGGTGATGCAAATGGCATAATTATGAGTCATATGCGCAGCGAGGATAATTCTGAAATTGAATCCTCGTTGGATGAGCTTGCTATGCAAGGTAAATATGCTCCCGTTCATGCATCGCATCTAAAAGTAGTGTACGGAGAAGGTGTTGATCGGGCAAAAGAAATCCTGAATTATATTAGTAAAATTCGCAATCAGGGGATTGATCTAACGGCTGATATATATCCATATTCGGCCAGTTTTACCGGGATTGGCATTGTATTTCCAGATTGGGCTAAAACCGAATCAGAGTGGAAGAATGCCTTGCAGGAGCGTCCCGAAGTACTTCGTCAATTTTTGGAAAATAAAGTAGCCCAGCGTAATGGTCCGGAAGCCATTCTCTTCGGGTCGGGTGAATTTGCTGGAATAACGCTCAAAGAAGCTGCAGATCAGGAAAACAAATCCGCGGTTGATTTGCTAATGGAGATGGGACCACAGTCAGCTTCTGCGGCTCATTTTGTGATGGATCAGGAGCTTCAGGATCGACTGATGTTAGGTGAAAGTGTGATGGTGAGTTCGGATGGGAGTCCGACGATGCATCACCCGCGAGGTTATGGGAGTTTTGCAAAAGTGATTCGGTACTATGTCAATGAAAAAGAGTTACTTAGTCTTGAAGAAGCCATTTATAAAATGAGCGGCTTACCGGCGAAAACACTCGGAATAGAAGATAGGGGTCGTATACAAGGAGGGATGAAAGCTGACTTGTTGATATTTGATCCCAAAGATGTTCAGGATAGAGCCACGTTTACCAACCCCCATAAATTAGCTGATGGTTTCGATTGGATTATGGTAAATGGTACGCTTGTGAGAGAAGGTGGTAAATTTAATGGAGAAAGGAAGGGGCAAGTGCTAAGAGATAGAAGTATATCAGGAAAATAGATTATCAAACACCTGTCGGAGGGTAGACCAGTCTAAATATAGGTAGATAACAAAGGCGATGCCGCTGATCAGGAAAAGGTAAGACGAATTTATCCAGTTTGTTGCTTCATTTTTATGATATTTTTCAATTAGTCCGCTGACGAAAATACCAACTGCGAATCCAAAAATGAAGTAGGTCATAAATTCGGAAATAGTAAAAAAAGCTCGTCCGATCAGATGTTATGACCGGACGAGTTGGATAGTTAGGCTGTTTTTAAAAGTTTTTTAAGTGTGATGCCTATTTCAGCGGGACTGTCAACAACAGTTACACCTGCATCACGCAGCGCTTTTTTCTTGGCATCAGCGCCACCTTCTCCGCCAGAAATAATGGCACCGGCGTGGCCCATGCGTCGGCCCGGAGGGGCTGTGCTACCTGCGATAAATGCTACAACAGGTTTATCTACATTTTCTTCGATATAAGCTGCTGCTTCCTCTTCTGCCGTACCACCGATTTCTCCAATCAGTACAATAGCTTCGGTATCATCATCAGCTTCAAAAAGTTTTACAGCATCGGTGTGTGTGGTCCCGATAACCGGATCACCGCCAATACCGATTGCGGTACTTTGTCCGAGATTGGCTTTTGTAAGCTGATCAACAGCTTCATAAGTGAGTGTTCCGGAACGAGAAATAAGACCCACATTACCGGGTATAAAAATATTGCCGGGCATAATTCCAATTTTGGCTTCGCCGGGGGTAATCACGCCAGGGCAGTTGGGTCCGATGAGCGTTGCTCCATGACTGTTAACAATCTGCTTGGCGGTAACCATATCCTTAACAGGGATACCTTCCGTAATACAGATAATGGTTTCTATTCCTGCAAAAGCAGCTTCAGAAATCGCATCACCGGCAAAAGCGGGGGGCACGAAGATAACCGATGTATTGGCATCTTCTTTTTTCACCGCATCGGCCACCGTATTATAAACGGGTAGCCCGTGGTGTTCTTGTCCGCCTTTTCCAGGCGTAACACCTGCCACCACATTGGTGCCGTAGTCAATCATCTGTTCGGCATGGAAGCTTCCTTCGCCGCCGGTAATTCCTTGTACAACTAATCGAGTATCATTACCTACAAGTACGCTCATGAACTTTCCTAAATTAAGTTAAAATAATTTCCTTAAGTCGGTCGGAATATACCGACATCATCATGATTTGGCAAAAGTTAAGAACTAATTACGAATTAAGAATTTTAAATTTGGAATTATTCTCTTGAAGGTGGTTTAAAAGTTGTAATTGCTGGATTAATTTCATCTTTTAATTACTAATTCTTTATTCGTAATTCTTAATTATAAAGGGATGATTATCATCAGCATTTCTGTTATTATTTCGCTGTTATGGCTACTATGATTCCCGATGAAAAAAAAGAAGAAGTACGCGGCGCGGCAGATATCGTCGAGGTGGTAGAGGATTATGTAAAATTGAAGCGATCTGGGCGCAGCTGGAAAGGTCTTTGTCCATTTCATGATGAAAAAACGCCTTCCTTTCATGTGACTCCCGATCTGGGAATCTATAAATGTTTTGGATGTGGAGAATCGGGTGATGTGTTTAATTTTGTGATGGAGATGGAAGGTGTGGGTTTTGTGGAGGCGATGCGCTCTCTTGCCGATCGCTACGGCGTTTCGCTGCCTGAAGAGGATGCCGAAGAGTTTGATGAAGAGCATAATCTTCGTGAGGGAATATATCATGCGCTGAAATATGCGGGGGTATTTTTCCACCGGCATTTAATGGAAACCAAGGAAGCCCAAAAAGCCCGTGACTACTTGCAAGAGCGAGGTTATGATCGTAGTATTATCAAAAAATATGGTCTTGGCTATGCACCTTCGGATGGTGAAAAACTTTACAGAACGGCGTTGGATTCCGGTCTTAATGAAGAATATTTGTTTGAAGCCGGACTCATAAAGCCGAGCAACAGGGGCGATGGATATTACGATGCTTTCCGCGGTCGGCTGATGTTCCCGATTTTCAATCCCTCGGGAAAAGTTATTGCCTATGCAGGACGAGTGCTTGGGAACGAGAAAACGGCCAAATATATTAACTCTCCACAGACAAAAGTTTATAACAAAAGTAAGGTACTTTACGGCATCAATTTTGCCAAGAATGATATTCGGAAAACCGACGAAGTTATTTTGGTTGAGGGTTATACGGATGTGATTTCACTGCAGCAATATGGAGTCAACAACGTGGCGGCATCAAGTGGAACATCTCTTACGCCCGATCAGATGAAACTGCTGCATCGCTATGGTGATACGATTACGATGATTTATGATGCAGATTCTGCCGGACAGCGTGCGATGAAACGCGGCATCAATATAGCTCTGCGCGAGGGAATGGATGTAAAATTGTTGGAGCTGCCCGAGGGTGAAGATCCCGATTCATTTGTTCGCCAGTTTGGAAAAGACTCATTCTTGGAATTAAAACGCGAGGAGGCTGAAGATTTTCTGAGTTACCAGATCCATAAAGCAAAAGAAGAGGGACGGTGGGAGGAGCCGGCAGAGAAGAAAAAAGTAATTTCCGAGATTCTGGAAAGTATTGCGCATATGCCGGATCAGGTATCTCGCGAAACCTATGTGCAGCATTTAAACAGCAAAGCAAAAATTGGAGATCGCGCGCTTTTTGATGAGCTCGGTAAAATCCGAAAGCAGCTGAAGGATGAACGCAAAAAAGCCCGCCAGCGCGAGAAGAGAAGAGAAGAACGGGAGGCTCGACGTCAACAGGAGCAACAGGATGACGGAGATCAGCGGCCACAGGCTCCGGTACCTCATTCGGTTGGATATAATGATCGGGAAGTCTCCCAGTCACCCAAAAAGAACCAGCCCGAACCGCCCAAAAAGCGTCCCAATTATGAAAAGGAGTTGATTCGCCTGATGCTGATGTATGACCGGGATATAATTGACTATATCGGTTCGCAGTGTAACGAGCAGCAATTTGAGGATAAGCAGCTCCGCAATTTTTATAAGGATATTATCGAACGATATAAGGATGAGAAAGAAGTTTCGGTCGAGGCTTATGCCGAACGCGAGCATCCCTATCCCGAGCTGGTGGGTGAAATCGTGCTCGAGGAGCATTCCGTAAGTGAGCGTCACCACGAAAAAATTGGCGTGCAGTATAAGAAGGATAAAAATCCTTATCGTACGGCCAAAGGTGCCCTAAAGGCACTTAAGATTCATTACTTGGATCGTCTGCAAGTTGATTTATACGAGCGTTATAATTCATCCGAAGAAGAGGGTGAGCAAAAAAAGGTGATGAAGGCGATGAAAGAGGCGGGGCGTCAGCGGACGTTAATGCAGGAATCTCCAATCGATGAACTGTTTCCCGATCCTGATTCTGATGTAGCAAAAAAAGTGTCGGATAAAGTGTTTGAGTATAAAATGAAGCATGAACGTGAGGAGTAATAATCAAATATTAATTAGTTCGAATGTCTGATTTTACTATAGAATTAAACGTTGCTAAGAAGGCTGCAAAATCAGCGGCTCAAATTATTAGCAAATATCAGAAGGACAGTAACTTTTCGGTCGATTTTAAAGGCAAAAATGATCTGGTTACCGAAGCGGATGTAAGGGCGGAAGAAGAAATCCTCTCTGTGATCAAAAAGGAATTTCCAGAAGATCACATTCTTGCTGAAGAGTCATCGGTAGAACAGGCAATGCCTGAGGGACGAACTTGGTTAATTGATCCCATCGATGGCACCACAAACTTTGCGCATGGTTTTCCGGTGTACTGCGTTTCGATCGGACTTTGGGAACATGGCGAATCTAAAATGGGATTGGTGCTTGAAGTTGCGGGTGACGAGTGTTTTACAGCTATACAGGATAAGGGAGCCTATTTGAATGGCAATCCTATCTCGGTATCCAAGCTCGATAATCCTGCTGACGCACTGGTAGGCACGGGATTTCCTTATAACGATTTAAGTCTTGCGGATAATTATTTGCAGTTTTTCCGCATGTTGATGAGCAATATTCAGGGCGTTCGTCGTCCGGGGGCGGCTTCCTATGATTTGTGCTGCGTGGCTTGTGGACGCTTTGAAGGGTTCTATGAGTATGCTCTTAATCCATGGGATGTGGGGGCGGCAGCTTTAATTGTTCAGGAGGCAGGTGGAAAAGTCACTGATTGGTCCGGCGGCGATGATTGGCTTTTTGGTAAACGAATTATAGCAGGAAATCCAGTGGTGCATAAATTTCTGTTAGAAGAGATGACAAATTATTTTGATAAGGATGAGATAAAAGCAAACGTATAAACGGCAAATGGCAGATGTTTAATAGTACTCTTACTATGTCTGCCATCTCACGTTTAACGTCTGTTACCGTCTTGGTTCTGTCTCAAAAAAAGCATTAAAGGAAGCCATCGGTACCGGTCCGTTGTGATATTTAAACGGCTCACCATAAGTGGTTCCAATCAGATGACCATAGTGCCGGGCACGGGCTTCAATTCCCTCGAAAAACTGTTCGTTGGAGATATATGTTTCGGGCTCGTCACCGGGATCTTGTACGTTAAATTGGGATTCAAAAGCTAAAATAGCTTCTTTCTTGGTTTTAAACGTATCTGAAATATCAAAGACAATGTCGGGCTTAAAGGGGCGATCTTGCATGAAATGGAGCACATGCGAAGGACGCCAACGTTCTTGTGGATCACCCTGCTCGTCAAAAGTTTCAATTTTCGTTAGACCACTAAAGAAAATGGCATCCAAAGCCAGCTGCGTGCCATTGCCATGATCGGGATGACGATCCGAAGGAGCCCCTACCAAACAGATATGCGGCTGGTATTTCCGAATTTTTTGGATGATTTTTTTCTGATATTCTCTTGTACTTTCGAGCTTGGTATCGGGCAGTCCTAAGTTTTCGCGTACTTCGAGTCCAATAATATTGGAAGCATTTTGGGCTTCCTGCAGCCGCTGTTCGGGAGTGCCGCGACTTCCCATTTCTCCCTGCGTAAAATCAATTACTCCAACTTTTTTGCCTTTATTTACGAGTGCTGCAAGTGTGCCTCCGCAGCAAAGTTCAGTATCATCGGGATGAGAAGACAGTGCTAAAATATCCAGTTCCATATCATGTAGTTTTTTCAATTTTACCGTATAATATAGCTGAATTTTGAGGGATCGCTAAAAAATGAAATTCTTAACTTTCTTGTAACGATTTTTATTTTAGCTCGTAAAGGAGACGTTATACAATTTAAACCTGAAAGAAGGGTATGTCTAAGATAAGTCGATTTGTCAATAGCAGCTGGGAGGGACTCAAGATTTCTTTGAGCGCTTTGGGCATTAATAAAACTCGTTCCTTTCTCACGACGCTTTGCATCATTATTGGTATTGTGATGGTAACGCTGATGAATGCTGTGAGTAATGGCATGGATGCTGAATTTGATAAGAGCATGGCTATGATGGGTCAGAATGTGGTATATGTTGAGAAGCATCCGTGGAATAGGGGACCTAATTATGAGTGGTGGAAGTATCGCAGTCGAAGAGATATTAAGTTGGATTATGTTGAAGATATCCGTGAGTCGAGTCGGCTTGCTTCTGCTGTTTCAGCATCGGCATCGCGGGGGACATCGATCAGGTATGAAGATGTGAGTGCGGATGGCGTTTTTATTGCCGGGGTTACGGATAAATATTTTGATACGGCCGGACTGGACATCGAAATGGGTCGTGCTTTTACCCCCGAAGAAATACAACGGGGAGCTAAAGTGACGGTCTTGGGAGCAACACTGGCAGAAAACCTATTTGATCGTAAGAATCCGCTAAATGAAGAGGTTCGTATCGGTGGTCAGCGGTTTAGGGTGATTGGATTACTGGAAAAACAAGGAAAATTTTTGGGATTAGCTGATATGGATCGGCGTGCTATAACACCGATTAAAGCTTATGGGCAGCTTTTTAGTTTACGCAGCAATATTCAAATCGCTGTAAAATTCCCAAATGAAGAGATTCTGGAAGAAGGAGAGTATGAAATAGAGGGCATAATGCGTCGTGTTCGCGGTCTTGATGCTACCGAAGACAATGATTTTGAGCTGAACAAACCTCAGGCTTTTGAAGCTCAGCTCGCATCATTTAAAGCTGGTCTCTATATGGTGGGAGGAGGGCTTACAGCGCTCTCATTAATAATTGGGGGTATCGGTGTGATGAACATCATGTTTGTATCAGTACGTGAACGCACCAAAGAGATTGGAATCCGTAAAGCAGTAGGAGCCAAAGCGTGGGAAATATTATACCAGTTTTTGATTGAGGCCGTAATCATGTGTCTTTTAGGTGGGTTGATAGGACTCTTGCTTTCTTATCCACTGAGCATGTTATTGAACCAGATATTTGTGGCCAGCATTGATATCAGCGTTGTTATTGCAGCTATTATATTGTGCTCGATTGTAGGCCTGGTTTTTGGATTTATCCCGGCTTATCGTGCTGCAAAATCAGATCCCATAGAATCATTGAGATACGAATAAGATGAATATTAAAGAAGTATTTAAACAGGCGTTTGATTCTCTCTGGGCCAATAAGTTACGGTCCTCACTAACCTTGTTGGCTCTTGTTGTAGGCGTTTTTTCGGTGATTGTTTCTACTACAGCGGTAGCCGTACTGGATAACTTTTTTCAGAATACGATGAGTGTGATGGGAGGAGATGTGATTAACGTTTCGAAAACACCATCTGTTCAGATGGGCGGAAGTGCAGAAAATGTACGAAATCGCCAGGATATTACTTTCGAAACAGCCGAACGGCTGCAAGAAATGTTACGGTTGGCAGAGGATGTGAGTCCGGATGAGACATTTGATTATACCAAAGTAATGTATGGGGATGAGGAAACGGATCCCACGGTGAGAATAATCGGGAGTAACCAGTATTACCTTGATAACAATGCTTATGAACTGAGTGAGGGTCGTAATTTTAGTTCTGAAGATATCCAGTATGGACGGTTGTTAGCGATTATCGGGCATGATATTCAACAAGAGTTATTTCAAAATGTTAATCCCCTTGGGAAAAGTATACGAATAGCGGGACAGCAGTACAGGATTATTGGTACGTTAGATGAGAAGGGGAGTGTCTTTGGCCAATCGCAGGATAAGTTTGTGCTGATTCCCTATACCGCAGGCCTTATGATTTATGGTGGTGACCGCAATATTGATATCCAGGTTAAAGCGCCGGCGATGGATTTTATAGAAGCGGCTATGGATGAAATTACGGGGGTAATGAGAGTTATTCGCAAAGTGGCTCCCGGGGCCGAAAATGATTTTGAAATTGAAACGAATGATTCTCTGGCAGGTACCTTTGATCAGTTTACGTTTATCCTGTATGCTGTCGGTTTTGTAATTGGCGGTATTACGCTATTTGGGGCCGGTATCGGGGTAATGAATATTATGCTTGTGTCTGTAACCGAACGTACCCGTGAAATTGGGCTCCGCAAAGCAGTAGGGGCAACGAAAAAAGCAATTGTGTCTCAGTTTCTTACGGAAACAATTTTTATTTGTCAGCTGGGTGGACTTATAGGAATTGCGCTTGGAATACTGGCTGGCAATGGCATGGCTTTATGGATTGAAACCGAACCTGTTATCCCGATATGGGCGGTGTTGACCGGCTTTTTTGGGATGTTCTTCATTGCTTTGTTATTTGGAGTGTATCCTGCTTATAAAGCTGCCCGCTTAGATCCTATCGATAGTCTTCGCTACGAATAATTTTCTCTGTCGTATAATGAAAGATGATCAACTGCATGTTCTGATAATTGGTTTTGTATGGCCCGAGCCCAATTCCTCGGCTGCCGGCAAACGCATGCTTGAACTAATCCACCTATTTAAAGATCAGGGGTGGGAAGTAACGTTCGCAAGCTCTGCTGCCGAAACAGATCATATGAGCAACTTGGAGGATATTGGTATCGACCAGGTTTCTATCAAGATGAATAGCTCAACATTTAACGAATTTGTCAGAGAGCTTAATCCTTCTATTGTTCTTTTTGATCGATTTGTAGTTGAAGAACAGTTCGGATGGCGTGTTGCCGAGGAGTGTCCGGATGCACTGCGGATACTGGATACCGAAGATTTGCATTTTTTGCGAAGGGCGCGAAAAAAAGCACATAATGAAAATCGGGTCTGTACGAATGAAGACCTATTATCATCGAAAGATGCCAAGCGGGAGATAGCAAGTATTTTTCGATCGGATTTGTCTCTAATTATTTCTTATACCGAAATGGATCTGCTTCGTAACGTATTCAATATAGATTCGGACTTGCTGCAATATGTTCCTTTTCTGCTTGATCCAATGACGGATGATGAAAAGAACGCGTTGCCGGACTTTAGTGATCGAAGTGACTTCGTAACTATTGGTAACTTCAGACATCCCCCGAATATGGATGCGGTCAGGTATTTAAAAAAGAAGATTTGGCCGTTGATTAGAAAGGAACTGCCTGATGCACGGCTGTGCGTATATGGAGCTTATGTTACGCAGGAAGCAGAACAGATGCACAGCCCTGAAGAAGGATTTTTGGTGAAAGGCAGGATAGAGGATGCTAAACAGGTTGTAGCTAATGCAAAAGTACTGTTAGCTCCCCTTCGGTTTGGGGCGGGCCTTAAAGGCAAGTTGGTAGAAGCTATGCAGTGCGGAACGCCAAGTGTCACTACAAGTATGGGTGCAGAGGGTATAACTCGTGATAGAGATAATTGGGCCGGGATAATTGTCGATGATCCTGAAGACTTTGCTGCTGCAGCGCGAAATCTTTATTGTGCTGAAAAAACATGGAATGATGCGCAGGAAAAGGGGTTTTTAATTCTTAATAAGGAATTTATAAAACCGGATTTCAATAGGCAGTTAATAGAGAGGTTAAACTATCTTCAGAAACATCTCCAAGAGCATCGTGCCCATAATTTTATCGGTCAAATGCTAATGCATCATACTGCTGAAAGTACAAAGTATATGGGACGCTGGATTGAAGCTAAAAATAAGAATATGTAATATTTAAAGTCCACATATTTCCTTATAATTAAGAGGATGTAGCTTATTACGTTAACAAGATTACCAAAATCATGGATGAAGAGATTTTAGAAAATTTAAATGAAGAGCTGGATAGCGCACTCGATCGTGGCCGCCAAATGGTAGAAGACGAAGAGCTGGCGAAACGCATTGAGGAGTTAAAATTACGAGCCGAAAATCTAATCCGGAAACATCCTGTTAAAAGTTTAGCAGGTGGATTATTGATTGGTTATATCGTTGGCAAGTTGTTGAGTTCAGAAGACTAAAAATAATGAATAGCGATAAACAGAAAGATCAGCTGGGTAAGCGATTACGAGCTATAACCTCTGATTTGAAACTATATCTCGAAAAGCGTATTGAGCTCACGATGCTCAATATAGGAGAAGCTATTTCCGGATTAATGGCTGCTTCGGTACAGCGTGGAATTGGCGTTTTTCTGCTTTTGGGTGGCATCTGTTTTCTTCTGTTTGCCCTGGCTATTTACCTTGGAGATCTGTTTGGAAGTCGAAGTTTAGGCTATGTATTGGTATCACTCCCGTTATTGCTGGTGGGAGGACTTTTTATGTATTTGAAGCCAGAAAGCGTATTTAAGCAGATTCAACAGCAGTTTAAAAATGAAGTAATAAAGTCAATTGAGCAAAATGGAAAGTCCGCCAAAGAGTCTTTGAAAATTGAAAAAGAAGCGCATTCAAAATCCAAAGAAGGATAAGGTACTATTATGGCACAAAAAAAAGTTGATGAGCTGGAGAAAAAGAAGCAGGAGCTGGAAGAGGAATTAAATAACATTGAGGGAGAGCTCGATAGTTCTATTGACCAGGTTCGTGAAGATGTAGGTAGCAGTTTAAATCCCAAAAATATAATTCGGAAGCATCCCTTGCCTATTGTTGGAGCCTCAGCGGTAATAGGATTTTTATTGGGTCATAAAAGAAGAAAGTCATCTACATCCACATCTGATAATGGGGGAGATTTTAGCGGGGCACTCTTATCTGAATTAAAGAGACTTGCTACTCGCAAAGCTATAAATTTTGCTACTGACTATGTTGAGAATATCCTTGAAGAAAAGGCTGAAGAGCACTTATCGTCCAGCGATGCTGAAAAGGATGATTAATAAAGCCTTTTAATTCTTTTACGCAAAAAAACCTTCCTTTCTGTAACAATTCATCTCATTCATCGTGTAACCTCCCGAGTTGTAAACCCAAAAATTAAATTATCGACATGCGCAAAGGTATTTGTTTATTATTTAGTGTATTAATATTGAGTGTTGCTGCCTATGCTCAGGATTCGCAGCCCAAAACTATTTCACTGCAAGAGGCTATTGATATAGCTCTGGAGAATAACTATCAGCTTAAACAAGCATCCAATAATTTAAATTTAGCTGAAAGTAGTATTAAGAGTGAATATGCTGATTTTGCCCCTTCAATTTCCGCTAACCTTAGTGGATCAAGTAGAAAAGGGCAACAATTGGTTCGGCAGGGAGATACGCAGGTGTTTGAGGATAATGTTACTAATGGCTTAAGGGGGAACTTGAGTGCAGACGTATCCCTTTTTAATGGATTTGAAAATATTTTAAGTCTTAGAATAAGCAAAGCAGATAGACTTTCTTCTGAAGAAAAGCTGCAAAGAGCTAAAGAAGATGTGATTTTCAATGCGGCATCAAGTTTCTTGCAGGTTCTCTTGGATGAGCAGTTGGTACAAATTGCCAAAGAAAATCTGGAAGCCTCTAAAAAACAGTTGAAGCAGGTAAAGGCACAGGTAGAAGTCGGTTCACGTCCTACAGTAGATTTATATAATCAAGAGTCAACGGTAGCCAGTAATGAACTAACCCTGACACAGCGAGAGAATAATTTAAAGATGAGCAGGCTTGCACTAATTCGACAATTGCAGATTGATCCCCGTGGAAATTATGAGTTTGTAAACCCGAAACTTGAATCTGATGGCAACATTCAGGTAGGAGGACAAGAGTTCAATATTGATGAATTAATAACGAATGCATTGGAGAATCGTTCTGATCTTAAAAGTAAAATGGCTGATCTAACGACACTTGAGCTTCAGTTGAAACAGGCAAAATATAACCTGATTCCTACCTTAAGTGCGAATGCTGGATTGTCGTCTTCATATAGCGATCAATATTTTGGCGGCGGAATTCCCTTTAGTGATCAGTTTTACGATCAAAATTATACGATGTCGATAGGATTTTCACTAAATATTCCAATCTTCAACAATTGGAATCGTATGAATCGTATACAGACGGCAAAGATAAATTTAAAAAATGCGAAGCTCGGGTTAGAAAATACAAGATTACAAATCATTCAAGAGGTTACACAGGCGTATAATGATTATTTATCGTATCAAAAAGAGTTAGAATCAACAAGAAAGGCATTGCGGGCTGCTGAAAGAACGTATAAAACCCAACAAGAACGATATAATGTAGGTGCGAGTACTTTAATTGAGCTTAGTGACGCCAATGCAAGTTATGTTCAGGCAAAGTCAGATAATGCCCGTGCGTTGTATAATCTGATATTCCAAGAAAAACTCTTGGATTATTACTTAGGTAAGTTAGATAAAGAAATGTCGTTAAATTAAGAGAAGAGACTTAACAAAATGTCAAAAAAGAAAAAGTCAGCTACGCAGAAACTATTATACGTAGGTATAGGTCTTATCGTATTGTTAGGAGCAGGGGCAATATTAGGTAAGACGATGGGATGGATAGGGGGCGAACCGGCAGCAAAGAATGTTGAAGCTACCGAAGCCAAACTAAAAACTATAACACAGATTGTATCGGCATCCGGAAAGATGCAGCCGGAAGTAGAGGTGATTTTACGTCCGGAAGTTTCCGGAGAGATCATAGAATTACCTATAAAAGAAGGGGATTATGTAAAACAGGGAGAGCTTTTGGTACGTATAAAGCCTGATATTTATCAGGCCAGAATTGATGAAACCAATGCTATGCTGCTCACACAAAAAGCACGCATGGAACAGGCCCGTGCTTCGCTGTTAGAAGCTGAATCGGTTTATGAGCAGAATAAGCAGCTTTTCGAGAAAGGAGCTATTTCCAAGACAGAATACGTACAATCGAAAACCAACTACGAGTCTCAAAAGGCAAACTTTAACGCTGCAAAATACCAGGTGCAAAGCAGTGAAGCCCAGCTTGAGCAGGCAAAGGAGGAATTGCAAAAAACAAATATCAGATCGCCTCGTGATGGAACGATAAGTAAGTTAGCTGTCGAAGTTGGGGAACGAGTGTTGGGGAATACCCAATCCATAGGAACGGAACTCCTTAGGATAGCCAATATGGATCAGATGGAAGTTCAGGTACAGGTTAATGAAAATGATATCGTAAATGTTTCAGCCGGAGATACTGCAAATATTGAGGTTGATGCCTATCCCGACCGTACATTTAATGGGGTAGTGACAGAAATAGCTAACTCTGCTGAAATTTCCGGAGAGGGGACGAATGAACAGGTCACTAACTATGAAGTAAAAATTCGGGTAGCCACGCCTCACAATCTTGATATGGTTGGGGACAAAGAGCTGGTTCAGCAGGCTTCGAAAGAAATGCCGGAAGATAAATTTATCCCATCGTTTAAGCCGGGAATGTCGGCGACGGTAGACGTTCAAACACAGACCGTGCGCAATGTCGTTTCGGTTCCCATACAAGCAGTGACAGTGCGAGATTTTGCTGATGAAAATAGATCGGCACAGAATGATACTACGGAAAGTGATACCACCAATATTGATGAAGATCTGATTATCCCCGAAGAAGATATGCGAAAAGTGGTGTTTGTTGTTGAAGATGGTGAAGCACAACGGAAGGAAGTTAAAACAGGCATCAGTGATAATACCCATATTCAGGTTTTATCAGGGCTTGAAGCCGGTGAGCAGGTAGTTACGGGTAGTTATCGTATGCTATCTCGTGAGCTTTCCAATGGTGAT
This sequence comes from Fodinibius sp. AD559, assembly GCF_052712805.1. Taxonomy (NCBI): domain Bacteria; kingdom Pseudomonadati; phylum Balneolota; class Balneolia; order Balneolales; family Balneolaceae; genus Fodinibius; species Fodinibius sp. AD559. The sequence continues at coordinate 115,301 of NZ_JBQPVW010000006.1, forward strand.
AAGGTGAAAGTAAATAATAATAAGTTTAGCGGAATGGCTTCAAATTAAGAGTAGAATGGCAAAACCGATTATTCAGGTAGCGGACTTAACGAAAATTTATCAGATGGGAACCCAAGAGGTGCGCGCTCTTGATGGTGTTACCTTTGATGTATTGGAGAATGAATACATCGCGATTATGGGTCCATCCGGATCGGGTAAATCTACGTTGATGAATCTTATTGGCTGCCTGGATACCCCAACTTCGGGTGCCTATATTTTAAATGGGGAGGATGTAAGCCAATTTGACGATGCTGATCTCGCAGAAGTTCGTAATCGGGAAATTGGATTCGTATTTCAAACTTTTAATTTACTTCCCCGAACAGATTGCCTATCAAATGTGGAACTGCCACTAATTTATTCGGGCGTTAAAACGGCTGAACGGCATGAACGATCCGCAAAAACATTAGAACGAGTTGGACTGGGAGACCGCATTGATCACAAACCCAATGAGCTTTCGGGCGGACAGCGCCAACGTGTAGCCATTGCTCGTGCCCTGGTTAATAATCCCTCTATTTTGTTGGCCGATGAACCTACAGGGAACCTTGATACCCAAACAGGTGAAGAGATTATGATGCTGTTTGAGGAGCTTTATCGGTCGGGTAATACGATTATCGTGGTTACGCATGAGCCGGAAATTGCCGAGCATGCCCGTCGAATTATCCGCCTTCGAGACGGTAAAATTGAAAGCGATGAGAAAGTTGAGGATCCTGCCTTGGAAAATGAAGAGATTCAAATTGAAGCAGCTACAGCATAGCCTTTGCAGTTTTTGTTTTAATACTCTTTTTGCTGACATTTGGGTTTTGTGGCAGCAAAATTATGATTAACATCATGTAAATGATTTAATCAAATTCTCTTGCCATGAAAATTCTTTACGTTTTTCCACATCCCGATGACGAGTCATTTGGCCCGGCTCCGGCAATTGCTGCTCAGCGTAGAAAAAGCCATGAAGTATATCTTCTTACTCTTACTAAGGGAGAGGCTACTAAACAGCGATTTCGTTTGGGAATCAATAAAAAAGAGATGGGAGAGATACGTTATAAAGAAATGCAATGTGTAGAAAAAGCACTTGATTTAAACGGTATGACAGTCTTGGATTTGCCCGATAGTGGATTAAAGGAGATGGATCCTGCCGATATTGAAAAAGTGATTCATAAACAGATTCAGGAAATAAAACCTGATGTATTGGTAACCTATGCCGTGCATGGTATCAGCGGATTTGAAGATCACTTGGTAAGTCATGCCGTAGTCAAGAGTGTGTATTGCAATTTAAAACGAGAAGAATTTGACTACCCCAAACGATTGGCATTTTTTACTCATTACAGTGAGAGTGAGGGAGATGGAAAGTTTAATCTAACTTCATCAAAACAGGACGATATTGATTGTTGGATTGAAGCCAATGAAGACGATTACCAAAAATTCTTATCGGCACTCGATTGTTATGAAACGTATCAAGAGGTGATCGAGGATAGCAATGTCAAGGAAGAGGTAGGGTATCGGGTGCCATTTGAAATTTTCCAGGAGAATTTTGATCCACCGCTTACTGATTTAGGAGATCAATTAGACGCGTAATATTAATTGCTAATATTAAATAACTGATGAAAAAAGATTTTCCCGTCTGGCTGAAAGGAACAACAATCTTATTTGGGCTTATATTATTGTTCGTCGTTTTATCGTATGGGAAGTTTATTTTAATGCCTCTCGTATTTGCTGCTCTCATCGCCATGTTATTAGATCCGATCAGCTCATGGTTACAACAATATAAGTTTAATAGAATTCTGGCAATTTTAACCAGCATTATACTAATTGCTGTAATTTTAGGCGGGATTATGTCGTTGCTTTCCATCCAGTTTATTCAGTTTGCGGATCGTCTGCCCGAGGCAAATGCCAAGATTCAGACGATGAGTAGTGATTTGATACAATTCTTTGAGTCCACATTTAATCTTACTCCTGACCGACAGATACAGTTTTTAGAACGGGGTCTTGAAACGGTTATCAATAAAAGCGGGGAATATGTCAGCACGATATTGGGGACTACAACCAGTGTGTTTACAACCATCGGGCTGCTACCATTTTTTGTATTTTTTATGATGTATTACAAAAAAATGTACCGCACATTCTTGCACACTGCTGTGGGTGGAAAAAACGATGCTATTGATTCTGTGATTGATAGCGTTCAAGCTGTGACCCAGAATTATATCGTGGGGATGATCACCGTTATTACCATTCTGGGAATCTTAAATGCAATAGGGCTATGGATTGTTGGCATTGACCACGTATTATTTTTTGCAGCATTTGCGGCTATCCTTGCGGTTATTCCCTATATAGGAATCATTCTGGGAAGTCTGCCCGCCATTATTTTTGCGCTTTTGTTTACCGATTCTCTATTAAATCCTATTGGAGTAGTGGCTGTGTTTGCGATAGTTCAGTTTCTCGAAGGAAATTTTATTACTCCCAATGTTATTGGTTCGCAAGTAAGTGTTAATCCCTTTATGGCATTAGTTGCACTCGTAATCGGTGGTCAGCTGTGGGGTATTTCAGGGATGATATTATTTGTGCCTCTGTTGGGAATCTTAAAATGTGTATTCGATCAGGTTGAAGCACTAAAACCATACGGTTATCTACTGGGTAATCGTACAGAGTATAAACCTGCTGAATCAGCAATAAAAAGTAGCAGTAGCGATGATTAAAGTTCTCGTAGCCGGCTACGCGTCTTCCAAATCGCTCTTAAAAAAGGAATATAGGGGACACTACTCATAATTTTCAGGTCATCCTGAATAGAGGATTCCTCCGCGAGAAATCGAAAAATATCATCCAGGGAATTATTCTTAAAAAGATGATTAAAGATCTGAAGCGCGTCCTTGGGATGTTGATCGATAATTTGTAGCAGCCAAAGATCGTATGCTTTAAATCTCTTTTTAGAGGGGGGCTGCGGTTGTAATTCCCCCTTTGAGAGTAAATCTCCTACAACTGCATCAGTTTGCTTTTGGATACGTTTGAACGTATAGCCGGTGGAGGGTTTGGTAACACCGCCAACCATACCCAGATTAAATATTCCAGGCTTATACCATGGCTTGTGGGGGCGATCTTCCATTGGTATTTTGCCAAACTCCTTTCTTTCAATGCTGTAATCAATTGGTTTCAGATTAAATCGGTTGCTTAAATATAGAGATACCTTCTCCTCGTATTGCTTTTTATTAAGGAGTGAATCTGAAAAAATAGTGTATTCAATAAGGGCAGAAGTTTTTGACCAGGACAGCAGATAGATGAAGGCTATTCCATCCTTAAACGTCTGATCAAAATCCATTAACGTAAAAAAACTGTCATCAAAAACCGGTTTTGATGCACTAATTTCCCATCCCAGAAAATGTTGGAGCAGTGGATGTCGAGGCTGATCTTCGGCATTATCCCAGGGATTAAAGCAACTTTGGAAAATATAGTCTGCTTCAAATGAATTTGTATCAGTATGCAACGTGGGGGAGCTACCATTAAATGATAGCTCCTTGATTGGAGTTTCAAGCAGATCAAAATTGGGATGATCTTTAAGATTACTCAAAATATTATTGCGAAAATCGCCGCTCCGCAGACAGTAGTAGGTATAATTGGTTAGCCGTTCAATAGAACGGTTTCCAAAAATACTGACTTCTGCTTTTTTCCATTTTCGATAAATCAGATCCTTAAAGGGAGGGTTGTCAGCATCCCAAAAACACCAGGTTTTATCATTTGATGGGGTTAGAGACTGATCAACGACAAGGATTTTCTTTTCTGATAATGGTGAATGCAGCATTTTTGATGCCAGGGAAAGTCCTGATGCGCCTGCACCTGCTATGATATAATCGTACTGCTGCATAATAATGCGGTGATTAATTAAGTTGCCAGATCGCAAAGTTTAGGGCCGAAGCATAGCTTATCCAAAGCAGGTAGGGCACAAGCAGTAAGCCGGCTATCCAATTCTTCTTCCAGAATAGTAACAGAGTAAAGGCAATGGCAACCCACAACAGTAAAATTTCGGCTAAACCAGTTGAAATATAGTGCTTTCCGAAAAATAGCCACGACCATATCGCATTGAGCCCTAACTGTACAAAAAACCACTTGAATTCGTAATCAGATAGAGAAATCGAATCCATCCGCCAAACGAGCCAGGCCGAAGTACCCATCATAATATACAGGATGGGCCAAACTATAGGAAAGACCCAGTTTGGTGGTGTCCAGCTTGGTTTTTGCAATAGTTCGTACCATGTGCCAGGTTCAAATTGTGCCCCAAATATACCGGCCAAACTGCATACTATAATCCAAACCGGTAAACCTGCAATTTTTTTCATGCTCATCTATCATTTTATTTGATATCAATAACAAATTCTAAAGTTATTATAAGTGATTATAAACAAAAATCGTTTACTCTCTATTTGTTAAAATTCCTTTTCGTGGTTTGCAAATGTAGTTTCCTTATTTGTCCCTTTTGACTAAGCAAAAAAGGTTAAATACTGGATTAAAGTCCGTTTAGAGGCTGCAAGGTTTTAAAATGAGATGAAAGCGAATGCTTCAGATTATGATAGTGTCAAGGGTGCTTTTTTTAAGGAAGGGAAGAATTGTTAGAATCATTGATGTTGGAATGTTGAGGCATTCGAAGAGGATAAAGAACAAATTTAAGCGGCTATTTCTGCTATGGAATACATATTACGGATAAAATAGAAGCTGGCAAGGCAGATCGTGACAAGCATATCTCAGAAATAAAAGCCAACAAATTTTCAGACCAGCATAAAGAGAACTTTATATCAATTTCACTTAAAAGATTGGCCGGCGGTGTCCTTATTGAAAACTCTTGAACAAATGACCGCCTGGCTTGCAGGGAATACCATAATCCTCATGAGGTGAAATGGGAGGAGCTATATAATTGAGTTACACTCATTATCCAGTTAATCTTCTTGATTCTTAACTCTCATTATGTATCGGCCCCCTCATTCATTGCTGCGGAGTATACCCCTGTTTTCGAACCACTACCATTTCTTTTTGTTGGTTAAATAGGATTCAAGTTTTGCTGATAATTTTATGATTGTGCATAGGATATCGATTAATGGTCATTCAGTTTGTAGTAGGCGATTGATTTCTTTAAACGTTCAGATTGGCTCATCAACTCGGTAGCCGAAGCGGCCAACTCTTCACTTGATGCCGCACTTTGTTGTGCCAGCGTATTCAGCTGTTGAATAGAGTCATTAACCTGATTAGCACCTTTACTTTGCTCCTCACTGGAAATAGATATCTCACTAACTAAGTTTGATGTTTTTTCCATTTTGGGAATAGTTTCAGACATTACTTCTCCCGCATTTGAGGCTCGTTTATAGGCGCTTTCTGTAAGTTCTACAATCTCGTTACCTACCGTTTTACTTTTTTCAGCAAGCATTTGCACCTCTGTAGCAACAACGGCAAACCCTTTGCCCGCATCACCGGCCCGTGCAGCTTCAATAGCTGCATTCAGTGCGAGGATATTGGTTTGTAAGGCGATTTCATTAATCTGATTGATTCTATCTGTGATGGTTTTATTAGCTTCGATCACCTTTCTTGATTTTTCATTTACATCATTCAGCCGGGTATTAGCCTCTCGCGATATTTTATTTGTTTGTTGGGCATTTTCCGCATTTTGGTTGATCGTTGCTGATACCTGTTCCATAGTACTTGAAATTTCTTCAACAAATTCTGCCTGTTCATTAGAACCTTGGGCCATCTGATTGGAGGTAGCTTCGAGATTTTGGCTGATCTCAGATATTTGATTCGATTCTCTTTGTACCCCGAGGATAACTTCTCTGAACTGGGAAACAAGATTTTCTAAAGCTCGGGAAATATCACCGATTTCATCTCTTCTCCGCAAATATTTTTCAGGAATATGAATATCCAAGTTACCCTCTGAAAGTAACCGAATCTTGTTAACTGTTTTTCGTAAAGCACCAGAAATAGCCTGTGAAAGTAATAAAGATATGCCAATGAACAATCCGAGGCTTATGGATAGCACCAGGTTAATAGTCTGTTTTAACTCAGCCAACTGGGTCCGAGCATTGTCAAACGCTTGGTCTACTTCTTGGTTCGAAACCTTCCCTAAAAGACCTTTAAGAACTTTCTGTTCATCGATCATTGCCTGGACTTTATTGCTAACCTCTTCCGAGTAATCCTGCTCTATCATCATTTTTGATGCGGAAGCACCGGTGCTATAGTATTTATTAAATGACTGAATAGTACTGTCCAGTAACGTATAATTATTATCGGCCTTTATTGTTTTCGCACTGTCGGCCAGTTCCCGAAATTTTTCTGCTAATACGTCTGTACTTTCAATCATGCTTATATCCTGGGCAGCTACAGCATCCTGGAACTTTTTCTGGATCTCGGACTGTGTAGACTCCATGCGATTGGTCAGATCGTTATAGGGGATGTAAGAGTACTGTACCGTATTCAATTCCTTCCCGATAGATTCATTACTCCATTGCGTAGTGTAATAAATTACTCCAACTACCATTATGAATATGGCGGGGAAGATAAGAATTTTGTACCTGAGTTTTATACTGTTGAAAATATTCATTGTGCTGTAGACCTAAAGTTGCTTATAAAATCTTTTATGATGTATCCTTGGCCTGGTTCAGGCAAATGGTTCTGTTCGTTTTGTCTCCGGATGATGAATAGAGTGTAGATCACAACACAAACGCTCATATAATACGAATGGGTTGTGATCCGTACACTCCAAAATCATTGTTTAGTTGATGGTTAAGACTTTTGCACCTGAAGCATCAGTTGATTCGGATATATAACCAACGGCTCCGGGATTGTTTTTTACAAAAGTGATAACTTCAGCTTCACTTGAACGCTCGACGGGCGCCGTACCGGCACCGGAAAAAGCTGCTTGCTGCCAATAACTTCTTATGGCACCAACATCCCGCCCGAGAATTTCATTTGAAAATGCTTTCCGAGTTCCAGAACTCGCTTTCAAATCTACGGGAGTGATGGATGATCCATCGTCCCACTTCGTTTTATTTTTCAGAAAAATTTTGGATAATTCTTTTTTAGAAATTGTTTCTGTGGCATTTGCTTCATTTACAATTACTTTAAATGACTGTGCTGTAGCTTCAGTAGCAAAGGCAATCAAGATAACGCCCAATAATGTTGTTATAACGTTTTTCATCTTTTTATAACTTTAGATATTAGAATGAGTAAATTAATGTGCCAACAAAGCCATTGATATCGCCACTGGAGTGTTCATATCGCATGTACTCAAGCTTAAACGTCTTTGTAAAATTCGGCTTGTAGTTTATACCTGCAGTATAGCGTTTGTAATCAACGTCAGCAGTTTTTTGATCTTCATATCTAACATAAGGGGTAACCTTATTGATACGATGATTGAGTTCTATAAACCCTCCTTCTAAGTCGGTAGCACTGCCGTCTATTTTGAGATCAGAATACCAATATTCACCTACTAATTTAGTGTTGTTATACTCAAATTTGACATTAACACCATAGCTGAACTTCTCAAATAAGCTTTCTTGAACTATTTGTGCGGGATCTGGTCCAATAACCCCGGCCGGAACGTTAACGAGTAGTGGAACGTCCTCGTCATTAGGTTTGAAGGCACTAAAACCGACATCAATATTTGATTTATACGAAAAGCCCACTCTACCGCCTAAACCAAAGTTATAGGTTTTGCTATAGGACGGATCTAATGTAGCGCTGCTACCAATTTGATCTTTAAAGTAGTTAACTTCATCTCCGAAGAATCTAACAGCTCCGGTTCTTAGCCAGGTAGAATTGCTATACCCACCGGCAAAAAAGTCGTAATTGACTTTGAAATCGGATCCGATTGCTCCATTAAAAGAGCCTCCATCAATGGTAATGGGGTAAAATTCATGATTTGTTACCAAGATAGGAAGTGTTGCACTGGTATTTACAGGAGCGTAATAATAGGTATTTGTGGGACTTAACGGCAACAGAAATCGGCCGGCTTTAAAATTGACTTCGTCTGATATAGTGAGTTCGCCGAAAGCCTCGTTTAACATCTGGTCGATCTCAAAATTGGGTCGATAAACGAATACGCCTTTAATTCTAAAATTAGATTTGGGCTGATAAGACATTAAAATTCCCGCTTCTGAGACAGCTGCGGAATAATTTAAATCATATCCTTCCAGCTCATCAAAATAGTTGATTTCGGTTGAAATATATCCCGTTATATTTGTTTGTGGCTCCCAACTGCTTTGTGAGAAGGAAATATTGGCGCCCACAAAGAGCAGTAGTAATGTGATGATTGGTATCTTTAAGTTTGTCATAAGAAATTTGAATTAAGGGTTGTTCAGCTGACAAACAGCTTTGCTGCTTATGTAGCATAGGGGAGGATGTGAAGAATCGAGTTCTTAGTCACTCACTATTTTATCCGCCCAAAAGCTATTTGTTCACCTAAGGTTATTTTGTAGGGTTATCGGGGCCTTTATATTTTTCTTAAATAAATTTTTAGCAAATAGTTCATGTCAGTACGATCTGAACTATTTGCGAGAGATGCGGAGAGGCTGTAAAATTGAGAATTGTAATGTATACAGTATTAACCCATTACTGTAAAACCGTTAAGAATGAATAGAATCCTGAATTGTAACCCCCTGACAATTCGAAGATAGTAATCGTGCACTGGCTACAGAAAAAAGCAAGTACTTCGTGTGCCAGAATATCATAACCAGTTGACTTGACCGTCAGGGAAAATTTAATGATAGGAATGTAGCAAGAACTGTTTTTTTACCAAGTGTATTTGTATGCCGGATAGTTTTTACTGGTAGCTATATATAGCTAACTGAACTTTGCTTCAATTTTTTGTCTCTTCTTTTTAAAGGCAATATGATAATTTATGTGATCAATGAGAATAAAGGGTGAACATATTATATGCTTTTATTGCTCGCTTTAGATATACTATTGAAGGAGATCTTATAGCTATGCCTAATATCGGTTATAGTATTTTTCTATCAGAAAACAATTTATATGAATAAATGATTTGGTTAGATTAAAACAGATAAATAAAAAAACTGATAAACCAAGCATTGTATGGATAAAGATAAAACTCAGAACACATCAAGTAGCAATGAAAGCAAATGCCCATTTCATAATGGGGATTCAAATGAAACCGCTGCCGGTGGTACAAAACTCGATAAATGGTGGCCCGAAAGATTAAATGTGGATATGCTTCGCCAGCATTCCTCCAAGGGCACCCCAATGGATGAGGATTTTGATTATGCGGAAGAATTTCAAAAGCTTGATTTCGAGGCCGTAAAACAAGATCTACATGATCTGATGACCGATTCGAAAGACTGGTGGCCCGCAGACTGGGGACACTATGGAGGTCTCTTCATTAGGATGTCGTGGCATGCTGCAGGTACGTACCGTGTTGCCGATGGTCGCGGTGGCGCTTCTGGTGGTCAACAACGTTTTGCCCCTCTGAACAGCTGGCCGGACAACGCCAACTTAGACAAAGCGCGTCGCTTGCTTTGGCCTATCAAACAAAAGTATGGTCGCAAATTGTCATGGGCAGACTTATTAGTACTGGCCGGTAATGTTGCGATGGAATCAATGGGCTTTGAAACATTTGGTTTCGCCGGTGGACGCGAAGACGACTGGGAGCCCGATACTTCTGTCAATTGGGGTTCCGAAGAAGAGTGGTTGGATGATGAGCGACATGACGAAGAAGGTAATCTAAAAGGACCACTCGCTGCTGATCATATGGGGTTAATCTACGTAAATCCCGAAGGACCGAATGGAGAACCGGATCCCGAAAAATCAGCTCACTTTATCCGACAATCGTTTGCACGAATGGCAATGAATGACGAAGAAACGGTTGCGCTCATTGCCGGTGGACACACCTTTGGTAAAACCCATGGGGCCGGACCATTAGAACATAAGGGACCAGAACCTGAAGCGGCCGATATCGAAGAACAAGGCTTTGGCTGGATCAGCGACTACGGTTCAGGTAAAGGCGGAGACACAATCACCGACGGTGAAGAAGGTGCATGGACCAACGACCCTACAAGTTGGGATTTGGGCTTCTTTGAAAATCTCTTTGAGTATGAATGGGAGCTAACGAAGAGTCCTGCCGGTGCATATCAATGGCAACCAAAAGATGGAGCAGGAGACGGTACCGTACCCGATGCTCATGATCCAGATAAGAAAAATGCTCCGATGATGCTGACCACGGATCTTGCTCTGAAAGTAGATCCGGAGTACCGAAAGATTTCCAAGCGATTCTATGAAGATCCCGATGAATTTGCGGATGCTTATGCACGTGCATGGTTCAAGCTTATTCACCGTGACATGGGCCCCAAATCTCGTTATCTCGGACCGGAAGTTCCTGAAGAAGATCTGTTATGGCAAGATCCTATTCCCGAAGTTGATTACGAGCTGATTGATAACAAGGATATTGAAGTGCTTAAAAATAAGATCCTCGATTCCGATCTGACCGTATCCGAGCTTGTTAAAACGGCTTGGGCTTCGGCTTCAACTTATCGCGATTCTGACAAGCGAGGCGGTGCCAACGGTGCTCGCGTTCGACTTGCTCCTCAGAAAGATTGGGAGGTCAATAATCCTGAACAATTAGCCAAGGCGCTTGAAGTACTTGAAGGCATTCAGGATGAATTTAACAATGCTCAATCAGGCGATAAGCGCGTTTCACTTGCAGACTTGATTGTTCTCGGCGGTGCTGCTGCTATCGAAAAAGCAGCCAAAGATGCAGGTCATGAGATAGAAGTACCTTTCGCTCCGGGACGCAATGATGCGACGCCAGAGCAGACGGATGAAGATTCATTCGAATGGCTCAATCCCGATGCTGACGGATTTCGTAATTATTACAATCCAAAGCACAATGCGAAGCCTGAAGAACTGTTGGTTGATAAAGCCCAGTTGTTATCGCTTACGCCCCCTGAAATGACAGTACTTGTAGGCGGGATGCGTGCCTTGGATGCTAATTATGATGGTTCTGATCACGGCGTCTTTACCGAAAAGCCGGAAACATTGACCAACGATTTCTTCGTGAATCTACTTGATATGGATTATACTACGGAGGCGACTTCGGATGATAAACTTCTTTTTGAAGTCAAAGATCGTGATACCGGTGATGTCAAGTGGACAGCTACCCGTGTTGACTTGATCTTTGGGTCACACTCTGAGTTGCGTGCTTTAGCTGAAGTTTATGCTTGTGAAGATGCAGAAGAGAAGTTCGTAAATGACTTCGTTGATGCATGGACCAAAGTCATGCAACTGGATCGCTTCGATCTGGATTAATTTTAGCCAAGATGCTAATGGTTCTTATTTAAATAGAACTTTAAATAGCAGATTTGGTTAACATTTTAGAAAATGTAAAAGGGCAGCCTGCTTATCAGGCTGCCCTTTTTTATTTTTAACTTTTCGAGTTAATCCTGAAAAATTTGTTAACCTTAATTTCCAGAGTTGCTTTTTTCTGTTATTGTAAACGTTTTCAACATATTATGCTCAGCCGGCTCAGGTACTTCGGCAATCCATGCATAATCTCCCGGCTCCAGGGTCACATGGAAATAAGCGATTCCACCCTCAGCCATTTCCATGGTACCACCCATAAACTGTGCTCCTTCAGGAGCTCGGTCAACAAGGCTACCGGGTTGCCTCCAATCCATCCAGGTTGCGAGATTGCTAAGCAGTTTCTCATCTTCTTTATCATTTAATTTTACCAGTTGTACATTATGGCCCTGGAGATGAGCATAAGACTTCTGATCCTTGAAAATAATTTTAAAGGTATGACTTCCTTCATTTAAGTCTTGATCAACCTGAATTCCTTCCGTGGATGAAATGGTTACAGTATTCGTGAGGTCCGGTTCTTCAGTGCCAGAGGTTTCATCAGTAACGCTTATATGTTCAAGCATGCCGATATACGAATGGAATATCTCTTCTTCATTCTTCACGTAGCATTCAACGATATATTCACCCGGTTCCAGGTGGATGGTGGTTTTAGATGTGGTTCCGGCTGTGGTAAATCCTGGTCCCCCCATGGTTTTTGCACCGGGATCAAAAAACCAGGGAGCTTTCTCCGAAATGGTGGCGATCAAACTATCTGTAAATTTATCAAAGTTGATTTCACCATCTATATATGGATTAAACTCCATTTGGAATGGTTTTGTGATGCCTTTAAACCAATGATTAAGAATTGATTCATCGGCCGATTTTGCAGCCTCAATTCCTTGTTCCGGAACTTTCCAAATCAAAAAGAAATGGTCATATCCTGACGCATTATTGAATTGAAATGTTGTCCACCCTGATGAGATTTCATTAGTGCTCATCTCAAATAGATGCTTATTCTCTTCGGCGTCGTGAGTAGCAGTTACTTCTACCACACTCTCACTTTCTGTGTCAGTATCGTTACAAGTTGTCATTAGCACTATACTTGATAGTACTAAAGCTAAGGTTAGCGTAAATGTTGCTGGACGTTTGATAAATGGTGAAATGTACATATATCCCCTCAATCTATTTTATAGTTAGTATCAATATAGATACCATTTTTCGTTTGAACCTGCAATTAGAGCAAATCTATAATCTTTCCAACAGGTTTCTTTCTCTGTATTAAATAAAAAAAGTCCTCTTGGCATTAACGCAACTTCGCAGTCAATTGAGTGCTTAATAGCTTTAACTCTACGAAGCAGCCGCTTTCATTCGTGGTTTAATCTTGTCCAGATGCTTTTGCTTTAACTTGTGTATACAGGAAAATAAAGCAGCGTTGATTTTTTTAATGTACTATGGAAACTGGGATAGCTGATTATTGCTTCTGAAAATCATATCGAAATAGCAGGGCTGATACGAGAAACAGTGTGATGAAAAATCCATTTATACCTATGATGTGGAAAACCGTGCTGGGAGGGGACTGGTAGAATCCACCGATTAAAGCAATAGCAGCCACCAATGCCTGAGCGAGCGCCATTGCGAACATTGTTAAAGCCATTCCCTGTGATTGAAAACGGGCCATGAGCGCACCGATGATTCCTACAAAAATAACTCCGAAGTATAATAAGTTTATGGGATTATCCTCCGATCCAATGATGCCCACCGCGAGATTAGTCCAGATAAGAAATAGTCCCGTAAAAAGTGCAAAACCAACAGCGATCTGGTAAATAGTTTCATCTGACTTTCTCGTTATCAGTTTATGGGTAAGGCCAGTGCCAAATAGGAGAATCCCGGCGAAAATGAAATCATTCAGCGTCCAGACCACTTCTTCGGTGAATTGCATTGCGGTAAATGGAATCATTAATATTAATCCGGTAACGAATGCAAGGCTGGCTATGGATTGGTATAAGTTACTATCTGTTTTCATGAGAATTACCTTTAGTTGGTTATCTTTATTTAAAAGTACTTTGAATTACAAAGTTAAAGAGTAAAAAATATTTTGACTCTGTAAGATTATGTTTCTTTTGATCGAAGTCTGTATCGGGTGATAAAGTACCATCCTGTACCGGCTACAATTAGTAATAATGGAATGGTACCCGGTTCATCTTCTACAACTATCATGAATATCAAAAACGCAACCCCAAATACAATGGTCAGTATCGATAACAGGGAGTGTGTTTTTAGTTTTTTAGTGTTTACTTTTTTCATATCTATTTTGATTTGTTATTTCTGTGATTTAATGATCTCCTCCAAGACGTTAAGGTGTTCTTCAAACGCATTCTTTCCCTCTTGGGTCATGTAATATGTGGTGTTGGGTTTATTGTCGATAAAAGATTTTTCTACCTCCACAAAACCTTCTTTTTCTAATTTTTTAATGTGCGTTGCCAGATTGCCGTCAGTAACATCCAGCAAATCCTTCAGTGATGTGAAATCAAGTCCATCATTTACCGCTAACACAGACATAATTCCAAGTCGGACACGGCTTTCGAATGCTTTATGTAGATCATCGATCGATATTTTCATTGATAGCTGTTTTCACCGTTCGTACTTCAAATGCATATAAATGCCGTAGATTATATGGGCAACTCCAAATCCCAGGGCCCAGAGAAGTAAACCATACTCAACAAACCAAGCGCCCGCTAATCCCAGCCCCATCTGGATTAGGCCTAAAAATTTCAGATCATCGTACGTAAATTTACTGGCAGTATATAAGGCAAGGCCGTAAAACAGGAGAGTTGAAGGGGCAATCAATCCTATAAGTCCTTTTGAAATTAACACCAATATAAAAATTCCACCTGCTGCCAAGGGAACTGCCATGTTGACTAACATTTGCCGTGATGGGATATTCCATACATTTTCATTCCTCTTATTAGCTTTTTTCCAGGAAAGAAAAATGGCGGTGCCTATAGCCAGAACCAATATGGTAATGGCTAATAATATGATCATTGATAAGCTTGAAGAATTAAGGGAATTATAGATAATTTCATCGGGATTAAAATTGAAAATACTATAAGCAATATAAGCTCCTGCTAATCCATAAATCCCGGCCATTACCCCTGCCAAACCAGAGAGCGACAAAAATTTGGAAGACCGCTCCATCATGGAGCGTATCTCGGCTAAATCTTGAATATAATTTTGTTCTTCTTTCATACAAAGTACTTTTTATTTCAAAGTTAATACTAAAATTGCTCTTATACAATAGTTGCCAGAATTATTAAGTATTTTCAGATTTATCTGTTCAAGAAGGTTTAAGCAGTCTGTAGATTAATACATCTAATATTGATTGTCAGAGGATAACCACCTTGTTTCCTGTTTAATAGTACACCCTAAATCTTACAACTAGTCCCATATCAAAGAGGGGACAAATATTCCCGTGGATCAATCCATCGATAATCTGATTTACGGACTAACTCATCGAGAAAGTATTTGTGGCCAGCTCCGACTATAATCAGTGCTCGTTTGGCATCCTTTTCTTTAATAGCATCCTGCACATTTGTAAACATCTTCTTATTTCTGAGCCAATAATTGTCCACCTGTCGACTTCCTACGCTGTCGCCATCCCAAACGATACGCTGCATTTTCTCTTCGTACACCCAATACTGTAGCCCTGTATGTTCTGGAGAATTTTTCTTGTAAAGCTCCTTTAGGTAATTATCGATATGGCCGTAGCGGGCTGCATACGTTCCTCGTATTGATCCCACTTTCGGAATCATTGGCCAAAACGTGTAAAGCGCATCCAGTCGCCCGCTGTATAGCTGATCTTTGGCATATTTTCCAATAAACCATTTGGCATCCTCTCCCTGATAGTCAAAACTCGTCAGTTCGCGAACTTCTCCAGCGTATGCTACGGGATGTCCAATTCGGACACTCTCGTGTTCCCTCCAGTATTCAGCCCACTCATTGATTTCCTTAAACTTCTCAACGGCTTTACAGTTATTTGTATTCCAGTAATAAAGGGCATTTGCATGATCATATTGCAAAAAGTAGCTCTTGGCTAACCGGCAGGGATCCGAAGGCCAATCCGTAGTATGTCGATACGCTTTAATGATGGAATCCGCCTCGCTTATACTCATATTCCATTGGGAGGCGTAGTTCTTTACGTTAAAGTCTTTGCGATAGTCTCTTCCTTTACCTCTTGGATAGTCTGCAGGGAGATATTCAACTGCTACCAGATCTGGATCGTATGTTGCAAGGGATGAAGTGACACGCTCAATACGAGGCGAGTCAACCTTCTGTTCCTTTTGGGCCAAGTGTGAGGTTCCCAGAATTAAGACAGATGTAGAACCGGAATCAGGAGGCGCAGAGTCTGCATAATATTCGAGATTTATATCAGCTTTTTTGGGTAGTAGTTCTTCTACCGGAGTGGGTGCGGAGAAATAGGAACAAGATGATGCTATAAAAAAGGCAACTGTCAGAATAATTAAATTTCTAAAGGGCATATAGTTAATTTCTTGATGTTGAAATTAGCATTTCAAAAACTTACAGAAGTAACAGTTGTTTTTTTCGAAAGGGAAGGCTCATTGTTGCACTTTAGTGTAAGCATAAGAAACAGCCGACTATTTCCAATCAACGGTTCCTACAATTTTTTCCATTGTTTTTTATCTTGTTATTAGGTGTATTATAGACTATTAAATAAGGACATACGAAATATTGTTAAGCTTGATTAAGTAACGAATGGAAAGGTAAAAAGCCAGAAAGAGACAGAAGAGGGCAAGGCTTGTCCACGTTAATGCACAGGTTACAGGCTTATTGGATTAACTAATTATTTAATTCTATAAGTAATGCCAAATCTGATAAATCGCGAAAACCTTTCTCTATTGCCTCCAACTAAATCACCGGAATAGTTGCGAAATCCATAAGAATAGCCCGTCGATATTCCCCAGTTTTTATAATAGACTGTTAAAGATGATCGAAGTCTAAAATCGGTATTGGCGTGATTCCTTTCACGATCAGTTTTTACAACAATATTATTGTTTGTTGTTGCTTCTCCTTGTTCTCTGCTAAGGATATTGAATCCTAATTCAGGACCCATAGTCAGATCAATATTTAGATCGTTAAAAATGAATCTTCGACCAATGTTTGGATATAAGGTTATAAATCCATTTTTAAATGTTGTTTGACCGGATGCAGAAGATGGAGGATCAAGGAATTCTCCAGAGACATCATTTATGTTAACTCTACTTCGTAATAACTCATATCCTGCTTGAAGACCAAAAATTAATTTATAGTTAGTAATACGTTGAAGTTGAGCAGAGAATCCATAAGAAAAGGTTTTCTTAGTTCCGTAGGGATTGATTGTATAATTGGAACCTGCATCATTGGCTATAATAATAGAGTTTTTTGTAGCAGATTGACCACCAAAAGAAAACAGTCCAGAGTTCAAATGGACGGAAAGCTCTGAACTTTGCCCATAAGCGGTGGATATAAAAATAAACAGGAGTAAGATTAAACCTAATTTTCTCATAATAGCATCGGTTGATCTCGATTAAGTCCTATAACGGTACTGCGTATAAAGCAGGTACCAATATTAATTCGATTTTCAGTTTACTATTTAGCAAAAGAGAGCGCAAGGTCGGCCCGAGTTAATATATTGATCAGTTGTGTTTTAGTTTTTTCAGTAATCTGGGATTAATAAAGCTCTTGATAATTCTTTCGGAACCATTGTCGTCAAATCGCAATTCAACCAATCTATTGAAATAATTATTCTGACTTACCTTCTTGATATTTAGAACAGTTGTTTTGGTATCAGCCTGTGGCATATCATCTCTAAAAAGGGGAACATAAGGAGTAAGGATAGCAGGGCCGTTCTCATAATCTGTTATTTCTAATATTCTCAGAGATTACGTTAATCTATAACTCGGCGCTGCGAGAAAAAGACAAATTATTCCCAAAATAGTCGAGATAGTATTCTCTGTAAAAGCTTCTATAAAACCTATTTGGCTAGACTCTTTTACAACATTAATTACAGCAAAAACGCCGAAAATATATATATAAGTATCGAAAGGCAGACGGTGCTGTAAACCAAAAAGCTATTTGATAGTTTTTGAGTTTTTTTTCATGATTGGTGAACTATTTTAAACTCTCTAACGGACTTGCGCCTAACAGGCATCTTGAAAAATATTACGTTGATAAATAATGAACGAAGGGCTAAAAAGCTAAAAGTTTGCAAATAAATAGATGAACTTCGTCTGTGGTAATGCGTAGATTGTGTTACTTATTTTCGTCGGTTTTATTTTGATCAATCAGGTTAAACTGTGATAAATGATGAAAACAATGTTTAAAGTGAAACTTTTGCCATTGTTCCGATCCCAATTTCCCAAAGGTTGGATTGGTTTGAACAGCATCGGGGTTGTTTTTGTAATAGGTTAAGTAGTATTGTATTTCTTCTTTTAATATTTCTTTTGCGTGCTCTAAACTTGGATATTGTAAATCTAATAATTCAGTTCCTGCTACAGGATTTATAAAGCCTTTGGGCATGGGGCGATTCGAATTTAAAAAAGCTTGAAGTTTATTCCTTGTGCCTTCTGGTGTATTACATTCAAGATCCAGCTTATCTGTTGACATTCTGAATGAAAAGATTAAGTGTTCAATCATGTGCTGGGCGCTCATTTTTCCCCAGTCAGGATCCATATTTTGATCCAAAGCATCAATGGCTTTAGGCAATGTCTTTTGAAAAAATGTTTTTCTTAAGTCAGGATCATTTACATTAAGTGATAATTTTATTGGTGACATAATACTCAAGGTTTGGATTAACAATAAAATGTGCTGGCATATAACCAGTCCACGAACAAAAATTAATTCAATTTGAGTTATTTATTGTACACAGGCTCTTCTAATATAGCTCTTACTGATCTACCGGTTGAAAACTGTTTACCTCGACTTCTCGGTTATTGGTAAAGGTGTCCATGGAGAATTCAGTTTTCTCGGCGGATGTCAACTCAATCTCATCCCGAATTTTGGTGATTCTTTGCTCTTTGTCTTTGAGGGGGATCAGTTGCGACTCTAACGTAAAAAAAGATTTCGCGCCCGTGTCTTCAATACATGCGTAAATATTTGATCCTCGAAATTCTTCAAAGCATTTGTGAAAGAGCTGGTCGTAGCTGATGGTACGAGTTTTCCTTGTTTTTGAATTGTCCAGACTGATCTCTTCGGTTTCTTCCCCCAATAGAGCTTGTCGGTTATAGATCGAGCTTTTTAGCTGGTAGCTACCTTCCATACCGTCAGAAATATGAACCGAAAAGCTAAAACCGGATTGGTTAAATTTGTCAATTTTGATTCGGTCGATATGGTGCATTTACTTGCCATTGAAACATTGAGACCAAGCAATCGTAATCTTTCTTCTATGAAATATTATGTGTTGTACTGGTTACATCTCTTATTTCATGTCTTTGCTACGGACAGCCCATGATTACTGTCCAAGGCAGTATTTTAGATGCTGAAAATGGTGAGCCCATTTCTTACGCTCACATTAGAATTCCAGCTAAATATTTAGGAACTGCTTCAGGACTAAATGGGGCCTTCAAACTAAATATTTCCCAGGATCATAAAAAAGATACGCTCCAGGTTTCGGCCATTGGTTACCATACTGAAAAATTTGCTTTGTCATCTATTTCGAATTCGAGCCCCGTTAAATTAAGGCTTCAGCCGAAAACCTATCAGATGAAGTCAATTACGGTAACCGATGCTGAACCAGAAACAAAATGGATAGGCAAAAAAATACGACCGGTATTAAGTACTTCTTATGGACGAAATATCGAACATGAAAAAATTGGGGCTGCTTATGCTTTTAAAATTAAGTGGGGGGCCATTGCCTATGAAAATATTACATGCAAGAATGTTTCTTAAGAAAAATGAAAATGTTGAATTAAAAATGAGGTGTCGAATTGCTGAAATCGATACTACAAATAAATTTCCTGGTGATGATATAGTAGAAAAATCCATAATTACTACTGTTGAAAAAGATAAAGATGGATCAGCTGTAATTTTAAAAAACATGACATCCATATAGCTAAGCGAAATTTTTTCTTGGTTTTTGAATTGTTACCAAGCAAAGGCCAAACATTTAGCCCCATGTTTGCTATTGGATTGTTTTTCGATTCAGAAGTCTATAACAGAGACCATGTAATGGGGAAATGGCAAAAAAATCCGAATGATTTAATTTATGGGTTAAAGGTGAAATACTAATCTGGATTAGGCTAAATGTACCTAATGACATTGCGCATAACCGCCAGGCGCCGGAATGTCGAATTCGTTTTTAAACGAATGATTAACTAATAAATGGAAGGGAGGAAAGGAGAGGGCGAGGCGTGTCCACGTTAAAGCGCGGGTTATTGGGCGAATCCCTAAGTGTTATCCAGAAAGCGGATGGTAGAGAGAGGGTTTTTTACGACGGCTTTTGAATCACCATGGCATAATAAAGTCGTTCACCGTTAGCAAAGGAACGGTAGAGTTTCGTTCCCTTAGTGCCGGCAAATTCCCGGGCCACGTTGTTTAAAATGCGGGGCGTCATTTCCTCAATAAGAGTTTCACGCCGGACAGAATCCTCATCAAGCGCTCGTACAACATTAGACGTGATATCTTCGGTCCGGATTATCGTAAGACCGGCCTCCCGGAGTTCATCCTGTACGGGATCCCATTTGTCCGATTTTCTGAAATCTGTAAGCAAGAGGTGCCCTCCCGGCGATAAAATGGTATAAATGCCTTGTGCAAAGGCCGAGAAATCCGTATAGCGGTGGGAAGATTCCACATTGACCACCACATCAAATGATTCCGGGGAGAACAACTGCCCCAAGGCCAGGGCATCCCCACGCACAAAAGATAGGTGTTTGTCATCCCTGTATTTCTCTATGCAAAAATCAACAGCCTGCTCACTGATGTCCATGCCGATCAGGTTCGCGGGACGGAAACACCGCCCAAGATATTCTGCGCCGCCTCCACGGCCGCATCCCACCTCCAGTACCTCCTTTCCCTTTAATGGAATTTGAGAAGCCGTGTGATGGTATAGCTGAATGGGGTAGCGGTTGTCAACATCGCAGTCGCTTAGTTGAGGCGGTTGGTCATCAGCATACCCGTAATTCATAAAAGTAACTCGTTGTTGGTTATCTATCAGGTTCACGTACCAATACCATATTCTGGTGATTAGAAAACCGATATCTGGGAAAAGTGCCTTGACCTTATGGAATAAGCGTATAAGAATAAACTTCTTAAATTTTGATGTGAAAATTATTCTGGTTCATAAATATTAATAAGTAGCGAATAATTACTTGAAAAAGTTCTGGATTTCAAAACCTCAAATGGGGTTTCGCTAATATAAGTTAGATGTCATGCAACCCCGCCGTCTGCATAGGTTGCTTTGTGAGGTGCAAGGAGCAATGATTGATTATTTTAAATTTTATTATTTGCGCTAAGAGAACAAAACGAGCAAGAGAGGGCGAGGCGCGTCCTCGTTAATGGCACGGTTAGGTTTCTTTTAGTTTGCTCTAATTTTAGGAGTAATGATATGTAAGGGAGAGTAATTATAATTTCTTCCGAAACCATGTTGCAGTATCGGGATTGGTGACTTCTTCGAGTGTTGCGATCATGTCACCAATCGTACCAACATCTTTTTGCTGAAGTGATCTCAGAAAGGACTGGTAATTGGCTTCACCGATGCGCTGGTGTAGTTGATGGAGGAGCAAGGGCCCCTTGTTATAAGAGAGTGCGCCATCGAAACGAGGTTGCCACTCATCGAAACTCGGCGCCTTCTGGGCATTCTTACGTGCCTCTTCTATCCGTTTCTGAAAGATAGTGTCGTCATATATCTTACGTAGTGCCAGCCAAGATTCATATTCGGCGAATGATTCATTTAGGAAATTATGACGGCTCATGGGATTTACCGAATCTGTCCACCAGAGATGCGCGGCCTCATGTGCGATTAACCCAAATAGACTCGTGTCGGGTTCTATGTCATGTCGTAGTGCGATGAGACCGGTTCGTGCATAGCTGCTCGGAGTGGTCCGTTCAACCGGTGCCAGGGTGATACGCAGTGCATCAGTATCGCTTCCACCTTGGAACCGTCGGGTATAGCGGTCAAGAATCTGTCGGGTTCTTTGAGCTACAAAAGATGTCAAGGAGTCAGGTGCACCTCCGTGATACACTGTCAAAGGAATCTCACCATTTGTATACTTCTGCGTCTGCATTTGGTCAGAAATCACAAGAGGTACGTCGGGTCCCGGCACAGGAGACTGGATGTGCCAGCCTGCATCCGTTTTCTGCAACACACCAATGCTGGCGACCTCATAGCTTTTGGGCAAATCGACCGTTGCGTCAAACGTAAATCGGGTACCAATAGAAGCATGAACTGGAACCCACATGGCTTCTAACGGTAACTCAGTCCAGTGTGGGGACACGACCGCTCCTCCAATACCCGGAATTTGCCTGTTTTGGAGACGCCCGGCGTATTCCCATGTTATTGCCACTTGATCCGACGGCGTCATAGTTTTGGAAAGTGGAATACTAACAACTTTGGTGTGTACGGTGTCTTCTCCACCGAAGTGCCACGGACTTATTGAGTAGTTGCCTACAACCGGCCCGCTGAGTTCGTCCAATTTAAAGGCATCATGAAGCAAAAAGCGGAGGGTGTCTGTTGAGGCTTTAGGTACAAATTGCATGTCTATTGCTACGTCGAACTGGCCTGAGTCGGGACGAATTTGCGCATCAATCTGATAATGCGTTGTGCTATCTGGAAAAACAGGCTTCTTCGCTGTGGAATCGGTACCTGGCTGGCAACCAATTATAAAAAATGGAACAAGTATGATGGCTGAAAATACATAAGGAAGTGTACTGCGGCGGAGTATCTCTGGTAGTGCGTCCAATGAACACATTTGAACATCAGATTATATGATTGAATTTAATACGTAACTATAAGTATACCAATAATTGTAGCGCATGTTACATTTCTTGCTATACTTGTAGTAAGAAAGAAACCTAACCTTATTGCGCATAAGGGCGTGCAAAGTAGCGCTAAATTTGTTTAAATGTACGACGGTAACTGACAAGATCGAAACTGGAAGCCAAAGGCGAGGCACGCCCCACTTAATGCCCGTGTTAGGTGGGTGGACTTTTGGAAGTGGAAGTAGAAATACTTTAATGCCTCAGATTACACACGGTCTTTTCAATAAATTCCCATAATGTATTTAATAATAAGTATATATAGGACAATTTAGTAGCAAAGTGGTATCTTTATAATGGATAAAAAAAATAAACTAATAATTTAAATTGAATATTTGATACTATGATTAAGCAAAATATAGAAGAAGAAATAAACAATCAGATTCAAGAAGAATTTCAGTCGGCGTATGCTTATTTGGCGATATCGGCGTGGTTTGAAGAGAAAAACCTTGGTGGCTTTGCAAGCTGGCTGAAAGCCCAGTGGCAAGAGGAAATAGAACATGGTATGAAGTTCTACAATCACTTGATTCAAAGAGACGGCCGACCAATATTGCAAGATATTGAAAAACCAAAAGTACAATTTGATTCTCCGCTGAAAGCGTTCGAACTTGCTCTTGAACAGGAGCAGCATATCACGAAACGTATTCACAAAATGTATAGTCTTGCCAGGGAGGAAGGCGATTATCCGCTGGAAAGTTTATTACTTTGGTTTATTGATGAACAGGTAGAGGAAGAGGAGATGGTGCAAGATATTATTGATAAACTAAAATTAGTCGGAGAAGACGGCTCCGGATTGTACCTACTGGATCGCGAGATGGCGGAAAGACAAGGCCAGAATGGAAAAGAAGCAGAACAAAGTGAAGACCAACAATAACATAAATGTTATTAGTTGGTTGTAAATAAAATCCCCTTTTGGTATAGGGGGGGGTATAATTCAGTCTTCAAAGTTGAATCGGTGGATGATACGCCGAGGAATGGGAGATACTAAGATATATGAGCGACATCAGTACTAAATGAAATAAGAATTTTTAGTAGGTCCGCTATTCCTAAAGATAAGATTTGACTGAGCCACCTAACCTTATTGCGCATAAGGGGCGTGCAAAACCACGTTGAATTGATTACGAAATGAAAGATTAAGCAATAAAAAAATTTCCGAGGTTAGGGGGATCATTGCCCAAACCGTCAGAAGCCAGACGAATGCCATCTACTCCAAGACGGGATGCTCGGAACTCTCTGCTTTTTTCTTGAGGATTTACTGCCTCCTCAAAAATAGGAAACACGGTTAGAAGGTTAAATTTGTAACAGCGTTAAACTATGTCTGACAAAAGAGAAACTCCGCTTAGTAGTCCGTCTTTAGAGGGCCACCATTTGCACCATTGACCTGCGCTTGGAGAAGCTGGCAATGGTCCCTTTTTTCGAGCGTTGACCGAAGAGCAACTTCGAGACGTGAATAAAAAATTTACAGCTAATCACTATTCAAAAGGACAAACTATTTATCACCAGGGCGATTCGTCAAC
Source organism: Fodinibius sp. AD559 (assembly GCF_052712805.1). Taxonomy (NCBI): domain Bacteria; kingdom Pseudomonadati; phylum Balneolota; class Balneolia; order Balneolales; family Balneolaceae; genus Fodinibius; species Fodinibius sp. AD559. The sequence continues at coordinate 139,195 of NZ_JBQPVW010000006.1, forward strand.
GATGCTACGGATGGGGGGAGCGGAAACGTAAAATTAATATCTCACACCCTGAAGGGGGAGGGTGTGCTGCTGGATATGTTACGGGCCGGTGATTTTTTTGGGAATCCCAATCTCTTTGTGCATTAAAGTCATCAAACTCACTCTTTTTTTGAGGAGTTGTGAATTCAGCTTCTTCAATGGCACATAATCATAATTGAATTTTGATTCAACGTTCCAACCATTTTGGGCTATCCCGTAGAGGTGCTCGGTATTTCATATGACAGCTGGCGCATCGCTGAATTAGTTCGGTCGTCCGGTTGACAATTTGTTCCATCTTTCTCTCGTTGGCCGCTCGGGCAAGTTCCTTCGCTTTGCTATGCCAGTATTTGTCGGCAGCTACGAATTTTTTCAGCCCCTCCTTGCCGAGAATGGCCTGTATTTTTTGAACTTCCCGGTTAGGAATTTTTGCGTGATTGACCAAGGCATTCGCGGCCTTGTTAATGGCTTGGTAGTTCCCTCTCCAAATTCCTGCTTGAACAACAGCCATGTTTTGTTCTAGGTTGGCCATAATTCCCAGTAAGGGCAGGGTGTCTTGGCTGGGCTGTCTTATTTGGAAAGGAATTCCCGTGCGTTGTGTAAGGTCAAGCGAATCGGTGCTCATATTCTCTTTATTCGGGGTTTCTGTTCGGGTATTTTGATTACCCGATTGAGCATTGGTTGTTTCTTTATTTTTAGTGTCATTGGATCCACAGCCAGCAATTAGAGCAACGAGTAGCACAACAAGACTTAACGAGTAAAAACGTTTCATAATAAATCCTCCCAGAATTATTGTTTTAAATCTGATCAATTCAGTTCCATGTCATATTACACGAGATAGAGAAGGTAAGACGTTCCGATAGTCGGCCATAAGAATCTGTATGGTTTTAACCTTTAATGTATTTGTCAATTTAAATGGCAGTGGGAGTAGAAACAATATATATTGTGGTAATCTAATTTTCCCTCTTCCCCGCCATCAACCAAATTTTTTGATGAATAATCCAAGTTAAATATCCGATAATATTGGGACATACAGGATTTGCTCTATTTCAAGATTTATGAAAGAAAATTCTGAAACTTCAACTTAATTCGCTAATTCCTTCTGATCATCTGAGTATCCCCAAATACTTTTGGATGACTTTGATAATATTCTTCTCCCTTCAGTTATAGCATTCTCTACCAAAGTGGGTAAAGTTGGAACTCCTGTGTGCTTAGTATGCCATTCCACTATGAAAGGGCGGGCGGCGGAGGTATCATAAATTCATCCTCTATCTATGGATTAGTAGACGCAGCCGATCTACCTCCTTACCATGCATCTAAGGGAGCAGCTCATATTATGAGCAAAAATGATGCACTATTTTATGTCGAGGATAACATCCGCGTTAACTCTGTGCACCCTGGGTTCATCTGGACTTTGTTGGTTGAGAGAGTTGCTAAAGAACAGGAAGGCGTTACAGTTGAAAAATTCCGGGAAGAACTTGCTGAGGCTCATCCAATTGGCCATGTAGGCGAACTGGAAGATATCGCCAATGAAATTCTTTACCTGTCTTCCGATGAATCAAAGTTTGTAACCGGGAGTGCGTTGGTCATAGACGGTGGTTATACCGCACAATAACTGATTTTGTTTACCTAAAGTATAAAGTAAAAAATATTCAATTACTCTGGCTAAGGTAACGATTCAGTGCGTACTAACACGTCCTAAATCGCTATTCTACGTATTCTTTCACAACCGGGAGTCCCAGTGTGATCCAATCATGCATGCCTCCGCGGTAGTACCACATCTTTTCAGCGGGATATCCTGCTTCGAGCAACAGATTAATCGCCTTTTGCGATTGTGGACACTGCGGCCCATTACAGAAGAAAATAGTGGGCTTTGACCGGTCCAGCTCATCCATCCGATCAACAATATCTGAAATGGGTATTTCATTTGTACCGGCGATTCGTATGCCGTCACGGGTACCGGGAGCTCGTACGTCAATCACTGGAAGCCCGCTTTGAAGATGCTTTATTACTTCTGGCTCACCTACGGTACGGATTCCATCGGCGACCTGGATGGGCTGGATTTCGCCCCATGTAATATCTACTGCTACCAGTCCCTTCGTATCCGGTATGTATTGGGGAGTCATTTGCATTTCGTCTCTTTTGGGAATACGCTCTATCAGTTGTTTTTTTGTCCATTCTATTTTGTCTTTGTTTTGTATATTGACTTTTAAACTCCTATCTAGTCAATGCTGAATATCGCCGACCGGTCAGGTTTAATGGCAATTCTATACGAATATGATAAGTTACAAGGAACTCTCACAAAAGTTCACCCAACAGCGGGGAATTAACATGACATTACGTTAAGCATTAAATAAATTTTTCAATTCATCTTCTGTCGGAATAGGATCACCGTAGTCGCCACGGTAAACGACTTCTCCGTCAACGATAATGTTTGGTGAGGAATGGGCCTCATATTTTTCTACCAGTTTCGGATGTTCATCCACATACCGAACTTCGTACGAAATGCCCATCTTCTTAAGCCGCTCTTCCACCAACGGCCGATGATTACAGTCTTTGGTTGCTAAAATAAGTACTTCCATTTTTAAAGCTTTTGTATTTGATGTTCAAATTCTGATTTAGGACTTCTTTTTCTTTTGCAAGGTATTCCAAATACCGAACTTCTTCAATATCTCTTCGGCCAGGCACCAAGGATGATTGTAAAAGGTTTAGCCCCACAAACTGGTACCAGTAAGGGCTCACAAAATAGCCCCGTGGTATGTTGATGGTTACAAAACTACCTGCAATCGCTCAAATAATACGTTCTATTTTCCTCATAAAATTGGGATTAGGATCGAAATTTCTTAGTTGTTCATTTTTTCGTACCGCCTACAACAATAACATGTAGATAATAGAATGCCTTCAGAAGGTTATTGACAACCTCCTCGAGTTAAGCTCCATGTGCCCAATCTCCATATAGTGAGGAGCTTTATATTTGCCCCAGTTTGTTGCTTATCAAAAAGTCCAAATCATTTCTGGACAAGGCTAAAAGGTTTCGGATAAAAATAAAACCTGCCTTTCGAAGCCAAGGGTGGGGCGGTTTATAATAGGGTATGCTTTTCTGAAGGGTCGATTTTTTAAATAACATTGCTTGCAGACTTTGGTTAAATACGGGGGGATTATATATAGAAATCCTAAAGAATTAGGTTAATACTGTAGGCTTATCTTAGAATATTGTCAAAACCTTCAATTGTCGAGAACTGATCCCTTCAATTTAAATATGTTACCTCCTATTACCGTAGCAGAGGTGAGTGTAAATAGGAGGCAATTCAATTAAGATGTAGTTGTGAAGTTGCTACACTTACTTTTACTATCTTATTTGAAAAGCGTCTTCATGTAACCCCTTAGAATGTCGGGATATTTGAATTTGTCCCCATTCCACTTTTTGTCACGCATATATTACTAAGTGAAACTTCATCAAGGTTAATAAACTCTTGGAATTATGCGACGTCTGATAATCATATTATGCACTATAATAATCGCTTTCTCTTTAATTTCTTGTGATACTGGTACAGGTGCTGACCCAGAACCGCTGGAGTTCCAGATGGCTCCTTCCGATGGGTTGAGTACCATGATCAACGAAACGCCCAGTGATTTTACCTGGGAATACTTTCAGGATAACGTGCACATTGGGGGGCCTTCCCAGACTGACTTTTCTAAATTCGATGTGGTGCTCCACGGCTTTCAGATAAACAACGGCGAGGTTGTCAATCGCAGCATGACAGAACCTGTTGAATTATCGGCTGATGAACTTTCTTCAGGATTATTAACGGAAGAAATCCCTCCTTCCTTGTGGATGCCGGGTTCAGAGTGGGTTCCAAGTAGTGACTGGAGACCAAAATCCACATTTATTCAAACTACGGACCCTATTATTATTGCATTAGACCCAGCTCTCATACCTGAAGTTGAAGATATGGTTCTTAATAATATTGATCTGGGAACTGATGAAACCATGGTCGTGGTATATCCTAGTATCATTGGAGAAGATGGAAGAGAAATGACGGTCCAGGTATTTGGTCTCGTATTTGAAAGGTATAAAAACTTTTTTTAATCCTTTAGGGATGTAAAAATGTTCCCCCCAAAAAAAATAGTTAGCCCATAGTGTCGTCAAAACCGCTGCGGGTTTTTTGGACTTAATTTGTCCTCATTCCGTTCATTGTTGGGCAGGCAGACCCTAGCTTGAAAACCATAGAATGTTTCGTGAAAAGCCTAAAGAATTGATTTATCTCAATTGCCAAAAGGACGCCATTTTTTCGGTCTAGTGGCAGGGGTTGACAAATGGAGTTGATTGGGTTATCTGAAAGCATCACATTCGAATTTTCTTTTTATCTGGTGTAATCCTCTCTGTAAACTCAAACGTGTCACCATATATCAATTGCATCGTAACAGAGGTGGGTATAAATATGAGATAATTGCATGTTTGAACTACTAGGCGAGGCCTGTCCGCGTTAATGCGCGGGATCTTTCCAAAAAGGAAGTCCTCACTTAGATTAGAGAGTATCAACTGTAACTAATCCAAGGAGGACTCCATGACCTATGTAGGGATAGATCTTCACACTAATAATATGGTAAATGTAGCGATTAACGGCAATGGCAAGGTGGTAAGGGAGGCGAAACTGCCGACGGCCACAAGATCACTGGAAGATTTTTTCAATGATTTAGAAGCGCCGGTCCAGACTGTGGTCGAATGCACAAGCTCTTGGTACTGGCTGTCGGACTGGTGCCGGGACAACGACATCGAGCTGACGCTGGCCCACTCGAAGATGGTGAAGGCTATCAGCTATGCGAAGGTAAAAACCGACAAAGTAGATGCGAAAACCCTGGCTGAGTTGCTTAAGGCTGATCTCATTCCGGAGGCTTATCAAATTAAACATGACCGACGAGAACTTCGGGAACTCACCCGCGGGCGCCTTCGGCTGATCCAGTGGCGGGGGAAACTGCAGTCCACGCTTTGGAACCAGGCCATCAAATACAACGTGCAGATCAGCGGAAGTCAGTGGCGAGAGTTGGAGAAACTTGGGCAGTGGCTCCAGCCACAACTGCCACCAGCAGCGAATCTGCAGATCCAGCTAATGCTCGAGCAAATCAGCCAGCTGCAGAAACATATTCACCGGCTGGAAGAAGAAATCGAGCAGCAGGTTCCCTTCGAAGAAGCGGCCGAGCGACTCATGGCGGTACCCGGTTTAGGTAAGGTTGGTGCCTGGACGATCTTGGCAGAGATCGGGGACATCACCCGATTTCCCAGTGCCAGGCAATTTACCAGCTACTGTCGGCTGGTACCAGGAGCCAAAGACAGTGGCGGATCCCACCGGCATAAGTCCGGTAACAAAGATGGGAACAGGTACCTGCGGGCGGCTTTTCGACAAGCAGCAGTTTCTGCCTATACCCATTATAAGGTAGTGAAGAAATTTTATCGCAAGATTAAGCGTCGAAGTGGTCGGCCCGTGGCCCGAGCCGTGGTCGCCAAGGAACTGGCCAAAGGAGTCTGGCATATGCTGACCAAGAATGAAGAGTATAAAGGATTTAAGGGGCAGCCGGTAAGGGCCGCCTCGCAAACCTGCTGGCCCCAACCGATAAGCCCGAACGCCTAAGAGGGACTTTGAGCCCGTGCGCGGGATTGGGACATCGGTTGGTGGGCCGGTTAAAGATCTGGGATAGTCTCGGTAATTACCGAGGCAGCTTCTGCCCATTGGCAGAAGATAAGCCCGAAAAGGGGTTTGGACGCCAGCAGGCAGTCCGAGCGTGATCACCGAAACCGGTTGCCAGCTAAAGGTTTGAACCAAGGATTTATTGGAGTAATACGATACTAAGGTAGGTGAGGACTATCTGCTTGACATTTTCCTTTTTGAAGGGGTTAGCCGTATTTTCTACCTTTCTTTCGAATTCTGTTTTAGATGTTCGGCTACTTCCTCTTTAGAAATATCTTTTGATAAAAAGTTCAAGACCAAGTCGGCAAGTTCTAATTCATAGGATTCTTCAACTTCATATCCATTGAGATACAAAAAGGTCAGGGCAGAGGCCAAAGCTGTTCGTTTATTTCCATCGACGAATGGATGCCGGATTGTTAAACAAATGATCTAACTGGCTGCTATTATCAAATAGGTCATTCAGATATTCCCCGTCAAAAACTAGCCTTGGGAGCATCCGCGCACGCTTGGACGTCTTGTTCTTCCCGAATACCTGGATCACCACCTGCTTTTTGAATCTCTTGCTCATGGATGAATAAAATGTCTTCCATAGTTAGAAAGGAAGGCTCTTTCATTATTCACCCAGTTTATCTAAGGATTTTCGATGCTTCTTACTGTCTTCTTGATAAGCAGACTTTGCATCAACTTTTTTAATCAAAAGTCCTTCATCTTGTGGGATGATTTCGACTTGGTCATCATCTTCTACCTTCAACAGCTTAAGCAGGGCTTTTTCGAGCAAGACACCACGACTGTTGCCGATTTTTTGAAGTTTCTTAATCATAATATTGTTGCTTTATGTTCTTACTATGTTATTAACATAAGAATACGAAATAAAAAGCAAAAAAGTATATAAGAAGGAAATATTTAATACGGCTAACGACATTGCGCATAATCGGCAGGCGCAACGATGTTGAATTAGTTTTAAAACAAAAGATTAACTAATAAATAGAAGGGAGGCAAGGAGATGGCGAGGCCTGTCCGCGTTAATGCGCGGGTTAGCTGTTTAATTTTTGATCAATAGTTTTTTAACGGCATCATAAAGTGATAATCCCTCCAGTTCTGATATAGCTTGAGTAACATTTTCAGATTCACCTGTTAAAACCAACTCTTGATCTTTATTTATCAAAAATATCGTTGAGACTCTGCCTATTTTATACTTATAAAATAGGTCTATTTCCAAAGACTGGGGCCATGTTATATTGAGTTGTTAGATTTCATTTCGGAATTCTTTTTCAGCCAAATAGGGTCCATCGGCAGAAACTCCTAAAATTTCAAAATTAGAACTTTTGTATTTGTTATATAACTGATTCAATTTAGGTATCATCTTAATACAAGTACCACATCCGGTATTATAAAAGTATACTAACGTTACCTTCCCCTTAAAATCTTTGCTACTAAACTGGCGCCCATCGATCGTTGTTGTTTCAAAATTATGCAGCTTTTGCCCAATAGAAAAGGACGTCATGTTTTTCTCGAGCTTTTCAATCTCATCTCCATACTCCGGATGAGATCGAGTAATGCTAAATTCGGCAGCCAGGGAGTCTAATATTACGGCTACTTGGCCATACCGGCGATGGGTTTGATGAACCATAGCGCTTTGTAGTAAAGCAACAGTTTGCACATTAATATTATCTGACTCTCTTCTGATTTGCCGTAATTTGGGTATGGCATTTTCATAGATAGGAGTGTAAGGTAAAAACCTCAAGATATCCGCCATGGCATCGTCTTGGATAGATATTTTATGGAACAAGGTATCTAATGCAATGATGTCTTTATGGTCAACAGCTATTTTATAAGCTTGTACTGTTCCTCTTGTTGCTCCTGATGTGTTTGGAAATTGTTCCCGTAGCTCCCAAAAATTACCGATCCATTTTTCAAGCTTGGTGTTTGAAGTCGCAGTGCTAACATCAAACTCCTTTTTATATTCTCGGTAAAGATTGTTGAAAGCTTTGATTGATTTTGAGTCTTCCGAGCCCCCACAACCGACAAATAAAAACAAGCCTAAAAAGCTTAGCAAAAAGTACTTACAAAAATTTATTTCTGAAGGGAACTTCATGTCAAATTAATGATGATATTTTGAAAGGTCCTCATACGTCATTTTCAGGTGCCCGTTGTCGGCCAACAATTTTTGTGTTTTAAAAACAGGACCTACTGTTGTTTTTTCACTAACGGAAATTATAAATTCTGTTTCAGGTTTAATTTCAATATTTGCTAATGTTGTTTTGAGGTCTGCGGGATAAATTTCTTGCCCCTTGAATAATATTTTTCCTGAACTTAAGACATCGATATGAATTTTGTTTTGGTGATATGCCTTGAACTCTTCTGGACTAAGCATTTTTGTGTTAAGGTTCGTGATTTGATTCGTATAAAGTTGTTTTTGAGCATGAAAAATTACTTGGTTATAAACGGTTTCATCAAAAATAAGTCTGGCTCGAGTGGATTCAGATGTATTTAAGCTTTCAATATGGCTTTTCAAGCCCGATTCACCAATAAACTTACCATTGAACCTGATTTCTCCGTCAGCATTGATACGAATATCAACGACTTCATCAACTTCAGGTTGAAGATCTTTTTGGTCGATTTGTCCATTCGAACAAGAAACAACTAATACTGTAAATATAATGTAGAGTACTTTCTTCATAATATTGTTAGATTTTATTTTTGGTTTTCAACTACCATAATAATATGGCATTTACGGGTGTACGGGCTGTTACTGGTTTATAGGAGGTAACGTCATTAAGTCAAAACAAGGAGCTGGCAATGAGTTACTTTCCAGTTGATGCATTGGTTAACTTTACAAATCATTCAATTAGTTCAGAAACCTTTTCTCTTAGTTCATTGCCTCTCAAGTCTTTGGCAACAATATTGCCCTTATTATCAATTAAAAATGATCTTGGTATGCCTAAAACACTATATGCCTTGGCAATTTTTCCCTTCCACATTTTTGGTTGTTGTATCTGTGGCCAATTTATCTCGCGTTCTTCTACAAATTGATCAAGTTTGTCAAGATCACTATCTAATGCAACCGATATGATTTGCAATTCTTGATCACTATAACTGCTGTTTAACTTTTTCAGGTGGGGAATCTCAGGCAAGCATGGTCCGCACCAAGTTGCCCAAAATTCAAGTAATACGATTTTGCTATCTATTTCTGAAAGTTTAATTGTTTGGCCATAAATGGTTTTAGCTGTAAAATCTGGGGCAACCATCCCGGTTTTTAATGAGCTAAACTCTTGCAAATTCCCTGATGCCTTTAAAACTAACATTGAATCAGCATCTAGTTCTATCACTTTCTGAAACTGAAGTTTAGCTTTATTAATCTTGTTATCGGTTAAATTATATTCGCCCAGCTCTAACAGTACATAAGACTTGCTGACGGGATGAGTGAGTTGATTTTTAAGCTCCTTAAGCAATGTTATATACTCATTCCAATTTCTTTCCTGATTAATTCGATAAGCATTACCAACGCTTAACATGAATTTTGACCAAAGATCAGAATCTTTATCAATTGTTGGTAACACTTGCTCAATCCTTTTTATTGATCCAGTATTCCCCCACATTCCAATAGCTGTTTTAAGAGCTAGTTGTCCATTTGCTGTATTTGGATGATTTAAGTGATAATGATAAAACTCTTTTGCGTATTCTTTTTGTAAGCTATCTGTTTTAAAGGGTATAATCTTTGAATAAGCGCTATCTACTCTTGCTTGAAAAGCCGAGTCAACTTCAGTTGTATTTTGAGCAATAATATTTGATGCGAAGGTTAACAGTATTAACAAAGAAAAAATAGGCTTAAAATATTTCACAGCTTGATGATTTAGTTTTTTAAACAGCCTAACGACACGGCGCATAAGCTGCGTGCGGGCAAACATTGATTTAAAAACAAAATGTACTACAGAAATTGAATAACTAAAAATCAGCAGGAGAGGGCGAGGCACGTCCGCTTAATGCGCGTGTTATGCCCACGGAGACTCATGTACGAGGTTTCCAGTAACCGGGTTTTTGCCTTAGATTCATGATCGCAAATATCGTGATAAGATCATCCTCAACCGTATATACAATTCCATAGGGAAATCGAGAAACTAAAAACCTTCGTTCGGTAGGTGTAATCTTTGTTCCTGATGACGGAAATTGCTCAATCACTTCTAATACGTTTTCAATTTCATCAATGAATATATCGCCCAGCCCAACGACTTGATCCTCGTAATAATTAGCAGCCTTGAAAAATTCTTTTCGCGCTTCTGAATGAAATTTAATTGTCACTCTTGAATACGTTTTCTTGCTTCACTTAATACTTCTGATGAAGAATGCAGGGAAGATTCACCAGCTTTGAGGGATTCTTTTCTTTTCTGAACTTCTTTAATCCAAGCTTGCTCAATATCTGGATCAATTTTGCCATGGATGCTTTGCAATAATTTATCAGCTAAACGTGCCTTATCCTTCTTATTTAAATTCAGGGCAGAATTTTCAATTTCTTTAATATCGGTAATCATAGCAATGAAGGTTTAATTTACTCAAATGTAAGTATAACAATAGAGAACTGGAAGAATAAGTCAATTATTGTAGTGGGTATAACGACATTGCGCATAACCGGCAGGCGCAACAGTGCTGAATTAATTACAAAACGAAAGATTAACTAATAAATGGAAGGGAGGCAAGGAGATGGCGAGGCCTGTCCGAGTTAATGCGCGGGTTAGGTTGCTGACCAATTGTTAACTAAAGTTACTCCCAATTTACTGTAAAACTACCTTTCTCATAGACAACATATCGACTTCCTTCAGTTGGAAGTTGAAACAGTTCACTTTTTAAGTAGGGATAAAAGTTATCGTATAGCTCTGAGTTAGCAGTCCCAACATTAGGATTTTCAGCAATTTGTCTCATAATTCGATAACCATTTTCGTATCCCGAATTACCTCCATAACCATTTAACCGAATTAAATAATTGTCAAGCGAAGGGTCAGCTTTTGGATAAAATGGATCTTTGACTAAAAAGTAGAATTCAAATTCCTCTTTATCTTTACTAACTGTGAAACTACCAGATTCATAATCATTGGCTAAGCTATCTGCAGGTTTCCAAAACGGATTAGACCAAGTTATATCGCTAACACCCCACTCATAACTTTCTCCAGATTGGATAGTTAAATCTTCTAGAACACCCATTTTCAACAATTTATTATTGCTACCGTCATATTGAACTGCAGCAACCATAAGTCTTGCAGAATCAGCGGGAGGAACTTCCATAGTAATAACACCAGCACTATCAGCAGTAACTTTTTCAACTGATTGAACAAATGCAGCATTTTGGTTAGGATAAACTAGCCGAGCTCCCAAGTGTGTTATTGATGATGCAGAGCTTGAACTTTTAGCAGTATATTTTTGGGCTGATTGATTAACTGCTTCCCAATCTACATTAACTTTAAAAGCGGCTTTATTGTTTTTAACCGAGAAATTAGCAGTTACTGTTTTCGGTTCATCCACAACTATTGTTTTGGGATTATCAGTAGAATTCAAATCACCCGTCCATTCGGTAAACTCATAGGCAGTACCTGGGGTTGCTTTTAATTCAACAACAGTACCATGCTCATATTCAGTTGTTTTTTGTTGCACAACTTCTTGACTTACTGATCCATCACCATTTTTGTTGACCGTCAGCTGATAACTTTTCTTCAGGAAATTAGCAGTCAGAGAATAGTTTTGGTCCATTGTAAGTGACAATGGATTGTCTGATGTACTATCAACGTCACCGCTCCAATGACTAAATAAGTATTCACTATTTGCCTCAGCTTGCAAAATAAATTGCGTTCCTTCTTCAATAGAAGTATCGGCTGGTGATACAGTTCCAGCTTCAGAAGGTGAGGTGGATATATTAACATCGTACATTTGGGTATCACTCCCTGTACTGCAAGAAATAGCGAACAGGCTTAATAAAAAGATTGAAAGATATAATAGCGGTCTCATAAGAATATTGTTTGTTTTGAACTTGTACCCGTTCTGAATGTACTCGTAGTTAAGTAGCAAAGCAACCTAACGACATTGCGCATAAGCTGCGTGCAGGCCAATGTTGATTAAAAACAAAATGTACTACAGAAATTGAGGAACTAAAAATCGGCAGGATAGGGCGAGGCACGTCCGCTTAATGCGCGTGTTAGGCTTCTTTACTCCTCGATCTTAGAGGTATCTATTTTAACTGTATCTAACTTCCCATTTCTAAGTTCTTCATAGACGGTGATGAAATAATTATTTGAGTTCATTTCTTCCAAACTTGTACTTTCTCTTTCGACTAGTTGTAGTTTATCCCCCTTGACTTTAAAAACTTTGGAAGTTCCACATCGGTGGCCACTACATCCAGATGTTGCAAATACACCAATTTTATTTCCCTCTCCCTCTAATTTAATAAATGGATTTATTAAATCTGTGAATTCTGGATTAACAACGAACTTTCCGGTTTCATTATCAAAAAGCCAAAAGTCATAAACTTTATTGCGTGACATACCACCACGTACCTTAACTGGTAGATCCGTGTACCCATCAAAATTTATGTCTGGAAATTCTTGTTTATAGTTCATTGTACCCAATAGGGGAGTTCTATCTTTAAGTGTATCACTTATGGTTTGAATTAATTCATTTGAATCATTCTTGTAAACGTTAATCGTAAATACTGCTTCTTTTTTCGATCTCTGAAATTCTTCTTTGGGAAGTTCAGCTGATTTAAATTCTATACGATAAATAGGTAGCGAAGAGTTAATTCTAACTTTTGCTTTTTGGATACTGTGCAGTAACCCGTTTTGTTCAAAAACCGAATCTTCTTCAGATATAAGATTTGTTTCTTGTGAGTAACAAGTTCCAATCATTCCAAAGAAGAAACAAATAATAAGGAATACTCTCATAGAAGTATCTTGAATTAAGAAGCCTAACGACATTGCGCTACAGCTGCAGGCGCCAATGTTTTGAAATTATTTATAACTGAAATTGTAACCATAAAAATGGAAGCTAGCAAGAAAGGGCGAGGCCTGTCCGCTGATAGCGCGGGTTAGCCATTTTTATAATCCCAAATGGTTGCAGATTTTATCGAAAGCAGAATCAAAAAATTCGTAATAAATTATATCAGATGAGTCTGGACGATTTTTTTCAGTCCACTTTTTAAAATTCTCACCACCTGTTTGACCTGAACAGTAGATTATTTTACCTGAACACTTGGCTAGAGGATCCCAAATATGTTTATCCCTTGGTCTAACAGCTACCCCAATAATTGCAAGCTTTTTAGCATTTTTTGCTAAATCCTCCCATCTTTTGCGTTGATTTTTAATAAAAGAGGCTCCTGAAGTTGTCCTTTTTTCAGGTTCAAAATAACTCATGACTGGCGGGAAGGCATCATTATTTATTCTTTGTTGGAATTCGTTGGGATCACTAATTGCTTTTACAGTACCATCTGTAGTTACATTTACACCAGAGAATGAAATTGCAGATGCATCTCCTCTAACTCCTTCCGAGAATAGATGGCAACATCCATGAGGTAAACAAACTTCCACTTGCTTAGAATTTTGAGCCGGTTGTTGGACAACAGGGCTTAAACCAGTTTGTAATAATGATATCTCTAAAAGTCTTTCATAATTGAGGGTAGTTAATGTACCATCCCAATTTTTATTTAGAATTCTTTGACCTAATTTTCTATATAAATTTGACTCACTAGGTATGAAATTAAAGAAATATGCTGCCATGGCTCTTTGTAGAATAGGCATATGATGGGAATAATTATCGGCAACTCTATTCATTCCTTTTTCAAAATCTTCTTCAAAAATATCTGCAAGATTTTTGGGCAATTGTCCCCAACCAGGAGGGTTGAAATTTCTTAGTTCCTTAAATAAATCAGCTCCTAGAGGAGGTACGTTTGAATTGTCTGAACCATAACTAGCGCCTGCTCCAAAAAGAATTATTTGGTTACTCATATTATTGAAGTTTTAAATATGATTCCTGAATTCTGTTACTGAAATGGCACATAACACATTTTTGTCAGTTTTATCAGGAGGATATCCATGTGACATGAATCCTACAACATTTTGGTCTCGTTGCCGAATTAGTGGACCGCCCGACATTCCTACTGATCCACCATAGCTTGTTCTAATAATCTCAACATTGTTAAGAGACATGTCATTAGCCATAACAGATTCCTTCTCGATTGAATCAATAACACCGTTACTTCTGATTATATCTGAATTCAAGTTACCTCCCGTTAAATCAATTTTTGGTTGGCCTAAAGTCGAGTTATTAACGCTAAAGTTAACGTTAGGAGAACCTGTATTGGGATAACCTAGATTGTAAATTTTTTCACCTTGTTCAGGAGCTTCAGACGCCAATTTTAACTGAACACTTCTAGGTAAACTATCTTTTATATTCAAAATAGCTAAATCAAGATCTGGATAAGGATCAATCATTGATTCATTAATTTCCACGATGTGATTATCTGGAGAGATAATCCAGACTTGCGCATGGTTACGACCATGATTAGGTTTGAAAGTTGGACTGTTAAGTACATGAAGTGCACTAATTGCGGTACTGGAATTAACAAAAAAAGCTGCTCCACAGTATCCACCTACTGCATTAGGTTTTGCACGACCGGGCGAAGTCGGTATTGGAATCCAACTATATGATGCTTTACAAACAGCAAAAGTAGTCATCTCTCTAAATGATTAATTTTAAATTAAAAATAAAACCAGAATCAATTTTTAATTAGTTAATATTTTTCCAAAATGGCTAACGACCTTGCGCATAACCGGCGCACGGACTGTTGTTAATTCAATTTTCAGTTTACTATTTGGCAACAAGAAAGTAAAACAAGCAAGAGAGGGCGAGGTGCGTCCGCGTTAATGCGCGGGTTAGGTGTACGATAAATATTTATTTAAGCTTATAAGTTGATCGGGTATCAGCTGTAAAAATAAATATTGAATCAAAACTTGATTCGTAATTCTCCATCAAAAAATCATTGCTATCTGAAAGATCGAAAGCTCTTTCAAAGGTTAAAGCATTTACAACTAGTAGTAACCAAACCTCTTCACACTTTTCGTAATATGCTTCAATCTTGGACTCCTTTTTTGAAATCTGTTTTTGTAAATACGAATTCTCAATTGTTGGAATTAGGCCTCCCTTAGCTCGATCAAAATATGATCTTTGATAAAGTTCATTATTGTAAATTGAGATACCATCAACTCTATCATCAATATTTTTAAGACTGGTACCATTTAAGACAATTTTTTTCTTAGATAGGTCATTCTTTTGATAAACAATGTGTGCAACTTGCTCAGCTATTTCATCAACGTCTTTGCTAGAAAGTTTATACTGCTCTTTATCAATACTTTTACCATAAACATCTTTTATATCAACGAATGCAAGCATGTTTGGGCCATCCAGTCTATCATAAAATTCCTTCGCTTTTAGATAAATTTGGTCTTTTAGAGACTCTTGATTCTGAATTAAAACGCCATCAGAATCTGGAGGTTGGAATAGTCTCTGATGCTCTATTCCTACAAGTTTAGAGTCATGAATTATTAGGAAATCAGGACTTTCTTCTTTTAAAAAAGGGAAATCATAATCATTAGAAGATATAAAACTAGACACATCTTCGATTTCTTCTCTTACTTGATAATAGTCTTGTGACATAATTTAATCTGTATTGAGTTTGATACTATAAGTTAACCAACAACTCAAATAACAGACATATTAGGCTACGATCAATACCGATATAAATGTACACCTAACCTAGTCTTATACATACATCTCAAATACTATTTATTGTGAGCATAATATGCAAAATTGTGGATAAATTAATTTTGACCCGGGATGTAATAATATTATTTGTATAAGGCAGGGAGCGGTTTGTACACATAATGTGTGTGCATAATATATTTTATCTGTAAGGTTTTGGGGGCTGGGCGGTCTTACTTATAACTGTTCACGAGAGAAAAAGAAATGAGTGAGAGTAAATTGTTAACTAAGGTAAGAGAGGAAATCCGGAGAAGAAATTATAGCTACCGCACCGAGAAGGCCTACCTCCGGTGGATTATTAGGTTTATAAAATTTCATGCACTTACGCATCCGCTTAAGATGGAAAAGGAGGAGGTCGTGGAGTTTTTAAACTGGCTGGCGAATGAACGTAATGTGGCTGCTTCTACACAAAATCAGGCGCTGTGTGCTATTGTTTTTCTGTACAAACAGGTGCTCAATGAACCATTGGGGGCATTTGATAATTTGCAGCGGGCCAGCGAGCCCAAGCGGTTGCCGGTGGTGTTATCTGCTAAAGAAGCTCGGCGTGTTTTGGCTAATATGGAGGGTGATGTCCGGCTGATGACAGAGTTGCTTTACGGGAGTGGTTTGCGTCAGTCGGAGTGTCTTCGACTTAGAGTTAAGGATATCGATTTTGAGTTTAATCAGATCTGGGTACGTAATGGTAAAGGTAAAAAGGACCGGACTACGGTGCTGCCGGAAGTCAGTAAAGAAAAGCTCAAAAATCAGATTAAGCGGGTAAAGCTGCTTCACCAAAAGGATTTGGAAAAAGGGTATGGGGAAATCATTCTGCCAAAAGCACTGGCTAAAAAGTATCCCAGCTTGGTTACATCATTTGGATGGCAATATCTGTTTCCATCAAATCGACGAGCCAAGGACCCGCGATCGGAGGTGACCCAGCGGTACCATAAATCGTCATCCTATCTGCACAAGGCAATTAAGGAAGCGGTATCAAAAACCAATATCATCAAAAAGGTGAGTAGCCATACCTTTCGGCATTCGTTTGCCACCCATCTCTTGCAGGATGGTTATGATATCCGAACGGTGCAGGAGCTGCTGGGACACAAAAATGTAAGCACTACAATGGTCTACACGCATGTCCTAAAAAAAGGGGGCCGGGGAGTAAAGAGCCCGATCGATAATTGAAAATGATGCATGATATCCATCCAATCCCGTTTGAAATCCCAGAGCGATGAATTTTTATTATGTTTATGTGCTTTACAGCTTAAAAGATAACAACTGGTATACTGGATTTACCAGCGATTTGCGATCCAGAGTAAAAGAACATCAGTTGGGCCGCACAAACTCAACGCGGCATCGCCGACCGTTAAAGTTGATCTATTTTGAGGGATGTTTAAACAAAGCAGATGCCTTGGCCAGGAAGAAATATTTAAAATCCGGGATGGGAAAACGATATTTGAGAAATAGGTTAAAGTACTCACTGCAGTGTCTTGATTTCTAACGGGGCGCACGTCCTTAAAAAAGGGGGTCGTGGAGTAAAGAGCCCAATCGATAATTGAAAGTGATGCATGATATCTATCCAATTTCATTGGAAATCTTTGAGCAATGAATACTAATACCGAGCTATTAAGGGCTGATAGTTACATACTTTTTTACACTCCTGCCATCTCACTTGTCACGTTTAACCTCCAATACAAAAAATTACTCCGCCGCTTCAACCTTATCAGGAATATGTTCTTCTTTTGCATCCTTAAAAGCCTCACGTGGCTCCAACCCTAAGATATCAAACATTCGTTTGTCTTCGCTTAACTCGTTGTTTTTGGTAGTAAGCAGCTTATCACCGGTAAAGATGGAATTAGCTCCGGCCATAAAACAGAGTGCTTGTTCTTCCATGTTCATATCCACGCGTCCGGCGGAAAGGCGTACCATGGAATCGGGCATAGTAATACGTGCGGTGGCAATCATCCTGGCCATGTCGTACCAGGGCACTTTGGGCTGATCTTCGAGCGGAGTACCTTCTACTGCGATAAGAGCGTTGACGGGAACCGACTCGGGATGTTCTGGCATGGTTGAAAGGTTATGAATGAGTTCAATACGATCTTTATCGGTTTCGCCCATCCCGATAATACCGCCACTGCAAACGCTGATATCATTTTCCCGAACTCGTTCGATAGTATCCAGGCGATCCTGATATTTACGCGTAGAAATAATGCGATTGTAGAAATCCTCGCTGGAATCAAGGTTGTGGTTGTAGGCATAGAGGCCGGCTTCCTTGAGCTTTTCGGCCTGTTCATCGTTGAGCATGCCCAGCGTACAGCATACCTCCATACCCATGTCAGTAATTTCGCTCACCATTTGCAATACCTGATCAAAATCTTTGGTTTCGCGACCGCATCGCCAGGCGGCTCCCATACAAAACCGGGTGCTGCCGGCCTCTTTGGCTCGTTCGGCAGCTGATAGAATTTCTTCGGGCTCCAGCATATCCTCGGCTTCAACATCGGTATCGTGATGGGCAGATTGGGGACAATAGGCGCAGTCTTCCGGACATCCACCGGTTTTAATAGATAACAGAGTACAAACTTGAACTTCGCCCGTTTCATGATGCTCACGATGAACCGTGGCGGCTCTATAAATGAGTTCCATCAAAGAAGTGTGGTAGATGTTAGAAATTTCTTCTTTGGTCCAATCTGTTCGCAAATCAGCCATTGTATTTGGGGTATTAGGTCTTTAATTAATTGTAAGCCAATTAGTTAGGTCGCTAAATACTATTTATTGAAAGCATATAATGCAATCAATATTTCAATTTTTATCTTTTGATGGGTAGTTTATTCGCTATCAAATTCATAGCCTAAATACTTATTACTTATCAAATAAAAATGAAGAATCCCCTGAAATCAGGTCAAGCAACATTTAATATTGAAGTCCCCTATAAATTAATTGAAACCGGAGATTCATCCGAAGAAAAGCCCGTAATTATTTATCTGCATGGATTCAATCAGAATATGGAGCAGTTCGAGAAGCTGGTTGCCCCGATGTTTGATTTGGAGGCCCATCATCTGTTTGTACAGGGACCATATCCCATTTATGATCGCAGCCGTAAAAAGAAGGTTGAAGACTGGGGACGTTCCTGGTATCTCTATGATGGGGAGCAGGATCAGTTTGTAAAGTCGTTAGAGTCGGCTTCTGACTTTCTGGAGAATCTAATGGAAGATATTTTACAACAGGTTACAGTAAGTAGATTGGCGATTTTTGGATATTCGATGGGTGGATATCTGGCCGGATACTTTGCTCTTTCGCGACCAGAACTCGTAGATGAATTGATCGTTATTGGGGCGCGTATCAAAACCGAGGTGTTTAAAGATGAAAAGGTTAGTTATGATGATATGAATGTGTTGGCGCTGCATGGCACGGGGGATAAAAGCGTAAAAAGCGAGCCTCAGCAAAAAAGTTGTAAAGAGCTATCCGAATGGGGAGCAAATGTGATGTTCAAAGAGATGGACGGATCACATAAATTGGATGGGAAATATTTGCGGGAAACACAAAAATGGCTGGCATCCTTGGATTATTAAGACTTTAAATAAATTTAAAATTTGAGATATAAACTTAGCATGTTTACAATCAGTTGGTTATAATCCATCAAGATTTACATGGTTTCAAAATAGGGAACTGAGATATTTTATTATCATGAATGTACTTATCATTGAAGATGATCCTTCAGTACGCACGTTGGTAAAGGCAGTATTAGAAAAGAATGAATATAACGTTGATCTTGCTGAAACGGCCCAAAGCGGCGAAGAGCATGCCGTTGAAAATTCGTACGATATAATTATTCTCGATCTGGGACTACCTGATGGCGATGGTTTTGACTTGGCCAAGGATGTGAGAGATCAGGAAATAACGACTCCCATTTTAGTTCTTTCGGCAGAACAAGAAACGGATGTTAAAATTAAGTGCCTTCGAGCTGGGGTTGATGATTATTTGACTAAGCCATTCGATACGGAAGAGCTCTTGGCTCGTATTGAGGCAATAAGTCGACGTACTGGAGAGATTAACGGCGACCGAACGCTCGAATGTGGAGAACTTAAAGTGGATATGCTGGAGCGCGAGTTTTGGGTAAACGACACGAAAGTCGATTTAACCAATAATGAGTATAATCTGTTGGTATATTTGCTAAAGCGGAAAAACAACATCGTTACCCAGGAAGAGATTGCCGAAAATGTCTGGGATATCCATTTCGATACGCAGACTAATTATATAAATGTATATATTAGTTACCTGCGGAAGAAAATTCGCAACCACTCCGAAGATGAGTATATTGATACCGTTCGAAAGAAGGGATTCATTATTCGCTGTGATGATTAACAGTTTTTAGATCTTTAACTACTTTAAAAGCCTTGCAAGATTATTCTTCTTGCAAGGCTTTTTTATATAATCCCAATTCGAAGTTTGCTGATATCAGCCCGGATAGGTTGCTTCGCCCTGTATGTATTGGCGCATATTTTTGATCTCAAATTTCTGTTTGGAGATGATAGACTTAACTAAATCTCCAATAGAGACTACACCGCCCACAGTATCGTCTTTCATGATAGGGAGGTGGCGTATCTTTTTATCTGTCATTATTGACATGCAGGCCTCCACAGATTCCTCAGGCGTTACACAATACACATCTTCGGTCATTATTTCGTGAACGTTCGTATTTTTTGACGAACGTCCCTTTAAAATGACTTTACTTCGGTAATCACGTTCACTGATAATTCCTTTTAGCTGTTGATCTTCCAAGACGATAAGCGCTCCAATGTCGTGTTTATCCATCTTGCTAATGGCTTGGTAAACAGTTTCATTGGGAGCTATAGAATAGACTTTGGTTCCCTTGTTTTTTAAGATATCCCGCACAAGCATAAGACCTCCGTTTTTTGTAAGAAATAAAGAACAACTCAAAAACATTATAACATTTCTAAGGATTAAAAACAGACACCCTTATTTTATTTATGAATAATGCTTTGAAATCGCAGTTGATACAGTATTTACGACAATTTGCTACCGAAGATCGCTGGCAGAGGATCAATGAAGTAATGGACAAACGTACTCGCTATTTGTCGGTTATCCTGGAAGATATCTATCAGCCGCATAACGCCAGTGCGGTATTGCGAAGTTGCGATTGTTTTGGGATTCAGGACGTGCATATTATCGAAAATAAAAATGAGTTCGATCCCAATAAAGGAGTAACTATAGGGGCTGATCAATGGATCACATTGCAGTCCTATAATCAGCCCGGCGAAAATAATACCGAGCGGTGTTACCGCCAGTTAAAGGAGAAAGGATATCAAATTATTGCTACTACACCACACGATAATGATGCAACAATCGATGAAATTCCGCTTGATCAAAAAACGGCACTGGTTTTTGGGGCGGAGCTTACGGGGCTGTCAGATTATGCGTTGGAGCATGCCGATGGCTATGCCAAAATTCCGATGGTGGGATTTAGTGAAAGCTTTAATATTTCGGTAAGTGCCGCACTCTGCTTGTATGAGTTGAGCACTCGACTGAGAAAAAGCAGGGACGACTGGGCACTGGCCGAACCTGAGAAGCTGGACCTGCAGTTTAATTGGCTCAAAAAGTCTGTTCGAGCTCCCGAAAAACTTATACAACGCTATTTGGAAGAGCAGGAAGAATAGTGGGCGGCAGTTCAAGTATTTGTAAATAAAAAAGGCTGCCGTAAAAGCAGCCTTTTAAATGAGTGAAATTGTTAAAGCTGTTAATCCATCGAACGGTGATTGTTTTCAACAATCTCCTTATACATCATATATTCTTCGGGGGTAGTATCTGCAAATAAGAAGTTGAGCGGATCAACAGGGTTACTGCTTCTCCGTACTTCGTAGTGTAAGTGAGGGCCTTCAACCATGCCCGATTGACCGGTAAAACCGACCAGGTCGCCGCGTTTAACCTTTGTACCGGGTTTTATACCCTTGGCAAAAGAGGAGAGATGAGCATAATAGCTTTCATAGCCGTATTCATGATCAATAATAAGGAGTCGACCGAAAGTGCCTTTTAGTCCGGTATATTTGACAACACCGTCGCCCGTAGCATAAATTTCGCTCCCTACATTTGCTCTGAAGTCAAGGCCCTCGTGCTGGCGTTCATACTGTAATACAGGATGATAGCGCATCCCGAACCCACTAAGAATAATGCCTTCAGTGGGCTTAATAGCGGGAATATGCTTCATTTTCTCCCGATTATTGTTGTAGTAGTTTTTAATTTCGTTGAAGCTTACCTGCTGTATGTTAATACTTCGTTCCAGATTTTCCAGATTTTCAGCGGTCCATTTCAGGATTTCTGCAGTTTCTTGGCTATATACATCAAACTCGGAATATACATCAGCACCACCGGCACCAGCCTGACGCTCATCATAAGGAATTTCATCCATTCCCAATACCGATCGATACATTTCATTATCGGCTTTGGCCAGTTGATCAACTTCTTGGTCTAAATCCTGAATTTTGGTCTTTGTTTGTTCCAGCTGATCGATAAGCTCTTGATTTTCTGCTTTCAAGGCAATTTCTGCCGGTGTACCTACCGAAAAGGAAAGAATAGAGATACCAATTCCGGAAAGTACAACTCCGCACAAAATCCAGATACAAGCCGTATAGATAATGCGTTCTAAGCTGTTGTATTCGACGGGCACGAACTCACAGCTCTGCTCGTCGTAGTAGTAATAATTGTTTAAAGCCATAGATGATTTGTTTTCATACTGATCTATAAGCAAGAGAAAGTAAAAAGCCGTTTGTTACAAACAATCTTAAAGTAGTGATACATTACAAATTTTCAAAAGGTGAATATGTGCCGCTACTCGATATCACCTTCAAAATACTCGATAGCTCTGCGCGGCATAGCCTCAGGATCGGCCTTATCGGCAATATGTGATTTGACCTTGTCTTGAAAAGCTTCTGCGGCATCATAGCCGTAATGACGCAGCAGGTAATTCATGGCGATAACTTCAGCAATAACCGTGATATTTTTACCGGGTGTAATAGGTAGATTAATGAGGGGGATATCGACGCCGAGAATGGAAGTAGTATCGCGATTTAATCCGGTGCGTTCAATATCTTTGGACTCATCCCAAAGCGACAGCTCCAGCACTACCTCAAGTCGTTTTTGGTAGCGAATGGCCCGGACCCCAAACATCGACATAATGTCAATGATACCGAGACCGCGTATCTCCATAAAATGCTTATTCATTTCGGTGGCCGAGGTCATTAGTACATTATTCTTTTTGGTAAGAATCACTACATCATCGGCTACCAGGCGATGGCCTCGTTCAACCAGATCAAGAGCAACCTCGCTTTTACCAATTCCGGATTTTCCGGCAATTAAAATCCCAATGCCGTACACATCTACCATAGAGCCATGGACCATGGTTTGTAGGGCAAATTGGTCTTCCAGAAAATCTCGCGTTAAATGCATGAACTGCGTTGTTTCCAGAGAAGTCCCATAAACAGGAATGCCCGCTTCGTCAGCTATTTGTAACAGGTGATCGGGAAGAACATTGTTATGAGTCAAGATCAGAACGGGAATATCAAATTGGGTGATATTCTTAAAAGCCTCGATCTGTTCTTCTTTGGGAAGATCTTTTAAATAGTTTGTTTCGGTATTACCGATTATTTGTATTCGTTGATGAGTAAAAAGTTTTACAAATCCGGCCAGCGCCAGCCCGGGACGGTGTAAATCCGCCTCGGTAACATGGCGCTGATCGGCATTACTTTCAGCAACAAAGTTTTGCAGATCTATTTGAACGCGTTCCTGAAGACGTTCAATAAGATATGATACAGCGATCTTTTCTTTTTTAGGTATTGATTCGTGGTCGCCGAAAGGCATAATGATTATCGCTGATGTAAGGTTTTTTGTTTATACTTTTTGAGCTGACGGGTTACATTATCGATAACCATGTTGATGGCCTGTTCATACGAGGAAGCCTGTTCTTTTGCATTAATTAACTTTTGTGGAACCTTCACATTCAGTTCAGCTTGTTGTGGATTCTCATCATCGGGGACAGGTTGTAGAACAATATCGCAGGTTAAAATTCGATCATAAAACTGGTCCAATTTCTGTACCGCATCTTCGGCATATTCATGTAGTTCGGTGTTTGCATCAAAATGTCTTGCCGTGAACGTAGTTTTCATAAAATGTACCTCCTAAATTAGGTTTAATTTTTAGCTCTTGGATGAGCTGTTTCGTATACGTTTTTCAGTCGTTCAACTGAAGTATGCGTGTAAACTTGTGTGGCGGCCAAATTTGCATGGCCCAATAATTCCTTAATCACTCTTATATCGGCACCTTGATCAAGCAGGTGCGTGGCAAAGCTGTGCCGTAATACATGCGGACTTTTTTGTGTTACCTCACTGGCGCGCTGTAGATAATCTTTCACAATGCGTTGTACCGCGCGCGGATATAGTCGCTGTCCGCTTGCTGCAATAAAAACAGCCTTTCGGGCATCGGCATCCGTTCGTTTTCCGTACAACTTTTGTTTTGTATCAAGATGATTTTTCAATGCGTTTCCGGCTTGCTTGCCAAAAGGCACAATCCGCTGCTTGGCCCCTTTACCCAGTACTTTAATTTGGTTAAGCTTAAAGTTGATGTCTTCCTCGTTGAGATTTACTAACTCACTTAATCGGATGCCCGTTCCATACAGCAATTCTAAAATGGCCCTGTTTTGGGCTGATTTCGGGGTATTTCCTTCGGCCAAATCCATCATTCTGTTTAAATCTTCAGCATTGGCCGTTTTAGGTAAAGGTTTGTCTTTTTTTGGGACAATTAGCAAGTGTGCCGGATTCTGTTCAACGATGCCGCGTTTAAAACAGTACTTACAAAATGAACGAACGGCAGCTACTTTCCTTGCTATGGTACTTTTGGCTAAGCTGCGCTCAGATAGGTGTCCCAGCCAAAGGCGGATGGTCAGTCGTTCGATTTTAGTGATATCAACATTTTCTTCCGACTCATCAAAATGATTAGTGCAAAATTCCAGAAATTGAGTCAGGTCATTTTTATACGAAGTGATGGTATGGTCAGAAGCGTTTCGCTCAACCTTTAAATAGCGCAGATATTTGTCAATGGCTTTCTTCATCTACTCGCAATATGGATACTTTGCAGATAAAAATAAACAGCTATTAATTGATATTGCAGGTCCTGATCACACAATTAGATATCACGGTCTTTCCACTGTGCTGACACTTCATTGAAATAATCGGAGAGCACCTGTATTCCAAGTATCTGATACCAGCCTACGCCCAAAGGGTGCAGAAAGCCATATCGTAGTTTCCAGCTAAACCATGTATCCACCGTAAAGCGTTGCAAGTACATTAGTAAAACAGCCGCCAGGGCCAAGAGGGTGAGCTTCGTCGATCCCCATAGAAATAAGAAGGGTAAACTTAGAATGGGGATAATAAAGGTGATAATATGCAGCAGCCCCATCCCGATAAATAAGACAAGATTGTGACCAAAGCCGGCAAAAAAGTTTTTCCGGAATCCCTGCCACAGCTCTTTTCCCGACTTATACATACGGCAGCTTACTGCATTTTTACCGTGATACATTTTCATGCGAAATCCGCCTTTTTTAATATTTTTTGCCAGCCCAACATCTTCAACTACGTTATCTTTTACGGATTGATGTCCCCCGATAGCCTGATAAGATTTCTTCTTAAAAGCCATAAACTGTCCGTTGGCGGCGGCAAAGAGGGGACTCATTTTCTGTTTTAGAAAGCCGGGAAGCCATTTTGGTGATCGATATATGTAACGCGTGGGTAAGAGTGTGAGCAAGGCAAAATACACGAGCGGAATTATGGTCTTTTCCCAGAATGTACCAAACTTTTGTTGTGGCCAGAGGGTGATAAAATCGACGACGTCACTACCCATTGTGCGTACGACCTTGGACGTTGTTTCCGGCTCCAGCCAGGTGTCAGCATCAATAAAAAAAATGATATCGCCAAGCGCCTGTTCAGAAAGTTGGTGACATGCCCACGATTTTCCGAGCCAGTCGTCGGGTTTGGGCTTGCCGTTAATCACAGTTAGGGTATCGGGATAATGTTCGGAGAGCGAAGCCAGAATTTCTGAAGTGCCGTCAGTAGATTCATCATCAAGTACTAAAACATGGTGATTGGGATAGTGCTGATCGATAGCGGAACGCACGCACCGTTCAATAGAGTTTGCCTCGTTGCGGGCGGGTATACAAATGGTCACCGCCGGAGCCTGCTCGTCAAAATAGTTGCGTGGTGTGGGGGATAAAGGCGTAAAATCCCTTTTATTAAGATATAAAATTCCGCCAGTAATAAGCAGGTATCCCAGTGCTATGTAGAGTAAAATTGTCATCACTAAAAGGTAGTGGTGTCAGTCCTAAGATCAAACAGCTTGCGGCTGATCGTTTAAACTATTTAATTGGCAGCTTATGAAGATATTATCTGATTTTTCGGAGGACGTACGTCAGTCTGACCATACATCCGGTGGCTATCAATGGTGGTACTTCGATGGTGTTTCTTCGGATGATCGATTTAGTTTTGTCGTTATATTATATGAAGGAAATCCGTTTTCCACGCGATATAATGGGGCGATTTTGGCGGATAAAAACCCTTCTCCCGTCGATTACCCGGCAATTAGCATCTCTATTTACGAGCACGGACAACCCATCTATTATAGTTTTACCGAGTTCGATAAATCGGATTGTGAATTTAATGAGGAACAGCCGCTTCTGAGAATAGGAAACCACAAGATGGAGGGTCGCTTAAAAGATGAGCAGTTGCAATATAATTTGGAACTTAATGAACAGTTGCCAAATGGAGATCAGCTGGAGGGGACCATTTTATTTAACAGTCCTTACAACGGTAATATTTTTACCAATATTGATAATACTTCCAAAGGTCACATCTGGAACTTGGTGCAGCCCAGGGCGAATATATCCGCTGATTTACATCTTGATATAAAAGGGGAGGAGCGGGAAATCCAATTCAACGGGTTGGGATATCATGATCAGAATGCCGGAAAGGAGCCCATGAGAAATGAGTTTGACGACTGGTACTGGGGACGGTTCCATTTTGATTCAGCCACATTGATCTATTATGTGATGAATCGCAGGCACGAGCAACAGCATCGGGCCTGGCTTATTGACAATCATAATATAGAGGTAGTGAAAACCTTTGAAGATGTTGAGATGGCAGATAAGGGGCTCACGTTGTTTGGATTAAAGACGGCTCGAAAACTGGGATTCCGTTCCGGTAATATTGAAATGCGTGTTCAACAGTCGAAGTTGCTCGACAACGGACCGTTTTATCAGCGCTATAAAAGTGATGCCTTTTTGAGAATCCCAGAGGAGGGAGTGGTAGAATCAACGAAGGGGATAAGTGAGTATATTTGTCCCGACCGCATCTATGCAAAACTCTTTTGGCCGTTTGTCAATATGCGAATCTGGTACAAATCCGAAGGGCCTCATTGGGTACAGCGATCAAAGCAGTTGTATCGTTGGACGTGGTGATTAATTGAACCTCTAGATCCCCGGCGTTTTTAAACGCCGGGGATCTATTGAGTTAATATACTTTTTTGCTATCTCGTACCGTAGCTCTGCTGCGGTACGCAGGTATGAGGTTGGCTTAATTACTATAATTCGGACAGACGCTCGAACGATTTAAGAACAGATAGCTGTAGCGGATACTTTTTTTGTGCTATTTATATAGCTGAAACGTTATTCGTAATAGCTATCCGATCGCAAAGCCAGCGGTCGGATGGCATGTAGCTCGAAATTTATTACGAGTTACGATTACCCCTTGCGGTTTGGCAAAAAATCACAAAAACTGCTCAAACTTACTATCGTCAAATCCTGCTGTTTGGCGTAATTCTGCCAGCATCTGGTTGAGCACCTCTTCGAAATGAGCTGTTTTTTCTTCCTTGGGTAGTGAATCCTTTAAACGAACAGATTGCCCCACATGCAGGTGTAGCTCCGGTTTGCTGTGACGAATAGTGTGCATGTAAATCCCGATAGGGACAAAATCCACATTATCCAGCTTGTTGTGCAGCCAGGCCAGTCCGCTCTCAAAATTCATGGAACTACCGGCCGGAGTGATCGTGCCTTCGGGATAAATGAAAAGGCTGGCCTGCTTACGTTCAAAAGACTTTACAGCGTAACGCAGCGAGGTAATAGCACTACGTGGATTATTCCTGTTAATAGAAAAAGCACCGATTTTCTGGAACAGAGAATAGGTTTCCATCTGTTTATCTTCCATGATGGCGCGAGCTTGCTGACGAAATCGATATTCGTTGAGCATTAAGGGAATTAACCCATCCCACCAGGAGTGATGGTTGAGGTAGTAAACGGTTTTGCATTCTGAACAGGGTTCATATTCTTGTTTGAGCCATACCGTTTTGAACCTCCACTTGAAAAGGAGTTTGGTGTAAAGGCGAAATATCTTGATAAAAACGGGTGATTCTTTGGCGGGAATGAAATCCACGGCGAAAATATTTGTTGTGTGTTATTGACCTGAATATCTTTAGCCTACTTTAGAGTTTCCAGTATTAATTAAGGGTATTTATATGGAGAAAGGGAAGATAGAAGAGTATGCTAAGCATCATACTACAGACCATTCTGAAATCATAAAAGAACTGATAAGTGTTTCGGAAAAGAATCTTGAGCATACCGATATGCTCAGCGGCCGGTTGGTGGGACGGTTGCTGGGTTTGCTAATCAAAATGTCAGGAGCTAAGCGAGTGCTGGAAGTTGGGACTTTTACGGGATTTTCGGCACTGACGATGGCAGAAGCGTTGCCGGATGGCGGAGAATTGTTTACCTGTGAATACAATGAGCGTTATGAAGATATCGCCCGCACGTTTTTTAAGAAGAGTGAAGCCGGGTCTAAGGTAAGGCTGTTGATGGGTAAGGCATTGGAGACTATTCCCACTATTTCAGGCAGTTTTGATTTTGTATTTCTGGATGCGGATAAGATCAACTATCCTAACTATTATGAGATGATTCTGCCGCGACTCGAGCAGGGCGGGATTATGGTAATCGACAATGTGTTCTGGAGTGGGGAGGTGTTAGATTCCGAATCAGATAAAGCTCGAGCTATTGACGAGCTGAATAAAATGATTCGGAATGATAATTTCGTTGAGCAGGTAATGCTGCCGGTACGCGATGGCGTTACAGTGCTGCGTAAAAAATAAAAAAAGCCCGAATCCGAGTAATCAGATTCAGGCTCTAAATTTAGCAGAGTCTTGTAAAATCAGTCAACGATTTCAACAAGCTCAATATCAAATGTTAAGTCTTTGCCAGCCAACGGGTGGTTAGCATCAAGCTTAACGAATTCGTCTTCAACAGCAGTGATTTGAACGGGAATAGCCTGCCCATCTTCTTGCTGTTGCATCTGCAGCTGCATACCAACCTCTGGATCGATATTATCGGGGAGATCAGATTTTGCTACTTCCAGCTCCAGGTCTTCTCGTCGCTGACCATAAGCGTCACCGGATTCAATTTCCACGGTGGTTTCGTCGCCTTCTTCCATGCCGACGACTGCTTTTTCAAAACCGGGAATCAATTTTCCTTCTCCCAGTTTAAACTCTAAAGGTTCGCGATCTTGAGAACTGTCAAATACAGTTCCTTCTTCTGTTAATGTTCCTGTGTAGTGCACTTTTACGGTGTCACCGTCTTTAACTTTAGACAAAATACTTTGTGTTTGTTTCTAATTGTCGTGAATGTGTTTGAATATAACGGTTTTTAGCGAGAATTGAGACTGTATTATTATTCAAATCTTATCGTTGACAATTGTGATTTGTCAAAGCTGGAATCGGGAATTATGGTAAATTCTAATTTCCCCAAAACCAGGCCTTCTTTTGTTGTGACATTTACTCTCCACTTCCCGGGTGAAATATTCGCCTTGTATGTGTGTCCCCTAAAACCGCCTTTACGTCCTCCTATAACCTCATAGCTAATGTTGTCTGAGGTATGCCATTCTTTCAAAGATGGATTATAGTGCTGCCACTGATGTTGAACCGACTTCGACAAATCGGTAGGGGCAAAAATAGAAGTGTAGATAAAAACGGTATCATTGGGGGCATAGTTGAAGGTTTTATCATACGTTTCCCAGGGATTATATAAGGCAGATTGTTCGTAGGACACCGTAAAAATATTGTCTTGTTTCTCAACATTATATGCAACAATTCCATTTTGCAGGGATAGGGGCACAGGCGGAATTAAGTTGAAATAATAGAATACATTAATGGTCGCATATATTCCGATAATAATTAAACCGACTTTAAACAGGGAGATGTCGTTACGAGTTGAAGGGCTTTTGCTATATATATAATTAATAAAAGCCAGTGTTAGCAGGAGGCTGATTAATCCGGATAGGATAAACAAAAAAGTATTCATTACTCCAAAAAGGACAGGGGTAAAGAAGGTGAAAAAAGTAAAATTGACGAAGAAATAGGCTCCGAATTGCAGATACTTGTTGGATATTCGATCTCGTAGCAATTCATTGGATAAAAGTAGAATCACCAAAATTACAAAGAATACCATGGTACGGGTAAAAGTCACGCTTTGAAAAAAGAAAATAACATAAGCGCTGGATAGCCCCCCCCTAAAAAGAACTGTATTGCCAGCGGTGCATATTGTTGATAAGGGGCTATAAAAGTATTTTTCCAGTGGTTGTCATCGGCAAGATTGTAGATATACAAACTGCCTGTTAAACAAATCAGGTAGAAGAGTAATACAGAATTGCTGTACCTACCGTCGATACGTCCGAGGGTAAGGCTATCCCAAATGAAACCCCCAATAAAAAATATTACCGGAGCGTATCTTTTATGTTTGATTAAAAATTTTTTGGCGGCAGAAACCACTAATTTTTAGTAAACAAGGTGAAAATTGAGCTCAAAATATAGTATAATGATCAATAATGCAGACCCTTAAAATCACATTTCGTGTTGTTTTTTATGAATATTTATGAACAAATATCTAAAGGAGATGAAGGAATTACTTGAGAATTTAAAAACGGTGGCAATAATTGGCTGTTCGGCGAACAAATACCGAACCAGTTATCATATTGCCAATTATTTGAAGGAGAATGGTATTCGTATTATTCCAATCAACCCCAATTATGAAGAGGTGTTGGGAGTGAAATGTGTTCCAAATATGGATGGGATTTCTAAAGATATACCTATTGATGTGGTGGATATTTTTCGGGATTCACAACACACGGCCGATATGGTTCGTCAGATTATTGAATGGTCGGAGAAAAGGGGGCAGAAGCCCGTGATATGGACCCAGCTTGACGTTTCTTCTGATGAGGCGAAGAAGTTGGCTGAAGATGCGGGGTTTACGTATATAGAAAATGAGTGCATGATGGTACAGCATGAAAGAGTAACAGGTTAAAAGTCATCTTTGGTTTGTCCCATCATTTCTTTTTTATCCTGATGATACTGCTTCAGCTTTTTAGCAAGCAGGCGCTCTATTTGTAGTTGATCTTCCGGTGGAATATGGGTGGTAAAATCAGTGAGCTTGTCGTCGGGGGTATAGTATTCAATCAATAACACGTTTTCAGATTGCCACCGGTAGGCAACTACTTTTTCCCATGATACATATTGATCCAGAATAAGTATGCCTTTGTCTCTGAATTCCGGAACTATTTTTATCGTGAGTCCCAAGAAGCCAAACCCCAGTAGCGATAATCCGGAGGTGATACCAATGCCGGTATATGGGCCAAAATGCAGAATGCCGGTGCGATAGATGCCGAAAACAATAATGAGTATAGCTATGATATTTGGTGCGGCATCGGTCCAGAAGGAGCGATATACGTATTCGGTTTCTCTGGCGGACTGTTTGAGGGAAATCATTTTAAAGGCAAAGCCGAAAAAGAATCCGCCAACCAGGCAGTACAGAAACATGGTAAAATGAGCGGCAATATCTTGGGATATTAGGTCGAGCCACTGTCCGGCAGAGATGGTTGTTAGAAGAATTAGGGCTCCGACAACGGCGTTAATAACTCTGCGCTGATTAAGGTGCTGGAGCCGAAGAATTCGGCGATATCCCATCCAAAAGGAAAGCAAAAACGACAAGGTCAAAAATGCGATTACGAGGTACATGATTTTGCTGTTTATTTTAAATGAAATCGTTGGAATCCGGGATGCGAACATCTTACCTTTGAGCCTAATATAATAAAAGAAGACTATGCAAAGCGATATTTTACCTACCGGAATTGAAGTTTCTAACAGCGATCAGGTGCTGGAAATAGATTGGTCGGACGGACATCATTCAGAATATTCTCTGTTTGGATTACGGAAAAACTGTCCCTGCGTAATGTGTCGTGGCGGACACGGAAATATGAATACCTTTGACCGGTCACTGTTTTTTGTGGAGCCGACGCAGCATTTTGAGATTGAGGATATCAAGCAGATTGGTAATCACGCCATCAAGATATTCTGGAACGACGGCCACAACAACGGTATGTACCAGTGGGAGACGCTGCGGGATATGTGTCCGTGTGAAGAATGCTATCCCGAACAGGAGTGATTGGGTATCTTGTATTTTCAACAGCTTTGTTATGAAATGAAATCGAGTTACTTTAATTCATTCCTTTGAAGTTCTTGGAGGTACTCTATTCCCAGTATTGCACGGGAGATAGTAAAGTGAAACTTATTTGTGCCGTTTTTGCGGGTTTAAAATTCGGGGTCCGGGGCAAATCGCGGGAAAAATTATTAAGAGTAATTACTAATGATTCAGAACGGTCCCCGAGATTACGATTTCAGAAAGTACAATATCTACGATTTCCCCGGGACTTTTTTGATTTGTTTTTTGGTCACAAAAAATGAATGCCAAATAATGTTTTATAAAACAAGACTTTAATTGGATTCTGGTGCAAAAGTTTTTAGATCAAAGAGTAATGTGTTGTAGCTTGGAGACTATAAAGCCAAATGTCCCTTATTTGTCTTGGGAAAAAATTTCATTGAGATCAATTTCTGTTTCCCAGATAGTAGCATCAGAGCTTAACACCGAGTAGGGGGCCGGAATCATATGATCCGATCGGGATTGAAAATCGTCAAGTAGTTGGGTGGGAAGCCCCGGATCTACAAAGGTAAATTGAAATGATGGGAGCTCTTCCGATTTTTGAAAGCTAAAATTAAGTTCAACAGCTTCGGTAAAATCGTGGAAGTAATACAAGTATTGCCCCATATCCTTGGTGTCAAAAATGGATTTTCCTTCGATGGCTATTTTAGTAATTGTTGAAGGATGATCCCAATTCATCTTCATGGCAATTCCCTTTCCCGCATTCATTTGTAGCGTAAGGTACCGCTGAGAGCCCGAACTGCTGTCACTTAAAATCTCAAATTCAGGTTTTAATATATCAAGCGGGGTTGCTTTTTGATATAATGCATCGTTGCCAAGCGATAATGAAATATCGGCTGGTGCTCCTTTGTTGTAATCATCCAATAAAAACTGCTGTGTCCACGAATCGGGTGCGGGATCACGGCTAATCCAATAAGCCGTTTGGGTATCCAAATTCTGAACAAAATTAATGCTGTTTTGCTTTTTATGGTCACTGTCGAAACCGGAGGTAAAAGAAGCTATCACAAAACAGGTAAGGGCTATAGCAGCAAGACTCCCACTCCACTTGTATTTGTAATTTTTGATTATCTGCCAGACAAGCGGCCAGGTTAATCCGATGAGTAATCCGAGTATAATCATGCTAACCGCCAGTATTTCGGTGGTCAGCATAACTTGTACCAACCGTATGTATGGTGAAATGATAAAAAGCCCCCAGAAGAAAGCAACAGCCAGAACCATTGTACTTTTCCAGGAATAGGTTGTTAGATCATTGCCTAAAATAATCCATCCTGCCAATCCCATCAGGGCTGGCCAGGTAAAGATATAAGCAGCCGTGGGCAGATACCAGGCCGTTACGAGCGACAGAATAATCCATATTGAAAACGGACCGCTAATGAGCTGTTGTGTAGATAGTTTATTTTGAATCCAGCTGTAAATCCCGATAAAAAGGCCGGAATTTAACAGTGCAAAGCCCCAGAAATACCAGGCATGGTTATATACTTCACCCTGAATAATCCATTGGTATTGTGGATGAAGTGCTTTGAGACCTTGCCAGCCAAAGTAGGTGATGAGTGCTCCAATTGTAACGGTTACCAAAAATAATAATAGACTGCCCAGATATCTTCCGATGGTAATCTGATTTATCCGAAATAGATAAATCAGGAAGGTGATAAATAGCAGGACGGTGACCAATGCCAGGGGAAATGACCAGCCTGAGGGATAGTACAGCAGTCCGCCGCTTATGTTGTTGAAATAAACGAATTCAGTTTCGCTTTGTTGATTAAAATCGGTGTTTCCAAAATGTTTGACGTTTCCCAAAAGATTGGATCCGTGGTGCTGTAGGGATGAGAGCGAGAGATTTTCGGGAGTATCCAGCATAGTGTGGTAATGCAGAAAATCTTCGGTGAAGGCAAAATTGAGTCCGTCAAGACCGGCCCGTTTGGTTACCGACATATCGGTATCGTTGGGCAACAGTTTATAAACGGTATACATCAGCGAATTGGCTACGGGATATGGAGTGGCCTGGGCAAAATGAGGAATAAGGTGCCCGTTATTTTCGCTGGTTTCGAACATCATCGAGGGACCGCTGGAACCGCGTGATTCAAAGTTGAGTACGAGGTCAATTTCCTCCAGCTCTCCAAACTCATCCGCAAAAAGTTCGGCGCCCAATAGGCCGCGCTCTTCACCGTCTGTAAGTAAAATCCATACATTGTTTTGCAGAGGTTTTT
The DNA here is from genome assembly GCF_052712805.1 of Fodinibius sp. AD559. Lineage (NCBI taxonomy): Bacteria > Pseudomonadati > Balneolota > Balneolia > Balneolales > Balneolaceae > Fodinibius > Fodinibius sp. AD559. Next base: position 173,466 of record NZ_JBQPVW010000006.1, read on the forward strand.
CCTGGGATTTAATTGCACGAATGGATTCCAGGATAGCCGCAACGCCCGACGCATCATCACCGGCACCATAGGTGTTGGGTTTGGAATCGTAATGGGCCATTAGCAGAATTGTTCTCTGTGGATTAGCGCCTTCCATTTTGGCAATGATGTTATTCGTGTTGCCCACCAGTCCGCGGTCAAAGCTGGAACCGATGCCGATACCTGATTGTACCGTCGGTTCTAATCCCAGTTGACGAAGTTCATTCATGATATAGTTTCGGGCACTGTCATTGGCGGCGGTACCGAGAGGACGAGGAGTCTGTGCAAGTGCTTTTATGTGTTCAAAAGCGCGTTCGGCAGAAAATTCTGTTTGCGGAGCTGATTTAGGTTGGGGCGCCGGTGGTTGAATGATATATGAGCTGAGCCAGACCGCAAATATCCCGAGGATGAGTAGCGTGATTTGTTTCAGCGCCGTTGATGTCATATTAGCTAAGATATTTTGATAGATGGTTCCTCAATAGTTTTTATTGAGGATTGGTAGCCCATACGCTGGTTTCAGTGATAAAACCGCGGTCATGGAGCGAAAGCATGTTACATATTGCTTTGGCAATATCGTCAGCTACAAGCTTAGTGGGATTGAAGTCGCGACCACCGCGTCCCGCTTTATCAAAAAATTCGGTCTGTACTTCGCTGGGATTAATCTGCATTACACGAATATTGTGGGGACGCAATTCGGCTCTCCAGCATTCGGTCATTCCACTCAAGGCGAATTTACTGGCACAATAGGCTGTACCGCCTTCAAAACCGCGTTTTCCGGCCGATGACGAAACGTTGATGATATTTCCGTAATCTTGTTCGATAAAATGCCTGGCAGATTCACGTCCCACCATCATGGCACCGACTGTATTCACTTGTAGCACGCTTTTTAGGGCTTTTTCGGATAGATCTGTAAGCTTAGAAAACTGTCCGTAGCCTGCATTATTGATGAGCACATTGAAGCCATCCAGTTCTTCGATCGTATCTTCTACCAGATTGATAACCTGCTTTTCATCACGTACATCACATTGTATGGGAATGGCCCCGATATCGTCGGCTGTGGATTTTAGCTTATCTATTCCACGGGCAGCAATTACTACTTTTCCGCCGGCTTCAATAATTGCTTTAGCGGTTGCTTTTCCAATGCCCGAGCTTCCGCCCGTTACTAATGCTTTAATATCAGATAATTCCATATCGAGAAAAAATTTTAGATTAGAAGCTTAATTATATCTGATACAATATTTGCAGCATCTTGTTGAGATACAAATCTAAGTTCCAAAATAATGAATAACTTGTATTACAGGCGCCCATGCTTGTAATCCAACAAGTTATAAACCATGAAGCTTTCTTTTGTGAATTTGATATCACCCTTATGGGCACAGAGAACGGCCTATGAATTATGAACGGAGTCAAAAGACGAAGCGTGTTCATAATTCTCAGTACAGCCTACGTAGCTTTGCTATTTCGGCGTAGTAGGCCCTTGATTTTTTACGAGCCTTTTGGATCAAGCTAAAAGGCGGACCAGAAATAGTACTCTTCTTAAAGAAGAACTGATGAAAAGACCGTTAGGTGTATTGCTAAAATTTAGTTGGATAGAACAATGTTGGTATATATTGATCTTTTTATACGAACGTTACTGTCATCCTGAATTTATTTCAGGATCTATTGCTTATTATATTCAGATGCTGAAACGAGTTCAGCATGACATGAAGCCTTATTATTTTTAATGAAACTGTGATTCTCTGTATAATACTGAGTCAAATTCCAGCTAAATTAATCTATTGGCAATATCTTGGATAAGCCGCCACGCATTATCCACATGACGTTGTTTAAGATTCGTATTTCCCAATACAATACGTATGGTATATTTCCCATCCAGTTTGGTATGCGTTAAAAACAATTTTCCGCTTTCCTGTATTTGATTCAGAAGTTTCTCGTTTAGTTCATTGAGTTTCTTTTCATCATCAATAAAGTTAGGATGAAATCGAAAGCATATTGTATTCAGTGGAACGGGAGCAAGCAGCTCAAAGTGATTGTGAGATTCTATTTTTTCTTTTAGCTGCTGACCAAATTGGATATGTTGTCGAATCTTTTCCTGTAGTCCTTCAATTCCATAGCTTCGCATTACAAACCACAGCTTGAGTGCGCGGAATCGACGTCCCAGCGGAATGCCCCAGTCGCGATAGTTTTTAACTCGCTGATCTTCAGGCGTTTTCAGATATTCCGGCATAATTTCAAACGTGCGGACCAGCAGCGCCTCATCCTGCACATAAAAAGCTGAGCAGTCAAAGTTGGTAAACATCCACTTATGAGGATTAAAAATGAATGAGTCCGCATGCTCAATTCCCTCATTCATCCACCGCATTTCGGGCAGTAAAAGTGCCGTGCCGGCATAGGCGGCATCCACATGAAGGAAAATATCGTACTTTGCACAAATTTCTCCGATTTCTTTTACTGGATCAATAGCCGTTGATCCCGTAGTTCCAATCGTTGCTACGACGGCGGTAGGTTTAAATCCATTTTCGAGGTCTTCTCGAATTGCTTCTTCTAAAGCCTTTGGATCCATAGCATGTTTATCATCCACTTTGATCGTACGCAGATTTCGTCGTCCGAATCCCGCTATCTTAACATCCTTCTCGATGGATGAGTGCGTTTCTGACGAGCAATACACCGTGAACGTCTCATCCTTTGGAAATCCCGAAGCATTGATTTCGAAATCCGTAATGCGTTCGCGGGCCATCAGCAGTGCGCATAGGGTAGAGGTGGATGCGGTACTTTGGATTACTCCGGTAAAAGGGTTCGGCAGTCCGATTGCTTTGCGAAGCCATTCCATGACTCGTTCCTCGAGTTCGGTGGCGGCGGGAGAGGTCAGCCAGCTCATACACTGGGCGCCAAGGGTGGCCGTCAGCATTTCGGCCAGCACGGAAGGATGGCTGGTATTAGCGGGAAAATAGCCCATAAAATTGGGACTTTGCCAGTGGGTCATGCCTGGCATGATTATATTTTGGAAGTCCTTAAACTGTTCTTCAAAAGACTCCGATTTTTGTGGAGCTTCATCAGGAAGCTGCTGTAAAATATCTCCGGGTTGTATATCTGGTTTTACGGGATAGTCTTCGACTTCTTCGAAATAATCGGCCATCCAGTCGACGAGTTCGTGAGCGTGTTTACGAAAATCTTCGTTGTCCATCATTTTTATTCTTACTTAGATGAAGTCCACCTGAGAGGTGGGCTCCATCTAATGGTTAGATTTTTTGTAAGAAGTTGGCTGCTTTTGGGTCTTACTTTTAAAGGAGAATTTAATATAAGATAAGTGCAGTTAGAGTTTAATAAAGTATATCATCTGTATAACAGATCTAATAACCGTGAGCTTCTTTTCAAAAAGAAAGAAAACTATAGGTATTTCCTTCGCAAGTTTAAAGTTCGATTTGAAAATTCATTGTCAGTTTATGCTTATTGTTTGATGCCTACTCATTTTCATTTTTTAATCAGAGTTGAAACAAAAGAAATTGATGAGCTTAGAAAACAGATCGGTATTCATCTAAGTTCTTATACAAAAGCCATCAACAAAGTTTTTGACCGCAATGGAAGTTTATTTCAGCAGCATACCAAGGCGAAGTTAATTGAAGACCGAGCTTATTTACTCACTTTGATCTCATATATCCATAAAAATCCAGTTCGAGCAAGATTAGTTAATAACCTTAAAGAATGGCGATATTCCAGCTATTTAGATTTGGCGGGTTATAGAAATGGAAGTTTGGTGAATCATTCTATAATTGATAGGTACTTTTCATCTAAAGAAGAATACTGTGAATTTTCCAAAAGAACAGTCATCTTTAAATAGACGGAGTCCACCTTGAAGGTGAACTCCGTCTGGATAAGGTAGGCTCCATTAAATGGAAGTTAATTTCTATGAACCGATTAGAACACTATAAAACCATTGATCGGTCTGCGGCGAAGGAGCTGCAAGAAGAACTTCGCCGGCAAATAAAATTGGAGGCGCTTGTAGATCCACCGAAATACATTGCTGGGGCGGATATTTCTTTTGATCGGGGGTCGGATCTCATGCATGCAGCTATTATCATATTGGAATTGCCCAAATTGAAACTGGTAGCTCGGTCGTTGGCATCGGATGAGACGAGTTTTCCGTATATACCGGGGCTATTAGCTTTTCGGGAGATGCCGGTGCTATTGAAGGCGTGGAATCAGCTTGTAAGGAAACCAGATATGCTTATCCTTGACGGACATGGCATTGCTCACCCACGCCGGATGGGGATTGCTACCCATTTTGGTATTGAAGTAGATCATCCTACCATTGGTTGCGCCAAAAATATATTAACCGGTGCACATGATGAATTGGGAGATCATAAGGGTGAAACAGCAGGTCTTGTGGATGGTGATGAGAAAATCGGGATGGCATTGCGCAGCAGAACAAGAGTAAATCCAATTTATGTATCACCAGGATATCGTTGCTCATTTGATGACGCGTATACCATTGTGATGCAAGCACTAACGAAATATAAGTTACCCAGAACGTCTCGGTTGGCGCATCAGTGGGCGAATGAATTGCGGAAGGGAGAGGCTGAGGAGGGGTATTTTGAGTTTCTATAGGCTAATATATTTGATCTAATGTTTTAAAGGGAGTTGTAAGTTTTTAACCCTCAGAATCAGGTGTATCTTTTTGTCTTGAAACAAAAGGTACGAAGAAGTCATGGACCTACTCCACCGCAGTAGTAAATCTATGTAGCCTGTACTGAGAGTTCTTAAATCATTTTGGTCGGCGGGAGGGGATAATTCTGGTGGTCCTTCTCTTATATTAGCCAATATCTTTATTAAAGACTGGTACAGAATTATCCTGATCACCCTTTATCTTCATTCAGAATTCTTATGCCGAATTGTGGATACTGAATTTAAATAAGTTTCATCTGTCTTTGAAGGTTGGAGACGCTTAATAGTTTTCGTTTTGTGAAAGGGAGAGACACAATTGAAATTATAAAGTAAACCCGCAGGGTTTTACTTCAGTAAGGTTGATATCAAAATTTATGATTAAGAAAACAGTTCTTAGAAACCCTGCGGGTTTTAGAGTATCAAAAGGCATTATGCAAGACTGATTCCGCTGCATGATATCCACACATTCCGTGCACACCACCACCTGGAGGAGTGGAGGATGAAGCGATATACATGTTGGTTTTGGGGATATGATATGGATCAAACAGTCCCGCCGGACGGGTAAAAAGCTGGGTAATATCAGCACGTCCGCCGTTAATATCTCCGCCAATGTAGTTGGGGTTGTATGCTTGCATATCCTGAGCATGCATTTTATGGCTGTCAATAATACAATCTCGAAATCCCGGAGCAAAGCGCTCAATCTGATTGAGGATAGGTTCCGTCATATCTTCAGGTGAACCGTTAGGGACGTGGCAATATGCCCATCCGGTGTGTTTGTTATTCGGTGCTCGAGTCTCGTCGCCCAAACTTTGCTGAGCAACTAATACATACGGTTTTTCGGGGTGTTGTCCGTTTGCAGATTGTTCTTCTGATGCTGCGATTTCTTCGATTGTACCACCTACATGAACCGTACCGGCTTTTTGGCAAAGTTTATCTTTCCATGGAATAGGTTCACTGAGCGCAAAATCAAGTTTAAAAACGCCTTGACCATATTTGTAGTTGCGTAACTTTTTGGCATACGATTGTGGAAGCTTGTTGCCTGCAATATCTAAAATTTGCTTGGGTGTGTTGTTAAATAGAATGGCCTGAGATTCGGGCAGCTCATCGACAGAAGTTATTTCAACCCCTGTTTCTATTTCTCCATCCAGCGACTCAAAATGTTTTGCCATGGCTTTGGTGATAGCATGTGAGCCGCCTTTGGGATAGGGCCATCCGACCGCATGAGCAGACGTGCCAAGCACCAGTCCAATAGCTGCGGTAGCCGTTGCATCAAAAGGCATAATACCGTGGGCTGCTAATCCTGCAAAGAGGGCACGGGTTTGGGAGGATTTAAATCTTTTTGCAAAACCGTTGGCCGATTTAAGGGCTTGAAGTCCAAACCGCGCCATCAATAATGGATGATTGGGCAACAGCGAAAACGGAGCTAAAATATCAGTAAGGAGATCATCCCACTTTTCGAGAAAAGGCGCAATACTGTGAGCGTAATTACTCTTATCTTCATCCTTAATGTATGATACCGTTTTATCAAATGAGCGGAAAAGGGCACCGGCGGGTTGATCATCCAGCGGGTGAGCTACCGGTACTTCGGGTTGTATCCATTCGAGTCCGTAATCTTCGAGCGGAAGTGTCCTGAGAAATGGTGATGCTTTTGCCAGGGGATGAATGGCAGAGCAGATATCGTGATGAAAGCCGGGCTGGGTTAACTCCAGCGTTCGGGTTCCGCCTCCGATTGTATCTTCTTTCTCAAATATTTTAACGGATAGTCCCTCTTGGGCCAGACGGATACCGGCGGCTAAGCCGTTGGGACCGGAGCCGATAATAATTGCGTCGTGTTTCATGTATGATGGATACTATTAATCAATGAATGCAGAAATAAAAATTCAGGTTATTATGATAAACTGAATATTTATGGATAGAAAAACTAATAAATATGAATGTAAGATAACTAAAACCAATTTTGTGATATTCTATGAGCAATTCTTACATTCTGAACGGAATCATTGAGAGCATACATACCAAACTGGATTATTTTATTTAGCTATTATTTGATTATTATCGGCGCCATTAAAGTAAAAGTTTATACTTGATTTATTTATGATAGTTCATCTGTTAAAACCGGAGTTTGAAGAACTCATCAAAGAAAAGGATTGGGTAGCTCTGAAGGACATTCTGAATGATGTTCCTGCCGTTGATGTGGCGGAATTGCTGGAAGAACTTGATGCTGATATTGCTATCGTCATTTTTCGATTGCTCAAAAAACGGAAGGCGGCCGATGTATTTACGTACTTGAGCTCGGGGAAAGGGATGGAGCTTCTCAATATGTTTACAGCTCAGCAGCTTAGCGAAGTAATGTCGAATCTGGAGCCCGATGAACGTGTATCGCTGGTGGAAGAGTTGCCTGGTCATCTTACACAACGGGTGATGAATTCGCTGAATGTAGAAGATCGTAAGCAGTCGCAAAAGCTGCTCGGCTATCCCGAAGAAAGCGTAGGGCGATTGATGACGCCTCGCTATGTAAAGGTGAAGAAAGACTGGACGGTACAGCGGGCCATGGAGCATATCAGGGAATATGGGCACAGCGTAGAAACAGTGAATGTTATCTATGTAGTCGATGCTGATGAGCATCTGATTGACGATCTGCGACTGAATCAGCTTATTTTAGCTGATCCCGGAGCGCCGATATCATCGCTTATGGATGAAAGTTTTGAAGCATTGAGCGCTTTCGATGATCAGGAGGATGGGGTAAAGATGCTCAGTAAGTATGATCGTGTGGCTATGCCGGTGGTCGACTCTGACGGTATTCTTGTGGGCATTGTTACGGTAGATGATATTATTGATGTGGCCGAGGAGGAAACCACCGAGGATATGCAGCTGATGGCCGGTATGAGTGCTCTGGATGATTATTATTCAGAGACGACGATTTTTCAAATGGTAAAAAAGCGCGTGGGCTGGCTGATCATGCTTTTTATGGGACAAATGCTCACGGTAACAGCTATGGCCAGTTATGAGGATGCGTTGGCTGCCGCGGCTATGCTGTCCTTTTTTATTCCAATGATTATTTCGAGCGGCGGTAACTCGGGGTCTCAGGCCGCAACGCTTATTATCCGCGCGATTTCTACCGACGATATTAAACTTAACGACTGGTGGATGGTGCTCAAACGAGAACTTTTTTCGGGTTTGCTTCTTGGTAGTTTCCTGGGAGTTATGGGGTCCATTGTGATTGCTACGTGGATGGTTTTACGAGGGGAAGTATTTTCAATTGGACTTGTTTTACAGGCGTTAACCGTAGGTACCAGCTTGGTTGGAGTTGTGGTATTTGGTAATTTAAGTGGATCTATGTTGCCTTTTGTCATGTCACACTTTGGCCTGGATCCGGCGGTAACATCGGCTCCTTTTGTTGCCACACTGGTTGATGTAACGGGAATCATTATCTACTTTTCTGTTGCATTATTATTGCTACAGGGAGTGGTTTTATAATTATTAAAAAACAGGGTATATGAAAGCATATTTAGATCTTGTCCGCAATGTTTTGGAGAACGGTGTTAAAAAAGAAAATAGAACCGATGTCGATACTATTTCCAGTTTTTCGGAATTCTATAAAATAGATCTGTCCGAAGGATTTCCTCTGCTTACGACCAAGAAAGTTTATTTCCGATCGGTTATTCTGGAGCTTCTGTGGTATCTTCGCGGAGAAGATCATATCCGCTGGCTGCGAGATGAGAATGATTGCCATATTTGGGATGACTGGGCCGATGAAGACGGTCACGTTGGGCCTATTTATCCGGTATTGTGGCGTCGATTCCCTTATCATGAAGAAGAGGAGATTCATTTTGAGGGTGATGCTTCGCACATCTGTAAAACGGTGCTGATCAAGAAAGAATTTGATCAGGTGCAGCGGGCTATTAAGATGCTGAAAGAAAATCCGAACAGCCGAAGAATTGTCGTTAGTGCCTGGCATCCCGGGTTGCTTGATCAAATGGCACTGCCTCCCTGTCACCTGATGTACATTTTTAATGTTACGGATGGCAAACTGAATTGTCATCTCACGCAGCGTTCCGGTGATATAGCGCTGGGGATTCCCTTTAACCTGGCTTGTTATTCGGCTCTTACTATGGCCATTGCCAATGAAGTTGGATTGGATTACGGAACTTTTGCCCACACCATTGTTGATGCCCATATCTACGAAAATCATGTTGATGGATTGAAAGAGCAGCTGACCCGTGAACCACGTCCACTACCAACCCTTGAAATTGCGGATAAACCGGTTGACGATCTTGAGTTCGACGATTTTGAGCTTAAAGATTACAATCCTCACGATTCCATTAAATTTGAGGTAGCAGTATGACGCTGGCTGCCATCGTAGCCCACGATCCTAATTTAGTAATAGGAAAAGACGGCGATCTGCCGTGGCACTATTCCGAGGATCTAAAATATTTTAAGAGGACGACTATGGGACATCCGCTCATTATGGGGCGGGTCGTATTTGAGGAGCTGGAAAAAAATCCACTGCCCGGACGCGAAAATATTGTCCTCAGTCGATCTCGTAATTACGATCATGTGCCTACCTTTTCATCTTTTGATGATGCATTAGAATTTGTAGGAGATGAAGAACTGGTATTTTTGATTGGGGGCGGTAAAATTTATCGGCAGTTTTTGGATCGCTGTGATAAACTTTTTGTTACTGAAATTCATCAGGAATATGAAGGAGATACCTACTTTCCGGAGTATCGCGACGAGATCGGTACTACCTGGAAAGAGATCAGAAGAGACGATCGGGATGAGTTGTCTTTTGTAGTTTATGATAGAATAAGGTAGGGTTTGACCAATTTGGTTCTAATGAGACTTAGCTTTTTCTAAGCCTCCTCAGCTGGCTGGGTTTGCCATCCGATGAATGATGAGTGGCGTTTATTCAGGAGCGAAGCAACGGAATCGGAACAAAATATATACTCTCGTTCCGTAGCTCTGCTGCGGAACGTCGTTTACGAGTAGTTAATTTTGTTGTTAGTGTTGCCATCCAAAGTGAAGGTAATGAAGCAAGTATACGGCGCGCCGTACACCTGCTATGGATATACAGCTGAAGCTAAAAATTATAGCTCAATATCCTTTAGATGTACTACATACGGTTTTACGACCGGCTCGGTGAGAGCGATAATATTTTTAGTATCGGCGGCCTTGGAAAATTCAACAGCATTGTCCTTTTCTTCTAAAATCCATATTCCTTCATTTTCGTACTGATAGGCTTCGCTATAGCTCTCATCAAATGAATAGTAATAGCTTGCTGTTTCCTCATCATGGGGCAGCCCCTTTTGTTTGAGGACTTTTTGTGTCTTAGTTAATACTTTCTTTTTAATCTTCTTGGAAGGTTTTTGATCAAGGAAAGTAGTGCGAAAAAGTTTTCGTGACTGGAATCGCTTACAGAGATTTGCTAACACGGGATCCGCAGAATACTGCCAGTATTTTATGCTTTGAAATACATCATTATCATCAAGTTGTAAGTATCTCTGTAATATTTCTCCTTTAATTCCCTTCTTAGCGCTGGATTTGTTTTCCAAAAAATATTGTAGGGCAGGAGAAGCGTGATATAGCTTTTCGCCGGCATTGATTAATTTGCGCACCCGGTCAAAAATGTGATGGACTAATTTATCAGCACTAAGAACGGTCTTGTGCAAATACACTTGCATATACATCAGGCGGCGCGCTAAAATGTAATTTTCAATGGCATAGATTCCCTTTTTTTCGATCACAATATTCCCTTTGTGTACGCGCATGGTCTTGAGGATGCGTTCAATGCCCACCGAACCTTCATATACATTGGTAAAAGCGCTGTCACGTTTCAGATAATCCAGGCGATCAACATCCAACTGTGATGAAATAAGCTGGTTTAAAAAAGGTTTTTTGGGATATTGATCCGTGAAAATTTTAATGGCAAGATCCAGCATACCGTCCATCTCCCTGTTGAGATGACGCATGACCGCCAGCGTCATTTTTTCGTGATGAAAATCCTCAATCAGGTCAAACTCCAAGGTGTGTGAAAGCGGGCCGTGGCCCACATCGTGAAGCAAAACAGCAATGAGCGTAGCCTCATATTCGGCCGGACTGATAGTCGTGTCTTTTTCACGAAGATTATTGAGTGTGCGTTGAGCTAATTCCATAGCTCCCAGGGCATGAGAGAATCGGGAATGTTCTGCCGCCGGAAAGACCAAATATCCCAATCCCATTTGTTTAATACGGCGAAGACGCTGCACATAGGCATGATCAACGAGTTCTAAAACCGGCCCTTTGGGAACGGTGATAAATCCGTGAATGGGATCATTAAATATTTTGTACTGGGTGCTTTTATCCATGGATCGGTTATTTAAAATCTATAATGAATCCAAAAGTAAACAGTTATAAAGTCATTCAAAAAGTGAATTTGGGAGCATATACTTTTCGGTATTGGGTATATCAGGAATTCTTGTGGGGCACTGCTTGGACAGATCAAACCAAACGCCGTGTGCCTCGGCCACCGAGACCAGCTTTTTTTCATCACCGGTATAAATAGCTTGAAAACTATTGATGCTGGAATTCCCCAATTGTTTTATGCCAGATCCAATTAAAATATCGTTAGGGTATTCAACGGGACGTATGAATTCAATTTCAATATTGGCTAACACAAAGCTGTAGCCGTTTTTTAATTCACTTGCCAGCTTGTTGACCTCTTGAATGAATTCAATTCGGGCTTCTTCGTAATAGGTGCTAAAAATAGCGTTATTGACGTGATTTAATGGGTCTAAATCTCGAAAACGTATGGGAATAGTAGTCCAATGTGGGAATATTGTTTTATCGAATTCCGGTCGAATCATAAATGATAATTTATGTAATTAGTTTTGCAGCAAAAAGATAGAGGCAAAATAATCATCTTAGTGTTTAATATCCTACCGTTATCTAAAATGAGTTTAGCGGTAGAGCTGTGAATTCTTATATTCGAGATTCAGAAAAGTAACAAAAAAGTATTTCTTAGTTTTATGTTTAATTCAACAGAAAAAGAATTTTTAGAAGAATTATTGATAACCCCAAGTCCCACAGGTTTTGAATCAGCGGGACAGCAAGTATGGACCGAATATGTAGATAATTTTACGGATAGTGTTGAGTCGGACGCTTACGGCTCGGCATATGCCAAGCTGAATACCAGTTATGATGTGGCTACTATTATGCTCGAAGCCCACTGCGATGAAATTGGCATGATTGTGCAGCACATCACCGATGACGGCTATATTTTTATCAATAAGCTGGGCGGCAGTGATTCAACTATTGCACGTGCGAAGCGTGTAAATATTCATGCACGTAATGGTATCGTCTCAGGAGTAACCGGTAATACGGCTATCCATCTGCAGGACAAAAAGAACGGAGGAGGAGAGCAGCCCAGGTGGAAGGATATATATGTAGATATCGGGGCATCCAGCAGGGAGGAAGCGTTAAAATTAGTTCAAGTCGGTGATCCTATTACTTATGCCGATGATTACGACTATTTATCCGATGAAATTCTTTCGGGAAGAGCGCTGGATAACCGTATTGGTGGATTTATGATTGCGCAGGTTTTAAAAAAGCTGAGCGAACGCCGCAGCGATCTGAAAGTAAATGTGGTAGCGTTGAACTCAGTTCAGGAAGAAGTGGGCGGTTATGGGGCACGTATGATGAGTTATCGTATTGATCCCGATGCAGCGCTGGTGACCGATGTTACACACGCGACCGATACACCCGGTATTGACCACAAAGAGCACGGTTTGGTCAAGCTTGGCAAAGGCCCCTCTATCCAGCATGGCGGAGCCAATCATCCCGAAATTGTAGAGTTTATCGAGAAGGTTGCAAGAAAAAATGAAATTGAGCTGCAACACGAAGCTACCAGCGTGCGGACCGGTACCGATACGGATAGCATTTTCTATCAAAAAACAGGTATTCCCAGTGCACTGATATCTCTGCCGCTACGGTATATGCATTCCCCGGTAGAAACAGCCTCTTTTCGAGACATTGAGTCACTTATTGAATTAATGACTGAGTCTGTTTTGAATATGGCGCCGGATCAAGTATTCCGGGTGCTGAAATAGATTTGTAATATTATTACCAGCTGTTAATAGCTGGATAGGAAAACATAATTTTTTAACGAAATGACGGGCCTGTAATTATGAAAGCAAAGTTTATATATATTCTTTTCTTGTCTTTAGTGATGGCAACATCAATACAAGCGCAAGAACAGACATTAAGTACGGTTCAGGAAGCTTTTCTCCCTTATGAGACTGGTCAGAGTACTCAGTATCGAAGTGCCAGCGGTGAGCCTGGTGAAGCTTATTGGCAAAACGAAGCCGATTATACTATTGATACCCAGCTTTATCCCGATGAGCATAAGATAGAAACTTCTATTACCATAGATTATACCAATAACAGTCCACAGAGTTTGAAATTTTTGTGGTTGCAGCTTGATCAGGATCTGTTTGAGGAACATTCATGGGGCGCTAAACTGACCCCACTTGGTGGAGGACGTTTTGGTAATCCCGGATTTGAAGGAGGTATCGAGATTAATAAGGTCAGGATATTGCACAATGGGGAAACCTATGAACCTAAAACACATACGGTGGATACCAATTTGAAGTTGAACCTCAGGGAGGCTATTAAGGCTGAGGGTGGTGAAATACAAATTAGCATTGACTATAGTTTTAAAGTCCCAGAGGAGGGTTCTGATCGACTGGGACGCTTGGATACGAAAAATGGTATCATCTATGAAATTGCCCAGTGGTATCCTCGGATGGCGGTGTATGATGATATTAAGGGATGGAATGTGATGCCTTATTTGGGAGCCGGTGAGTTTTATATGGAATATGGAACTTTTAATTATTCCATTACGGCTCCGGCTAAATATGTGGTTGTGGCTTCTGGTGAGCTTCAAAATCCTGGGGATGTGCTTACCAAAAAGCAGCAACAACGGATGGAAGAGGCCCGAAATAGTGATGAAAGGGTATATATCATTAAGAAAAATGAGGTTGGCAAAAAAGAATCTCGTCCCAGAGGAAAGGATCGACTGACTTGGAAATACAAGATGGAAAATACCCGTGATGTAGCTTGGGCGGCATCGAAAGCATTTGTGTGGGATGCAGCGCGCATTAATTTGCCCAATGGAGATAAGTCAATGGCTATGTCGGTCTATCCCAAAGAAGTGGCCGGAGATTCTGCATGGGGACGTTCAACTGAATATGTAAAAGGATCGATAGAATTTTATTCTGATTATTTAATGCCGTATCCGTATGCCAATGCAATTAATGTGGCCGGTACGGTTGGCGGAATGGAATATCCCGGGATAGTTTTTTGCAGCTGGCAAGCAAAAGGAGCTGGCTTGTGGGGCGTTACCGATCACGAGTTTGGCCACGAGTGGTTTCCTATGATTGTGGGTTCCAACGAGCGTGAACACGCATGGATGGATGAAGGATTTAATACTTTTATTAACAGCTTGAGTACGGCCAATTTCAATAATGGAGAATATCACAATCCCCGGAATGCTCGTTTTCTTAACAACTGGTTGACGAGTAAAAATACCGAACCTATTATGACAGCTCCCGACCAAATACAAGAGGGGAATTTTGGTCGCGTATCGTATTACAAACCTGCACTTGGCTTACAAATTCTTCGTGAATCGATAGTCGGGGAAGAACTTTTTGATGAAGCTATAAATGCCTATGTGGATCGCTGGGCTTATAAGCATCCCACGCCGGATGATTTTTTCAATACCTTAGAAGATGTTACCGGACGGGAATTGGACTGGTTCTGGCGGGGATGGTTTGAAAAGACCTGGACGATGGATCAGGCTGTGGATAAAGTGGCTTACATGAAAGAAGATCCTTCGAAGGGAGCATTTATCCGTATCAAAAACAACGGTAAGCTGGTGATGCCGGTGAAAATGGAAATAACACAGGAAAATGGAAAAACTGAAATGGTAGAACTACCTGTACATACCTGGCACCGTGGAAATAAATGGATTGTAAAGTATAATTCGACCTCACCGATTAAGAAGGTGGTTATTGATCCAAATAAAGAGTTTCCTGATGTAAAACCTGATAATAATACTTGGAAACCGGATTCAGCTGAGAAGAAATCAAAGGAAAAGAATTAAAAATCAATAAGTTGAAAAAGTCTGCTTAATGCAGCAGGCTTTTTCTATAGAATTAAAAATTCAGCCAATCGCCTTGGAAATGCGATTTTGAAGGGCTTCTACTATCGGGTTTCGAAGCTGATCATTTGAAAAGGGTTCAACAAAAACAAATTCTAATTGCTGGTGATCAGCATGACGAAATCGGTCGTACAATTCGTGCGCCATTTTCTTGAAATCACCTTTATAATGGATAACACGAGTGCTTTTCTGAGGAGCAGGACGGTTATGTAGCAAATAGAGTGCATCTTCCACGAAAGTTGTATCATCACCGCTGCTGATCCACTGGACTTTTGCTGCTGGAGAATAGTGCGAATATTTTGTGCCGGGGCTTTTGGCTGTTTTATCTTGTGATGAATTGCTATCCTGAACGACCTCTTTACCAATGACTTTTTTAATTTCTTCGGCACTTACGGCACCGGGACGATAAATGGTATAAGGTTCAGAAGAGATATCCAATACCGTAGATTCAAGTCCAATATCAGTTTCTCCTGCGTCCACCACGGGAAAATCATCCCCGAAATCTTCTTTAACGTGTTCTGCTTTGGTAGGACTCGGCTTACCCGATGAATTGGCGCTGGGGGCTACCAATGCTCCGGCCCGCGCAATGAGCTGTTGTGATAGGGGGTGTTTGGGCCAGCGAAGGGCCACAGTATCCAATCCTGCCGTGATGATATCGAGCACTTGCGGTTTCTTCTCAAAGATGAGAGTAAGGGGGCCCGGCCAGAATCCATCCATCAGCTTTCGGGCATCATCCGAAATTTTGGAAGCGAAATCTTCAGTCTGTTTTTTGTCAGAAATGTGTACAATGAGCGGATTATCGGAGGGGCGCCCTTTGATTTCGAAGACCTTTTTTATAGCATCGGGATTTTTGGCATCAGCGCCAAGGCCATATACTGTTTCCGTGGGAAAAGCAACCACTTCTCCCGATTTAAGAAGATTTATATACTGATCAAGCAAGGCTAACCTCTCTTTTTTTGTCGGTTGAAGGAGCCAATTCTTTTAAAAACTCAGCAGCTGCTTCCAAATCTGGAATGTCTTGAATGGCAAAGCGCACTCGGTCTTCCTTTTGGATGACCTCGTATCTGCCTTCGGCCTCTTTTTGCATTTTCTTGAGCACGTGCTGGAAACGATCCCCATAAAACTCTTCGCCCAGATCAGAATCATGCTTCGGGCATTCCATCCACATACGATTTGAGCGTACCCGAACTTTTGTCATAAATAGCTGCGATGCATACAGCTTAACAACCGAAGCAGTAATCAGGTTTTGAGTAGCATCAGGAATAGGACCAAAGCGGTCTTTCACTTCTTCTTTCCATTCTTTGATGGTTTCCAGCTTTTCGGCTCCGGCCAGTTTTCGATACAGGTTCAACCGTTCTACATTATCTGATACATAATCGCTTTCGAGCAGGGCGGGGAGGTCAAATTCGACCTGTGTTTCCGGCAGTTCAACCTCAGTTTCTACATCGCTAAAGACGTCGCTGAACTCTTCTTGCTTGAGTTCTTTGACGGCATCGTTTAATATTTTTTGATACAGGTCAAAGCCAAGATCGTTGATAAAGCCACTTTGTTCGGCGCCCAGAATATCACCGGCCCCGCGGATGTCGAGATCGCGCATGGCGATATTAAATCCGGATCCCAGGTCGGAAAATTCTTCTAATGCAAGTAGTCGTTTGCGAGCATCATCAGTGAGTGATTTAATATCTTTTGTGATCAGGTAACAAAATGCTTTTCGGTGTGATCGTCCTACACGTCCACGCAGCTGATGGAGCTCAGCCAATCCAAACATATCGGCACGGTTGATGATCATCGTATTGGCATTGGAGATGTCGATGCCGTTTTCAACAATGTTGGTAGAAACCAGCACATCAAACTTGTGCTCATAAAAATCCTCAATAATGTTTTCCAGCTGCTTTGAACTCATTTGTCCGTGAGCAAATCGAACGCGAACGTTAGGCATAACGTCACGCACCATATTAGCAACAGATTCAATCGTTTTTACTCTGTTGTGAATAAAGAAAACCTGTCCGCCACGCGAAACCTCTTGTGAGATGGCGTCCTGTATAAGCTCTTTGTCAAAGCTGTGTATTTCCGTTTCTACCGGCTGGCGATTAGGCGGAGCGGTATTGATAATACTGAGATCGCGGGCCCCCATCAGCGAAAATTGCAGTGTCCGTGGTATAGGGGTAGCGGTAAGAGTAAGCACATCAACGGTAGCGCGATATTCTTTCAGCTTTTCTTTGGTCTTAACGCCGAAGCGTTGTTCTTCATCTACAACTAACAGCCCCAGATCATCGAATTCCACATCCTTGGACGTAAGTCGGTGTGTGCCGATGACAATATCCGCTTTCCCTTCTTTAAGTCTTTTGAGCGTTTCTTTTTGTTCTTTGCGCGTTCGGAAGCGAGAAAGTACCTCTACCGTAACGGGGAAGTCTTCCATTCGCTCCGAAAATGTTTTGTAGTGTTGGTCGGCCAAAATAGTTGTAGGAACGAGTACGGCCACTTGTTTATGATCCATCACGGCCTTAAATGCAGCTCGTACGGCTACTTCTGTTTTTCCGAATCCAACATCGCCGCAAACCAGGCGATCCATAGGAGTATTAGATTCCATATCCGATTTAACGGCCTCGATAGCATCCCGCTGGTCGGGCGTTTCTTCAAATTCGAAACGAGCTTCCATCTCCGTCTGCCACGACGTATCGGGAGAGAAATCAAAAGCATCTTTGGATTTTCGCTTGGCATACAGCTTGATAAGATCCCGCGCTATATCCTTGACCTTTTTCTTGGTCTGTGCTTTCTTGCGTGCCCAGCGTCCGGACCCCAGCTTGTTAATACGGGGCTGTGTACCTTCCTTGCCGGAATATTTCTGGATTTTATGCAGACTGGTCACATTGACGTATAGCAATGAGTTTTCTTGGTATCGAAGGACTACGGATTCCTGTTCTACCCCGCGCACTTCTATTTTCTTAAATCCGGCAAATTTGCCAATCCCGTAATCCACGTGCACAACATAATCCCCGATGTTGAGGTCGCGCAGTTCTTTGATGGAGATGTTGCTGGTATGGCGCCTTTGGCGAACCTTGGGACGATGATACCGATTAAAAATCTGATGATCGGTGTAAACGGCTAATCCCTGTTCGTTAAGTGTAAAACCCTCGTGGATAGATTCCACAGACAGGTGATAGCGTAGTTTTTTTGAAGGTTCGCCGAGCAGTTCCTCAAAACGATCGCGTTGACCTTCATTATCGCAGAGGATATAGGTATCAAAACTTTGTTTGCTGAGCTGCTCTATATTTTCGCGCAACAGCTTAATGCTCCCGTTAAAATCAGGTTGAGGACTGGCATCTAAACGATACGACCATGCTGGTTCACTCTTTTCTGAAAAGCCGCCGAGCTGAATGCGTGCATGGTTTTGATAGGATTCTTGAAGGTTTTCCAGATCTACGTAGAGTTCTTCAGGTGGTAAAAGGTCTTCTGTGGTATCGAGTTCGCTAAATGTTTCAGACGCTTCTTGAAATCGTTCTTCGATATCGGATTCAATCAGCGAGCGATTCAGTAATACAAATACGGTATCTTCATCAAAATAGGAGAGTACGCCCTGTTTTTGTCCTTTGCTTAAACTCGATGCATCGGGTACAAAGCGAGCGACATCCAAAAATGATACGGACCGCTGCGAATCGGGATCAAATTCACGGATGGAGTCGACTTCATCTCCAAAGAATTCCAGACGTATGGGGTATTCGCCCGAATAGGGATAGACATCAAGAATACCGCCGCGGTGCGCAAATTCTCCCGGTTGATTCACAAATTTTACAGGCTCGTACTCTTGATCTACCAGCTCTTCCTTAAGCTTAGCGATTTCAACAGAATCCCCTTTTTTAATGGTCAGGGATGCATCTGTGAAAACTTCGGGAGCAACGATCTTTTCAAAAATGGCGGATGCAGATGTTACCAAAACCGCTTTGGGTTCGGTATTGATTTTCTCAAGTACTTCTGAGCGTTGAACAACAACCGAGCTGTCGGTAATCTGTTGATCATCGTAAGGCTTGTGACCGGTCTCGGGAAAATAGCTGGCCTGTTCAACATCAAGTGCTTCAAGATCGCCCTGCATAAATTGGGCGGATTCGGGGTCCCCATGAATAGCAACAACCTTGTCATACTTTTGGGCCAGTTTGGCTATCAGAAAAGAGGGGGTAGAACCTACAAAATGGTTGAGCTGTAAAGTGTTGCGCTCTTTGATATGGGAATGAAGATCACTCCACGGGATTTGGGCTGAAAATGTTTTTAATACAGACTGTAACGCCATGAAATTATTAATTGGAAAAGAATTCTACTGCTTAGAAAATAGATAACAAAATAACCATAAATTAGGTTCTATGGGAAGTAAGAACGCTGTTTGTTATCCACTGTTATAATAGGATGTCTGTTTTGTTTGCTACTCAGTGGCTTTTCGGAAGATAAATTGTTCGGAGATGATACTCAGAACGAGCAGTAATATGCCGGGAATCAGAAATCGTGGATATAAATCCTGTACATCCGTATAGATAACTTCTTCAATCTCTGTTTTTTCGAGTTCATCAATCTGATTATAAATACCTTCCAGATTTTCGGTATCGGTAGCTCGGAAATATGATCCATTGGTCATATTGGCAATTTTTGTGAGCATCTCCTCGTCAATATTAACCTCTACATTCTGATAGCGATTACCGAAAATTGGATCTTTTACCGGATAGGGAGCCGTCCCGCGCGTGCCGGCTCCAATGGTATAAATTTTAATATCGTAAGAAACGGCAAGATCGGCCGCCGTAACGGGGTCAATTTCACCAGCGTTATTTTGTCCATCGGTAAGAAGGATGATAACCTTGCTTTCGGCATTGCTTTCTTTGAGGCGGTTCACGGCTGTAGCAATCCCCATACCAATGGCTGTTCCGTCTTCTACGACGCCCATCTCAACATCCTCGAGTAATCGTTTTAGTAGATCGTAGTCGAGTGTAGGAGGGACCATTGTAAAGCTTTGACGGGCAAAGAGTACCAGTCCGATGCGATCCGAAATACGCTTGTTGATAAAGTCTTCGGCTACGCTTTTGGCAGCCTCCAGTCGATTTGGTTTGAGATCCTCTGCTTTCATCGAGGTGGAAATATCCAGCGTCAGTACGATATCAATCCCTTCGGCATTGCGTTCTACCGTGGTGTTTTTGTACTGTGGACGCGCAAGAGCAATCACTATAAGAGTGAAGGCTAAAATCTGTAATAAAGGAGCTACCCAGATGCCGTATGATCGCCAGTTGCCGCTGAGGTTTTTAAGTCCCGAAGTATTGGAAAATAGTAGGCTGGGATTTTTGTTGCCCCGATGTTTCCAGATCTGATAACCAATAATAGGTATCAGCAGCAGTAACAGCCATAATAAATGAGGATTTGCCCAACTCATGCGTTCACCTTCTCGCTGTTTTCATGTTCTTCATAAAATTTCTCGCGTCGAGTCTCCATTTTTGCTTGGTGTTTGCGCCGAAGGTGATCGATGCGAGGTCCGTCAATTTGCTGGGCACGATCGAGGAAGTTATAAGCTTTTTGAAGGGCTCGCTCGGCCTGTTTGGGAGTAGGGTTGAATTTGGCAAACTTTACCATATCTGCTTCCTGTAGTACGGCTCGTGTATCATTGATAAGATCCTGGTCGATAGAACCATTTTGGAGCATATTTAACAGCTCACCACTGGTAGATTCTAACGCGGGAAGGTTATAAAGTGATTCATAATATTGCCGGATGGCATCTCCCAGATCACTGTAAAAATCCTTATAATCTTCTTGGGTAGATAACTCTGCGTTTTCGAGTTGTTGGATCGATTTTCGATACTCCTTTAGGGGGTTTTGAAATGGAGTGGGAGTAAATGTCGGACGCTCTTTTTCTTGCTGCTGCTGTTCTTGCCACTGCAGATAGTATTGATAGGCATAATAGGCAACGATGGCTAAGATTAGAAATCCCAAAAGGTATGGCCACCATGCCCTTGCAAATTCGAAAATGGGTTTTAGCGGCCGAAGGGAGTCCTCGTTTCCGGCTAAAATACTGTTGAAGCCAACAGGAATAGGTTTTGTATATATTGTCGTTGTATCCTGTTCTTCAACCAATTGAACAGGTAATTTTGGAATAAGTGTATCGACGGTGCCAAAAAACTGAAGCTTGTAATAAACGCTGTCCTTATACTCGGAAACCTTGAACTGTTTTTGGGAACGAATCTCAAAAGTGCCACCAAAGTGCGAGCTGTCAGGAAACGCTATGTTATCGTATTCTTGATTTTTATCAAGAGTAATAGAAAAGTCAAAGGTATCTCCAACTTGCAGTGAGTCTACAGTAGAAAATTCTTTTAGATTTTGTGTCTGCCCACTGAGGGGAGTAATAATCAGAAGAAGACAGACGATGGAAAATCCGTTTATAAATTTTTTTATTGCCACTGAGGTAATACGATGTTTGAAATTTCTTTTATATCGGGATGATAACAACTAAATCCCAATTAACAGGCACCAAAAATAGAAAAAATAGTGCCATTCGGAAAAACTGGATCTTTAATAGTTGTATGCAATATTAACTGTGCATAGGTGTTGTGAAAATGCTAACTTTAAACGAATTATTTTTTAACAAATTTGGAGCGATGCGAACAAGCTTTCTTTTTGGGGTACTGCTAACCTTTCTTATGTGGGGGTGCATTTCTGAATCTGAAAATAATACAGCTGTACAGCAGGTGGAACCTGTTTCAGCAACGGTTGATACTGTTATTTCTACTTCCACAGTTGATGAGTTTGGTATTCCTGTTGATAGTGTTGAGGTACAAAATCATACCGTTAAACGTAACGAAAGCTTATATCTTATACTTGACAAGTACGATTTTAGTCCGCAGGAAATTTATTCGATAACGCAAGAGGCAAGTAATATTATCGATTTTGATCAGATTAAACCGGGCCAAAAGTACCGTGCGTATGTATCTGCGGATAGTACACAGGATGTGTCACACATTCTTTTACAAAACAATCCATTGGAATATGTAGTGTTGGATTGGCAGCAGGATTCGTTGCAAATTTATAAGGCTGCGCGTCCGCTTTCCAGCAAAACAGTTGCAGCCTCTGGCAAGATAGAGAATTCATTATATCAAACGATAAGTTCGCAGGGCGCCAGCCAACTTTTGGCGAACAGGATGGCGAATATTTTTGCCTGGCAGATTAATTTTTTTGGATTACGTCCGGGTGATTCGTTCGAAGTGCTTTATGATAAGCAGTTTATCGGTGATGCTTACTACGGTATCGGGGATGTAAAAGCAGCTCGGTTTACCCATCGTGGTGAAACGTATCAGGCGTATAAATTTAGCCATGGAGATGTCGAAGGCTATTTCAATGAAGAAGGGGAGAGTGTACAGAAAGCACTTTTACAAGCACCGTTTAAGTTTAGTCAGCGCGTAAGTTCCAACTTTTCTCGCAGTCGTTACCATCCCATTTTAAAGAAAAGAGTTCCACATACCGGAGTTGATTATGCAGCTCGGCCGGGAACACCGGTATTGTCAGTGGGGGATGGAACCGTTACTGAGGCTGGTTATAAAGGAGCAAGTGGAAATATGGTGAAAGTTAGACATAATTCGACCTATCAAACCGCATATCTGCACCTGCGAGGATTTGCAAGTGGTATTAGGCGCGGTGCTAAAGTCGAGCAGGGACAGGTTATTGGTTATGTAGGGAGTACAGGCCGTGCTACAGGGCCACACCTACATTATTCACTTTATAAAAATGATCGGCCGGTGAATTCTCGTACCGTTGAATTGCCGTCATCAGAGGCGGTACCGGATAGTCTGATGGATGTGTTTGCAGAGGTAAGAGATAGTCTTAATCGTCAGCTGGAGGCTAAAATTGATACCACCGCTGATGATGCTCCTGTTATTACACAGGTAAGATGAATGATCAATAGCGGTGCATGCGCCTGCGGAAAAACGTCATGAGTGGCCGGATATAAGAAGCGTTGGTTTCCAGTTCAATCATATCAATTTTCATTCGCATAAATTGATCGCGAAGTTGGTATTTGGCCTTTTCTCTTTTCTTCTGATACTCTTTGCGCACCTTTTCGCTTGACGTATCTAAAAGTACTTCTTCACCTGTTTCGGCATCCCGCAGAGGTACTAATCCCAGGTTGGGAAGCTCATCCTCAAACTTATCATTGATAAAAATATTGACGAGATCGTGTTTACGGTTGGTGATTTTTAGCTGTTTATCATATTGATCATCCTGAAAGTCGCTGGCCAAGACGATGATAGCTCGTCGATTCAGCAGGCGGTTTACGTACGATAATGCCTCGCTGATGTCGGTGCCCGTGCCTTTGGTTTCTGTTGTTAAAAGTTCTCGGATAAGTCGCAATACGTGCCGTCTTCCTTTTTTGGGCGGGATTACTTTTTCGATTTCGTCTGTAAAAAGAATGAGTCCAACCTTGTCCCCATTTTTTATGGCGCTGAATGCCAATACCGCACAAATCTCAATCGATAGCTCCATTTTGCTTTGTCCCTGGCTGCCGAAAATACCGCTGGGAGAAATATCAACGCAGAGCATCAGTGTTTGTTCGCGCTCTTCCTCAAACTGCTTGATGAATGGATCGCCCGTACGTGCGGTGACATTCCAGTCGATCTGTCGGATGTCATCTCCGTAAGTATATTCGCGTACTTCCGAAAACTCCATTCCGCGCCCCTTGAAGGCGGATTGATATTCCCCGCCAAAGAGGTTATTCACTTTACCTTTGGTACGGATTTCAATCTTACGGACTTTTTGGAGAATTTCTTTTGAGATCATAATAGAAATATTGGCATTGCAATAAATGCAAGGATAGGGGAATTATTATTTATTTAAAAGCTGATAATCATGTTTCCCAGGATGAGGATTATGTATCGTAACAATTTGGTAACAGTTCCATAACGGTTTGTTTAGATAGAATTATTGTATTTGATCCCCTAAGACAGTGGAACCCCCGAATAGATTAGCACATGATTATTGGCAGTGAATTCAGTAAAAAGTATCAGCGAATTTTAAAGGAAATTGGCTCTCTTTCCCAGCAGGATACTTCAAAACAGATACCCGTCAAAAAAATAAATGCTACCCTCGAATGGGATCGTACCGAAATAAAACATGTGCTGGAGTACCTGCAAGAGCTTGGGCTAATTAATATAAAAACTATCGGCGGGCCGCTTTTGTATGGGCATGTTTCTATAACAGAATCAGGTTTAAAAAAGTATGAAAGTTTAATTAATCGGTACTGATGCAGATCATAAAAAATTGGGATAGTTGCAGTTAAATTTTTCCCAAAAATTACCTACCTTTGGCACGGATTTGACTCCGTAGCATACTATTAACAAAAATTCTGTATTCATGATTATAGGTGTACCCAAAGAGATTAAAACACATGAAAACCGCGTGGCGTTACTACCCGGCGGTGTAACAAAAATGAAACGTAACGGTCACGATATATTGATCGAGAAAGGAGCCGGAGAGGGCAGCGGTTTTCTGGATGAGCAATATAAAGAAGCCGGAGCTGAAATTATTGACGATGTAGATACGCTCTGGGATAGGGCTGAAATGATCATGAAGGTAAAAGAGCCTATTGAGGTCGAATATGATCGGATGAAGGAAGGCCAAATTATTTTTACCTATTTCCACTTTGCCGCCAGCCGCGAGCTGACGGAGGCTGTTCAAGAGTCTGGAGCTGTAGCTATTGCTTATGAGACGGTAGAAAAAGAAGACGGTTCCTTGCCATTGCTTATTCCCATGAGTGAAGTTGCCGGACGTATGGCAACCCAAGAGGGGGCCAAGTATTTGGAAAAGCCTGAAGGAGGACTTGGTATTTTATTGGGAGGTATTCCCGGTGTAAAACCAGCTAATGTGTTGGTTATTGGCGGTGGTATCGTAGGTGTTAATGCCGCAAAGATCGCTGCCGGAATGGGAGCAAATACTACGATCATGGATATCAGTATGCCGCGACTTCGACATTTGGATGATATCATGTCGCGCAATGTGGATACTATGTTTTCCTCAGAAGCCAATATTCGACAAATGCTTCCCGATGTTGATATGGTGATTGGCGCTGTATTAATACCGGGTGCCAAAGCCCCAAGCCTGATTACTCGTGATATGCTGGCCGATATGCAAAAAGGATCAATATTAGTAGATGTGGCTATTGATCAGGGAGGATGTTTTGAGACTTCAAAACCGACAACCCATGACAATCCCATATATGAAGTTGATGATATTGTACACTATTGTGTAGCCAATATGCCCGGAGCTGTTCCCCGGACCTCAACACTTGGATTGACAAATGTTACGCTGCCATATGCAGTTGATATTGCCAACAAAGGCTGGGAAAAAGCTCTGAAGGATGATAAAGAGCTACTTAAAGGTCTTAATATTGTGGATGGTGACATTGTTTATAAAGAAGTGGCAGAAGCGTTTAATATGGATTATACCCCTGTTGAAAACGTATTGTAAAGCACTATAAAGTCATAGATGAAGAGCCGAATATCTGTAAAAGATGTTCGGCTCTTTTATTTATAAAGGCTACTTTCAGCCTAACCGTGAAACAATATGTGGAACATATAAAATATTTCTTTAGCTCAACAGTTGTAATGTATTGGCATGCAGGTAACTAACGATGTTGATATCTTAGTGAACAACTTGTTAATAAGTATTTTTGTTTACCATAAGTCATCCCATTATATTTTTAAATCATTACATCAATAATAGTTGTTATAGATTGTTCATATGGGCAAGATAATTTCCATAGCAAATCAAAAAGGCGGCGTTGGTAAAACGACGACGGCTATTAATCTCGCCGCCAGCCTCGCTGCTATCGAGCATACTACGTTAATCATTGACATAGATCCCCAGAGTAACACAACCAGTGGATTGGGGGTTGAAGCGAAGACGGTGTCACATTCTGTTTATGAAGTGATGGTAGGAGGGGTGGATGCTTCTGATGCTATCAGAGAGACAGAGTTGCCGTTTCTGGAGCTGATACCTTCGCATATTAATCTGGTCGGGGCTGAGATAGAAATGATTGATCGGGATCAGCGGGAGCGTATCCTGGAAAAAGCTATTTCGGGACTTAAGGAGCAATATGATTTTATTATTATTGACTGTCCGCCTTCGCTCGGATTACTTACCATCAATGCATTAACGGCTTCCGATTCGGTTCTTATTCCGGTGCAATGCGAATATTTTGCTTTGGAAGGATTGGGACAGTTATTAAATACGATTAAGATTGTGCGTCAGCATTTAAATACAGAATTGGAAATTGAGGGTGTACTATTAACGATGTATGATACACGTACACGGCTTTCGGACCAGGTTGCTGATGAAGTACGGAAGTATTTTGATGATCGTGTGTTTGAAGCCCTTATCAAACGGAATGTTCGTCTTGCCGAGGCTCCCAGCTTTGGAAAGCCGGCGTTGCTTTATGATTCCACAAGTGTAGGGGCAAAGAATTATCTGGCATTAGCACGTGAAATTATCCATCGCAATAAAGAGCTTTTTAAAGATAGTCAGGTATTTGCGAGTAGTTAACAGGTGATGAATTATGGCATCCAAAAAAGTTTTAGGTCGTGGTTTAGGAGCATTTTTTCCCGAATATGATGAAGAAGGGGAGCAGGCGAAAGGTGAAAAATCAGGTGATGAAAATGAAGGGGATGGATCTCCGTATGTAGAGCCGCAGAAGCGGGTGAATATTGTACTGCATGTGCCGGTTGATAATATTCGTCCCAATCCTCATCAGCCCCGAAAAGAATTTAACGAAGAGCGTCTTGAGGAACTTGCGGATTCAATCGATGCTCACGGATTAATCCAGCCGATAACAGTACGATACATCGGTGAAAAGCGGTTTGAGCTTATCAGTGGTGAGCGTCGTTTGCGGGCAGCAAAGCTGGCCGGATTGGAGGAAATACCGTCGTATATTCGCGAAGTAAATGATGATGATATTATCTCCTATGCGCTTATTGAGAATATTCAGCGTGAGGATTTAAATCCCATTGAAGTGGCGATGGGTTATCAGCGATTGGTGGAAGAGGCCGGGTATACCCAGGCTGAAGTGGCTGAACGGGTTGGTAAAAACCGCTCTACGGTTACTAACATGCTACGATTGCTGAATTTACCCGCGTTTATTCAGGCAGGTCTTCGCGACCAAAAAATATCAATGGGCCATGCTCGAGCGCTTCTGTCTATCGATGATGAAGACGATCAGGAGGAGGTTTACAAAAAAATTATTGATAAGGGATATTCTGTTCGAAAGACGGAAAAAGTAATCCGAAAGCTAAATCAGGGTCAGGAAGAGAAATCCAAGTCGACTGATACCACAGATAAGGAGAGTACTTTTTTAAAGGAAATATCGAATCGACTTCGCAGTACGTTAAGTACGAAGGTCAATATCAAATCCAAAAAGAATGGTGGCGAAATACGTATCGAATATTATTCAGATGAGGAACTGGATCGCCTGCTCGAGCTTTTCGATTCTATTTCTTAGCATATCTATTTTTCTGTATGCACCGACCCCGGGTCAGTCTCAGCAATTAAATAATTCGCTTTCTTCGCAATTTAGAAGTTTTAGTGCTGATACTGATATACGTTATAAGAATCTGAAATTTGCAAACGATACGACAAGCAAGCGTGTCAATGCAGATCTGCCCGATCCAACAAATGTGCTCTATAAGTCGATGATAATTCCGGGTTGGGGACAAATTGTTAACAATCAAGCTTGGAAAGTACCTATTGTTTATGCTACTTTGGGTGGATTGGGATATTACAGCGTTCATTTGACAAAGAAATACCACGACTACCGTGCGGCCTACTATAATTTAAATCCCGATACTCCCGATGACTTACGATTTGGATCCACCCCTTCGTATATTCCTGAAAGTGCTAATCTGAATGAGGTGCGAGATCTACGGAATCAGGTTAGAAATAATCGCGATCTTGTTTATGTAGGTATAGTTCTGGCTTATGGCCTTAATATTATAGATGCCTATGTTTTTGCTCACATGCGTTCGTTTGATGTATCAAAAGATTTGAGTATGCGACCTCGTGTAAAACCCGCAGTAATGGCACAGTCTAATATGCCTGGGATTACACTATCAATCGATTTAATAACTAAGTAAATATGTGTTATGAGTAGTAAGAATGAAATAAGTGAATTAACAATACCTGATAATTTTGGTGACAGCCACGAGAATGATGTCTGGAGTATATTTAAAATTATGGGCGAATTTGTGGAGGGTTATGATAAGCTTTTCAAAATTGGTCCATGCGTATCCATGTTTGGCTCTGCACGTATGGGTGAAGGTGACGTCTATTATGATATGGCTCAGCAAACCGCTAAAAAAGTTACAGAAAGAGGGTTTGGAATTATTACAGGTGGGGGACCCGGAATCATGGAAGCCGCCAATAAAGGAGCCCAAGAGGGAGGTGGTAAATCGGTAGGACTTGGTATTACATTACCCCACGAGCAGGGATTAAATCGCTATGTTGATAACGATTATATTATCAATTTTCATTACTTTTTCGCTCGCAAGGTTATGTTTGTAAAATATGCACAGGGTTTTATTGTGTTTCCTGGAGGTTTTGGTACACTCGATGAGTTTTTTGAGGCTCTGACACTGATACAAACGAAAAAAATTAATCCATTTCCTATTGTGTTAATTGGCACAGATTATTGGAGCGGCCTGGTTCACTGGATTACTGATACCATGCTTGCTAATGGTACGATATCAGAAGAAGATATTGATTTGTTCCACTTAACGGATGATAAAGAGGAGGCCATAGAAATTATCTGTGAATTCTATCAGAAACATACATTGAGTCCAAATTTCTAAAAGGGTTTAATTTTATTAAAAAAATAGTTATACATTGAAACAAAATTTGATATCAGGGATTAGATAACATGTTACTAATGCCGATAAAAAAGGTCATTTTATAAATCATAACAATAAAATGCGCACGATTTAGTTTACTTATATATAAATCGTTTAATTTACTACATTTGCGTATTTGTAAATTTAACCATAAATCGAACAAATAATGAAGTTGTTGAAATCAAGCATATCTGTATTCTTACTTGGTCTTTTTATCTTTGGATTGGGCCAAACCGTTGAAGCACAAGATCGAAAAGAGGCCGTCCAAACGTATAACAGTGCTCGGGAAATGGTTCAGTCCGGCGATTATCAGAAAGCTATTGAGCAATTTAAAAAGGCGATTGATATTGGCAATCAACTCGATGCTCAAGGCCAGGATATTGTCGAACGAGCAAAAGCGAAATTGCCAGAAGTGTATCGACAAATGGCACTTGATAAATATCGTGCTTTCAAACAAGATCGAACAATTGCAAATCTTGATGCCACGATAGACGCTTTTCGGGAAACTAAAGATGTGGCAGGTGAATATGATAATTCGCAAATATCAAACCAGGCAAATGGAGTAATTAATCAATTGCTGTATAGTAAGTCTATTATCCAGTATAAGCAGCAAAATTTCCAAGATGCTCTTACAACTCTTGATGAAGTAATTAAGAATGATCCCAATTATGCCAAGGCATATTATCAGAAGGGGATAGTTCTTAAAAAGATTGATGGAACTGAATTGGAACGTTCCATTGATCTATTTGATAAGGCTATTGAAGTGGGAGAAAAGACCAATGACAGCCAAATTGTTTCTCGCGCCAAAAATGCGGCTCGCGATGAGCTTGTATATCGCGGAGCAACAGCAACCGAAAACAAAAACTTTTCTCGTGCGAAAGAATTATTGAATCGAGCACTTGAGTATGATTCAACCTCTGCTGATGCCCATTATCGTTTGTCTCAGGCATATAATAAAACGCAAGACTGGCAAGAAGCTGTACAACATTCTAAAGAAGCTCTTGGCCTCGAAACAGGGGGGCGTACTGATAAAGCGAAGATCTATTTTGAACTTGGTACCGCATACAAGGGACTTGGCCAAAAAGAAAATGCATGTGGTGCGTTTAGTAATGCTGCCTATGGTAATTTCAAATCTCCGGCTGAGCATCAGATGGAGTATGAACTTGAGTGCGAAAATACTACTGAATAAATAATTTATTTAGGTTAAATATTCTATAAGGCCTCCGTTATTGGAGGCCTTTTTTATTTTGCGGAACTTCTCTTTTAAGTAAGCTGAGCATTGACTATTTTCAGCACTAATTTTGGCTTTCAAATAAAATCAGATTCTCTAAAATGAGCTCTAAACAATCCTCACTTGACGAGCTATGTGTAAATACGATCAGAACTCTTTCCATTGATGCCGTACAGGCTGCAGAATCTGGCCATCCGGGTATGCCCATGGGTATGGCAGATGCAGCTTATGTGCTATGGACAAAATTTCTGAAGCACGATCCAGCGAATCCCGAATGGTATAACCGCGATCGGTTTGTCTTATCAGCGGGACATGGTTCAATGCTACTTTACAGTTTGCTTCACCTTACTGGATATGATCTTTCACTTAATGAGCTTAAGAATTTTCGTCAATGGGGAAGTTTGACACCAGGACATCCCGAGTATGGATTGACGCCGGGTGTTGAAATGACTACTGGTCCACTTGGTCAGGGTTTTGCTACGGGTGTGGGTATGGCTATGGCCGAGAAGCATCTGAGTGCAAAGTTTAATACTGATGAACATCAAATAACAAATCACTATACATACGGTATTGTCAGTGATGGTGATTTGATGGAGGGAATTTCTCAAGAAGCCGCTTCACTGGCTGGTCATCTTAAACTGGGGAAATTGATTTACCTGTATGATGACAATGAAATTTCTATTGATGGAAGCACGGATTTAGCTTTTACCGAAGATGTACAAAAACGTTTTGAAGCCGCTGAATGGCATACCATTAAAGTAGATGGCCATGATCGAAAAGAAGTAGAACAAGCTATTGAGAAAGCCCAGGCAGAAACCGAGCGCCCCTCGTTAATAATCTGTCGAACGCATATTGGATTTGGAAGTCCCAACAAGCAGGATAGCGCTGATTCTCATGGAGCTCCTTTGGGAGAAGAAGAAGTCAAAAAGACGAAAGAAAATCTCAATTGGGTTTCGGATGCAAAATTTCATATTCCTGATGAGGCATTAACCCATTTTCGTACTGCTGTTGAAAAAGGAGCTTCGTCTTTCCAAGCGTGGCAAGATACGTTTGAACAATATCAGCAAGACAATCCCGAGAAAGCAAAAGCATTTACGAATGCCATAAATCGTGAGCTTTCCAATAATTTTGAGGATTTTCTACCTGCTTTTAAGGCTGATGAAAAAGGGATGGCAACTCGTGCATCATCAGGCAAAGTATTACAGTCGCTGACAGAAAACGTACCGCAAATGATTGGTGGATCGGCGGATCTCACGGGAAGTAATAAAACCTGGATTGAGGATGCCGGTATCTTTTCTGCTTCTGATTATAGCGGACGTAATATCCACTTCGGAGTACGAGAGCATGCTATGGGAGCTGCACTAAACGGTATGGCGTTGCACAAAGGAGTGATTCCATACGGTGGAACGTTCCTCATATTTTCTGATTATTGTCGCCCCGCAATTCGTATCGCTGCACTATCTCATATCCCATCCATATTCGTATTTACTCATGACAGTATCGGATTGGGAGAAGATGGGCCTACGCATCAGCCTGTTGAGCATTTGGCATCTTTGCGGGCTATGCCTAATACATTGGTGCTACGTCCCGCTGATGCCAACGAGGTGGCCTGGTGCTGGAAAGCAGCACTGGATCACAACGAAGGTCCGTCACTCATTGTTCTTACGCGTCAAAATGTTCCGACTTTTGAACGTACAGAAGATAATGACCCCAAAAATACCACTAAGGGTGGATATATTCTTTCAGATTCAGAAAAAGATCAACCGGATGTTATACTGATGGGTAGTGGATCAGAAGTGTACCGCGCAATGGAAGCCAAAGAAAAACTTGCTGGTAAAGATGTTGATGCACGGGTAGTTAGCATGCCGTCCTGGGAGCTTTTTAGAGAGCAGGATCAATCGTATCGGCAGAAGGTATTGCCTAAAGATGTTACAGCTCGTGTCTCTATTGAAGCGGCTGCTACGCAGGGCTGGAGAGAATGGGTTGGCACAGAAGGAACTGTTATTGGTGTTGACCGTTTTGGTGCCTCGGCACCCTATGAAACCATTTTTCAAGAATACGGCATAACCAGTGATCAAATGGTAGAAGAGGCAATTAAGCTCCTCTGATAATATATTATGAGGAATAGATAATAAGCGGTCTACTGAATAGTAGACCGCTTATTTTGATTTATTTGCAGTGTGGTGGACGCATGTAAACGTTACATCATCAACGGGTTCTTCGTTACCGATAAAGTTTTCCAGTGAAGATTGGACTTTGTGAATAATTGATTTGGAATGAAGTGAGCCGTAGACACTCATTATTCCATCGAGACGGTCTTCGCCGTATTCTTCGCCCCATTTATTTCGTGATTCCGTGAGTCCATCAGTATAAAAGAGAATGCTGTCACCGGATTTAAAGTGAAATTTCTTTTCTTGCAGATGCCTCTCCATATTAGCTGATGTGGTCATGCCGAGGGCAAATCCATCTGAACGCAAATCAAAGGTGGCATCGCGTTCATTACTAAATAGGATAGGGGCATTATGGCCGGCGCGGGCAAAGATAAAGTGATCTTCGCCATTGGGAAAGTAAGCCGCACAGGCTGTAACAAATGTTTTGTCTTTGATATCCGACTTCACATAATTGTTGAGTTCGAGGAAAAGTTCTTTTGGAGAAGGCTGACTTTTTTCGATAATAAGGTGAACCAAGGCCTGCATGCGTACCATGTATAAAGCGGCCGAAAGTCCTTTGCCTGATACATCGGCAATAACGATATATGTTCCTTCATCTGTTTCAATGATATCTACATAATCGCCGCCTACTTCTTTCGCAGTATTGGCAAAAGAGGCGATCTCCAGGTTTTTGCGATAATGTTCGGTATTGGGCAGCAGGCTGAGCTGAATTTCTCGGGCAAGGTCAATCTCTCGTTTAACGTCAGATTTTTCCAACAACTCAACGAGCAGTAACATCAGCATGGAAACAAATGCAAAAGGCAGTAGTAGATCATAAAAAAATACGATGCCTGTAAGCTGCAGGAATCCAAACAAATAATGGGATAAAAATGAGACAACGGACAATCCAAAAACTAACCGCCGGGTGGGATTAAGGCGTTGTGTTAATGCCGAAAAAAGCCGCATAATTTTAAGATGACCGGGCACGGCTTCATCTTCAGCCTTTTCAATGTCTTCACCGATAGCTTCGGCGTAGAGTTCTTTAAGACGATCGGTATCCTTATAAAATTCTTTCCCCATACGTTCGCGGGTCATACCCGAAACGTATTCCTTGTAAAAGGATTTGGTATTTTGGAATGCTGACTGCGCTTCGTTTTTTAATCCCATGAAAGAGTTTGATCAATTATATAGATGAAGTTGTTATTCGAAAACGACGCTAAAAAGTTTTACCTTTTACCGGATAATTTAACAATCGAATGGTAAGAATTTTAACGTTCCAAGTTTAAGAAAAAAGCATGTCGAAAAGTCTCCTGTTTTTGCTGGATGGTATGGCGCTGGCATATCGTTCACACTTCGCATTTATTAGCAGTAATTTACAGAATTCTGAAGGTATTCCCACTGGTCCTATTTTGGGTTTTGCCAATACGCTGGAGAAACTGCTTGAGGAGCATGAGCCCACGCATATTGGCGTAGCCTGGGATACACAGGAACCAACATTCAGGCATGAGATGGATGAAGATTATAAAGCGAATCGGCCGCCACAGCCAGAAGAATTAACGATCGGTATTCCCCTGATTAAAGAGATGATTGAGGGCTATGGGATTGAAAATATTGAGCAGGATGGCTATGAAGCTGATGATATTATTGGGACGGTAGCTGATCGCGCGAACGCCGAAGATGTGGATGTATTTCTGGTAACGCCGGATAAAGATTTTATGCAGTTGGTGCACGACCACATAACCATGTACAAACCCGATAATCAAAATGGCGGGTTCAACTTGATAGATCGCGAGGGCGTAAAAGATTACTTTGGAGTTTATCCCGAAAAAGTGGTAGATGTGCTGGCTATTCTTGGAGATAAATCCGATAATATTCCCGGAGTTAAAGGGATTGGTAAGAAGGGAGCCCCCAAGTTAATTAATAAATACGGATCGCTTGAAGCCGCGATTGAAGATGCACCCAATATGAGTTCTAAGCGTCACCGAGAAGGGTTGCAGGAGTATTCCGAAGAAGCACTGCACGCGAAGGAAATGGTGAAAATTAAAACAGATGTACCTAATACAATAGATTGGGAGAAGCTGGACTGGCAAGGGGCTGATGACGAAAAGCTGGGAGCTTTTTTTAAGCGGATGGAGTTTCGCACGCTCACCAAAAAGTATTTGGGTGAAGAGATTGTGCGATCGGCAGATAAGAAATCAGATTCGGGAGATGAAAATCAGGGCGATCTGTTTCTGGC
The DNA here is from genome assembly GCF_052712805.1 of Fodinibius sp. AD559. Classification (NCBI taxonomy): domain Bacteria; kingdom Pseudomonadati; phylum Balneolota; class Balneolia; order Balneolales; family Balneolaceae; genus Fodinibius; species Fodinibius sp. AD559. Next base: position 207,847 of record NZ_JBQPVW010000006.1, read on the forward strand.
GGATGATGAGGTTGAAGAGGAATCACCGCTTGAGAGTTATGACGAAGATATTGTTACTTACGAGTTAGTGGATTCAAAAGAAAGTCTTGAAGAGCTGGTGGATAAGATCAGCGGCAAGAATGCCTTCTGCTTCGATACCGAAACCGATGGTGTTGATCCCATGGAAAATTCCCTTGTTGGAATTGCTATCTCTGCTACGCCTGGTGTTGCTTATTATATCCCAATAAATGGAGAAAAAGGGTTTGATGAGCAAGAAGCATTGGAGATCATGAGTCCGCTATTTACCAATCCCACAACGCTTAAAATTGCCCACAACTTTAAGTTCGATTATATGATGCTTCGTCGGGCTGGTTTCGAGATTCAGGGCAAGGTTTTTGATACGATGATTGCAGCTTATCTTATCGATGCGGATCAAAAGCTCAAGATGGATACCCTGGCAGAGGAATATCTTAATTATGAGCCGATTCCTATTACGGATCTTCTTGGCAATGGACGCAAACAAAAGTCGATGGATGAATTTGATCCGGAAGAGGTTCGCATTTATGCTTGTGAGGATGCTGATATTACTTTGCGATTGTATAAAGTATTAAGTGATAAATTGGCTGATGATGAGCTCGATGATATTGCTGAAAAGCTGGAGTTTCCGCTTATCGAAGTGCTGGCGGAGATGGAGATGAATGGTATTTTGTTGGATAAAAAGATGCTTAAAGATTTGTCAGCGTCGCTACGGGATGATCTATTGGAACTTGAGCAGCAGATTTATGAGAAGGCGGGTACGGAATTTAATATTAATTCTCCCAAACAGCTGGGCGAAGTGATGTTTGACAGGATGGGACTGCCGGCCGGAAAGAAAACCAAAACAGGGCAGTATTCTACGGCAGAATCAGTATTGAAGAAGTTAGCAAAAAATTACGCAATGCCAGACCTAATTCTGGAGTACCGGGCGCTTAGCAAGCTAAAATCAACCTATGTGGACGCTCTACCAAAGTTAATCCATGAAGAGACCGGTCGTATTCATACTGATTTCAATCAGCATATTGCGGCAACGGGGCGTCTTTCATCATCAAATCCCAATCTACAGAACATACCCATTCGCACCGAACGCGGTCGTGAGATTCGAAAAGCCTTTATTGCGGATGATGGTTTTAAGCTGTTATCGGCTGATTACTCCCAGGTTGAACTCCGCGTTATTGCTTCTATGTCGGGGGATGAAAACATGCTTCAGGCATTCAAAAATGATGAGGATATTCACTCCAGAACGGCGAAAGAGATTTTTGAGCTGGATTCCCTCGATGATGTCACTTCCGATCACCGTCGAAAAGCAAAAGAAGTTAATTTTGGAATTCCCTATGGGGTAAGTGCCTATGGATTAGCCAATAGGCTGGGTATTAGTAATAGTGAAGGGAAAGAGATGATTGATCAGTATTTTGATCGTTTTCCGGGAATTTTGGAATACATCAATGAAACCAAAGCTTTTGCCAAAGAGCATGGTTACGTAAAAACGCTTATGGGACGCCGGAGATATATTTCTGATATCAATGCCAGCAACTGGAATCGGCGATCATTTGCAGAGCGTACAGCTATTAATATGCCGATACAGGGAACAGCCGCTGATATCATAAAGCAGGCGATGATTGATATACAGAAGTATCTGGAAAAAAATAAACTTCAAACCCGGATGCTGCTGCAGGTTCATGATGAGCTTATTTTTGAGGTACCGGAAAAAGAAGAAAACTCTGTTCCCCTAAAGTTGAAGGAGTTGATGGAGTCTGCTTATGAGTTAGATTGTCCTCTAAAAGTAGATATGGGACTGGCTAACAATTGGCTTAAAGCACACTAATTTTCCGTAATTACAAAATTTTTGGTTGCAAGCACGTTCCCATTTGGGCCAAGCACCATTACCCGCCAGGAACCGGTCCAGCTTTTAGGTATTGTTTTGGAACTCCATGTTCGCCAGTTATCGGCCGCCACTGTCAAGTCGACCTGTGCTTTTACCTCATCCTTATAATACCATCCGTGCGTAATTTGGGTGGTATCTGAGATACCTTTAACCTGCGTAAAACAGTAAACAGTGCCAATATCAGCAGTAAAGGCAGTATCTATACCCGAGGGTTTGCGGTCTTCTATAGCTGTGGCGAAATCAAACTGCTGGATGTTGATTTCTTGAGCTTGTGCTGTGCCAGTAAATAAGATTATCAGAAAGAGAAACAATAATATTTGTGTTTTCATAATTTTATCTCCCCATTTTATTTCAGAGTTAAAGAAATATTGTTACAAATACAGAAAACACCAACTATTCTTTTAATTTGAATCGGGGAAGGTGGAGATTCCATTGGATAGCCGCCAGACGTAGGCCTATAACGACAAGCATGCCCAAGACAATATTGACCGTTGGTTCGAAGGTACTCAACTGTAATAGCAGATAGACCGTTGCCCCAGCTAATGCCGCCGTGGCATAGATATCGCGGCGCAAAATAAGGGGTATTTCATTGCTTAATACGTCGCGAATTAATCCTCCGACAGTACCGGTTATGGCTGCCATAATTACGATAATAACACTGTTTGAAACGACTTCTTGCGTGATCTGAGCACCCAATATTGTAAATACTGCCAAACCGAGAGCATCAGCTACCAACAGTGCTTTTTCAGGTGGATTATTATATTGCGTGTACCAGATGGTAAAGAGAGAAGCTATAATAATTACAAGCAGGTAGGTAGGGTCGGCAATCCAGAAAACAGGGTGTCGATCCAACAGTAAATCGCGGGTGGTGCCTCCGCCTACGGCCGTGACAACCGCAATAATCACGACTCCAAGCAGATCAAGACTTTTACGTCCGGCAGCAAGGGCTCCGGATATTGCAAAAACAGTTACTCCAAAAAGATCGAGGAGGTAGAGTACATCAATAGGTTCTAACATTTTTTATTCCATTCTGAAGTGAAATAAAAAAGGGAGTTCGAGTGAACTCCCTTCTACTATAAAATTTTGAGTTCGTGTTTATCTGAAGCTAATTCCGACGCCCAGATTATAACTTGAATAATTGGAAAGAGTATATGAGCCTGAAATATGGAAAACCGTAAATCTTAGCCTAAATCCAGCAAGAGCCCGAAACCCATTATCTCCATCCATTGACACGTCAATAGGTTCGTCAAGGGCATCAACTTTTAGTGGTCTGGTTTCTTCATCAGAACTAGTGGGATCAAAATTTTCATTAGGAACAACAGTAGGATAGGAGCCCGGAGTCGTAATACTTAAGGTTGAAGCTTCATATCCTATACCACCATAAATCGATATCATGGGTAAGCTTTTACCAACCAGCGCATTGATTGTCCAGGCATCGGTATTTAGTGTTACTGACTGTCCATCCCATTTTGTGGAATTATATTTGTTATAAGTATCGTTCGGGTTTTCAATGACATTTTCAGCCGGTAGGTCTAAGTCTGATCCTACTTCCATATTTGTATATCCGAACATCACGGAAAGGTTAACAGGGAGTACTTTGCCACCAGGCAACCATTGATTGATACCATGCTTGGCACCTACGCCGAACAGGTTGAAATTACCAAAATCTCCAATCTCGGTTTTGGGAGTATAGCGAAGCATTAATTCGGTGTCTTTAATAAGACCAACCCCGGCTTTTATCATGGGGGCGGGTACATATCCAAATCCGGATCCCTTTGGCATATTAAATTCTAACAGTTTTTCCCGGTTGCCATTTATTTCTTCGTAATAAGCAAGCAACGAACCCGCTTCATCAGCACCATTAATAGTCGGTGAATTAGGATTATTTCCTTCTAACTCCAACTTTTGAAGGCCGAGCTCAGTAACGTTAAATGACTTTGCGGCATCGGGCACTATAGCTAAACCTGAACTTACGGTAACATCAAAACCAAACTTACCATGTGTTTTAGCGGTATTGGTCCACCCGGTATTGAGCGAAGCACCGAATCCCGATCCAAAAGGTTCGAGGTAAGCGCGTGCGAGCGTATTGGCATCTTCACGCCCTGATTGTAATATGTCTCCTATATCTCCAACCTGACCAAAAGTGGGGGCTGCATTGAATGCAAAAAGACCAAATAGCAGTATTACGGTGAGAAAACGGTATCTTAATTTCATATCCCTGATATTTAATTTTGATTTTTGACCATCCATAAACTATTTCAATACTAAAGAATTTGAAGCTAACTCTCTAATTATTAATCCTCTTGAAGAGAATCGAGGATTTTAAGGTAGGAATCGTATCTGTCGGCATCAATATGTCCCTCTTTGAAGGCTTCAATCACTCCACAGCCCGGTTCGTGAGCATGGGTGCAGTTGTTAAACTTGCAATTTCGGCGCGGCTCTAACATCTCCGGAAAGAACAGTGAAAGTTCCCACGGTTCGATATTGACCAGCCCAAACTCTTTAATGCCGGGAGTATCTACAATATATCCTCCAATTTGCAAGGGTAGGAGTTTTGCAAACGTGGTGGTGTGCTTTCCTTTTTCATTAAACGTAGAGATTTCACCCACTTTGCGGTCAATGTTAGAATCGATGCTGTTAAGCAAACTTGTTTTACCAACGCCCGAGGGGCCGATTAAAACAGAGGTATTATCTCGAAGATCTTCCTTAAGTTGGTTAAGAGATTCCTCGTCTTCAATGCTGGTTTTGAGAACGGGATAACCCAGCGAATCATATAAATCAGCAATAGAATCTACATATGCCCGGGCGTTTTCATCAGCCAGGTCCATTTTATTTATAATGATAGAAGCCGGGATTTGGTAGGCCTCACAAGTGACCAGAAAGCGATCAAAAAAGCCCTGTTTCATTCGAGGCATTTTAACGGATTGCACTACATAGGCGCGGTCAATATTGGCCGCCAGTATCTGATGGTCTTCCTGTCGATGAGTAGACTGACGGATCAGATAATTTTCACGGTCTTTTATTTTTTCGATGCTTCCTGAACCGTCGTCATTTATTTCAAACTCGACATAGTCGCCAACGGCAATGGGATTGGTCAATGCGTGATCTTTAAGACGAAAACGGCCGGGAAGCCGACAGTTAATCGTCTGCATTCCACTGTCCTCATCATAAGCAACTTTATACCATCGTCCGGTAGATTCTACAATACGTCCTTCTTTGGGCAAATTTTACTTCTTTTGTTTGAAATTAAAACATCTCTAAAATAAAAAAGTCGCCCCGATAAATCGAGACGACTTTTTTTACTGATAATGTAGCCATTACTCCATCACAATTGTTTCTTCCGTGGAGTCGGTCGATTCAGAATTTTCACTCGTTTTCTTTTTATAGGATTCGCTTACCTTGAAACGTTTCTGAGGATCTCGCACTGCTTCATCTTCAAGTACGATATCAAGCAGGGGATCCATACGTTCGAGGTACTGTACTTCGAGATCTCCAAGCACATCTTCTTCAATTTCAGCAACATCTTTCTCATTCTTTTGCGGTAACAGAACTTTTTCGATACCGGCACGCTTAGCGGCCAGTACTTTTTCCTTGATTCCACCTACAGGCAGAACAAGTCCACGCAAGGTGATTTCACCGGTCATAGCCAGTGTTCCTTTCACTTTGCGCTGAGTAAAGATAGATGCTACTGCAGAGAAAATGGAAACACCCGCTGAAGGTCCGTCTTTGGGAACGGCTCCTTTGGGTACGTGGATATGCAGATCCCAGTACTTAAAGGCTTCTTCGGGAATGTTCAATTCATCAGAGTGTGCTCTTAAGTATGACATTGCCAGCATGGCCGATTCTTTCATCACATCGCCCAACTGTCCGGTAATGTGGAGTTTCCCTGTTCCTTTCGATACGCTGGCCTCGATAAAGAGGATATCCCCACCGTAGGGGGTCCAGGCTAAGCCTGTGGCAACACCCGGAACTTTGGTACGCTCAGCTACTTCGGAGAAGTATTTGCGCTTACCAAGATATTCTTGGAGGTCATCGGGGTCTACAACGTGTTCACCACCATCATCACCTTTGGCAATTTTTGCGGCAACACCGCGGCATACCGAGCCGATCTCGCGTTCAAGCGATCGTACGCCCGATTCGCGGGTATACTTTTCAATGATTTGTTTAATCGTTTCGTCCTTAAATTCTATCTGATCATCTTTCAGGCCATTCTCTTTAATCTGTTTTGGCATTAGATGCTCTTTGGCAATCTGTGTTTTTTCCTGCAGTGTATATCCGCTGATGTTGATGATCTCCATTCTATCACGCAGTGGCGCTGGAATAGTATCAAGCGAATTGGCTGTTGCAATAAAGAGAACGTTCGAGAGATCGTATTCGAGCTCAAGGTAATTGTCCGCAAAACTGTCGTTTTGTTCGGGATCAAGTACCTCAAGCAGGGCAGAAGTAGGGTCTCCTCTGTAATCGGAACCCACTTTGTCAATTTCATCAAGCATCATGACCGGATTACTCGTACCGGCTTTTTTCATGGCACGCAGAATTCGACCCGGCAGTGCACCAATATAGGTACGCCGGTGTCCGCGAATCTCGGCCTCGTCATGAATACCGCCGAGGCTAAAGCGTTCAAATTTTCGATTTAAGGCACGTGCAATGGATTTCCCCAGTGAGGTCTTGCCGACTCCGGGAGGTCCGTAGAAACAAAGGATAGGAGCCTTCATGTCATCCTTAAGCTTGAGCACGGCCAGGTATTCGATAATGCGCTTCTTAACTTTGTCCAAGCCGTAGTGATCATCATCCAATACCTCTTGGGCGTTTTCAAGATCCAGATTATCATCGGAATATTTTTCCCAGGGAAGGTCTAAAATCCACTCAATATAGTTGTGGATGACTCCATGATTAGGAGATGAGTTGGGAGTTCGTTCCAGTCGCTTTAATTCTTTTTCAACGGTTTCCTGTGCTTCTTCAGGAAGATTTTTTTCTTTGGCACGCTTACGCAGAGATGCGATCTCCTGATGTTCACCGTCTTCCCCCAGCGCTTCCTGTATTGCTTTCATCTGCTGACGCAAGTAAAAGTCGCGCTGTTGCTCGTCGATATCCGACTTAACTTTGGTACGAATTTCTTCACTCAGGTTAAGCACTTGAAGTTCCTTGTTGAGAAACTCCATCACGCGTTCCATCCGCTCCGAGAATTTGCGGATCTCGAGCACTTCCTGCTTATCGGAAGTCGAAACATTGAGGTTCGACGAGATAAAATTCAGCAGAAAATTGGGACTATTAATATTGTTTATTGCAACAGAAGCTTCCGATGGAATATTGGGAGAAAGATTTACAATTTTCTGGGCTGTCTCTTTCACCGATCGGATAGAGGCATCCAGCTCTACGCCTTCAATATCCATCTCTTGGCGATAGGGCTCAACGGTAGCCCTGAAATAAGGATCTTTCTGTAAAAACTCTTCAACTTTGAAGGTTGTTTTTCCCTGAATGACGATACTCTTGCTGCCATCCGGCATCTTAATTAGCTTAAGGATTTGTGCAACTGTACCGACTTCATAAAGATCCTTTTCGTCGGGATCCTCATCTTCCTCATCCTTTTGGCTGACTACACCAATAGTTTTATCAGATTCGTATGCTTCTTTCACTAATTTGAGCGAGCGATCTCGCCCCACCGTAATGGGTACTACAACACCCGGGAAAAGAACGGTGTTTTTAAGTGGTAAGATGGGAAGTTCATCAGGTACCTCTGATTGCGTCAATTCCTTTTCTTCCTCTTCGGACATCAGGGGAATAGCCTGTTCAAAATCATCAAATTGATCCTGAATATCTTCAAAATTGGCCATGTTATCGAAGATGTTTTTCATATATGGAATTATTTAAATCTATATTTTTTCGTGTTGTATTACATCGATGCAAATAAAGAGCCAACTTTATTTAAACTACCAATTAGTCATATTTACTGGCAAAATAGCAACTTGAGCTCTTAATTGAGAATGACCTTGACAGCTTGACATAAATAACCTCAATTACAGGTGAAGCTGAATGCCTGCAAAGGCTCCTCCCACAAATTCGGTGGTCAAGGTATGAGAGCGAAAAATGATCTGTGTTCCTATATTAAAATCCCAATAGCGGCTTTCATAGCCGGTGCCTATCGCCACATGTGTTGGTAATCCGGCTGCCAATCTTGTTCCCATTCGCAGAGGTATTTTTCTAATTGGACGGATTTCCATACCTAAATGCATAGCCAACTTTGTATCGGTCAGTGCTGTATTATTTAGTCCCACAGTCAGGTCGCCCATAAATTTAATTCTTTCAAGATCCAGCATAATCCCACCATTTATTGAAGCCGGAGTGGGGGTTGAGAATGTATTTGAACTGGGATTTCGAGTTTGGCTAAATGGATTGCTAACCTCCGATGCTTCATCAAAATACGTTAGGTACTGACCACCGGATCCAATATACATCGATTGCTTGGGAAATTCTCGACCGATTTGTAGGGTGTCATCCGGAGCAGTAAAAGAAAGCGGTTGTTCAGTATATCGGATCATCCCAATATCGTTAAAAGAGATGGCGATACGCAGCGATTTTCCTATCACCGATTTTTTGGGATCATTTTCAACGATGTTAAGGTCACTGCCAATAGGGATGAGGTAGGTAAGACCAAAGTCAAAAGCCGCCCCGTAACCAGAAGGTTCGAAATTGAATTTTTTATTTAAATTATTATTGATGGCAGCTTGCGGATTTCCAGAAGATAGGTAGTCTCTGGTCATACGAGAATATTCACCGGAGGATTGATACGAAAAATTGGTCACATATTGAGTTTGATCATCATTATCAGGGCGTTGTTGTTGACCTTGATAGGTGGCACTAAAACTGGGACCTGCGATTATGAATTTGGGAGAAATACCTACATACAACTTGCTCAATCGAGAAAATAATCCTTCAAGAAATGTGAACTCTCTGCCATATCCCAGGGCAACTTCCAGGTTTTTGTTGATATGCTGATCCAGGGTAAAGTCGCGAATTTGTTGGTTATCTCGTTGAACATAGTTATCTGAGTACCAACCTCTGCCAACTTCAATGCGTGAAGAGTAGCGCGCTCTTGCAGCAATGGAAAACGTTTCGTCACCCCGATACCATGAAATACCTCCCAGCATAACATCCGTTCGTGTTTGATGCTGAGATACTAACCTGTTGCGGGGATAATTTTTATCGATGATTGTTTGGCGTTGTGTCGGAGTAATATCTACTGTACCCGATTCGTAGGGGAAATAACTGTCAGCGAAGTTGAAGAACTGGTCACCGGCTACATCCGAAGAAAGAACGGGCTCGTATAAAATCCCTGTTTCTCCCACATTTATATGGATGGTACCGTGACGGTCATTGATAGCCAAATTTGCCGGATTCCAAAACAATGATTGATTGCCGGATAGGTATGCCGTACCTCCACTACCCAAAGCAGTGTTTTGGGCATTAAGCACGGGTTGTGCTTGTAGGGGTATAGAAATGCTGCATAGTATAAATAGCAGTATAGCTATTCCAGTAGTAGATCTGCAATTTAAACCGTCAAAAACTGTGTTATTCATGTGCTGAACCTATGTGCCGGTGTTATATCTATTATCCGACAACCTGCATTTTTGCTGCCCGGAGCATCAATGTTTTTCGTCCTCGTTCTTTAAAAAATACAACAACTTTGGTTCTTTCGCCTTGTCCGCTGCGACTTATAATTTTACCCGGTCCAAAAACATTGTGAACAACTTTTGCTCCAACCTGAAAAGGGTCTTCATCGGGGTTATCGTAATGGACCTGCGTATGTGATGAGCGATTGTTCTTGTCATACAGCGGTTTTTTCCAGTCGTACTCTACCGTTGTGTCACCGTTATTAGAATTATTGTTTTTATTAGTAGAGAATCTGTTCTTATCCTGGTCAATGGATGATCCTGTTTCGGTGCGTACTACGTCAGAACTCACTTCGTCGAGAAAGCGAGAACGTGTTTTTCGTTGTTCTTCGCCATATTTATAGCGGCTACGACAGTGACTGAAATACAGCTCTTTCTCGGCTCGGGTAATAGCTACATAAAATAGTCGCCGCTCTTCTTCGATATTGACATCTTCGTTATTGCGGCTACCAACCGGGAAAAGCTCTTCTTCAAGTCCCACAATAAATACAACGGGAAATTCAAGGCCTTTGGCCGCATGTACCGTCATCATAGTAACGGCCGGCTTGTCCTCATCGTACTTGTCGGTGTCGGTAATTAGACTTATTTCCTGAAGGAAAGAACTGAGCGTAGCATTATCGTTATTTTTCTCAAAATAGGAGATCGCATTTTGGAGCTCGAGGATATTCTCGCGTCGCGTCATCGATTTGGGAGAATTTTCCTCCACCAGTGATTTCATGTAGCCAGATTCATCCAGCAGCTGTTTTGTAACTTCGACTAAGCTTGTACCATTTGCTAATTCCTGCTTTAGACTGTTAATCATTCGCACAAAATCCTTAACACTATTTTCAGCCGGTTTATACACGTCGGCTTCTTCTACATTTTCGAGGATGCGCCAGAGTGATTGCCCGGTCTGCCTTGCGCGATTCATCAAATCAGAAAGCGATTTTTGCCCGATTCCGCGCGATGGTTCATTGATAATACGCATCAAATTCGTGTCGTCATCGGGATTGATGAGCAGTGTCAAATAGGCCAGTACGTCTTTAATTTCCTTGCGCTGGTAGAAAGAAAGTCCGCCCACCAGTTGGTACGTAACTCCTTTTCTCCGGAAGGTCTCCTCAAAGACACGACTTTGGTAATTTGTGCGATAGAGAATGGCAAAATCGTTGTAATCATATCCCTTGCGCATCTTCAAGTCTTGGATATAATTCGCCACGCGATTGGCTTCGTCGCGCTCATCATAATTATCGAGCACGGTGATGGTATTGCCCATATCATTATCCGTCCACAGCGTTTTTTCGAGCTGCTTACTGTTGTTTTTGATGATGGAATCGGCAGCCTTTAAAATGGCTTTTGTTGAGCGATAATTTTGCTCCAATGGAATTTCAACCGCATCCTCATAATCACTTTTGAAATCCAGGATATTACTGATATCAGCTCCTCGAAACGAGTAGATGCTCTGGGCATCATCACCGACCACACACAAATTCTCGTACTTGCTGGCCAACATATTCGTGACCTTGTACTGGGCGTGATTGGTATCCTGGTACTCATCGATCATGATATATTTAAAACGATCCTGGTACTTTTCTAAGGTATCAGGATGCTCGTTAAAAAGCTCGATTGGTTTGATGAGCAGATCATCAAAGTCCATGGCATTGTTGTGTTTGAGCCGTTCTACATAGATTCTGTAGATCTTGGCCGTGATATCATCAAGCGTACTATGGATAAACTTTTCGCTATAGTGATCCGGATTGATGAGTTCATTTTTGGCATCACTGATACGCCGCTGTAGAATTCGCGGTTTTATCTCTTTGGGGTCGTAATTGTTTTCACGAAGTATCTGCTTAATTGCATTCTTGGAATCCTCGGTATCGTAAATAGAGTAGTCGGAACTAAATCCAATTTTTTCAGCTTCATACCGAAGAATTTTCGAAAATACCGAGTGAAATGTACCCATCCATAGACGTTTGGCTTCGTCACCAATAAGCTGTCCAATGCGTTCCTGCATCTCTTTGGCTGCCTTGTTGGTAAAGGTAAGCGCCAAAATATCATTTGGTGCCGCCATGTTTTGATGAATTAGGTACGCAATACGATAGGTAAGCACGCGTGTTTTTCCACTGCCGGCTCCTGCCACAATTAAGAGAGGGCCATCGCCGTGACGTACGGCACGTTTTTGCTGCTCATTGAGGTCGTGTATAAAATCCGGTTCTTTCGGCATAGAATGCTAAATACTAAATATCTTATTGTTATTATACCTCCCGACTCCACAAAATAGGTAGTATCCCGAGGTCTCGGGGTGGGGATGTTATGAATCGAGTTCTTCTAAAATTTCGTGTAGTTTTTCGAGGTCTGTTTCCGTGTCTTCTTTTTTATCCCGCTCTTTTTGTACGACATCTTCAGGCGCATTATTAACGAAGCCGTCGTTGTTAAGCTTGCCCTCAATAGATTTTAAGAATCCTTCGAGACGATCAATTTCTTTCTGGATGCGCTTGCGTTCTTTTTCCAGATCAATGAGTCCTTCCAGCGGTACAAATAGTTCAGTACCTTGGATAACGGCCGAAGCTGATGTTTCGGGTTTTTCTAAGTCAGCTGATACGTCAAATGTATTAATGGACTGGAGCTTGCGGAAAATCCACTCGTTTTTGCTGATAGCTTCAGCAGTTTTTTCATCCTTGGCCTTAATAAGCAAGTCAATTTCATCGTTGGGATTCAAGTTGAATTCGGCCCGGATGTTTCGAATAGCAGAGATCATCTTCTGAATAGATTCAAAAAGATCTCTGTCAGATTCGGAGACTGCAGATTCATTAAATTCCGGCCACGAAGCAACAATCATGGCTTCGTCGGTATCCCGATCACGGATAAGTTGCCAGATTTCCTCAGTGATAAACGGCATAAACGGATGCAGAAGCTTCATCAGCTGCTCAAAGAAATTGAATCCGCGCGACAGGCGATCTTCGGGAATACTGGCACCCGGTTCGTCGGCTTTGATCAGCTCGATGTACCAGTCACAAAAATCATCCCAGATTAGGGAATAAATTTTGTGGAGCGCCTCGTTGATACGGAAGTTCTCCATATCTTTGTTGATGGCGTCGATGGTCTCGTGCAATCGAGAGAGCATCCAACGGTCGACGAGATTATCCTCATCAATTTCAAGCGAATACTTGAGCTGCGTTTCTTCGGTGCGATTCATTGACAAGAATCGGAACGCGTTCCAGATCTTGTTGGCAAAATTTCGCCCCTGTTCACAAAGCTGCTCTTCAAAAAGGAGATCGTTACCCGCAGGAGAGGAGAACAGCATTCCAACGCGCACACCGTCGGTTCCGTATTCTTCCATTAATTTAATTGGGTCAGGCGAATTACCCAGCGATTTTGACATTTTGCGACGCTGACTGTCGCGGACGATACCTGTGTAATATACATTGCTGAATGGCTTTTCGTCCATAAATTCATAGCCGGACATGATCATCCGAGCAACCCAGAAAAACATAATTTCCGGTGCGGTAACCAGGTCTTGGGTAGGATAGTAATACTCCAGATCTTCATTCGCTTCTCCAGTACGAATATACTCCGGATCAAAAACCGTAATCGGCCACAGCCAAGAAGAGAACCAAGTATCCAGCACATCCTCATCCTGACGGATGTCATCCGCTGTTAAATCATCATTACCTGACTTTTTGCGTGCTTTTTCAACAGCCTCTTCTTCAGTTTTGGCAACGACGTAGTCATCTTTGCCTTCGCCGTAATACCAGGCGGGAATACGCTGACCCCACCAAAGCTGTCGTGAAATGCACCAGTCCCGAATGTTTTCCATCCAGTGGTTATAGGAATTCTCAAATTTGGACGGATGAAAATCGATGTTGTTATTCATGACATTTTCGTGGGCCGGTTTAGCCAACTCATCCATTTTGCAGAACCATTGTAGCGACAGACGTGGTTCAATAATGGCGTCGGTCCGCTCGGAATACCCGATCTTATTCTGCATTTCTTTAATCTCTACAAGCTGATCATTTTTCTTTAGATCTTTAATGATCAGCTCGCGGGCATCAAAGCGATCTTCACCGATGTAGTGCTCGGCAGCATCGCTTAGCGTGCCATCGGGATTAAGCATATCGATTATTTCCAAGTCATGCTTCTGACCGATCTCATAGTCATTTTCGTCGTGAGCAGGCGTAATTTTCAGGCAGCCGGTTCCGTATTCCATATCCACGTATTCATCGACAATAATGGGCACTTCGCGTTCTACAACAGGGATGATGGCCGTTTTGCCGATCAGGTCTTGATAGCGCTCGTCTTCGGGATGTACGCAAACGGCCGTATCTGCTAAAATGGTCTCAGGACGCGTGGTCGCAATAGTAACCCACTCGTCGCTGTCTTTAATTTTATAGCGAACGTGATAGAGTTTGGAGGTTTCTTCACGGTGAATAACCTCTTCATCAGAGAGAGCTGTTTGGGCTTCGGGATCCCAATTAATCATTCTTTTGCCGCGATAAATATAGCCGCGTTCGTAGAGTTCTATAAAACAATCAACGACTGCTTCATATAAATCATCTTCGAGCGTAAACCGTGTGCGTTCCCAGTCGCATGATGCTCCGAGTTTGCGCAGTTGTTGCAGGATTATTCCACCGTGCTCGTCAGTCCAGTCCCAAGCATGTTCAAGAAATTCCTCTCTGGTTAAATCCGCTTTGGTAATGCCTTCTTTGCGCAGCTTTTGAACAACTTTAGCCTCGGTAGCAATAGAGGCATGATCGGTACCCGGCACCCAGCAGGCGTTTTTGCCCTGCATGCGGGCACGTCGGACAAGTACATCCTGGATGGTATTGTTGAGCATGTGGCCCATGTGTAGGACGCCCGTGACGTTGGGCGGAGGGATGACAACAGTATACGATTCGCGGTCGTCGGGCTCGGAATGAAAAAAGCCATTATCCTCCCAGTAGCTGTACCATTTTTCTTCAATACTGCCGGGATCAAAATGTTTTGGGATGTCTTGAGAAGGCGTGGATTTATCCAAAATTATGAAAACTCGTTTTACAGGTTCCGGTTAACGCTATTTTAGTCGCAAAGATACGAAAAAGGAAAGAAGATGTAGAGTCGGAATTGATGTCTGGTTTTATCGGAGAAATTTAAAATACAATAGGAATAAAAAAGCTTCCGCAGTGGAACTACGGAAGCAGGAATCAAACATTACATATGTTATCCTGAATTTGCCGTGTCCCGACTATTCGGGGTTTCAGGATCTGTATAAGATACCTCTTATTTCGTACGTTTTAACAGCACGCCAAAGTGTCCGTCACAGCCATGCTTGTGAGGGAAAGTCTGATAAGCCAACCCACCGTGGGCAATTACTTCGTCCGGCACGTATCCTTCCACTGATTGCATTTCAAAGTTTTCGTGGCGGTCGAGGAAGTTCATCACCTGTTCCATATTTTCTTCCTCTTCGAGTGAGCAGGTACTATATACCAAGCGTCCTCCTTTTTTAACCATCGCTGCAGCAGAGTCGAGTAATTCAGACTGCAATTGGACTGCATTATCAAGGGAATCTTGATCGCGACGCCAGCGAAGGTCGGCTCGCTTGCTGAGGACTCCAGTTCCCGTGCACGGAGCATCCAACAGAACGGCATCTGTTTCATCAAGTTCTACTTCCGTGACATCGGCGCGACGAACCCGAATATTTTCGGCGTGATAGGAGAGGGCGCTTTCGGCCAGTTTATCAAGTCGCTCAGAAGAAATATCAACGGCTAAAATGTCGCCTTCACCATTCATCAGGTCAGACATCAAAACGCTTTTAGTACCGGGTGCTGCACAAAGATCGTAAATTGATTCGCTTGGATCCGGATCCAAAAGATAAGGGGCAAAGCCCGCTGCAATATCCTGTACCTGGCAAAAACCTTTATCCAGCCATCCTTTCGAAATGAAAGGTGCAACGCTGTCCACCTTAAAGTAACCGGGCAGCCAGTCGCTTTCTTCAAACTCGATGCCGTGCTTGGTCATGCGTAGCTTAAAGTTTTCTGTTTTCGTGCGCAAATTGTTAGCACGGATGTAATATACAGGACGCTTATTGTTGGCTTGCATCAGCTTAAAGGCTTCGCGTTCGCCGAAGCGGTCGGTCCATCGTTTTACAAGCCATTCGGGATGTGAAAAGGTTGTAGCAACTAATTTAGTACGATCTTCGAAGTTGGGTTTGGGAAGATTATCTATATCCCGTTGCAGGTTACGCAGTATTGCATTGGTAAGATCACCGGTACGCGAGCCAAGACTGTATTTTGCTATCTCTACTGACTCGTTAATAGCAGCATAATCGGGAGTGCTATCCATAAACACCATATCGTACACGCCGAGACGCAGAATATTTTTTAAGCTCGATTTCATCTCATCAATTTTTACGTTCGAAAACTGGTCGATAAGAAAATCGAGGTAGGAGCGACGTCGTAAAATGTTTTGCACATACTCGCGTACTTCAGCACGGTCGCGGCTCTCAAGCTTGTTGGCCCGGGAATAATCGAGAACTCCGTTATCTTCAAAATCTATTAGTATTTCTACGCTGATAGAACGAGCTGTTGCTTCGGTATCCAATGCAATATCTGTTTAGAGTTAAACTTTCTGGTGATAATCAATCTTAAAATCCAGCAAACCACATCCACAAAGTGCAACAATCATTCTGTTCACTTTTTGTTGTTCTAAGCGAAAAAATACGTGGTTTCTTAGGTTGTCAAAAATACGGTTTTAGCATGGGAGTTGCTAATAGAGAATAGATTATATTAGTTGGATTACTGGGATTTGCTATTTCGGTTTATTCTGTGCCCAATAGTAAACCGGAAGACCTACTGCCAAGATAGCTATGCCAACCATCGCTCCCCACCCGGTAAACATCACGCTTGAATACAAAAGATAAAAACAACATATAATAAACAGGATTGGAGTAAGAGGATATAGCGGGACTTTGAATGTATCCTCAGAAGATTCTTCTCTGTTCCTAAAAAGGAATAGCGTAACGGTGGTGAGAAGGATGAAAAACCAGAAAACAGGGGCCGTATAATCGACCATCGTAGAAACAGCCTCTTTGGTAAATGCTCCTAAGAAAACCAGTCCAAGACTTATACCTCCTTGTACCAGTAAAGCATTAATGGGGGAATTATAATGGGGATTCCATTTGCCAATCCATCTCAAAGCACTAAAATCGCGTCCCAATGCATAGTTGGTTCTTGCGCCGGTAATAATAGTCGCATTGGCGGTAGATAGGGCAGAAATGATAACAATAACAGCCATAATATAGGCTCCCTCGGCCCCAAAAATACTATTGGTAAGATCTACACCTATTGTTTTAGATGTACGAAGTTGTTCGAGTCCCAATACTTGAAGGTAGGCACTATTGATAAGTACATATAGAATAGTAATTACAGCTAATCCAATGAGAAGTACCTTGGATATATTTTGTCGGACATCCTTTAGTTCTGCCGAAAGATAAACTCCCTCATTCCATCCGCCATAGGTGAGCAGGACAAAGATCATAGCAGCACCGGCCGAGGTGTTGACTGAGGAGCCG
This sequence comes from Fodinibius sp. AD559, assembly GCF_052712805.1. Classification (NCBI taxonomy): domain Bacteria; kingdom Pseudomonadati; phylum Balneolota; class Balneolia; order Balneolales; family Balneolaceae; genus Fodinibius; species Fodinibius sp. AD559. The sequence goes on from NZ_JBQPVW010000006.1 coordinate 224,939, forward strand.
GTTTGAGGTGTAACCTCACCACCGGTAATAACGCCGGCAAGTCCACAGAGCAGTAAGATGCCCACAATAAGGGTTGTCATTCCGTTTTGGGCATTCTTTGCGGGATGGGTGCCCCATATATTTAATCCGGTCAATCCGATAACGGTGATGCCGGCATAAATAGATGAGCTATATGTTCCCATATCGTAAATAGTAGATGCATAATCTCCAAGGATAAAAGCGGCCAGGGCAATAGATCCTGTTTGAATGACGGTCATGCGTCCCCAGGAAAACAAAAAGCCTATGGTCGATCCATAGGCTTCGGTAAGAAAATAGTACTCCCCGCCGGCATCCGGCTTCTTTGATGCAATTTCGGCATAGCAAAGTGCACCAATGATGGAGATGAGCCCACCTGCCACCCAAAAACCGATGTAATGAAGTTCAGATGCAGCATTCTGTGCTACAATGGAAGGCAGGCGAAATATGCCTATGCCGACCACAATACCAACAACGACAGCTATAGCACTAAGATTAGTAAACACTTTAAGCGGTGAACCCGAATCGGATGTGTTCATGCAGCGAGGCTAAAACCTTTTATTAAGATAAGTCGGAATAAAAGAAATTATTTTTTTATTGCCGACCATTGATAAAAATTCTTTCCCTGGCCGTTATGATGCTGCATCATCCCGTTAATCTTATCTCCTTCAACGCGTCCGCTAAAAATATAATTTTGATTTCCATTTGATGCCCGCAGAGTTATTCGTTTACCTTTTAATTCCGCTTTGTGGATATCAAAAAAGGTGTCATTATTATCGGTGAGTTTTACCGAAATTTCCTGAAATCGCTGATTAACCGTCATATTAAAATTGGTGCCATTATAATTCCACGACCATGTTCCTTCTGTTTGGGCCGGTATCACCCAGTAATAGATGTCGTGGCTTCTCCCATTATTTTTTACAACGACCTTCTTATCAGCTTTCCAGCTTCCCATATCAAAACTATGCGAAACAACTTGTGTACCGGGTTCCAGCTTATTTATTAGTTCGGGTCTCAACTTTTTGTTTACTGAGGGCAACAAATACATCGTAATAACAGAAGCTTTACTAAAATCGGTTTCAAAGATATCACCCTCCATAAACATTATTTGGTCATCAACGCCTTCGCTGCTGGCATTTTCGCGAGCTTCGGCAATGCGTTCAGGATCAAGATCAATGCCGTGGCCATTGGCGCCACGTTTGGCGGCCGCAATTACGATGCGTCCGTCTCCGGATCCTAAATCAATGACATAATCACTGGATTCTACATCAGTAAGGTCGAGCATGCGTTCAACTACATTGTCGGGGGTAGGTACGTAGGGGACATCCAGATCCTGTGCTGTGACGTGGGATACAGAAGTAAAAGTTAATCCTAAAAATATTAGTACTGAAAAAAAATAGTAAGGTAATGATTTGCCCGAGGTTCGCTTTTCCATAATTAGGTTACTTGAATTTAAGAAAGAAATAATTATGTAATGTACTACGAAAAGTTAAAAATGAAAGCTTTAGTTTTATCTTAAAGAACCAACTTTGTTATTAAGATGTTCCGCATTGAGTAAATAATTACATCTTTTAATGGTTGTTCAGATATGATAGATCTCTATAATATTTTTTAAAGAAGAAATAGAGAGTAAGCAAAACAAATATAAGCATATAAATGCAAAAAAATGCAAGGAGCTACACTGTTTTTAGTATTTTAAAAAATGTATAAGTGTTCTGTTTGTTTTTGCCCCGTCTGAAAGTTGGGATTAAATTTTCTTCTGGAGTGGAACGCCACATATGTATTTTGACGAGTTTTATGTGGCTTATAATCATGAACGTTGGAATCGCTGAATAGTTAATGATTACAATATCACATGCAATAAATGGTGGAAAGTGTAAAAGAAGTTTTAATTCTGAAATACTAAATTAAATGTTGTACCCTCATCTTGCTCACTTTCGATGGATAGATCAGCTTTAAGCTGCTTGGAAAATTTTTTGATAAGTGTCATTCCCAGTGACTTTGGCTTTATTGTTTTCCGATCTTGAGGGAGTCCCACACCATTATCACGGATGTAAATATTTATCTTGTCATTCTTTACCGTACTTCCAAGCTCAATAAAACCATCAGATATACCATCAAAAGCATGTTTATGAGCATTAATTAGAATCTCGTTGATAACCAGACCAAGAGGAATTGATTGTGACATTTCCAGCCGTGCATCCTCGAGATTGAACTTGAGATCGATGTCAGCATTTTTATTGACAAATGATTGATGGGTAAGATTGGCAATTCGCTGGATATATTCTTTCATGCTAATATTAGAGAATGACTCATTTTGATAAAGGGCTTCGTGAGCCAATGCCATTGACTTAATGCGCGATCGTGCGGTTCTGAATGTACTGTCATTCTCAATTTGTGAGGAGTTTTGTTCCTGCAATTCCAACAAAGCACTAACCAAAGCCAGGTTATTTTTTACCCGATGATGAATTTCCTTGAGGAGAACTTTTTTTTCATCTAATGAAACCTGTAGCTTTTTCTGACTTTCATGAAGCTGACGGGTTCTGTTTTCCACTTCCGATGTTAGCTGTTGGTTCCATCCTCCAATAAGTTTAAAGGCGCCATATCCTGTTACTATAATAATGCCGATAGATATCCACGAAATAATTTCGAAAGACTCCAAAGCATTAACCACATCAATAACGGTAGCTGTTTTCTGTTCCGTCATCACCTCTTGAACTCGTAGCTTGCCCAGGTATTTCCCCGAAAAAATAAATAGGGCAAGCGCTCCAGTGATTGATCCTACTGCACCGGCCACCCATTTTAAGGACAAACGGGAACGATCGGGCAGTGAAAAAAAGCGGCTCTTTAGACGTTCAACTGCGGGAGTGAATAGCCATAATAACGGACCTGTTATTAAGATAGCCTGAATAAATGAACCGCTCCACCAGCTCTTCCAGATCATCAGGGTTTCAGAAGCCGAAAGTTGATGACTAAAACTCCAGATAAAAGAACCCAGAGAACTTGCGATAGAAGCGATAAACATAATAGAGATAAAGAACGCAATGCTCTTTAAGCTGCGTAGATCGTAGGCGATATTAAATCCCTGATATGCCATGGCACAGATAGCTACCCCTAATACAAATGCAATTGCAAAAACGAGTGCCCAACCCCAAGGCATGCTTGAATGAAATGCAATAATGAAAGAGCATAAAAAGATGGGAATAAATCCCCACTCAAAACCAAACCAGAAAAACAGCAGCAGTCCCAAAATTAGTGCCGGATTAAAAAGGAAAAACTTAATGATGTCGGCGCGGCCGTTAGATACTGACATCCATTCATTAGGCAGTAGAGCGATGGTAGCATAGAGTGTGCCGGCAATAGCAATAATCCACATCGTCAACATTCCCCAGACGCGAATATTTGTAAGTGAATAACGCGAAAGTAGAATATCAAATGTTAACGGCTTCCAAAGTAAGTTAGAGCTTTGTTGATCCGTGTTATTCATGATAATGTTATATCCAACTAAAATTATTTTCTGCCACTAACCTTAGTAAAATGTAAGAAATCAGCAGAACATTAAAAATTTCTAATATTTATTAATAAGGGTATGGGTGCAGGTTGGGCAGGGGCTAAGTATGATAGATAAGGTTTAGAATTTTTAAAGGATCAAGGTGGGAATTCTAAAGCGGGGTTGTTTTACTTGACGTATAAGAAATTTTTCTGTCAAAGTTATTGGTATATAATAAAGGTATGATTTGACTTTCATTTGCTCGCAAAAAGCCCTAACTTTTGCCGCTTCTTATGTGGTAGGAAATTTACATTTCTTTCCGACAAGAAATTATCAAAAGTTAACTCATTAGAACTAAATAAATAATGAAGAAAGGAACCGTTGCACAAGTGATTGGGCCGGTTGTGGATGTTGATTTCGATCAAGGCGACATTCCCCCGGTACTTAATGCACTTTATATCGAAAGAGAAGATAAATCTAAACTCTATCTGGAAGTTGCTCAGCACCTCGGCGAAAATCGTGTCCGTACCATTGCGATGGACTCTACCGACGGATTGGTTCGGGAGATGGAAGTTGTTAATACGGGATCTCCGATCTCGATGCCAGTAGGTGAGGACATCCTCGGGCGTGTATTTAATGTGGTAGGTGAACCTATTGACGGAATTGAGCCTCCCAAAGGAGATCAACAATATCCTATCCACCGATCATCTCCTGATTTTGAGGATCTCGCCACATCTACAGAGATGCTCGAAACGGGAATTAAGGTTATCGATCTTCTTTGTCCATATGCCAAAGGTGGAAAAACAGGCCTTTTCGGTGGTGCCGGTGTGGGTAAAACGGTTCTTATTCAGGAGTTGATTAATAATATTGCCAAAGGTCACGGTGGTCTTTCGGTTTTTGCCGGTGTTGGTGAGCGTACTCGTGAGGGTAACGATCTTATCCGTGAGATGCTCGAAGCCGGTATTATTGATTATGGTGAAGAATTTAAAGAGTCTTTTGAAAATGGAGAGTGGGATCTTAGCAAGGTAGACAAAGATGCTTTGAAAGATTCTAAAGCTGCTTTTGCCTTCGGGCAAATGAACGAGCCCCCTGGAGCTCGACTTCGTGTAGCACTTTCCGGATTAACACTGGCCGAGTATTTCCGTGAAGAAATTTCTCGAGACATCCTGCTCTTTATTGATAACATTTTCCGATTTACGCAGGCTGGATCCGAGGTTTCGGCACTGCTTGGACGTATGCCATCGGCGGTAGGTTATCAGCCAACATTGGCTACTGAAATGGGTGACCTGCAGGAGCGTATTACTTCTACGAAAAATGGTTCTATTACATCAGTACAGGCTGTTTATGTACCGGCTGATGACTTGACTGATCCCGCTCCGGCAACGACATTTGCTCACTTGGATGCAACGACGGTATTGAGTCGTGCGCTTACACAGATTGGTATTTATCCGGCTGTAGATCCACTGGATTCTACTTCTCGAATTCTTGATCCGCATATTGTTGGTAAAGAACATTATCAGACGGCACAGCGAGTGATCGAAATTCTTCAGAAGTACAAAGATCTGCAGGATATTATTGCTATCCTGGGTATGGATGAACTTTCGGATGAGGATAAAACGGTTGTGTCACGAGCTCGACGCATTCAGCGATTCTTGAGTCAGCCATTCTTTGTTGCTGAACAGTTTACGGGTCAACCCGGTACGTATGTGAATGTTGAAGACACTATTCAAGGCTTCAAGAAGATTCTTGACGGTGAGCTCGATCACTTGCCGGAGAAAGCTTTTTACATGGTTGGTACCATTGAAGAAGCAGAAGAAAAAGGCGAAGAATTGCTGGCCGAGGAAGAAGCTGAAGCCGCAGAATAATAAGAGGTATACAACAAATGAACACCTTTAGTGCTCAAATATTAACTCCGGAAGGTTCTATCTTTGATGATGAAGTAACCGGAGTACGAGTCCCCGGAGAAATGGGGAGTTTTGAAGTTAAGACGCTTCACGCCAATATTATTTCTTCGCTTGAAATCGGAGAAATACTGGTTCGCAAAGCCGCTGGCGGCGAACAGCATTTTGCTGTGACGGGTGGCTTTGTAGAAGTGGTGGATAATAAGCTGACATTGCTTGCCGAAGCTGCTGAACCGGTTGAGGAAATTGATGTTGAGCGAGCCAAGCAGGCAAAAGAGCGTGCAGTAGAGCGTCTTGAAGCTGACGATAAAGAGATTGATAAAGATCGGGCAAAAAAGGCACTTAAACGTGCAGAAAACCGAATCAAATTATCGGTCGATATAGGAGTAAATACCCAGTAGTTCTTACTATTTTGATAATTTCTTAAAGGCGATCTCTGCATGGAGGTCGCCTTTTCTATTTTAGGCACATCTTTATTGGGGTCTTAGAAACATATGTTGACTGGCGGTGTGTAAATCACGCCAACATCTATTTATAATGGAATCAGGATTGATGGCTGACATACCTAAAAGTGGATAGAGATTTTGTACACAATGGAGAGCTGTTTGGCATGATTGCCGAGATTGGACAGAAACCTTATTTGCAAGGTCATCGTTAAGGTGTTTGGATTTTTGCAGTTTTTGCCAAGACTGTTCTACGGTTTTGTAAACAGCCTCTTTGGCCTTATTAAATTGCTGGTGTGAATCTTTAAATCTTGTCTGTAATGATTCTGGAAGGCCTTTAAGTTCTGTTACTTCATGTTTGGACAGCAATATTTGTTTGGCTTCATCCCAAAAGCGTCTGGCTATTCCAAGCATTGAAATAGCCAGTGTACAGTGGGCAAATGCTTCAAATGGATATTGGTAGAGCACTCCATCTACGTGAACGGAATCCGGCGAAATGGCAAATGTTCTTTTCTTTGGGATCTGCACACCCTGTATCGCAAAATTGTGACTTCCTGTACCTTTGAGTCCAAAACTATTCCATGTTTTTTGTATCTCAATTTCATCGGGATAACATGCAATAGCCTTTGTAACAGGGGCCCCTTCTTTCTGTTGTATTTTTCCACCCGTCGTAATATAGCAGGTTGCCGTAATTAGGGTAGGGTGATTAATACCGGAAGCATATTTCCATGATCCATTTATGTGAAAACCAGCGTTTGTCCTTTCTGCTTTTCCACCCGGAAATCCCGAACCGGCAATAAAGGTATTCTTTTGGCTGAAAACAGAGCGAGCAAACTCTGGTATCATGAATGCACCAAAAAGACCCGCACCGGAAGCGAGGGTAAGCGTCCAGCCCAAGCTTCCGTCAATCCAGGAGGTTGCCTCAAGCCAGGGCAGGGCCTCGGGTAAATTGCACTGTAATCCGTCGTACTGCTGGGGGACAAAAAGATCCAAGAGTTTCTTTTTCTTGAGAATATCTAAGGCTGATGATGTTAGCTTTTCTAAATCATCAGATCGGTTGGCCTCTTCAGTAAGATCAGAGATCTCCTGTTCGGAAAAGTAATCCGAGATATTAATGGCCATATAAAACGAGGTTAATTCTTTTAATACTTAATACTAAAACTTTACCAACCGATACGGCCGGTGCCTGTTTCATTACTTTCGGCACTATCGGGATCTTGCGGCATTACAAAACCAGGGGGAGATTCGAAAGCGTCATAGCTCCACGGGGCTTTGGGGTCCGATGTAGCTAAATTGATAAATTTACCGACAATGGGAAGTGCAGAACGTGCTCCCTGACCAATATATGTATCCTGAGGAAAACGAATCATACGGTTCTCTCCACCAACCCATGCCCCCATCGTGATGTGGGGCATCATGGCCATGAACCAGTTGTCGGCACTATTTTGAGTGGTACCGGTTTTGCCGGCTACATCCTGACGAACACCGTAAACATTGCGCAGGCGAACACCCGTCCCGTAATAATCCTCACCACCGCGAATAACGCCCCGCATCATATCCACCATCATGTACGCCGTTTCGGGACTAATAACCTCTTGCTGGTATTCGGGATGAAATTCTTTAATGACGTTTCCTTCTTTGTCTTCAATACGCGTAACGGCAATGGGATCAATGTGGACTCCCTGATTGGCATAAGTAGTATATGCGCTTACCATTTCAAGCAGAGAAACCTTTGCCGTTCCGAGGGCAATAGAAGGATAGGCGGGAGTTCCAGACAAATCAATACCCAAGTTAGAAGCCATCTGCTTAATTTTTCGTGCAGCAGGTTTCAACTCTTCCAGTTTATTGGTTCCGGGGGCTCCGGCCAACTCAGGTAAAAGTCGAATAGTAACGTTATTTAAGCTGCGGGCCAGAGCTTGACGCAGGGGTACCATTTCGGGCCCTGAAGGAATTTCAGGATCTTTAGGCTTCCATGCATCTCCCGACCGGTCATAAAACACACTGGGATATTTGGAGAATTTGTGATAGGGTTTGTAGCCATTGTCGATTGCTACCGTGTAAACAAAAGGCTTAAAAGTAGATCCGGCTTGTCTCCGTGATTGGTAGACATGGTCGTATTGGACATTACCGTAATTGGATCCGCCCACCCAGGCTAACACATTTCCGTTATTGGGATCGATACCCACAAATCCGGCTTCGAGTCGCGTTTTAGCACGCTTTACGGAATCAACAAAGGCAGAATCAGCCATCAGCGTATCAAAAACTACGGATTCCTGGTCGGTATTATACTTCGAAAACGCATTTTTATAGCGATCCGTATCACGGATAAATTCGCGTAAAAAATTAGGGTGCTTTTGCCAAAATTCATCCATATACTCCCCGTTGGGTGAAGTCCATTCATCTTCATATATGGTTTGCAGAGAATCCAACTTCGTACGAAGCGCCTGTTCCGCGTAACGTTGCAGCCGCGAATCGATAGTCGTATAAATTGTTAATCCATCGGTGTTTAGATCATATCCATTTTCTTTTAGCCACGGATCAACTTTCTGGCGTACATACTGGCCGAAATAACGGTTTTGTTGTCCCGATTTTGATGGTGGATGGTAATCAAGAACTATAGGTTCCTGCCGCAGCTTATCATAAACCGCATCACTGATAAATCCCCGTTTATTCAGTAGAAAAAGAACCGTATTGCGTCTGTTTTTAGTATTTTCGGGGTGAATACGCGGGTTGTATGTATAGACCATTTGCAGCGAACCTACCAGTGTGGCTGCTTCCGATACTGTTAAATCGCTTGCACTCTTACCGTAATGGGTTTGCGCTGCAGACTCAATACCAAAAGCACTATTAGGAAATTCTACCGTATTGAGATACATCTCAATGATTTCACGCTTGGTGTAGTTTTGCTCAATTTGAACAGCAGTAATCATTTCCCGCAGTTTACGAACAACAGAAAATTCCCGACCAATTTTCTTATAGAGGTTCCGGGCCAGCTGTTGTGTAAGAGTGGAACCTCCTTGAACACGCCCATTTATTAAATGCCAGGGAATAGCCAGGGTACGTATCATATCGATCCCCCAGTGATTGTAGAAACGGTGATCTTCGGTCGCAATAAGAGCATCAATCACGTTAGGAGATATTTGCTCGATAGGCGCATACGTACGATTTTCGGTATAGTAGCGGTCTAATACTAGACCATCACGGCTTTTTAGTTCAGAAGCAACGGCCGTTTGGGGATTTTCGAGTTGATCAATGGAAGGAAGTCCCTGGGACAGATAAATGGTAAAGCCAGTAGTTGCCAATATGATAATACCTGCAGCTGCACCGACCCATCGGAGAAGCTTTTTGGGGATTCCATTATTATCAGGCGATGATTTTTTGTTGCTATCACCGTTGCGTTCTTGCGCTTTTTTTCGCCGATAATTAGGATCGTTAAAATAACGATCCATGTCATTGTCGTGGTCTGAATTGCTCATTAATAGCTGCTGGTTTCAAATGGTTTTAACGTCTGTAACTCTGGCTCCCAATAAACGAGGGAGATGCCATCATTATTATAATAGGCCATTGTATGATGGTTATAAAAGGTACCCAAATTTATATAGGTTCCGAAAGGAAATTGTTTCTGTCGGGGAATATGATCGTGACCGGATAAAATAATTTCTACCTCAGAATTTTTCAGCTGGCGTTTGGCCCAGTTGTTTAATTGCTCTTCTTTTCGGGAATCCCAATCCATTTTACGGGTAATACGCGAAAAGTATTTCATGATTGAATTTCCTGCTTGGGGGGGGAATATCATTTGAAATAGCTTCACAAATAACCGGCTTCGTAAAAATCGATGCATCAAGGGTCGCTTCAGCTTATATTTAGGATCGTTGAGCCCATCGCCGTGTAGCATTAATATCTCTTTATCGTCTGAATTAAAGTGGTATTGTTCATGAATAAGATAAAATCCCCGATCTTTTAAATGATTGCGGGTCCAATTGTCGTGATTGCCGGTAATATATAAAGTAGGCCCCAATTGATTATTAAAGTCCTCAAATCGGTCAAGAAGCTTTTTACTGAGTTTGGGGACAAAACCGGGATATTCCATCCAATAATCAAAAAGATCCCCTAACACAGCCAGTCGAATACCGTTCCGCTGGCAGTAATTAATCAGCTGGATAAGCTCAGCCTCAATACGTGCATTTTTGGTGTTTGTAAATCCGCCCAGATGGATATCCGAAATAAGTAAAAGGGGCGGTTGCAGAGCGGGGGTATCCATTGTTAACTCAAGCGATTATTTCTTTCGCTCAATGATAAAGGTGATAAGATCTTCAAACGATGTTCTTTCCGGAGATTCGGGTAGCGTAGAAAGTTCATCAAGTGCTCGCTTAGCATACTCATTCATAATGGACCGGGCGTAATTTATTCCTCCTTTGTCATGAACAAACTGCACAATTTCCTCAATCTCATTATTGCTTTTTTTACGTTTACGCATTAGGTGACGCATGCGGATTGTTTCAAAAAAAGAGGCGTTATCAAGGGCTTTGATAAATGGAAGGGTCACCTTGCGTTCCCGTATATCGTTTCGTTTGGGTTTACCAATATCATCGACGCCGTAGTCGAACAGGTCATCCCGAATTTGAAAAGCGATGCCGGTATTCATCCCGATATCGTGCATCTTTTGATGAATCGCGGGATCGTCGGAGGTAGATGCTGCGCCACATTCACAACAAGCAGCAATGAGACTTGCTGTTTTTTCAGAGATTACTTTAAAGTAATATTCCTCGTCCATGTTAAAAAGACGGGCTGCTTTAAACTGTCGCAACTCACCCTCGCTCATCTTTTTAACGGCATCAGAAAGTACTTTTAACAGCTTGAATTCTTCATATTCCAAAGCGGTAAGTAATCCTTTTGAGAGTAGATAGTCTCCAAGGAGAACGCTGGCCTTGTTTTTCCAAACTTTGTTGATGCTTAGAAATCCGCGCCGTACTTCTGCATCATCAACAACATCATCGTGGATGAGGGTAGCAGTATGGAGCAGTTCAATCATTGTTGCAGCTACATAACTGCGCTCATTTACATCACCAAAAAGTCTGGCTGACATAAATACGAGCGTGGGGCGAATTTCTTTACCCTTTTGCCTCAATAGATACTGGACAATCTTATCAAGAAGAAATACATCGGTACGGAGCTCATCTCTATAAAAGCTGCGAAACTCAGACAGACTGTCTGACACAGGATTTGTAATCTGCTTCAGTGTTTTTTTGTCCGTCTTTTTAAATTTTGTGACTTCTTTTAGTTCAGTATCAATCATTTACCTAAGTAGCAGGCTTAAAATTGTTCAAAAAAAATGCTGATTTTAACTATCTGAAAGCTCGCAATGATTTAGACCTAATATAGCTGTCTGGGATGACCTTCTCCACAATGAATTTTAGGTAAAATTATTTTAAATAGCAGCTGATATAACATAGTCTGTGAAAAATCTGGAAATAGAATAATAACTTGAATTTTAACAATTAATCAGGTTTTATACTCCATCAAATTTTTTAGTTTACCCCGATCAGTTAAACTGCACTCAAGACACCTATAAAATACATTATAATGATTGAGATTAATACCAGCCGGGCAAAAAAGTTTTTAACTGAGGATAAATTTAGTCAGGCTTATAAGCAGGTTGAAAAAGCTTTTGAATTAGTTCAACAGGGTAATGGCGAAGGAGCTGAATGGTTGGGATGGAGAGATTTGCTTGCTGATCCCAATGATGCTATTCTCGAACAGATAGATAGTTTGGCGACGAATATTCGTGAACAGGCAGATGTTTTTATCATATGTGGGATTGGTGGATCTTATTTAGGGGCACGCGCTGTTATTGAAGGGTTGAATTCCTTTTTTGGAAACGACGGACCTGAGATTATTTTTGCCGGTTATCATATGAGCGGTAAATACTTAAAAGATTTGATTGGTTATTTGGAGAAACCTACCAAGGAGGGAGAGACCAAGAGTGTGTTCTTAAACGTGATTTCTAAATCTGGAACTACCCTTGAGACAGCTCTCTCTTTTCGGGTGCTTCGCACGTGGATGACCAAACAATTTCCAGAAGATGTTGACGACCGGATCATTTGTACTACAAGTAAAGAGGGAGGAGCACTTAATGAACTGATTGATCAACACGGATACAAAAAATTTATTATTCCTGATGATGTAGGCGGTCGATTTTCGGTGTTGACACCTGTGGGACTATTTCCAATTGCAGTGGCCGGGATCGATATCAGGACGCTCTTTTATGAGGCGGTTTCAAAATATGAGGAGCTGGAAGAAAATCCAGGACAAGTTCTCGATTATGCGGCAACAAAATTCGCGCTATTTAATAGTGGCAAAACCTTGGATGTGTTAACGACTTTCGAGCCTCAATTAGAAGCCTTGGGTGGATGGCTGCAACAACTACTGGGCGAAAGCGAGGGCAAGCAAGGTAAGGGCATGTTCCCGGCCACGGCTATCTATTCGACTGATCTGCACAGCATTGGTCAATTTATCCAGCAGGGGACCCGCAATATGATGGAAACGTTTATCAGGGTGAAATCAGCAGAAAAAAGTATTACGATAGAAAAGTTTCCGGGAAATCACGATGGACTCAATTATTTATCGGGGCAAACATTCCATGAGATAAACACGCAAGCATTTAAGGGGACACTGCAGGCACACACAGATGGGGATGTTCCCAATATTGTTGTTTCGCTCGATAAATTGAATGCACAACATATGGGTGAGTTTATCTATTTTTACGAATTGTTGACGGCTGTTTATTGCTATTGCTTAGGGGTCAATCCCTTTGACCAGCCGGGCGTAGAAGATTATAAAAGAGAAATGTATCAACTATTGGGAAAACATTAGGGTATGACGGATAATATTACAGAACAACTTGACGAAGCAGAAGAAGATAATCTTAAATTTATTTCTATTGCAGGAAACATCGGTGCGGGTAAATCTTCCTTAACAGGCTTGCTGGCAAAGCATTTTGGATGGGAACCCTTTTACGAATCAGTAGATGATAATCCATATTTATCCGATTTTTATGAAGATATGCGGCGGTGGAGTTTTAACCTGCAGATATACTTTTTATCCAGCCGGTTTCGCCATCAAAAAGAGATGCTGGAGCGTCAAGGGCGTTTTGTGCAGGATCGAACGATTTACGAAGATGTTGAGATTTTTGCCAAAAACTTGCATGAGATGGGATTGATGAGCGACCGCGATTTTGAGAACTATGAAGCGCTCTTTCAGGAGATGACGAATTACCTTCAAGAACCGAATTTGCTTATCTATATTCGCGCGCAGGTTCCTACCCTCGTCCAACAAATTCAGCAACGGGGAAGGGATTATGAAAACACAATCCGTATAGAATACCTTGAGCGTTTAAATAGGTTGTATGAAGATTGGATTCAGCGTTATCCCCATGAGAAGCTTATTATTGATAC
>NZ_JBQPVW010000007.1:0-201612 GCF_052712805.1 Fodinibius sp. AD559
GAACCCCAACCTAAGTTGGGGCTGACAAGGGCTCGACGTGCGATCGTCTGTATGTTCTCAGTCTGTCAAAGAACGAATTGTTCTTCCCAATTTTGGCCGATTTCTTAGAGCCAAAAAAACGGAGTTGAACTCATTTGCTTCTGGGCTCAACCCCGTTTCAAATTGGAATCCTAATGTAAGACCAAACCGGGGTATATGTCAATGTTTTTTTGGGATTAATTTTACTTTTTTTGCCAACCTAAGCTGACGTTATTTAAACCGTATTTTGGGACATAAAATTACTCATAAAGGCTACTTCCAGTCGGATCTTCTTCGAATTCTTGGAAGATTTTTACCCCCAAATAACAAAGTGGCGTATCGAACAGTGCGAAGAAGAATTTAAAGAGGTACGAATTCAAAATTAAGATGACTAATTTGCCAATTGTATCAACGTCTTGCCCCAGGTTTCCGGCAAAGTAAAGGATGGATAAAATGGCCGTTGAATCCACTAATTGACTTACAGTAGTAGATGCATTATTACGTAACCACAAGTGTTTTCCATCTGTTAAATCTTTCCAAAAATGAAACAACCGAACATCTACTGTCTGCGCAACAAGGTAAGCAATCATGCTGGCGATAGTATTGCCAATCATAAATTCATAGACTCCCTCAAAAAGCTGAAGTCCTCCACTTACTCCTGCAGTACTGGGCAGCCAATGGTTTACGGTCATCAGAAACAGCATAAACACATTCATCCAGAATCCCACCCAAACTACCAGTTGGGCTTTCTTTCGTCCATACAGTTCGGATATCAGATCGGTTGCTAAAAAAGTAAAAGGATAGGCAATGACTCCTACCGGCACACTCATTGTATAAATACCATTGTCACGGATCAGCTCGGGAATAACATCCAACATCCAATCAGATAGCTCAACGGAAAATATGGTAACAAACTTGGTCGTTCCAATAACATTTCCCAACACCAGGGATGTCAAAAATATACCAGCTAATGATAAAAACAGAGCATCTCTTTTATAGGTAGCAACAGGGGGCGTTCTTTCACCGTCCATCTGTAAAGTATGGGATTAATTTATTTGAGATTTCTTTTCTAATGATCGTTTCTAATTATAAATTAAATAAAAGCAATTTCCACTCTCATCGTTTCAACCAACTATGAGTAACTCCGTTTATGCACTGATCGACTGCAATAACTTTTATGCTTCGTGCGAGCGTGTTTTTGATCCACAACTCCGTGGCAAACCTATTGCCATTCTTTCGAATAATGACGGATGTATTATTGCACGATCTGATGAGGCTAAAAAAGCGGGCGTAAAAATGGGCATTCCTGAATTTAAAATCAGGGATCTCATCAAAGAAAAAAATATTGTGTTGAAGTCCTCAAACTATGCTTTATATGGGGATATGTCGCGCCGGGTGATGGAAACGTTGCGGCATCTTACGCCCAAGGTGGAACCCTATAGTATAGATGAGGCTTTCATGGAATTTCCAAAACTTATTGCCAAAGATCTGGATCATTTTGGAAAGGAAATAAAAACAACCGTAAAGCAATGGACGGGACTCCCGGTATCAGTAGGAATTGCGCCCTCAAAAACACTTGCAAAAGTTGCCAATGAGACTGCCAAATCAAATCCCCAATATAATGGGGTTTTAAATCTGGTTGAAAATCCCCGACTGAATAACTTGTTAAAAGAAACAAAACTAACTGATATATGGGGAATTGGAACAGGTTTATCACAGCGTTTATTTAAAGAAGGAATACAGAATGCATTTCAGCTAAAACAACAGATCAGCAGAAAGGAATGGGTGCGCAGCAAACTAAGCGTAACCGGGCTGCGCACGGTCATGGAGCTTAATGGTGATCCTTGCCTTAATGTTGAACAGGTGGGCGACCCCCGGAAGGGCATTATGACCTCCCGATCGTTTGGAAAAGCCGTTACAGACTATAATGATCTAAGTGAAGCTATTGCCCAATTTGTCAGCATTGCAGCTGAAAAACTTCGCGCCCAAAATTCTGTTGCATCCCTGTTACATGTTACCCTTCGCACCAATAAGTATTCCAATTATAAATCCAAATATAAGTATGGTATTGAATTCCCCTTGCGCATGCCAACGGCCAATACTTCTCATCTGATCAAATGCGGACATGCCTGTCTGGATAAGCTTTATCAAAGTGACCAGCGCTACAAAAAGGCGGCTGTTATGTTTACGGGAATTTTACCGGAGTCGGAAGTACAGCAAGATCTGTTTAGCAAAAATCACTATACGACAAGTGAACACAACCTGATGCAAAAGGTAGATGAAATCAATACAAAGTATGGTTCGGAAACTACTCATTTTGCGTCAACGGGTATTGAAAAATCATGGCAGATGAAGCAAGAGCATTTGTCCCCCAAGTATACTACCAAATGGAATGAGCTCGTAGAAATCCAGGCTTATTAACATCAAAAATCAACTATTGAACACCTGAACGGTTGCTTGTAACGATTCGGCTATGTCTTCTTGCAATTGCTGCCACTCCTCTTCCAGAGATGATTCCGTAAAACGCTGGTTTACCTCAATCTCTAAACCCAAATAATTATTGTCGGAAAATTGGCTCCGTAGATAGGTCGTAAATCCATCCATCGTACCACGATAGGGCTCATTCATTTTTAGACGGAGTTCTGGTGAACGCTTGCTCAACTCATGACGCCAAAGATAACAAAAATGTTGCTCTGCTTTACTTCGGGGATCAAATAGAAACCCTACATCAACCTCTCGCTCCTCATTTTCCCAGATGGGGGTAAAAGTATGAACACCTACATGAATAGCCTGCTCTCCATTTGCTATCACCTGTTTAATTTTTTCTTCGATTTTTTTTCTATGGGGCCGATAGTATTTCTCAAATATTTTCTCTCGTACCTGCAACGGCTGCTCCCTGGTAAATTCAGAAAAGAGAGTTGGGCTTTGCGTTGAGCGGTTCAGATCCACGAGCAATCGCGTAACAGTATTTAAATAGGGCTCTTTTCCCAATCTCTTAGAAATAGCATTCGTTAGCTCCATAGCCCCTATATCAATACCCCGGTGTGTCTCCAATACTTCGGGATTATGCTCAAACAAATGTCGAAACTCCTCCGGAACTTTATTTCCGGCATGCTCACACGTAATAATAAGTTGAGTTTCCATTTTATGTCAATCCCTTTTTGTCCAATTTCATCACCATATAAGTAACAAACGATTCACCAATATTTCATTCCCTAAAGAGCCTAAAAACAACCACTATTTTTTATACTTTGTTCCGTAATTAAAAATTCAATCATTCACATATATTAATATGTCGCTACTATTTATTGCTCCTGATCGGGATCTTTCTTCCTGGGAAAATGCAATTCACAGTGTTGATCCCAATATTGAAATTGATATTTGGCCCGCCATCGAGGACAAAAGTAAAGTACAGTTTGCCGTATGCTGGAATCATCCCCAACATCTGCTCGATAGCTTTCCCAACCTTAAAGCCGTTTCTTCGCTGGGAGCCGGAGCCGATCATCTGCTTTCGGATGAATCGTTACCAGAATCTGTTGATATCTGTCGTGTTGTTTCCCCATCGCTGGTCCAACAGATGAAGGAATATATTTTAGCGGCCGTTTTAAATATTCAGCGAAATTTTGTGCACTATATCCGTCAAAACGATCAGAGAACATGGCAACCCCATGATCATCCATCCCCAAAAGAACTGCAGGTGGGCGTTATGGGGTTGGGAGAACTTGGCAAACCAACTGCCAAGCAGTTAGCTCATCTGGGATACCAGGTTTCAGGATGGTCCCGATCAACCAAAGAAATTGATGGCGTCAATACTTTTGCCGGCCCAGATGGGCTACAGAAATTTCTCGAAAATATCCACATCCTTATTTGCCTGCTCCCTCTCACCGATGAAACCAAAGACATTCTTAATCTCGATATCTTTAAACAAATCCATGACCGTGGTTGGATTATCAACGCAGCACGAGGTGAACACTTGGTAGACGAAGATTTAATTTACGCATTGGACAGTAATATTCTGCAAGGAGCCTGGCTGGATGTTTTTTCTGAAGAACCGCTCCCCAACAAACATGCGTTCTGGAATCGGGACAATGTTATCATTACTCCCCACATTGCCAGTATTACCAAACCCGATGAAGTGGCTGACCAGATTGTAGAAAATTATAAGCGAGCACTTTCGGGCTTGGAATTAAATCATAAAGTGAATCGCGAACTCGGATACTGACTGATGTAGATTAGTCCTGAGCAACAAGTAAAGATCATGTTTTACTCGTTACTCAATTTTACTATTCACTTATTAACTTTGACCGATGTAATCCAGTCGAATGGATCTTCGGCTTGCCCGTACTGAATATCAGTAATCGCATCGTAGAACTTCTGTCCAACGGGACCTCTGCCCTCAATATCGAACGTCACTGACTGTCCATCGTGATGGACCTCCTCTACCGGAGCCACTACGGCTGCGGTTCCGGCGCCGAATACTTCTTCCAGTTTTCCATCTTCGCCAGCTTGCATCACTTCTTCAATACTGATGCGGCGTTCTTCCACCGGCATATCCCAATGTTTAGCTAATTGAATAATTGAATCGCGCGTAACACCGGGCAAAATAGTACCTCGTAAACTGGGTGTTACCAATACCCCATCAATGACAAAAAAGATGTTCATCGTACCCACTTCCTCAACATATTTATGCTCTTCGGCATCCAACCAAAGCACCTGATCAAATCCCTGCTTTTTAGCCTGCTGCGCCGGATACAAACTGGCCGCATAATTACCAGCTGTTTTGGCAGCTCCCACGCCGCCTTTAACAGCTCGCACATATTGCTGGGTAGTCGTCAACTTCACCGGGCGATCGTAATAAGATCCCACGGGAGATGTGATAATATAAAATCGATACTGTTCTGCTACTCGCGCAGAAATAATGGGATCAAAAGCACAAGCAAAAGGACGTATATATAGGGAGTTTCCATCCTTTTGGGGCACCCATTTATGGTCCAGTTTTATAAGTTCTTTAATTCCTTCTAAGAATACTTCTCGTTCAACCTTGGGGATACACATTCGTTCACAAGATCGAACCATTCGCTCAAAGTTCTTTTCCACCCGAAATAGATTTACTGTCTCTCCATCAACATAATAAGCCTTGGTACCCTCAAATACCGACTGGGCATAATGCAGCACACTTAGGGCTGGTGTTATTTCAATAGATCCATAAGGTTTAATTTCTGGCTGCTGCCACCGTCCATCCCGATATTCGGCCTCGAGCATATGATCTGCAAATTCACGCCCAAATCCCGGATTATCGAGATCTACATTATTTATTCTGCTCGACGATGTACGTGTTATATCAAAAATAGTATCAGTAGTCATAATAAATTCTTTCAGTTCAAGTGTGCTAAAATACAATTTTTATGGATGAATTGCTCCACAAAATCACTTCGACGATAGCTACTGATCCATTTAAAAATCAATAGCAACACGCAATGACTTATCTCAAACTATTTACATTTCAATCTTTTGATAGTTGACAAACTTAAGCGGTTTCTGCTTTTTTAGAATTGCTTAACCTCTTTTAAAGAAATATTTATCGCCAATGAAAATATTATCAAAGTCCTATATTCTTATTTCAATTCTTTTGCTGATAACAGTACATGTTTCATCGGCGCAACAAACAGCCCCTGCTAAAATATTATCGATGCAGGAACGAGCTGAAATAATGAACAACTGGCTCGAATATCGACTCGACAATATTGTTCCCAAACTCATGCAGCGAGAAAATATTGATATGTGGATTATTATTGCGCGTGAATATAATGAAGATCCCGTTATCAAAACGATGCTTCCCGCTACATGGCAGTCCGCGCGCCGTCGTACAATACTTGTTTTTTCGGACAACGACAAAGAGGTAGAGCGAATGGCCGTTGCTCGATACAACATTGGCGAATTTTTTAAAACAGCCTGGGATAAAGACGAAGAACCGAACCAGTGGAAACGCTTGGTCAAAATTATAAAAGAACGCGATCCAAATAACATTGCGCTGAACTATTCTTCGACATTTGCACTGGCCGACGGCATTAGTCACTCTGAGTATAGAGCTTTTACTTCTGCCCTTCCCGAACGTTATCAAAACCGAATAGTATCAGGAGAAAAGCTGGCCATCGGCTGGCTCGAAACCCGCACTGAGCCCGAAATGCAGGTCTATCCGATGATCTGTCATATTGCCCACGATATTATTGCTGAAGGATTCTCGGAGAAAGTCATTCAACCGGGCATTACCACGACAAAGGATGTTGAGTGGTGGTACCGTGAGCGTATTCGGGATCTCAATTTAACAGCGTGGTTTCATCCAAGCGTATCAGTTCAACGGGCGGCCCAGCCTGATACCTCATTTTTAGCTAACTTTTCAAAACGTCCCGCTGAAAATGTTATACGTCCCGGCGACCTTCTACATGTAGATTTTGGGATCACTTATCTTGGACTCAACACCGATACTCAACAGCATGCCTATGTTTTAAAGGCCGGAGAAACGGAAGCCCCAAAAGGATTGCAAAAAGCGTTAGAAACCGGCAATCAATTGCAGGATATTTTAACCAATAATTTTAAAGAGGGATTAACGGGTAACGATATTTTATCAAAAAGCCGAAAAGAAGCTATAAGCCAAAACATCGAACCGAGTATTTATACGCACCCCATTGGATATCACGGTCACGGTGCCGGCCCAACTATTGGTCTTTGGGATCAACAGGATGGTGTACCGGGCAAGGGTGATTATCCCCTTTATGCAAACACCGCTCACTCTATTGAACTTAACGCTACTGTAGAAATTCCTGAATGGGAGAAAGACATTCGTATTATGCTCGAAGAAGATGCCTTTTTTGATGGCGATTCTGTTCGATATATTGACGGCCGCCAGACAAAGCTCTGGCTGATTCCACGACAGCAATAATTCTAACTGATTGATCTTTTTAATGAGCAGTATTGACTCCCTATTAAATCTTCTGAAAAATACTCCGGATGGTCCTTTTTTTAATCCCTGGTATCAAAATGATCCCCAACATGATTTAGATAGTAACGGCCCCGACATCCGTAAAAAACAGTTAACCCACTATCTCAAGGAACGAATAGATACTGCTAAGTACCTGTTCATCGCTGAGGCTTTGGGCTATCAGGGCGGACATTTTACCGGTATTGCCATGACCTCCGAGCGTATTTTACTTGGGCATCATGAATCAGTCCACGGCATTCCGGCCGACGGAGCTTTTCAATCCATCGACCCACAACGTACCAGCAAACCGAAGGTTAATGAAAAAGGAATGTCAGAACCTACGGCTACCATCATGTGGAAAGCGATTTATCAGCTGGGAATTGATCCGTACGAAACCGTGCTTTGGAACGCCCTGCCCTGGCATCCGTACGATCCCGATGAAGGGTTACTCAGCAACCGCACTCCTACCGACAGTGAGCTCGAGCAGGGATATCCCTCACTTAAAGTTTTTTTAGAACTATTTTCTGACGGGCAAATAATTGCAGTAGGACGAAAATGCGAGCAGAGTTTGGACGCCTTCGGGATTTCAAATTATACCCCCGTTCGTCATCCTGCCAATGGTGGGGCCCCAAAATTTCGAAGACAGATGAAGGAACTAATTAGAAATTAAGAATGAAGAATTAGGAATTGAATATCCTACATTCCTAATTCCCAAATTCCTAATTATCATCCCGTGCTTTGCATGGCAGCGGCTACTCCGTTGATGCTTAAGAACAGCGCATCACGTAACTTTTCTTCTTCGGCATTTTCCACTTTTTCTTTGTTTCTCCACCGATCCAGAAGCTCGGTTTGCATCATATTCAGCGGGTAAGTAAATGGATTCCGAAATCGAATTGATTTCTTGATTACAGGATTAATATCGAGCAGTTCATCTTGTCCGGTAATCTGCTTAATGGCATCCTCCGCTTTATCAAAATCTTCTGTAATACGGTTGTGGAATGCTCCATCATCGATATCATGATAAATATTGGCAGTAGGAATATGCGTCCGAGCCATTTCTCGCTGGGCGTTATCGAGTACCGTCTTAAAAAAGATTGCCTCTTCATACCACTCCTGAAGCTGAGCAAGCATCCCCTCTTTCTGCAGTAGCTGCTGTAAAGCCTCACCAATGCCATACCAACCCGGCACGTTGTATCGCACCTGGGTCCATGCAAAAACCCAGGGAATAGCTCGAAGATTTTCAAAATCAGCAGCTTTGGCACTGCCCCGCGAAACCGGTCGGGAAGCAATGGGCAACCGACTGATATGCTCAATGGGCGTCTTTGCCATATACCAACTCCAGAAGTTTTCATTATCAATCAGGTCGCGATATCCCTTCATAGATGTTGTTGCCAGTTGTTCCATCGTTTCATCAAACTGCGACTGCTGCTGCATTTCGGACTGTTCTGAAACCGTTACCCGAATCATTGCATTTATGATTTGCTCCAGATGACGGCGCGTAATAGGTGCAAGTGAATACCGAAATGAGATTACCTCCCCTTGCTCCGTAAAACGAATGCGCCCATTATTACTGACAGGCGGAAGCGCCAAAATAGCCTGGTTCGACCGTCCACCGCCGCGACCGACAGTGCCGCCCCGACCATGAAATAATCTAAAATCAACCTCATACTCTCGACACACTTTACCAAGATCACGCTGCGCCTTTTCAAGGGCCCAATTGGCCATCCAATACCCACCGTCTTTGTTACTGTCAGAATAGCCAAGCATAATTTCCTGTAAGTTATTTCGCGCACTTAACTGCTTCTGATAGACAGGACTCTCATAAATCTCAGTCATAAGCCGTCCGCACTCCTCCAAATCTTCAATCGTTTCAAAGAGTGGAACCACATCAATGTTACTTTCAACCTTGCCATCATCATAACTCCAGAGCCCGGTTTCTTTTGCCAGGATAAGCACTTCCAGCATATCGCTTACTCCGTGGGTCATGCTAATGATATACTCACCAAAACTATTTTCATCCAGCGTCAGCATCTGATCAATAATCTCAAACACTTCCAGCATCTGCGAAGTATTTTCATCCAGATGTGCCTGGACCGGAGAAAGCGGCCGCGGATTTTTAAGCTCGTTGGTCAACAGCTGCACTTTTTCTTCTTCGGATAGAGATCGATATTCATCCGTAACCTGCCCTACTTCCAGCAGTTCGGCAACAGCAGCCTCATGTTTTTCAGAATGCTGCCGGATATCCAATGCTGCCAGATGAAAACCAAATGTTTCAGCTCGAACACGCAAATCCCTCAACTTTCCCTGGGATGCCACACATTGTAATCCGGATTTTTCCAAACTTTTGGATATCAGCTCTAAATCATTGATAAAATCGGATACCCGATATTCCTGCGCTTCCTCTAAAACTTCACTGGGGCGCCCCGTTTTTATCAGATCAAGCTGATGCTGCAGCTTGTGCATCATGTGCGTAACCTTTCGACGATACGGCTCTTGATTGTATAACCGCTGATAGCGATCCGAAAGCGGATCTTCTTGCTCGTCCCGCTCTAACGAGTCCGCCAACTCATCCGATATATCAAACTTATTTTGAGAAATACTCAAGTAACGACGCAAGTCATCGAGCTCACTCAGATACAGCTTCATCACATTCCTGCGCTGTTCCAAAATGGTCTGCCACGTAACCTCCGGCGTCACATTGGGATTACCATCCCGATCGCTGCCAATCCACGAGCGATAACGCAAAATCGTATCAAAATCCGGCACCTCATCGTAGTACATCTCAAAGGCATTACGCAGATCATCATATAAAATGGGAATCGTCTGCCAGATAGCATTTCTGAAATAAAATATCCCGTTTTCAACTTCGTCTTCAACAGTCACCCGCTCCGTTCGAACTTCATCAGTGGCAAGCAGCAAATATATCTCGTTAAAAATATCCAGCGTCAATGCCTTGCGCTCATCCGGCGTTAAATCATTAGCCTTGAACTGCTCAATCATCTCAGTGATATGTTGCTGCTTGGTAAGTACACTGTGGCGCCGGGCCTCAGTAGGATGAGCCGTAATTGTTGGTTGGATGTCGAGCTTCGCTATTACACTGGCCGCCTCATCAACCGAAAACCCCTCTTCTTTTAAATGATAAACAGCCTCTGCAATACTTTCACTGCGGGGGGAATCCGGCCCCGTGTTCATTGCTCGTTCATGGTTGATGCGCGTAATTTCTCGCTGCTCCTGTGAATTCATCAAGTGGAAGAAAACAGTAAAATATCGAAGGAATTGAGCAATTTGATCGGTCGAAAGGTCTGTGATCTTAGACTCCAGCTTCGCTAACGCATCCTCATCTTGCTCATCAAAAGCCTGATGGGCAACTTTTGGAAATGTAACCAGCAATTCTAAAAACTCTTGATCTTCTTTATCTTCAATAATTCTTTCCAGAAAATCCGCCAGCAGCTCCAAACGCGCCGAAAGTTTTTCACTTATACCACTTTGACTACTTCGTTCTTTAATAAGTTTATCCCACTTCATAGATTTTACTTTTTCGTACATTAAAAGATATATATCCAAAATGGGATTTTAATTCTAAAAAACACAATTATGCCAAAACGATGCAACTGGTGTGAAAATACCTTTGATCAATACATTCGATATCACGATGAGGAATGGGGTGTTCCCGTTTTTGATGATCAAATACAGTTTGAATTTTTAGTACTTGAAAGCTCGCAGGCGGGCTTAAGCTGGAGCACGATCTTAAAAAAACGGGAAGGGTATCGTAAAGCCTTCGCCAATTTTAATGTCCAAAAAATAGCTGCATTTGATGAAAACAAGATTCAGCAGCTTCTATCCAATCCCGATATTATCCGCAATGAAAACAAAATACGTTCAGCCATCAATAACGCCCGGCAATTCATTCAAATCCAACAAGAGTTTGGTAGTTTTTGTAACTATATCTGGGATTTTGTGGATGGCGAGCCGATCCATAATCACTGGGAAACTATGGACCAAGTTCCAGCAACCACCAAAATTTCGGACAAGCTTAGCAAAGACTTAAAAAAACATGGATTTAAGTTCATCGGCAGCACGACTATATATGCCCATATGCAGGCTACAGGATTGGTTAACGACCATTTGACATCATGTTTTCGCCATCAGCAGATCATAGACAAATATCAAAGCCAAAATAATGCACAGGAATTGCAATAATTTTACTATTTGTTGCAGAACAACCGTTTTAAAGGGTATTAAAAAAGTTGAATTTTTCTATCTTTGAGGCAAAATAAATTAACCGGCTAACTTTTAAAGAGAAACCATCATTATGCGCTCAATGTTTTCACTGGAAGAGGTTGGAGAAATGTTGGATATGAAAACCAGTGATGTAGAAAAAGAAATTGAAACCGGTCATTTAACCTACTCATTTCACGAGGGGGAGAAAATGATTACACTCTACGATCTGGAAAAATATATGGGAGCTGAACAAACACGAAAAATAACCAACGAATATTTGGAAAAACAAGATACTGAATAGACCGTATTCTCCTTTAAATTATATTATAACCAGAGAATACACTATTATTCTTTCCCTTCCTCACGCTGTCTATTTGCCAGCCACGGTTCTACATTGTCATTCACATATTTAACATCAAACCCATCTCTGCGTAGCAAAGAGGTAGCAACCGAAGCCCGGACTCCGGTCTGGCAGTAAACCACCCACGTTTTATTTTTATCCAACTCCTCTTTGCGCTCTAATAAACGGGTATGTGCAATATTCAATGCTCCTTTGACATGTCCACCATTAAACTCCGTTAACTTTCTAACATCGAGCGCCTGATATTGGCTATCCTCAATTAGCTTGGCCACATCATCAAAGGTAATTGTCTCTACTCGTTCAGTATACTCGCTGCCCTCCAAATACTGTTCTAACTCATCCGGAGTTACATATCCTTTAATGTTGTCCAGTCCAATCCTAATCAGATCGCGTACAGCTTCTTCAAGGTTATCTTCTTCAATAACCAAGTAGATATCCTCGTCTTCTTTTACATAGGATCCAACCACCGTATTAAAAGCCTTGTTATAGGTAGAAAGTAACGATCCTTTTAAATGTGCATCCATAAAATCAGTACGCTCCCGGGTATCAACCACCGCACTTCCCTCCTGCGTTGCACGGTTCACTAATCCTTCTACAGTCATTTTTTGGGGATCAGGAAGAGTGCCAAGTACTTTAGGACCTCCCCGATTATCACGTTTCATACGGGCAAAATAGAGGGGCGGTTCGGGCTGTCCTTCAAGGATAAAATCTACAAACTGCTGTTCATCATCGGATGCCTGAATAGACGGATTATACCGCAACTCATACCCCACCGTTGACTCGGGTACTAATCCCAATGCTTTCCCGCATGCACTACCCGATCCATGCCCTGGCCACACCTGCAAATACTCTGGCATAGATTTAAATTGTTCTACTGATTTATACAGCGTGCGCGCAGATGACTGCATAGCTCCTTTTTGCCCGGCTGCTGTCTCCAACAAATCAGGCCGACCGACATCACCGACAAAGATGAAATCACCGGTAAGCATCCCCATAGGATCACTGGCAGCAGCCCCATCCGTTACCGTAAAACTTACATGCTCGGGTGTATGGCCCGGGGTATGTTTTACTTCAAAATGGATATTTCCAATACTAAACCGGTCACCGTCATCAACCAGCTGGTAATTGTACTCGCTACCTATTAGCCACTCATATTTCCAGTCCTTGTCTCCCTCATCAGAGGCATATACCCTTATCCCCTGCTCGGCAAATTCACGAAGACCCGTCAAATAATCTGCGTGAATATGGGTCTCAGCAGCTGCTACAATATCCAGATCTTCATCTTCTGCTATCTTTTTATACCGATCAATATCCCGCATGGGATCAATTATAATAGCTTCGCCCGTAGCCTGACATCCAATTAAATAGGAATATTGGGCTAATTTCTCCTCAAATATCTGCTTAAAATACATCTGTTAACGCTTCTACCGTTTAAAATGAAAAGGTGGAATTTTCAGCCGTTCAAGATAACCAATAATCATGTAAGAAAACATTTGCTGAAATTTTTACAACTCATAATCTCAATTTCTTACAAGACACCTAATTTGATAAGCCAATTAATTAGAAAATATTAAAATAAGTAACATTTAATATAATCGTAGCTCTTGGTGATAAAAGAATTAATACCAAAGACTATCTTTTCAAGATGATTATTAACCTTTTGCATTCGAGAGAAATTGAAGGTGAAGCCACCACTTTCAATTGTGAATTGAATTTTAATTTAGAAATTCTAACCAGAGCCCAATTAAAGAAAACAAACGGTGTTAGTTTGGTATTAGGTACTGTTACAGCTGCAACTGGTGCTTTTTTAGATTTTGAAAACTTTCATGTTATTACTTCATATCTAAATATATACGGTATCATCTTATAAGAAGTATTTATATATGACAGACATATATTAACGATAAATAAATTTTATTTAATCATGGATATAGTAGTTTTTATCAATTTGGCGATTATTAGCATACTTTTAATGCTCACTACTAAAAAGAACAACTGGTCTCAATTTTATCAAAAAATCTACAATATCACTTTAACAGAAAAATAAAATAGAGATTAAAATAATTTAATATCGTAACAAACTCCTTTTTATCTTTCTTTATTACTTAGGTTATGCAAATCATGTTATTTGAAAATTAAGTATATACAGAAGAATTCCTTCATCAATTTCTCTGTAACATATCTCAATTGGAAACGTCTGATCTTGTTTAAAACAACAAACTATTCATTAGCAAATCATTACGGGCATAAACTCTTCCACTATACATTAACCATAAACTATCAATCATAAATTGGAGTACATATGAAAGTAAAACACAGTACCTGGATTTTGGGATTACTATTGTTCGTTATCTCATTTACCCAGACTACCCAGGCACAATCATTAGATGACTTCGAAGAAAAAGTAACAGAATTTACCCTCGATAATGGTTTAACTTTTATCATTATTGAGCGTCCGGTTGCACCGGTGGTCAGTTTTGCTACTTATGTAAATGTAGGTGGAGCAAACGAACCCGTAGGACATACCGGGATGGCTCATATTTTTGAGCACATGGCTTTTAAGGGGACCCATACCGTAGGGACCACCAATTGGCAAAAAGAAAAGAAAGTGCTCAAAGAACTTGATAATACCTATCAAGAATGGTTAGCTGAAAAATACAGCACCCAACCCGATTCCGCCAAAATGGATACGCTTTGGAGTGAATTTGAAGACCTCCAAGAAGAAGCGGGAGAATATGTGGTCAATAACGAATTCTCAGAAATTATTGACCGCAATGGTGGTACCGGCATGAACGCCACCACCAATCAGGATCGTACAAACTATTTTTACAGTTTGCCAGAAAACCGACTTGAACTCTGGTTTAGCCTGGAATCCGACAGATTTAAAAACCCGGTCTTTCGTGAGTTTTACAAAGAAAAAGAAGTAGTACGCGAAGAACGGCGTATGCGTTCCGAATCGCAACCAATCGGACGTCTTATTGAAGAGTTTGCAGCTGTTGCATATACGGCACATCCCTATGGACGCCCAACCGTGGGCTGGCATTCTGATATCACAGCCACTACAATGGAAGACGCCCGTGAATTCTACAACACCTACTATGTACCCAACAACATTACATTTGCAATTGCAGGTGATGTAGATCCACAAGAAGCCAAACAACTGGCTAAAAAGTATTTTGGGGAAATGAAAGAAGGTCCTAAACCTCCTCCCGTTTATACCAAGGAGCCCGAGCAGCGCGGAGAACGTAGGTTTACCATTCAAGGGCAATCGCAACCATTCTTTATTATGGGATATCATACCGTCGCACAAGATCATCCCGATTTCAAGGCCCTACAACTGCTGGGCAGCATTCTTTCTGGGGGGCGTACCTCTATCCTTTATGAGCGGATGGTTGAAGAAGAGCAAACTGCACTGCAGGTTAGCGCTTTTAACGGATATCCCGGCCAAAAATATGAAACACTTTTTGCCACACTGGCTATACCCAACCAAAATGTTGGAGTAGATACCATGGAGGCATCTATCCTTGAGGAAATTGAAGAAATTAAGAATGAGGGTGTATCCCAAGAGGCACTTGACCGAGCCCGAACCAATGCTCGAGCAAATTTAATTCGAAGTCTCGACTCCAACTCCGGATTGGCTTCTTCATTAGCTTCCGCCGAAAATATGCGGGGCGACTGGCGAAAAGTATTTACGGATATCGAAAAACTCAACGAAGTAACTGTTGATGATATCCAGCGCGTAGCAAATAAATACCTCACCAAAGACAATCGAACGGTAGGAGCTATCGTCAACGAAAAAGACAACTCATCCGACGAGGAGGTTGCCGATGCAAATAACTAACTCATTATTTTCAAAAATTTTGAACAACCATAATTCAACTATTATGAAGAGGTTAAGTTTATTTTTACTTATGGCTGTTTTCGCATTCGCCTGTTCGCAAACCGAACAAATGGCCGATTCGCAACAGTCTGACAATACTTCAACGAATCCATATGAAAATATGGACTTCCCGGAACTCAATGATTTTCAGAAACCCAAGGTAGAAACCTTTACTACCGAAAACGGGATTACCTTCTACTTAGTAGAGGATAAAGAACTACCCTTAATAAATGTGAGTACACGTATTCGCACCGGGGGCGTTCTTAATCCCAATAAAAAAACAGGCCTTGCTTCTATAACCGGTACTGTTATGCGATCTGGAGGAACGGAAACGTATCCTGCCGACTCGCTTAATACTATGCTCGAAAACCGGGCTGCCAGTATTGAAACCGGTATTGGATTTACCAGCGGTAATGCCAGCATGGATGTTTTAAAAGAGGATTTTGATGACCTTCTTCCCGTATTTATTGATGTTCTGACAAATCCGAAGTTTCCTGAAGACAAAATTGAACTGGCTAAAAAACAGCAAAAGTCTTCTATTTCGCGCCGTAATGATAATACCCAGCAGATCGGTATTCGAGAGTTCCAAGCTCTGATCTATGGTGAAAATTCACCTTACGGTCGCACCACAGAATATGAAACCATCAATAATATTAGCCGAGAAGATTTAGTTAATTTCCACGACAAGCACTTCTCAGCAAGTAATATGATGGTTGGTATCGTCGGTGATTTCGATGCTGAAGAAATGAAGAAAAAGCTTCGTAATAGCTTTGGTGAACTTCCATCCGGAGATGAAACCACACTCAAATTCCCAGAAGTGGACTACGAGCCGCAAAGCTCCATCAACTTTATTGAAAAATCTGATGTAAATCAGAGCTTTGCAATGATGGGGCACATCGGCGGCATGCGAGATAATCCCGATTACGCTAAAGTACAAGTTATGAATCGTGTGCTCAGTGGCGGATTTTCTGGACGATTGATGCAGATAGTACGGACTGAAATGGGCTTAGCTTATTCTGTTTCTGGGCAATATGGCATGAACAGTTTTTACCCAGGTATGTTTTTCGCTGGAGTAATGACCAAAAGCTCAACTACTGCCGAAGCTATTGATGCGATCATCGAACAGATTGAACGCCTGCAGGAAGAACCTATCACTAAGCAAGAACTGCAGGACGTAAAAGATCAGATCCTCAATTCTGCGGTTTTTGAGTACGACAGCTACGAAGAGGTACTCAGGGAACGCATGTCAAATGAATATCGCGGACTTCCAGCTGATGCCTTTGAACAGTATATCGAAGGCGTTAAAGCTACCACTATTGAAGATGTTCAGGCTGTGGCTCAAGAGTACTTAAATCCGGATAATCTGCAAATTCTTGTAGTCGGAAATAAAGAAGAAATTGGAGACCAGCTTGAAAAATATGGGGATGTTAATGAGATCGATATCAGCATTCCTGAACCCGGCAGCGGTGAGGAGCAGATGGTTGAGGGTGATGCTGAAAAAGGAAACGAGTGGCTTTCAAAAATGACAGATTCCGTTATTAAGTCCGGAACTAAGCTTAACAGCATTTCTCTTACCGGTGAAATGAACATGCAGGGCCGTAAAATGCCCATGACCACGACTATCAATTACCCTGATGCCATTAACCAAACAATTAAAGGCCCTATGGGTGAAATAAAGGTAAATTATGAGGGTGGATCAGGAACAATGACTGTCGGTGAACAGGAACGTCCCCTTCCACCACAAATGGCCAAAAATCTTAAAAGTACCCTCAACAGAAGTTTTCTCTCAATTGCCCTAAATGCAGACAGTGTTAATCCTCAATATTTGGGCACTGAGGAGGTTGATGGAATGAGCTATGAAAAGATTAACGTAACGGTAGATGGCTCGAACGTTAAACTTCTATTGGATCCGGAAACTCATTATCCGGATATCATCCGTTACAAACAATTTAACCCGCAGATGGGGGAACAGGTTACCGTAGAGAATCACAATTCTGACTGGAAGATAGTCGACAGCGTCGCATATCCATATCTGCAGGAAACAATGATTAATGGGAATAAATCTGGTGAAGCAGTGTACAAAAGCCATAAAGTAAATAAATAGCACGAAGTCTCACATATTGATTCTAAAAGGCCGGAGCATTCCGGCCTTTTTTATTTTACATTGATGGTTATTCAGGAGTACTTTTACAAAAGAACAAGAGTTAAAATAAATCGAGCCAAATGGCACTTTTAGACTGGGAAGAAAACAGACCTGAACCCGATGAGTACGGCGATTTCTATGAAGGATATATCAATCTTGTTGAACAACCGAACGTAATTCAATCACTCATCCAACAAGGGCAAAAAGTTTATACCCTTATCCAGCAACTGACCGATGAAGAGGCAAACTACCGCTATGCCGATGACAAATGGAGCGTTAAAGAAATTATTGGTCACCTGATAGATACCGAACGCATTATGGCTTACCGGGCCTTGTGCATCAGCCGCGGTGAAGAAACTGCACTACCGGGATATGATCATGAATCCTACGTGCAAAAGGGCAACTTTGATCAACGAAGCCTGCAAAGTTTATCCACAGAATATGATGCTTTGCGGAATGCCAACATCAGTATGTTTAACAGTTTCTCTAAAGAGCAAATGTTACACAAGGGAACGGCTAATGAAGTGTCCGTTTCGGTACGGGCATTAGCCTTTATCATCTCGGGACATGAAAAACATCACCTGAATATTTTAGAAGAGAAGTACAATATTTCAACTTCATCTAACTAATCGAAATAGTGAACTGGAAGATTTTTTGTCTGATCTTTGCTCGGATGTACCTAAATCTAAAATCTTCTGTACTATCTTTTGGGGATCGGCAATCTCATCAATTCTGACAACCTCCCCCTCCTCAAGCCAATGCCATATTTTTTCGGCTTTATCTTTCAAGGAACCTATAGTTGTTACTCCCAACTTTTCCAGTGCTGCCGCATTACATTCCTGTTCATACTGTTTTTGAATAGGCACTGCCAATAATTTCTTTCCCAGATACATTGCTTCGGCGCAGGTTTCAAATCCTGCATTACAAATTACCCCTTTGCAAGAAGCAAAACTATCTAAAAAAGGCTCATTGCTCACAGGATGTATTCTTACATTTTCTCTTCTGATAGGCGTATTGCATGAAGGAGAAAATATATGCCAATTCATTTGGGTAAAAGTTGCAAGAAAATCCCTTAATACCTCATGATGAAAAGCCGGTAGATAAACAGTAATGTGATTATCTTCATTTATTTCTAAATTGCGGATAAATCTGCGAATTATCGGCGGTTCAATAAAATCATCGTATCGTTGAAAGTGAAAACCCTATAACAGAATTAGTTGGTGCAAAATGCTTTAATACAGTCTCCGCAAACTGCGATTTATACGCGGGGCGAGACGTTTTATCAGACAGAAAGGCCGCTTGATGACTCAGACCTAACGAAGGGACGTTTTCCAGTTTTGCCGACCAAGCAGATATTGGCTCATAATCACTTATTATCAAATTATACCTATCCAGTGAAATCGAGCTAATATCGTTTATAAGGCTAATCGGACGAAGCTCTTGAAGCGTTTTAAGTATTGAAACACCTCCAGCACGATTATAAGACAAGCTAATTTTTTTATGAAATCGTACTTCCCTATCAACACTAATTCTATTCTTACCACCACTAATTAATACATCCAGAGATGCATATTTACTTAAAGCAGGTAGTAATTCTTTTGCCCTACTAATATGTCCATGACCAGTTCCTTGAATACCATAAAGTATGTTCATTTTATAACTGAAGTATCTTTAAATCGTTGGCGGATAGGTACCATTACCGAACTGTTTTTATCTATGAATTCATCCTCGGTATATTTATACATTGACCATTCTCCATCGTCATATTCTAAGGCCGTCAAATTTTCAATCCAGTCTCCAGAATTCATATAAATGACTGATCCTTTTTCA
This sequence comes from Fodinibius sp. AD559, assembly GCF_052712805.1. Taxonomy (NCBI): domain Bacteria; kingdom Pseudomonadati; phylum Balneolota; class Balneolia; order Balneolales; family Balneolaceae; genus Fodinibius; species Fodinibius sp. AD559. The sequence goes on from NZ_JBQPVW010000007.1 coordinate 19,433, forward strand.
TTTTCATAACCCCGAATTTTTGGCTGATGGATATGCCCACAAATCACATAGTCATACTCATTTTGAATAGCCAAATCCATAGCTGCAACCTCAAAGTTATCAATAAACCGCACAGCTTTTTTAACGCTTTCCTTGATTCGTTTTGAAAGCGAAATTTTGTTGCGCCCCATTTTTTCAAACATCCAATTGACGACACGATTTAATAAAATGAGCAAATCATATCCCTTCCCTCCGATTTTAGCTACCCACTTGGTATGCTTCATGGTGATATCAAAAATATCGCTATGAAAAATCCAGCACTTTTCACCATTGAGTTCCAAGATTAGCTTATCCTTCACAAAAAGCGGCCCTAACTGCAGACTTGAAACCTTACGGATTACCTCATCGTGATTACCAGTCAGATAATAAATATCAGTCCGTTTGCCATCATACTTAAAAGGCATTTTAGCACTTGCATATGCGAATCTGGCCAGTAATACTTTTTAAAATTCCAGATATCAAAAATATCGCCATTAAAAATAAGTAGACGGGGTTCAATAGAATTAAGATACTTTGCTAATTCCACAGCATGACATCCCACTGTACCCAAATGAAGATCAGAAAGAACAACAATATCAACTAATCGCTTGTTGGACATAGGCAGCTCGGTTTTTGGGATAAAAAACAGATTCTATATTATCCCACAATAGCCTAATCGTTATTAATCGATCACGTTTGTGTTAAAATAATATGACCTTAATGTCTCAGGAGAAGGTGTAATAAGAATATTGAATTACAATTCTTTTTGTAAGTTTGACCTATCCCGACGCATCAATTGATCTTAATTCATAAAAAAATGTTACATCATGGCTAAAGATTCTGACAAGAAAAAGATTGTACACGCACATCTACCCAAAAAAGAAACTTATACCACCACACTTACGGCCGGCAAACATGAATTAATGGGCGATGAGCCCAAATCGGTGGATGGTGGAAAAGATAAAGGTCCTGACCCATACGATTATCTGCTGATGTCACTGGGATCGTGTACCGTTATGACCATCAAAATGTATGTCAACCATAAGGGCTGGGATAATGTGGATGACATCTATATAGAGTTACGCCACAACAAACATCATGACGAGGATTGCCAAAACTGTGAAGATCCCAAAAGCAGAATTGATGTCATCGAAAAAGAAGTTATTGTGGAGGGCGATATTACCGATGAACAGCTCGATCGTATCCTTGACATTTCTCAAAAATGTCCGGTGCATCGTACTTTGATGAGTGATATACAATTAGAGAGTTCGATTACAAGAAAATAGCACAATCACCATCGCCTGAAGATAAATCATCAGGCTAAATAACATAAACCCGAAGCTCACTTAAGTGAGCTTTATAAAAAAGATTTAGCCCACGGATTCATCCGTGGACAATAAGATATATCCTGAAAAATTAATTTCCATCCATTTCTGGCAAATAAATTAGTCCACAGCCGCCGGCTCCTGCCCTTCGCTATACCAATCAATGGGCACACAATTGCACATCAAGTTGCGATCACCATAGGCATCATCAACGCGGCTAACGGCCGGCCAAAATTTATTAAACCGCAGATAATCGAGTGGAAAGATTGCCTTTTCGCGACTATAGGGCCGACCCCAATCATCAGCCATTGCTACGCGCATAGTGTGGGGCGCATGCTTGAGTACATTATTTTCGGGATCTGCATTGCCCTCTTCAATCTCTTTTATTTCTTCACGAATTGAAATCATAGCCTCACAAAAACGATCGAGCTCTTCTTTCGTTTCGCTTTCAGTAGGTTCAATCATTAGAGTTCCGGGAACCGGAAATGACATCGTAGGCGCATGAAATCCGTAATCCATCAGGCGCTTGGCCACATCAATTGATTCAATGCCGGCCGATTGCTTAAAGGGACGAATATCTACAATAAACTCATGAGCAGTACGTCCGTTTTTCCCAGTATATAAAATGGGATAGTGATCCTTTAACCGTTCCTTTAGGTAATTCGCATTAAGAATAGCTATTTCAGAAACCTTGGTTAGCCCTTCTGCCCCCATCATTTTAATATACGCATATGAAATTGACAAAATGCTGGCACTGCCCCAGGGTGCTGCTGAAATACTTTTTATAGCATGCTCACCTCCAGTCTCCTTAACGGGATTTCCTGGTAAAAACGGAGCAAGATCCTCCGTCGCTGCAATGGGTCCCATTCCCGGCCCGCCACCGCCATGAGGTATGCAAAAGGTTTTATGCAGATTCAGGTGACAGACATCTGCACCAATCTCGGCAGGACTCGTAAGGCCAACCTGTGCATTCATATTAGCCCCATCCATATACACTAAGCCACCATTATCGTGAATAACCTCGCAAATCTCCTTGATATCTTCCTCAAAAACACCATGCGTTGAGGGGTAGGTAACCATCAGCGCCGCCAAATTTTCTTTATTCTCATCCACTTTTTCGCGCAAATCCTCAAGATCAATATTACCGTGCTCATCACACTCCGTGACTACAACCTCCATACCGGCCATAACTGCGCTGGCAGGATTGGTACCGTGAGCAGAATCAGGGACAATAGTTATATTGCGATGGCCTTCATCTTGATGCTTATGATAAGCACGAATCGTCATCAATCCTGAAAACTCACCCTGGGCACCCGAGTTAGGCTGCAGCGAAACAGCCGGAAACCCAGTAATAGCTGCAAGCTGATGTTCTAATTTATCAAACAATTCGTGATACCCTTCGGCCTGATCTTTTGGCGCAAAAGGATGCAACTTCCCAAATGCTGGCCACGTTAGTGGAATCATTTCTGATGTAGCATTGAGCTTCATCGTGCACGAGCCCAGCGAAATCATAGAGTGAACCAACGAAAGGTCTTTATTCTCCAGCTTCTTCAAATAGCGGAGCATCTCGTGTTCAGAGTGATATAAGTTAAATACAGGATGTTCTAAATAATCAGACGTGCGAGTCAATTTTTCCGGGTAATCAACCTCAACAGATTTTGACAGCTCAGTTACGTTAACCTCGTCTTTTCCATCATTCAGGGATGCAAAAATTGAGAGCAGTTCCTCAACGTGATCCAGATCCTTCACTTCATCAAAAGCAATACCGACTGCCGGCTCGTCAAAATAGCGCAGGTTTAACTTGTTATTCAGCGCTTTCTGGCGAAGTTTTTCTTTCTGATTATCATCCTCAAGCTTCACTTTAAGCGTATCAAAATAGAGATCGTTTACCACTTCAAAACCAAGTTCTTCAAGACCTTTATTCATTACTTTAGCAAGTCCATGGATTCGCTCAGCGATGCGTCGCAGACCTTTGGGACCATGATACACGGCATAAAATCCGGCAATCACAGCAAGTAATACCTGTGCCGTACAGATGTTGGATGTCGCCTTTTCCCGCCGAATATGCTGCTCCCTTGTTTGTAGTGCCATCCTGTAAACGGGGTTCTCCTCAGTATCTTGCGTAACCCCAATGATACGTCCCGGAATCTTACGCTTGTATTTCTCCCGGGTCGCAAAATATGCCGCATGCGGTCCACCGTATCCCATGGGTACGCCAAAACGCTGGGTGGATCCAACAACAACATCTGCTCCCATCTCACCGGGAGGAGTCAACAAGGTAAGGCTCAATAAATCAGCAGCCACTACCGACCGCACATTCTTCTCTTCGCCAGCAGCAATTAAATCTGAATAATCTTCAACAGTCCCATCTGTAGCAGGATACTGTAACAAAATTCCGAAAAGTTCTTCATCTGTGACATCAAGCTCCTTGTGATCACCTACTACTACTTCAATGTCGAGGGGTTCAGCACGCCCTTCCACTACATCTATGGTCTGTGGGTGACACAACTCTGAAACAAAAAACTTTTGAGCTTTTTTGCGCTTGGCTCCGCGACGCATGGAATAAAGCATCGACATCGCTTCAGCTGCTGAGGTCCCCTCATCCAATAGCGAAGCATTCGCCAGTTCCCTTCCGGTTAGATCCGACACCATCGTCTGAAAATTAATCAGTGCTTCGAGCCGTCCCTGGGCAATCTCAGCCTGATATGGGGTATAAGCCGTATACCATCCGGGATTTTCGAGCACATTGCGCAAAATCACATTAGGCGTCAACGTATCGTGATACCCCATGCCAATGTATGATTCGACAATATCATTCTTATTGGCAAGCTCACGAAAATCCTCCAAAAACCGATATTCGCTCATTGGCTCATCAAGATCGATCTGTTCTGGCAATCGAATACCTTTGGGGATGGTTTGATCAATAAGTTCATCAATGGAAGAAGCGCCAATGGCCGAGAGCATTTCACTTTCCTGCTTATCATTGGGCCCATTGTGGCGGTGCATGAAACGTTCTTTATCGAAATTGATACTCATAGCTCAATTTTAAAATTGGATTTTCTCGGAATGGAAATATAGCCGTATGTAAACTTACCAAATACTTCTGCTGATGACCTTGTAGGTACAAATAGAAGTGCAGGAAATTAAGCAAAAATGATAAAAATTAACAGCTGGTAAACATAATTTTAGTAGCAATAAAACTTTTTAAAATAAAGTTGATTACAATAGTAGTAATTTATTGCTATAAATTTTTAGCCTTGGCTAACTTTAATTTTAATAAGGATTATTATTTTTATATCTTCAGATTCAAATAAAAAATAAAAACCTCATTCCATGTTTGATCCGATTGCAATTAAAGACGCCTTTTTTGGACTAAATCCCATAATGCAAAGTTTATTTGGGGGCTTATTTACCTACACCCTAACCGCTTTAGGAGCAGCTCTTGTCTTTTTTACAAAAGATGTGGGTCATAAACTATTGGATGCCATGATGGGATTTGCCGCAGGCGTAATGATTGCTGCCAGCTTTTGGTCTCTATTGGTTCCATCTATTGATATGGCTTCTGCACAGGGAATGATTGAATGGCTTCCTGCCGTTATTGGATTTCTGACGGGCGGCATTTTTCTACGAATCTGCGATGCCTACCTGCCTCACCTGCACATCGGATTGCCCATTGAAGAAGCAGAAGGAGTACCAACATCATGGCGCAGAGCTACTCTTTTAGTATTGGCTATCACCCTCCATAATATTCCCGAGGGTTTGGCTATCGGTGTTCTCTTTGGTGCTGCAGCATCCGGTATTGAAGCGGCCGGGGGAGCTACCGTAATTGGAGCTATCACGCTGGCCATAGGTATTGGGATTCAAAATTTTCCCGAAGGGACAGCCGTTTCTTTGCCGCTACGCCGAGAAGGGTTGTCCGTAGGAAAAAGTTTTTGGTATGGTCAACTTTCTGGTATTGTAGAACCTATATCAGCAGTTATTGGTGCAGCAGCTGTATTAATGGTACAACCTCTCCTACCCTATGCTCTTGCGTTTGCAGCCGGAGCCATGATTTATGTGGTCGTCGAGGAGCTTATCCCCGAATCACAACTACATGGTAATACCGATATTGCCACTCTCGGCACGATGATCGGCTTCAGTGTAATGATGGTATTAGACGTTGCCTTAGGTTAAGTCCCAAAAATTTATTTTATTACTTACAACTTAAAAATAAGTTGGGATCAGGTGACGTAATAATGGGTGATTCAGTTACAGGTAAAAAGGTTCTTATCGTTGAAGATGACATGATCATTTCTATGGTGCTCGAGCGAATGATTAAAAAGCTCGGGCATGAAGTGGTTAAAAAAGTTATTGCCGGTCAAGATGCTATTGACTCTGCCTTTGAGCTTGAACCCGACCTTATCCTTATGGATATACAGCTTAAAGACGATATTGATGGCATTACGGCAATGCAGGAAATTCGTGAGAAATCAGATGTCCATGTTATTTATATTACCGGGAACTCTGACCAGTATAATCTTGAGCGAGCTAAAAAAACTGATTTTGTAGATTACCTGGTAAAGCCGATTCAAATGAGTCATCTTAAGAAATCTATCAGTAAAGCTTTTGCTGAACAGATTTCTTAAGAACAAAGACATTATTCCCCTCTTAAAAGGGTCTTCACTCTCCTTATTGCTATTTAACAAAAGAGTAATAACATTGTTATAGCAGAATAACAGTGTTACATTAAAATTCTTCGCAGCTATCACTTCTTAATAAACAGGAGGAGTTATGGAAGCTAACCTATTTATCGCTGCAATTTCAGGTTTTATTGGCGCTTTAATCTTAACCTCGCTTATATACCTGCTAAAACTATTTGGACAAGATCTCGATATTCCCTACCTCATCGGAACGCGATTCGTAGATATACAAAATAAAACGCAAGTATATATTGTCGGCATATTGTTGCATCTACTTATTGGGGCGGGATGGGGCGTATTATATGTAATATTACTCACCGCCATGGTGGTAACGCCCAATTGGCCAGCTGGTATTCTTTGGGGATTTGGTCACGGCATCTTTGTGGGTATCATGATCGGAATAGTCACTGATACTCATCCCTATATCGGGGAAGATAAGCCCATCAACAGTCCGGGTATTTTAGGTCGAAAATGGGGTGCGCTTATGCCCTACTGGATTTTAGGTCTCCATATCATTTTTGGAGTGTGCACGCTGTCGATTTATCACTGGTGGCTTACTGGATAGCATCATAATTACTAAAATCCTCATTTGATGGCTTGGGATCTTCCTCATCAAACATACTACTGTTACCACCTTCGCCATTGGATAGCCACACCCGATAATCCATTGCCTTAGAGATATCAATATCTCTAACCGTAAAAGCACGACCCTGATTACCACTGGCAACATGAACCGTAAGATTGGTTAGGTCTAATCTTTTTTGAAACGGATTCTGTTTAAGCTGGCACGACTGCATCCGGTATTTCTTAACCATAGCGGTTGTTTTGCTCAGTAATCGAAACGTGAGAATAAGAGTATCTTTACCTCTGGCTATTTCTGCATCTCGGTACTGCTGAAACCCTAACAGCAAGGCAGGTATCAACAGGAACCAACTATAAACACCATAGGGAATGCTCCCCCAAATAATCAAAATTACAGGAAGCGAGATCCAAAGCATTCGAAAGAGGTACCGGCGTAAACCCACCGATGGAACATTAGTATTTTCTGATATCTCGGTTTGATAATCGGGAATTACTTCGTTGATAAAGTTATAAATCTGCGGCTTTGCCAATAAAGGAAATAAGGTTGTAGAGTTCCCTTCTTTTTCTCCGTAACCGGCGCTTTCAATAACTAACGAAGCATATCCCAAAGGCTGACGTAACAGTTCTTCTTTAATTTGTACCGCCTGAATACGATTAAAAGGGATTGTCAGCTGCGTACGCTCAAATAGCCCGCGACTTATCAGCAATTCGTCCTCACGAACCTCTATCACAAAATCGTAATACTTGATAATTGTGCTCGCAAACGAAAACAGCCATGCTATTGCAATAACCGCAAAAATAGACATAGCAATCATAGAAGCGTTAGTACTCCGGGGAATAACCGTTTCTACAAAATGAATCATCTGCTCCTCAGAAATAAGCTGCTCAATCTGAGAAAAAGCCACACCAACCACCGAAAGGGCTACCCCAAATCGACCTGAAGTTGACGCTGCAATAAGTAGATCCTTGGTATCCAGTGCATACACTTTCCGATGAGCAACAGGTTCAGCTTGCTGTGCATCATCAGACTTTTCGGTCTTTTTTAGGAGTAACGCTTTTAGCTTTTCTGCTTTTGTCCGGGTGATCGCACTAATCTTTGCCTCTTTTGAACTACTGCCCGCTGTTTTTACTTCTACGGCCACCAGTCCAAACAATCGCTGAACCACTCCCGCAGAAATATCAATCACCTGAATGCGATCGGAAGTAAGATATAGCTTTTTGCGCACCAGCACTCCCTGTTCAATTCGAAGCTCCCCATCCTCAATGCTGAATTGAAACCGATACCATGAAATGACCCCCCAAATCAATAGAAATAAAAAAGTGCCAATAATCCAGTAGAGCGTAAAGTTAGCTTCCCTTCCGCCACTTCCTACGAAAATTAAAATAACGATGGTAATAAAGTTCGCCCTGATAATATCAAAGGCGTTAGCCAATGCTGCGGCAGGATGTTGTCGCTGTAGTTTAAACATCTTCTTCGGCTAAGCGGGCAAATTTAGAAATTTGATCGCGCACTTGGTCAGCAACTTCTTCATTCAGTGCCGGAATACGGTGTGTTGTCGCTGCCGTAGAAATAGTTACATCTGCTAAATTATAGGATCGAAGAATGGGACCCTGCCGAGTATCCACATGCTGTACTCTTTTAATGGGCACTAATGTACGGGTGATAATAAAAATGCCGCTTTGTAAATCAACCTCATGCTTATCGACCTCGTAAAACCAACGACGCCAGCGAACCTCAGGAATAAAAAATATACCAAACCCTGTTATAACTACAAGTATTGCTGTTATAGCTATAAGAGTCCACGTAGATAAAAAATCAGACTCCGGTGATAGCAGTTTATATCCCCAAAGAAAAAATAATCCGAAAACTAAAAATAAAATGAATATCGATAACGAAACTCGCCATGCCTTGATGGCATCGTGTGATAATTTACTTTTCGGTGATGAACGCATGAGATTAAACCTTCAAAAGATTACAGCGAAAAAAGCGTATATAAAAAAAGCCACTATTACATGGCTTTTCAAAGAAAGATAGGAAAAAAATTATTCGTTGTTCTTGATATCCTGAATTTCAAGACGGACTTCTTGAGCAAGCTTCTTCAATCCTTGCAATCCTTTACGTGCACGGGTTCCGGCTGCTTTGTTCCCTTTCTCGTAGAACTTTACCATATCATCCTCAAAACCCTCGATGATTTCTTTTATTTCGTCGAATCGGCTCATATTTGTTTCCTTTTAAGTTGGTTGTTTAATCAAATGGAGTGTCTCTCCACCTTGGATATTAACATCCATATCAAAATATGAGCTTAAGTTAGTATTTTCAGGATTAAAAACACGGCTTAATTTAAAAATTAAATGATTTACTCCTTAGGCCGCGCATCTTCGGCCTCGGGCACGAAATAAAGCACTGTAAATCCGATCACAAATAAAACGACAATTACACTCATTCCTATACGCTGACTATCAGCAATATAAGTGAGCCAGCCCACTAATAATGGACCTGCAAAAGAGGTTACCTTGCCTGAAAGCGACATTAATCCAAACATTTGGTTTTCTAAGTCGGGGGGTGATACCCGAGCCATATAGGTTCGACTGGCGGCCTGTACGGGTCCTACAAATATTCCCAACACCAACCCAAATACCCAGAACCAAATAAGCTCCGTGACAACTAAGACACCACTGGTTGTGACAATAAGTCCAATCAGTGAGAGCAGCATTGTTGTGCGACTACCCAGCTTATCATCCAGCCAGGCAAACAAGACCGCTCCCAGTCCGGCAGTCACGTTCAGTCCGATACCAAACATCAACACCTCGCGTTCGCTAAAATCAAAAGTTCCCGCTGCGTAAATCCCCCCAAATGCAAAAACAGTAGCCAGTGCATCAATAAAAATCATTCGGGCAATGAGAAAGCGAACGATATATTTGTACTTGCGTACGTTTGCTATGGATGTTTTAAGTTGCTGCCACCCAGACTTGGCGGCCTTTTTCAATGCAATACCTGTCCTTGGCCGATCATTGGTAAACCCAAATAGTGGAAGCGAAAACAGAGCATACCAAACCGCAACCATTAAAAAAGTGGCACGCACATGTTCAGCCATAGCTTTATCTAACCCAAAGGGCGGATTTTCCACATCCACAAACACAAAAAGCGCCACAACCAGACAGGCAAGTCCCCCAGCGTACCCAAGTCCCCACGCCCAACCCGACCAGCGCCCCATCCGCTCTTTCGAGGCTAAATCAGGCAGCATAGCATTATAAAAAATGATGGCAAACTCGGAGCCCACCGTTCCGATGAATACCAGCACTAATGCCAATATTACAAAATCTTGGGACGGCTCTACGAACCAAAGACCGGCAGTAGCCAAAATGCAAAGTAGTGAAAACCAGGCTATCCACGGTTTTCGGCGCCCCATCTGGTCAGCAATAGCTCCAACAAAAGGAGCAGAAATAGCAATTAAAACACCTGCAGCGCCAATAGTATTTCCCCACAATGTACTACCGAGTGTTTCGTCTTGAACCACCGACTGCATAAAATAAGTGGCAAAAACAAAGGTTTGTATAACAGTAAAAAAAGCACTGTTTGCCCAATCAAAAAGTGCCCATGAAAATAGGGAGCATGTTTGATCTTTTTTTTGTTGCGACATCTGAATAACTATGTTTCAAATTCTGCCATATTATGGATGGAATAGTTGGGAAAAGCAATTTGTTATTGTAAACTCAAAGATAAACGAAGAAACAATATATTTATGAAGCACAAAAGGCAAGATCTCATTTATATCTACGATACCGAACACCACAAAATTATTGTAATTGATGGTGAGACAGGAAATCAAATTAAAGAAGAGGATGATCAGGTTACATCGCTCCTCAAATATCTTCATGAAGAGGATAACCCTATTCTACTTCGAAGATTTGCTGTATGGTGTGCCCGGCAGATAAATGACGAACTAAAACCAATACAGAAGAAAATACTTGATCTTGCCGAAAAAGCTATACAGGAAGAAGCTGAAGAGAAAGAACTGCGCGAGCTCTACGAAGAAACTGAAGGAACTGCTATTGCCGCTGACACTACTGGAATGATGCAGGGAAATAAAAATGCCCCTGCCTATCTTGCCGCCCGCGAATGCATCAATCCCGACCCTTTGGAAGGGGCCGTACAGGCTGCCCGCTTTCACCGGCTTTGGGCCGAAATGGAGGACAAGGAAGATGACCTTAACGATGTGGCCCTAAAAGAAGTAAAAGCAGAAGCATCAAAATCGACCATCCAGAAAGTAGAGCAACAACAAACCAACTACTTGCTTGACTTGATGAATGAATAATCATCCATGCCCTTCAAAGCCTGTTAACAACCATATATCCCGAAAATTGGGAAAATAAGGCCCTTTACCTATATTAGCTGATACGTATATATTTATCATCCGCGAGCTATATGTATCAAAACAACGGAAACATATTATTTATTTCTAATGATCAGCAGGTCTTAAGCCGGTTTCGGCAGGCCTATGTTGAGTCGTATAATGTGTTTACGGCATCTACAATTCAGGAAGCTCACAGTACCCTTACTAATTATGATATTCATGTAGTAACCGTAGAACAGATGATGCCGGAAATGAGCGGTTTGCAATTCTGCGAAAGCATTTCTCATGAGTTTTCGGACTTGACCAATATTATTATAAGCAGATCCAAGGATACTAATTCTTTGGAACAGGCCTATAAAACGGGGCTTATTTTCAGGTTTATTTCTGAACCTTTCACAAATGTGGATCTGCAAATGGCCATTGACAACGCCTTACAAATTCACAAGGCCCATTTTGAGAATAAGAAACTATCGCAAAAAATATCCTCGTATGAAGAGGAGCAGCAAGATATTCTGGATCTATTTAAAAAGTATGTCCCTGGCGAAGTAGTATCTCAGACCTTAAAAACTAAAAAAGAAGATATAATGAAACCCGGAGAATCTCGGGTAGTTTCAGTCTTATTTGCAGATATGAGGGACTTTGCAAAAATGACCAGTGACCTGCCGCCTTCTGAGGTAGTTCAATTTTTAAATGACTACTGGGATGTACTTTCCATTGCTATTAAAGAAAATAAGGGATCTATCAATAAGTATATCGGGGATGGGTTATTAGCCGTTTTTGGTGCTCCGGTATCCCACCTTAATAACCATAAAAATGCCGTTTCTGCTGCACTTGATATGGTTGGCCTGCTCGATCGAATTAATATAAAATACAGTGAAAAAATGGGTACTGAAATAAGTATCGGTATTGGTATCAACAGTGGCGAGGTTATTGTCGGAAATGTTGGTACTGATGACTTCATGGAGTATACCGTTATTGGAAATACGGTTAATAAAGCTTCGCGGCTGGAAAAGATTAGCAAGAACAAACCTAATTCAATTATTATAAGTGAACGGACCCACGATCTCGTTAAAGACTCTTTCCAAACATCAGAGCTTAAGGAGAAAAAACTTTCCGAGAAAAATGAGACTATCAAATATTGTGAAGTACTCAGTCCAAAGCCCGGCAATGTTTTTCCTATGAACTCAAAGAGTAATATTCAGTAATACTTTTCCCCATCCTCTCTTTTTAATTCTTGGAAAAGGTAAACGTAAATTTAGATCCCACTTCTGTATTTTTGATATCTTTTTCCGCATTTAGCTGTGCTGCAAAAGTTTCAATAAGCAATGATCCTAAATTTCCTTCGCTGCCAAGATCAAAATCCTCAGGCAATCCCGGACCATTATCTGCGACACTTAGTTTGATGTTATCATTCTCTTTGAAAAGCCCTATCTCTAACACTCCTTTTTTATCCTTTTTAAATGCATGTTTAAACGCATTTACCACAAGCTCATTTATTAAGAGTCCACAGGGTATCACCCGATCAATATTCAGCTCTATCTCATCCAGTTCAAACTTTAAGTCAACCGCCTTTTTATATGCTGTAAAAGTGCCGTGAATTGCTTCAACCAACTCTTTGACATAAGTATCCAAAGCAATATCAGAAAGCGATTTGCTCTGGTATAACTTTTCATGGATCAAAGCCATTGACCGTATTCTCGTTTGACTATCCTGAAGTACATCTTTTGCCTCCTCACTATCTGTGCTATCCAACTGAAGCTCAATGAGCCCCGACACAATAGCCAGACTATTTTTTACTCGATGATGGATCTCTTGAAGCAAAATCTCTTTCTCCTTAAGTGATTCCTGAATTGTACTGGTCTTACTATCCACCCTTTTACGCAGCACCATAACCCAACCTACAACAAGTGCTGTAATGACCCCCAAGCCACCAATAATCAATAACATATAATATTTGGGAAAGTCCACATATTCCAGATCTTCGGGTGTTCGCAGAAAAAGTTTATAGGTTCGTACTTCCGGAAATTCGGGGTTATACTCTGAGATGATACCCCTTACTGATATCTTATCTCCCACGCTCAGAACATCAAAATTGAATTGACCGAACAAGTGATGAAAATTAGATACGTATACCATGATAGTGCCACCTGCTAAATCGCCTGATGATACCCTCAGATATTTTCCATTAAAGGTACTTCCTTTTTCAATAATACTACCTTCTCCTTCGACCAGCATTCCCAAATATTTAGATGGATTGGCTATGGCTTTATTTAGAGATTTTGGGGCAGGCACTTTTGAGGCGTTGCTAAACACTCGATAAGAATCCGCATTAACTTCTGCCAGACCATTATATCGCTGGATTTTCCCTTTTACTACCAAACTATCACCGGGCTGAAAAGGTGTATCAATTTGCATTGCAAAAATAGACATTCCGGCCGAATCATTTTGAATGGATGCCTGCAAATAATGCTCATGGAACAGCCCGGTACTAATATTAGCAATTCCCGTTATTGTTACTTCTTCCCCAAGATAATCAAGCTCATTATCGGCATTCGTATCCGTTCTTATTTTAGAGAATGACCAAAGTGAGTCATCCGATACTTGTCCAAAACAGTATTCTGCCGGAGATAAAGACAGTAATAAAAATAATACTACATATAGCACGACACCTGGAAATTGTTTTTGCCAACCTGATTTTTTCATCGCCGAATTTTGATAAAATTTTCCTAAAGCAGATAATAAATTATTTTATTCTACAAAAGTTGAACATCTAATAAAAATAAAACGGTAATAATATTTTTGCTCTATCGGACTTTTTTCATCCTTCCTGCTGTTACATTCTTCAACCTTAATTAACCACGATTATATTGGAAGAACATTTACGCTGCCTCGTTACTGGTGTAACCGGTTATATCGGTGGACGTCTTGTACCTGAATTGCTCAAAAAAGGATATCGCGTACGCGTACTGTCTCGAGATACAGATCGTCTGCAGGGGCGGCCCTGGATTAACGATGTCGAAGTAGTAGAAGCAGATGTACTACAACCTGATACATTGCCAACGGCCTTACAAGATGTTGATGTTGCTTATTACCTAATACATAGTATGAGCGGAAAAGGCAGTTCGGGGTTTCATGACCGGGATATACAAGCTGCCCGTAATTTTGGCAATGCCGCAGAACGACAAAATGTTGATCGAATTATATACTTAGGGGGACTTGGTGATCCTGATGACCAATTATCTGAACATTTGGCTTCACGACAAAAAACAGGCTCCATTTTAAGAGAATCAGGGGTTTCAGTAACGGAATTTCGCGCCGCCGTTGTCGTAGGCTCGGGCAGTAAATCATTCGAAATGGTCCGTTATCTTACAGAACGCGTTCCTATTATGATTTGTCCGTCTTGGGTATACAGCAAAGTGCAGCCTATTGCCATTCGCAATGTATTACAGTATTTGACATCAGCAATTGAAAAACCTGAAACAAAAAATGAGATCATTGAGATCGGTGGCAGCAGTGTGATCACCTATGCTGACATGATGAAAACTTATGCAACAGTAAATGGATTAAAGCGTATTTTAATTCCAGTGCCAGTCTTATCACCTACGCTTTCGTCTCACTGGGTACATTGGATGACGCCTATTCCTGCCTCATTGGCCCGGCCGTTAATTGAAGGGCTCAAAAATGATGTAATTGTACAAAGCGACAAAGCTCAAAAACTGTTCCCCGAAATAACTCCTCTCTCCTACAAAAAGGCTGTTGAACTTGCCATGGCCCGCATTGATACCGACGATGTAGAAACGACTTGGAATGACGCCCTCATCAGCAGCAAAGGGGATGAAGAACCTGTCATATTAAAAACAAGAGAGGGCCTAAATATTGAACGTCGAATTCGTACTATACACAGCTCTCAAGAACAGGTTTTCAAAACCTTTTCAAGTTTGGGAGGAGAAAAAGGCTGGCCGGTTTTTCAGTGGGCATGGAAACTGCGCGGTATTGCAGATAGGCTTATTGGAGGAGTAGGATTTCGGCGCGGTCGCCGAAATCCTACTGAACTGCGCGTGGGAGATGCGCTTGACTTTTGGCGCGTTGAAGCCATAAAACCGGGCGAATTACTGCGACTACGTGCAGAAATGAAGGTACCCGGGAAAGCATGGCTTGAATTTCAGGCTATCAAACAACAAGAAAAGACAACAAAATTAGTACAAACGGCTTATTTCGCTCCAAAAGGATTATTTGGGCTACTCTATTGGTATGGATTATATCCATTCCACTCGCTTATATTTTCCCAGATGATTGAAAAGCTGGCACAACAAGCAGAAAATAAAAAATGACCAGCGCCACGTCACGTAATTTCTATACTTAACTAATCATTTGAAACCTATTCATCTCTTTGTAGCTTTCGGGTCGAATAAGTAACAACTATGCTTTATTACAAGACATTTTATAAAAATGAAGATAGCGACTGGGTCGTGTTTGTCCACGGTGCGGGCGGAAGCTCCTCGATCTGGTTTAAACAACTACGTGCCTATAAAAAAGAGTTTAACGTGCTAATGGTGGATCTCCGGGGACACGGCAAGTCAAAGGGGATGCTCCAAAAATATTATGAGGAAGAATACTCTTTTAAGATGGCCAGCCAAGATATTATTAATGTGCTGGACGAGATCGGTATCAAAAAAGCACATTTTGTGGGTGTTTCATTAGGTACCATTATTATACGAACAATTGGCGAAATGCAACCCGAACGAGTACAATCACTGGTGATGAGCGGTGCAATTATGCGCCTTAATATACGATCTCGATTTTTAGTTTGGCTCGGACATCTATTCAAGAAAATGGTGCCCTTTATGTGGCTATATAAGCTTTTTGCATGGATCATTATGCCTCGGCAACGACACTCCGAATCCCGAAATCTTTTTATTCGGGAAGCCAAAAAACTCTATAAAAAAGAGTTTCTTAAATGGTTCAATATGACACACGAGGTAAATCCACTACTGAAGTACTTCAGGGAAAAAGAGTTAAAAATCCGCACGTTGTATATTATGGGCAGTGAAGATCACTTGTTTTTGCCACCGGTAAAAAACATAGTAAAAGAGCATACCAAATCCGTTTTAGAAGTGGTAGACAAATGCGGTCATGTGGTAAATGTGGAAAAGCCCGAGGTTTTCAATCGCGTATCGATCAACTTCCTCAAGTCTGAAAACCTTTCTACAAACCCTTCTTAATTACTCCAGAATGTAATCTCATCAACAAAAAACTATTTAAGTAAATAATCTAATACGGCATCCCAATCGGGAAATGGTTCTTCACCAAAATGAATATGTTCACCCTGAAAATATCCAGCCCCGTTAGCTGTACGATCATCAATAAGATAGTCGCCCCTATTAAGATGTTTATTATGGCTTAAAATAAGGCGTTTATGTGCCACTTGAGGCAAATGTTTTTTGACCCACAGCAATTTATCAATCCAAGCAGAGGGATTTTGCCACGGAGCTGTTGACAGAATATAGACATCGTATTGCTTACTCAGTTTATGAAAAGCCTCAATGGCTCCCTCAACAGGTGGAAGATCACGGAAAAATCCGGGCACTTCGTCAAGATCATTCTCATATTCCTGATAGGTTTCTTCAGAAAGCCGATCGATCCCACTTTCAAAATCGACCAGCACACTATCCATATCTACATAAACAATTTTCATAGGCCGATAGATCTAAATCTTAAGGTGTTAAAATAACTTTTCCGATATTTTTTCGCTCCTCTATATACTGATGAGCTTCGCCTACGTTATCAAAACTGAATGTCGCGTCTACATGAGGATTAACCCACCCGTCTTCTACTCCTTTTAGGATATCGTTCATCCAAATTTTTGCTTTTTCCGGCTCATGCCACAAGTGACCCAGGTTAACGCCAAATACACCCCTATTTTTTTCCAGTAACGATAAGGGATGAAAAAAAGGCATTTGCACAACCATTTTTAGCATACTCCACATGGCTCCAATACCACCAGTTGTTCCCTCGCTAGCTGATGAAATACCAAACATGCCCAAACGACCAGTAGCGCGCAGCGCCTTATAACTTCGTTTCCATTCCTTTCCTCCTAAAGGATCGGTGATAAGTTCAACCCCTTTTCCATCAGTCAGCTCCATCAGCTCTTCGTACCAATCCTTGTTGCGATAATCAATAGCGTAATCCAATCCGCGCTCGGTTAAAAATTTATGCTTCCGTTTGCTGGATGTGCCGTAAGTGGTTGCCCCAATATGTTTTGCAATATCCAGTGCGGCAATTCCAACGCCACCACCCACATTATGAATTAAAATAGATTCATAAGATCCCAACGATCCCATCACTTGAATTAAAATATGAGCTGTTAAATAATTAACTGGTAGTGCGGCTGCTTCCTTGAAAGATAACCGATCCGGTTTTTCGAATAATTGCGCTTCCCGAACGGCTACTTGTTCGGCCTGACCTTTAAATCTTGTAGTGGCAACCACTTCTTTATCCAGCCATTTATCGTCAACCTGATCACCAACAGAATCTACCACACCCGAAACTTCATATCCCATTACGCAAGGTTTCGACGGACCATCAGGATACTGCCCTTTTCGCGCTAAAATATCTGCAAAGTTTAAGCCCGATGCTTTTACGTTAATAATAATTTCATTAGAATCGGGCTCAAGATCAGGAACCTCCTGAACCTCCAACACTTCATATCCGCCAATCGATGTGTTTACAATTTGTCTCATAAATATTCTGTTTTTTTACCGTTCACTTCTGGGAATTTATACTGTACAAATCATTATTAATTAACTGTCAGATATCAGAAACAATATTACTCATGAATACTCATTTCAGTTTTGTATCTTTGGCTCGCTTTATTATAACGATATAAATTTTAGAATTCTGAACTTTACAGATGGCTGCATCTTCTCCATTTGAACAAAATTCTCGTCTCAAAAATATATTACTTATATCGGGCATCGTGCTTATTGCCCTAAATCTGCGCCCTGCACTGGCGGGCGTTGGACCATTGATTAGCACCATACGAGAAGCTACTGGGCTTTCTAATGCCATGCTGGGATTGCTTACCACCCTGCCCCTATTGGCATTTGGCGTGCTGTCAACATTAACACCACTGTTCACAAAACGCTTAGGTATCGAAGGTACCCTTGCTCTGGCAATGGCCTTACTTACCGGAGGTATCCTGCTTCGGGTTGTACCCGCTAATTGGGCTCTTTTTGCGGGTACATTATTATTGGGCATTGCAATCGCTTTTGGAAATGTACTTTTGCCCAGCCTTGTAAAACGCGACTTTCCCAACCATACCGGGATTATGACGAGCGTTTATTCAAGCATGCTGGGACTTGGAGCTGCCATTGCAGCGGGCGTTAGCGTACCACTGGCCCATGATTTAGGATGGGGCTGGCGATGGTCACTCGGTTCCTGGGCAGCACTCTCAATTCTCGCTTTCATTATTTGGCTTCCGCAGCTAAAGGATCTGACTGTTCCAAAACAGGAACGAAACTTTTTGACATCTATGAAAGCACTTGGAAATTCTCTTGTGGCCTGGCAGGTAGCATTATTTATGGGACTGCAATCTCTCGCATTTTATGTGGTTTTGGCATGGCTCCCAGAGATTCTGCAAGATCGCGGACTTTCGGCCAGCAATGCCGGATGGATGCTCTCTCTTTCTCAGGGAATGGGTGTGGTCGGTACCCTCTTAATTCCTATCTGGGCCGAAAAAATCAACGATCAACGAAAGTTAGTTTGGGCACTCATGATTGCCGAAGCTATTAGTTTAATAGGGTTAATGTTTCCCGATCCTTTCTTGGTTGTCCTCTGGGCATCAATAATTGGACTGACACTGGGTGGTAGCTTTGGATTAGCACTTTTATTTATTGTACTTCGATCATCCAATAGCGAAACAGCTACTGAACTTTCAGGGATGGCACAATCAATCGGCTATTTACTTGCCGCAATTGGCCCTACATTATTCGGAGCTATGCACGACTTCACCGGGGCATGGTTTATCCCGCTCCTATTTCTATTACTCATTGTAGGAGCTAAACTTATTTTTGGATTGGGGGCCGCTCGTCCACAAGAAGTAAAATAGCATCCATAAAAAAGTGGATACCCATCTCTGGATATCCACTATAATATTTTTTGCAAAATATGTACGGTTGTTACGCTACCTTAACGTGCACCTTTTTGCCTTTTACTCTGTTTCTATTCATTCCGTTGAGTACTTGGTTTACATATTGACCGGGGACATCAACAAAAGAATGCTTGGGAAAAATATCGATATTTCCGATCACTTTTCCCGGAATACCGGATTCGCCAGCTATCGCCCCAACTAAATCACCGGGATACACATTGTTCTTTTTACCCACGTTAAAGTGAACTTTGATCATTGCTTTATCATCATACTGACCAGCTTGAGCACTGTCATCAGAAGGTTCCTCTACTGAAGTATTCATTTTAAGCAGAGCAGCTGCAATTTCGATAGTTGTAAACCGATCATCAGTAAATCCTTCAAGTTGTTCGATATACGGACGCAGATCTCCTTTTTCAAGCACTTCTACGACTTCTTCCATGCGTCCGGCCATTTGTGATATTCGAACATCGGCTGTAGAGGGCATCTCAAGCGGGTTCAACTGATTTTTAATCTGCTTCTCAATAGTGTGCAGCTCCTTTCTTTTGCGACGTGTTGTAAACGTAATCGCCATTCCAGATCGCCCGGCACGTCCAGTTCGACCAATACGGTGTACATAATACTCCGGATCTTGTGGAATATCATAATTAAATACTACTTCGATATCATTAATATCCAATCCACGAGCGGCTACATCCGTCCCGACCAAAATATCTATCGCACCGGATCGGAATTTTGCCATCACGCGATCGCGCTGATTTTGATTTAAATCTCCGTTAATAAAATCCGAAGAATATCCCCTTGATTTAAGCTCCCGCGTTACCTGCTCGGTTTTTCGTTTGGTATTACAAAAGACAAGCGCCAATTTAAAATCATTGATATCCATAAATCGACAGATCGCTTCGGTGCGGACAGAGTCGCGCACTTCAACTACATACTGCTCAATATTAGGTGCCGTAACTTTTTTACGTTCAATTCTGATAGTCTCGGGATCGTTCATATAGCGATTCATAATCTTGCGAATCCCTTTCGACATCGTCGCAGAAAACATAATAGTCTGTACCGGCTGGTCAGAATAAGATAGAATCTGTTCCATATCATCCCGAAAACCCATATTGAGCATTTCATCAGCTTCGTCAAAAACGACACGCTTCAGATTGTTTAGTTTCATAGTGCCACGGCGCAAGTGATCGATTGTTCGTCCCGGCGTCCCAACTACAATATGAGCACCTCGCTTAAGGGCTTTTATCTGTCGTGATATGGACTGTCCTCCATAAATAGGAATAACATTCAATCCATTGAGGTGTTTGCCTATTTTAATAAGTTCTCCCGTCACCTGGATAGCCAGCTCACGTGTGGGACACATAATAATAGTCTGTACATTTGCAATATCGAGATCGGTTTTCTGTACGACCGGAATTCCGAATGCAGCCGTTTTTCCTGTACCTGTTTGAGCCTGCCCAACAACATCCTTCTCTTCCAAAAGCGATGGAATACACTGGACTTGTACGGGGGTTGGCTTTTCAAACCCCATCTGTTCAATGCCCTTAAGAATAGGATCGGAAATATTAAGTTCGTTAAAATCTAAATCTGTCATAAATAAAATTAATTGAGTATTAATAAATACCTGACGCCACAAAAACATACTTATAGTACCGGTCTTCTAAACCGCTATCCAAAAACCGTATATATTAGAGGCGCCGACAGACCAAAGAAAGGATTGTAAGAACCTGTTTAACGAGTAGGTGGGATATTAAGTAACACCAGCTGGCGGGAAGATACGCAATTATCTGCAGAACAACACTATTAATTATTCTTAGTTTGTTATCGCACGAAAGTGCATCACTATGATCTTTAATATTCTATAATACTCATCTTCAGCATCTTAAAATATGCCCTCATTGTATTAAAAAGCAGTTTTGGTAGTCAATTAAAATTCGCTAACTATTTTTTACACCAAATAAATGTTCTGTAATTATTATTAATAATTCTATTTAACATTCATTTATGGGACAACAGCAACTGCTTTTAGTTATATTAGTAACTATTCTCGTGGGCGTAGCAGCCGTCGTTGCTATTGATACGATGCAAGAATCTCGAAACAACGCAAATGAATCAGCTGTTCGTCAAGATATACTGATGGTAATCAATGATGCCCAAACCTATTACAAGAAACCGAAAATGATGAACGGCGGCGGAAGTTCATTTGATGGAATATCTGAGAAGCATATTTTGTCTATTGAACCTGAAAACGAAAATGGCAGTTACGAGATTTCCGGATCGGGAAACACCCTAACTATTAAGGGAACCGGCACCAACGAAAATGTCGAGATTACCGCAACAGCTACAATGACTTCTGACGGGTTGGAAGTCTCATGGTCTACTCCTTAGGCCTTAATACACTGTTGCAATTCTATATTCTTACGAATACGCTCGTAATATAAAGAAGATCGCCACTCCTGTTACCGAAACATACAGCCACACTGGCAGTGTAACTTTAGATACTTTACGGTGCAATTTTAACTTCCCGGAAAAAGCCAGATAAAAACTGGTTAGAATCATTGGCATGACAAGTGCTGATAAAATGATATGAGATATAAGAATAAAGAAGTATACGGGGCGAATAAATCCTTCTCCCGTAAACGGCGTACTGCCGTGAAAGTTATGATAGATTACATAACTGATCAGAAAAAAGGTTGAGGTTATAAAAGCAGTAAGCATAAATTTCATATGCTTACTAAAATTACGCTGACGTATCGCCCTATATCCAAATATCAGTAATACTGCACTCGCACTATTTAATAATGCATTCAGTGCAGGTAGACTTGTAATTAAATTTGAACTGTAGTCGCTCCCTCCCTTGTAATAAATCAGCCAGATCAAAAAGCCGAATGCCACACTACTTATTAATAGTATTACGCCAATGGCTTTGGAGAGACTAATATTTTTAAAAAGTTCAATGGTAACAGGTTTTTCAGAATCCATAGACTGGTATTAACGCACATAATTTTATGTAGATTGAAGATACATAATATTCAATTGTTCTACAGCTTCATCTCAGTTTAAATATCTGTCAAGTTTACAGATATAATTTTCGGAATTTCCTGAATTCAATTAGGCATTTTTGATAAATAGATTATATTTTAGCCACTTAATTTTCGGGCATGGAAAAGCAACTCCTTCTATTTAGATTCGATTTAAATATGAGAAAGCTCATTTTTATGGGTTCTAAAAGAGTTGGATTTTCCATACTTTCATGCCGAAATCTTTTAGAGGACAATTACATAAAGTAACGACAAATTTCACCTAACCCATGGCTCAGATTTTTCCCCGATGGGCAAATGAAGTACCCCAACGTATTTTGCTCGGGCTCATTATTTTCGCAACAGCAACAGTAGCAGGAGTTTGGTATTTCTTTTCTCCCGAATATACCGATGTTGGTTATGCTCCCGAGCAGCCCATCGAATACAGCCACAAGCTGCATGCCGGCGAACTTGATATTGATTGTCAATATTGCCACACCAACGTCTTTAAATCCAAGTTCGCGAATGTGCCCCCTACAGAAACATGTATGAATTGCCATAATCAGGTTGACGGCTCACAAAATCCCGAAGAAGTACAAAAAATTCGTGACAGCTGGGAATCTGGAGAATCAATTGAATGGGTTCGCGTGCACAACCTTCCGGATTACGCTTACTTTAATCACGCAGCGCACGTCAACGTGGGCGTAGGTTGCGAAACATGCCACGGACGTGTTGATCGAATGGAGAAAGTATTTCAAAAAGAGCCTCTGAGTATGAGTTGGTGTCTTGACTGTCACCGAAATCCGGAGCAAAATGTTCGTCCGGTTGAGGAAGTCACTACAATGGGATATGAACCCGAAAAGGATCAGATTGAAATGGGACGTGAGCTTGTAGCAAAGCACAATATTGCTCCCCCTACCTATTGTCAAAGTTGCCATTATTAATAAGAAGGAATATTTAACCGAACGAATCTGAATTAACGCAATCGTAACGGAATGAGCGAAGAAGTAAAAAATCCCAATTACTGGAAAAGCCTTGGCGAACTTGCTCGCAATGAAGAGTATGAAAAGTTCGTTGAGCGCGAATTCCCTGAAAATGCCACAGAACTTAACGACAAAGTATCACGACGCAGCTTTCTGCGTGTGATGGGTGCTTCCATTGCGCTTGCGGGATTTGCTGCCTGCCGACGACCGGTGCAAAAAATCGTACCCTTTAGTAAGCAGCCAGAAGATCTGGTAGAAGGCGTACCTCAGTATTACGCTTCAGCATCCCCATTCCAGGATGCGCTAAACGGGATCGTCGTCGAAAGTAATTCAGGGCGACCGACAAAAATTGAAGGAAATGAGATGCACCCGGCCAGTAGCGGGAATACCAGTATCTTTGGTCAGGCCGAGATCCTAAACATGTTCGATCCTGACCGTTCACGATACGTCCGCAAAGACGGTGAGCGTTCTTCGGTTAATGCTTTTACAGAATTTTGTAGTAATCATTTCTCAAACACTGATCAGAATATCGCCTTCATTTCCGAAGCGAACTCCTCTCCTACTTATAACAGGATGAAGGGGCAGGCACTGGATCAATTCTCCAATGCACAATGGATTACGTACGAGCCATTTGGAGAGGACAATGCCCTTGAAGGTACTAATATTGCATTCGGTGAGCGACTGCGAACATATAATAAGTATGATGAAGCCGATGTCATCGTAAGTTTTGATGATGATTTCCTGAATCCGACTGGTGACAAAAACAGTGTTGAAAATACCAAGCGTTTTACCGACAGGCGTCGCGTGATGTCTGAAGATGACGACATGTCTCGGTTTTATGCTATTGAAAGCACATTTAGTATTACCGGTTCCAACGCTGACAACCGCCTGCGCATTAAATCAGGCGAAATTGAACACTTTATATATGCACTGGCTGCTGAGCTTTCTAACTCTGTAAGTGGATTGTCCGCATTCAGTGGTTACAGCAACAAATTTTCTGATCACGAGTGGATCGCTGTTCTGGCTGAAGAACTGCTCAACAATCGAAGTAATTCTATATTAACAGTTGGACGTGATCACAAGCCGGAGCTGCATGCTACCGTTGCTGCTATTAATGTTGCGCTTGGTAACGATGGACAAACTGTTGATTATCTTAATGTTCCACATATTGATAACCAGAACAATCGGGAAGCTTTTGCCGGTTTAGTTGAAGATCTTAACAACGGTAATATAGATACAGTTGTACTTGTTGGAACCAATCCCGCATTCACGGCACCAGCTGATTTGAATTTTGATGAAGCTCTTGCCAATGCTGGACAGGTTATTCATCTCTCTAATTATTATGATGAGACCTCAAAACTGGCCAACTGGCATATCAACCGAGCTCATTTCCTTGAGGCTTGGGGCGATGGCTATTCCTATGCCGGAACCCGCTCTATTATTCAGCCTCAAATCGAGCCGTTGTACTCCGGAATTAGCGAAATTGAATTTTTAAATATTATTCTGAACGGAGAACAAGCAAAAGGTTATGACCTGGTTCAGAATACATGGAAAGATTATTACTCAAACAACTTTACGAGTCAGTGGAATAAAGCACTGCACGATGGGTTAGCAGGCGAAGAAACATTTTCAGCTTCTTCTGTCAGTATTTCAAGTGCATTTAATTCGCAAGCCAGCGATTTCATTAGCAATGCAGACTCTTCTGAGGGTATGGAACTGGTTATTCGACCCGACTCAACAGTATTCGACGGACGCTTTGCCAATAACGGCTGGCTGCAAGAACTTCCCAAACCGATGACGAAGATTACTTGGGATAACGTTGCGCTGATGAGCAAGAAAACAGCCGACAAGTTGGGCGTTAAGGAAGCCAGTCTTGGAAAATCAGAAGTAGAAGTTATTTCTATCACTGTTGACGGCACAACAATTGAAATCCCAGCCTGGGTTCAACCCGGTCACGCCGATGACAGTATTACTATCACCGTAGGATATGGTCGCGAAGGTGTTGGACGCGTAGCTAATAAAACAGGTGTTGATACCTATCCGCTTCGCACAACAGCTAATATGCATTTTGCTAGTAATGTATCAGTTGAAAAAACTGGTGAAACATATGAAATAGCTTGTACACAAGACCATAACACTATGGAAGGGCGATCGCTATTGCGGCATGCTACTCTTCAGGAATACCGCGAGAATCCCAATTTCTCGACGTACGAATCTGCTTATGATGCCGAAATGCCGGGCGTCGCATATGCTGAAGAGCATGGAGAAGATGATCCGCTTTCAATTTTCGACCCTATTGGTGAACAAGATTACCCCGATTATGAACCGCAATGGGGTATGTCTATTGACCTAAACACCTGTACCGGTTGTGGAGTCTGTACAATTGCATGTACAGCAGAAAATAACATTCCGGTGGTAGGTAAGCGCGAGGTAAGTCGTGGACGCGAGATGCACTGGATCAGAAACGACCGCTATTTTGATGGCGATGTCAACGATCCCAAAGCCTTACACCAGCCCGTGCCCTGCATGCACTGTGAACTGGCACCTTGTGAACAGGTTTGCCCGGTAGCAGCAACTACGCATAGCGATGACGGTATGAACCAAATGACCTACAATCGCTGTATCGGAACCCGTTATTGTGCAAATAACTGTCCATACAAAGTTCGTCGCTTTAACTTCTTTAACTATTCAGAAGAATTTTTAACAGGTGGAGATGATCCGGAAATCATCCAAATGGCGATGAATCCGGAAGTAACCGTACGTTTCCGCGGTGTAATGGAAAAATGCACCTATTGTGTACAGCGTGTCAACCGCGCCAAGATCAATCGTGATATTGAAACTAACGGCGAAACCATGAAACCAAAAGATGGAGCTGTAGAGACGGCTTGTCAGCAAGCGTGTCCTGCAGATGCTATCTACTTTGGAGATCTCACCGATCCCGAAAGCGAAGTAGTGAAAACGAAGAAGAACAATCGAAACTACTTGTTGCTTGAAGAGCTTAATACGCGACCAAGGACGTCGTATCTTGCTAAAGTTCGTAACCCCAATCCCAAATTGGCTTAATTTTCAACATACCTTACGATGAGCACAGATTATCAATACGCGCCAGAGCCAAAACTCGTAAAAGGAAACCATTCCTTTGGGAGTATAACTGATCTTATTGCCAAAACTCCGTTATCTCCCACTCCTAAATTATGGTATTTAGCATTTGGTCTTGCGAACATTTTAATGATCATCCTTTTAGGATCTATCGGATATCTCATCTGGGATGGTATCGGAATTTGGGGGCTTAACAACCCAGCCGGATGGGGTTGGGCTATTATCAACTTTGTTTGGTGGGTTGGTATCGGTCACGCCGGAACGCTTATTTCTGCTATCCTATTTCTCTTTCGACAAGGATGGCGAACGGCAATTAACCGTTTTGCTGAGGCAATGACCATCTTTGCCGTAATGTGTGCCGGAATCTTTCCTGCTATCCACGTAGGACGTATCTGGGTTATATACTGGGTATTTCCAATTCCTAACCAGATGGCAGCTTGGCCCAACTTTTCAAGTCCACTGCTTTGGGATGTTTTTGCTGTAAGTACCTATTTCACCGTTTCATTGCTCTTCTGGTATGTGGGATTGATACCCGACTTTGCCACACTGCGTGATAAAACCAAAAGCAAAATTGCTAAAATTACGTATGGAATTGCCTCTCTGGGCTGGACAGGCAGCTTTCGTAATTGGTGGAACTACGAAAAAGCCTACATGATTCTTGCCGGTCTTGCTACCCCGCTGGTACTTTCGGTACACACTATTGTATCCTTTGACTTTGCCGTTTCAGTTATTCCGGGCTGGCATAGTACTATTTTTCCGCCCTATTTTGTTGCCGGTGCTATTTACTCCGGTTTTGCCATGGTATTAACGCTGATGCTGATCGCTCGAAAAATTTACGGTCTTGAAGACATCATGAACATTGATATCATGGAAAAGATGAATCTTGTAATGATGATTACAGGTAACTTAGTTGCTTTTGCTTACCTGATGGAAGGTTTTATAGCTTGGTACAGCGGCTATATTTATGAACAAGGAATTTTCTGGCTTTACGTCGTCGGACCCTATGCCTGGGGCTTTTGGATACTCATGTTCTGTAATGTGGTAACTCCCCAATTCCTCTGGTTTAAGAAAATACGACGTAACGTTGCTATCACATTTGTTATTTCGATTATTGTGAACATCGGAATGTGGTTTGAACGCTTTATGATTTCCGTTGCATCACTCTCAACAGACTTTATGCCCTCTGCGTGGGATTATTATTCGCCCACCTTCTGGGATATTATCACCTATGTTGGAACATTCGGACTCTTCTTCACTTTCTTCCTGCTATTTCTTCGCTTTCTACCAATGGTTGCCATTGCAGAAGTTAAAGGAGTTATGCCGCAGGCAGATCCACATAATTATGATGAAGAGACCAACGAATTTGATATCGAGAAAACGAAACCTGTTGTAGTTCAACACGAGAAAACTGTTTAGTAACTGATATTTATGGACGCAGAAAACAAACAAATTTATGGTGTATTAGCCGAGTTCAGAAACCCAAAAGAACTCGTTGATGCCGCTTCTTCGGTAAAAAAATCCGGATACCAGGATTTTGATACCTATGCTCCCTTTCCCATTCACGGGATGGAAAAAGCCATGGGATTAAAAAAATCTCCCCTTGGCTGGATTGTATTAGGTGGAGCCCTAATAGGTTTGATAGGTTCATTGGCATTAATGATTTGGGTAATGGGCTATGAGTACCCAATGAATATTAGCGGTAAGCCTTATATCAATTTCCCAATTTATGTACCAATAGCATTTGAGTTAACGGTTCTTTTGGCTGCATTTGCCACAACATTTGGAATGCTGGCACTCAATAATTTACCGCGTTTGTATAATCCGTTGTTTAACGTAGAGCGTTTCTCAAAAGCGTCGGATGATGGCTTTTTTGTTCATATTGAAGCTTCTGATGATCTTTTTTCGGAAGAAAAGGTAAAAAAACTGTTCCAGGATAACGGAGCAACACACATTGAAACCGTATACGATTCGGAATAATTGACCACAAAAATCTTTAGTTCGCATAATAATCCGATGAAAGTTTCCAAGTACTTATTATTAGCTGTTATTGTCTTTCCAGTGGCTTTAGCTGGGTGCAGAGGTGAGAAATTTCAATCTCAGCCTGTTCATCCCAATATGAATATGGATCAGCAAGAACGTTTCGAACCACAAGAAAAAAATGAGTTCTTTGCAGACAATCGTGCCATGCGCAAACCTGTTGAAGGAACGATTGCCCGAGGCAATCTTAAAGAAGACAAAGCCCTATACCAAGGTATCAATGAGGACAGCAGCTTTGTAGATGAAATTCCCTTGGATGTCACTAAATCTTTTATTTACCAGGGTAAAGACCAATACGAAGTATTTTGTACGCCATGTCATGGAATTGCTGGTGACGGAAATGGTATTATTATGGCGAACAATTACGGATACGTTCCCGCTCCGAGTTTCCATCTTGAACGTCTGAGAGATCAAAGCGATGGATACCTTTATTCTACTATTGCCAATGGTATTCGAAATATGCCATCCTACGCCACACAAATTCCTGTAAAAGATCGATGGGCCATTGTAGCCTATGTGCGTGCACTACAGAAAAGTCAAAATATTTCTGAAGATGAAATTCAGGAATACGACGTAGATCTTACTGCCCTGAAAGAAGACCACCAGGAACAATTGGCTGCAGAGCAAGCCAAAGAAGAAGCCCAGGCAGGCGGCGATGGTGGAGAAGTTTCTGTTGAACGAGGTAAAACGATTGCACAAAATAACGGTTGTATGAGCTGCCACTCTACCGATGGTTCAAAGATGGTAGGCCCGACTTGGCAAAATTTATATGGATCCGAGAAAACCTTTGATGACGGATCCACCGCTACCGCTGATGAAGAGTATTTAAGAGAATCTATTGTAGAACCATCTGCTAAAGTTGTAGAAGGATTTCCTCCTTCTATGGTTTCATACGACTTTCTAAGTGATAGCGAAATAAACTCGCTCGTTGAGTATATAAAATCATTGAGTGAAAACGCTGAATAATATTTCAAAACGTATTTAACGTATATAAACGATTGGTTTAACCTATGAGCAAGCCCAAAATAACTGATACACTGGATTTTCCTTCAGATTTGAATACAACCAAATCATTATTTGGAGTAGGAATTGTAGGTCTGCTGGCTACCGGTGTTGGATATTTCCTGGATCATGATCAGTTTTTCTTCTCCTACCTTGTTAGTTTTTCCTTTTTCTCCAGTATAGCACTGGCAAGTTTGTTTTTTGTGATGGTTCAGCATTTAACCCGATCAGAATGGAGTGCTGTATTGCGAAGAATTCCTGAGACGTTCTCATCATATATTTGGATCTGGGGATTATTTATCATTCCCATCTTTTTTGGAATGCATTCTCTTTATCATTGGACGCACGCTGATGCCGTTGCTGCCGATCCGGTTTTACAAGGTAAAGAACCCTACTTGAATACTACATTCTTCATCATTCGTCAGTTTATCTACTTTGCGCTCTGGAGTTTTCTCGGTTATCGACTGTATACAAAATCAGTTGAAATGGATAAAACCGGCGACTGGGGACTGCAAACGCTGCTACGAAGAACCAGCGGTCCCGGATTATTTTTCTTTGCCATTACTCTTGCTTTCGCCTCTTTTGATTGGATAATGTCGCTTGATCCACACTGGTACTCTACCATTTTTGGCGTTTATTATTTCGCAATGAGTTTCCAGGGATTATTTGCCGCCCTGATTCTTGTCATATTTTTCTTGTGGAGAAATAATTTACTTACAAATACCATCCAGAAAGGGCATATATATGATCTGGGTGTGCAGATGTTTGGCTTTACCGTATTTTACGCCTACATCGCATTTAGTCAATTTCTGTTGATCTATTATGCAAATATTCCGGAAGAAACAGTTTGGTATTTAGAACGCTTGTCGGGCGGATATGAATATTTGGCTTACTTCTATCTATTTGGACGTTTTATCATTCCATTTATAGTTTTACTGCCTAAAGGTCCAAAATCCAATTACAAAATTGTTGGCAGTGTCTCCGTATTAATTTTAGTATCACATCTGGTTGAACTCTATTGGCTTGTTATGCCAGTACTCAACCACCATGGTTTCCATCTTAACTGGATGACTATTACAAGCTTTATCGGACTTGGAGGTATCTTTTTAGGATTATTTTTCTACAAGTTTAAACAAAATAAAATGGTACCTATTAACGATCCAAAATTGGGAGATTCACTTAATAAACATTAATCCAATAGGTAACAATTAACGCAGTAGAACTGTTACTGCTAACAAAGCTTTTATTTTCATGGCTAACGAGAAGCAAAATTATTCTGCCGATTTTAAAAAAGAAGTTGCACAACAAGCATTAGACCAGTCCAAGAAAAATTTGGACGAGCTGTCAAAAAAGTATGATGTACCCGTTTCAGTTATTCTAATGTGGGCAACTGAGTTGGAAAAAGGTGGAGACGACGTTTTTGAAACTGAAGAAGATGACACCTCCTCTCCCGAAGAACCGGCTGAAAGTGTTGATGTAGAAATAACCGACGAACAGTTAGCCGACTCTGTTGAACACGGAGTAATGCAAGATAAACTAAATTACAAACGCCTTGTATTTTGGAGCGTTTTTGGAACAATTTTAGTTGTAGTATTTGTATGGGGTCTTTTTGAAATGTATCAATATAATTCAGCAGTTACACAAGATCGCGTATCATCTGAAAGTGAATACTATCAGGTTAACCAGATGAAAAGGGAAGCACGACAACAACTCGATAGTTTTGGTGTTGTTGATCTTGAAAATGGTACTTACAGAATTCCTATCGACAGCGCCATCAATAAGATGGCTGCCGATGAAGAATAGCTAAAAAACACTTATGAAACATTTTGGGCTTGCAATAGCAGTAATAAGCCTGTTTTTACTACCCTACTCTTCCAATGCACAACTGAATCAAAATAAACCAAGCCAACTGGAAGATGTAGGAGTTGAAGAGCGGTTGGGTGACCAGATCCCACTTGATTTGACATTCGCCAATGCAAAAGGCGATTCTATAAAACTTAAAGATTTATTTACTGACGGCAAGCCGGTACTTTTGAATCCGGTTTATTATGAGTGCCCGCAGTTGTGCTCCATGATAAAAGAAGCCATTTTTAAAGGGGTTAAAGACTTAAAGTGGTCACCGGGTAAAGAATACAATATTGTTACCTTCAGTTTTGATCCCCGAGAAGAAACAGCTTTGGCTGCTGAAAACAGAGAACGTTTTTTGAATAAACTTGGAAGAAAAGGTGCTGAAAAAGGATGGCACTTTCTAACCGGTAATAAAGAAAATATTAATAAACTCACTGAGGCCGTTGGATTTAATATGAAGCGCCTGCAAAATGGACAGTATGCACACGGCGCTGCTATTATATTTCTTAGTCCCGATGGCGTGATAACACGTTATCTGTACGGCCTCAAGTTTGACGAGTTTAATTTGCGAAATGCATTATATGATGCAGCTGATGGTAACATCGGGAGTGCTGCAGAACAAGTTTTACTTTATTGTTATCAATACGATGCGGATTCCAATACATATGTACCGGTAGCCTGGAAAATCATGCAGGTTGGCGGCTTTGCTACCATGTTAATTCTGGGTATATTCCTCGGTTTTATGTGGTTGCGGCACCGATATTCTAATAATGAAAAGCAAATAAAAGAAACGAATGGACGCGATTAGAGATTTCTTGTTACCCCCGGCAAAATCTACACTGGCCGAACAACACGATACCCTTTTCTGGTTCGTACATGGCAGCAGCCTTATTCTGACGATTGGACTCATTGCTGTCTTAATTTATTTCATCTATAAATATCGGCGTAAGTCTGAAGATGAAGTAACTCCTCTTATCACTCATAATAGTGCTTTGGAAGTTACATGGTCTGTTATTCCCTTGATACTGGTTCTTATCGTTTTTGGTTGGGGATACCAAGTATTCATGAATCAACAAGTTGTACCTGACGATGCCTACGAAGTAAAAGTTACGGCACAAAAATGGATTTGGCAGTTTCAGTACGAAAATGGTGCCCAGTCAACTGGAAAATTGCACGTCCCAGCCGACCGTCCAGTGAAACTTATCATGAGTTCCCAAGATGTTATTCACTCCTTTTTTGTTCCCGACTACCGTTTAAAGCAAGACGTAGTGCCAGGACGATATACCGAAATGTGGTTTAATGCTCCTGAGCCGGGCGAATCAATCATATACTGTACCGAATATTGCGGTGATGGCCACTCCGACATGTTGGGTGAAGTTATTGTGCATGAGCAGAAAGAATTTGAAACCTGGCTCGCAGAAAATGCCGGTGGAGGGTCACAACCAGAAGATCTTGCCCCAGAAGAATGGGGAGAACAATTGGCACAGGAATGGGCTTGTACTACCTGTCACTCTACTGACGGTAGCCAAATGACTGGCCCAACCTGGCAAGGAACATTTGGAAGTGAACAAACTTTTGAAGATGGCTCTACGGTAACTGTGGATGAAAACTATCTCCGTGAGTCTATTCTGGAGCCCAATGCTAAAATCGTTGAAGGATATCCCGCAGTGATGAATACCTACCAAGGGCAACTTAACGATGAGCAGATTAATGCGATTATCGAATACATCAAAACATTGAAGTAATATGGATACAGCAGAAGCAAGTTCTACATCTAAAAAAATTCAGGTTCAACGATATAAACCTGATGACAATCCTGATAAGCACTATTTAAATGAGGAAACAGGACTGTGGTCTTGGTTAACAACAGTCGATCATAAGAAGATCGGCATCATGTTTCTGGGATCCATTACCTTCTTCTTTTTTATTGGAGGATTGATGGCACTCTTAGTGCGTACCGAACTTTGGACGCCTGCCAAAACTTTTATTGAAGCCAATACCTATAATCAGCTTTTTACGCTGCATGGTGCAATAATGATTTTCCTTTTTCTGGTTCCGGCGGTACCAGCAGCTCTTGGTAATTTTATCTTGCCGCTACAATTGGGAGCCAAAGATGTAGCGTTTCCCAAGCTTAACTTATTAAGTTTTTACCTGTATTTAACTGGGGCATTTGTCGCTATCTTTGCCATACTCAATGGGGGCATTGATACCGGATGGACGTTCTATACCCCATACTCTTCTACGACAGGCGGTGCTGTAACAACCATGGTATTCGGTGTTTTCATAATTGGATTCTCATCCATTTTAACAGGAGTAAACTTTATTACCACTATTCATAAATTGCGGGCACCCGGCCTTACATGGGATAAACTGTCGCTATTCTCCTGGAGTCTATATGCTACAAGCATCATCCAGATTTTAGCAACGCCAGTGCTTGCTATCACGCTTGCACTTCTTGGTATGGAACGCATTTTGGGAATCGGAATCTTTGATCCGGCGATGGGCGGTGACCCGGTTCTGTTTCAACACTTCTTCTGGTTCTACAGCCATCCAGCGGTATATATTATGATTGTTCCCGGCTTTGGCGTTGTCTCAGAAGTTATCACGACCTTCAGCCGCAAACACATTTTTGGCTATTGGGCTATTGCGCTTTCATCATTGGCTATTGCCTTTATCAGTTTCCTGGTGTGGGGACATCACATGTTCGTTTCCGGGCAGGCATCATTAGCTTCTATGGTCTTTTCATTCCTAACCTTTCTGGTTGGTATTCCCACAGGCATTAAAATGTTTAACTGGACTGCAACCTTGTATAAGGGTTCGATCGATATCAAATCACCGCTGCTTTACATTTTTGGATTTTTCTTCCTCTTTTTGGTTGGCGGCCTGACAGGTATTGTACTTGCTTCTATCGCACTCGACGTTCACCTGCACGATACGTATTACGTAGTCGCGCACTTTCACTTTGTAATGGTTGGTGGTATGGTGATGGCATTCTTAGCCGGCCTACACTACTGGTGGCCTAAAATCACCGGTCGCATGTACAACGAAACCTTGGCAAAAATTACCTGTGGTATTATCTTCGTAGGATTTAACGTCACATTCCTTCCCCAGTTCGTAATGGGATCTCAGGGAATGCCTCGACGTTACTTTAACTATATCGAACAGTTTCAACCATTCCACCAAGTTTCAACCATAGGATCATATATTCTCGGTTTTGGCTTCCTGATGGTATTCTACTATTTGGTCAAGTCACTCTTTAGCGGACAAAAAGCTACAGCAAATCCCTGGGGTAGTCGTGCTCTCGAATGGCAAATAAATACACGGCCACCACTGCATAACTTCCATCATATACCTGTAATCATTAACGGTCCATATGATTATCACAAACCAATGGAAGAGTTTCAGTTAGGTTTAGCAGAATCTACTGATGGACACGGGCAAGAAAGTAATCTTGAAGTAACAAGCGATGGCAAAGAAATTAACGCTGAGTAACAACGTATTAACCTGAAAATCATTAATAACTGATTATGGCAGATCATTCATCTTCCACAACACATTCACGATTTTTTCAGCATCATTTTGTGGATGCCGAACAGCAGTTTCAGACTGCAAAATTGGGAATGTGGATATTTTTGGTAACAGAAATTCTGATGTTCGGCGGATTATTTGCTGCCTATATCGTCTTCCGAACATGGTATCCCGATCTATTTACGCAGGCCTCAGC
This sequence comes from Fodinibius sp. AD559, assembly GCF_052712805.1. Taxonomy (NCBI): domain Bacteria; kingdom Pseudomonadati; phylum Balneolota; class Balneolia; order Balneolales; family Balneolaceae; genus Fodinibius; species Fodinibius sp. AD559. Next base: position 54,254 of record NZ_JBQPVW010000007.1, read on the forward strand.
AGAGCTTAACACTCTTTGGGGGGGCGTTAACACGGTGGTACTTATTGGCAGTAGTTTAACAGTAGCTATGGCCATCAAATCAGCCCAGCTAAATCAGAAAAAGAACATTGCCATTAACCTGGGAATTACGCTGGCTCTTGCCGCCGTATTTATGGTTATCAAGTACTTTGAATGGACCCACAAGTTTGAGCTCGGTATTTTTCCCGGCCAGTTCTATGACTTTGGGGGCATTGAACATGAGAAGGCAAATGTATTTTTTAGCCTATACTACCTGATGACCGGTCTGCACGGCATCCACGTATTAATTGGAATGGGATTAATGAGCTGGTTACTCTGGAGATCTTTGAAAAACCATTTTGACAGCGAGTACTACACCCCAATTGAGATTACGGGCCTTTACTGGCACCTCGTTGATATTATCTGGATTTTCCTCTTTCCCCTGTTCTACCTAATTGAATAATAACTCTAAATATTTTAAAGCTCATGAGCGGACATCATATATCCTCGGATAAAACATTACTTGGCGTTGCAGCCGCATTGCTGGCACTAACGATTCTTACAGTAGGAGTATATTATATCCAAATTCCCGCTCCCTGGAATATTATCACGGCAATGGGAATCGCTATTGTAAAGGCAACATTGGTTGCACTATTCTTTATGAATCTTTACTGGGACGAGCGATTTAATTCCATGCTGTTGGTAGCAGGGTTAGCCTTCTTTGGATTATTAGTGGCACTTACCCTTTTGGATACCCTTTTCCGTGCCGAAGTTATACCAACCTTTTAAGGAAAACAATCCATATCTTTGCAATAAAAAAAGCCGATCCCATCCATGATCGGCTTTTTTTATTACCCATCCTTCTTACATACTACTATATAGAATTATCTATACATCGGGCACCTACCTATTTAAATGTGAGACAAGAAAGAACAAAAAGGTTTCCACTGCTATTAAAACGCAATACCTGTCTTTTTTGATAAATGGTTGATTAAACCCTCAATTGATCAACCAACATACCGCCAGTAAAAAACCCATAAAAAGCTACGTTGAATCTCATCAATCCAACTGATGCAAAATTTACACTCTGCCAAGGGTAACAATTTCCAATTTAAATTAGTACATTTGCATCTGACAAAAACCACGTACTTGGCATGAAGTTAACTACAAAATTTTCCCTTTCAACATTTCTTGATACCCAGCAAATAGCGGCATACTATGAGCTTACCAAGCCGGGAATCACCCTCACGGTTTTAATAAGTATGCTGATCGGATTTGTATTGGGGTCATCCGGACAAATTGATTACATCACCCTTATTCATGCCACTCTCGGGACATGGCTTATAGCATCAGGCACAGCAGCACACAACCAATTTTTGGAATGGCGGTACGACGGTAAAATGAAACGGACCCAAAAACGTCCTGTCCCCGCAAGTAAAATATCGCCCAAGAAAAGCGTATTATTTTCTCTCACATTAATTACCGTTGGACTACTTTATTTACTACTTGCCGTTAATGCCGTTGCCGGATTAGTATCACTATTAACGACCCTCATCTACTTGGGCATTTACACGCCCATGAAACGCATTTCGGTTGCTAACGTATTCATTGGTGCAATACCGGGAGCACTGCCTCCGGTAGGCGGTTGGGCCGCTGCAACAGGTCATCTGGGAAGTACGGGCATGTGGCTACTGTTTGGCATCGTATTTCTATGGCAAATTCCCCACGTTATGGCTATTGCCTGGGTCTGCAAAGATGACTATAGCAATGCAGGCTTTCAGATGCTTCCAAAAAGTGATCCTAAAGGCGCAAAGGCAACAACACTAATTGTAGGATGTTTAGTTGCTTTACTACCGGTTTCATACGGGCTGTATCATATTGGAATGAATAGTTGGATCTATTTAATCGGCGGCCTCTTAAGCAGTATTGTGTTCCTTTATTATGGACTTATCTTTGCCAAAGATCGCGACAAACCTTCCGCCAAAAAATTAATGTTTGCCTCATTTGGATACTTACCTGTCATCTGGGCTTTCGTTATTATAGATATTCTGGTCCTGTAATTATTACTCTTCTTTTCTAATTCAAAAAGAGTTTTAAGCGAAAAGCCGGAGAAGTAATGACCTTTAATTCTATGAAACATCCAATAATACTTCTTGCTACAGTATTTTTGTAAGTGCATGCGGGTGATAATAAGCTCATCTCCTAAAACTGGATTGAAATAGCCCGGACACCCGAGGCCAACAATGGCAATGGTTATATGAATTTCTTTTTAAGCTACGACCAAGAACGTCTGCCCAGCGCTCCCAAAAGTGCATATGTGTTTCTGGACAGTGGTATTAATATGGTCTATATCGACCAGAAGAATAATCTGGTTATTGTAGGTCGATGGATATCAGATTATGATGCAATGGATGGTTTAATCAAACGTGTAATTGTGATTGACTCCATAGAATAAGACCCCTGCACTTTTAAAGGAAGAGTATTTAACCATGAATTACGTTATAATCCTTTACAACAGTCCGTAAAAATTTTAACGTGCCCTTTTCCCGAGTCTTTTCGATTCCCATCTTTTCCTTGATAGCATTACGCGTTCTCAAAGCTATAATCTTATACGTCTGCCGATCATATTCTTTCCTTTCATTCAATACTTCTTTAACAATGGATATATCTTTATCGCTTAAGACCGATACCTCGGGATAGATCGGCTCATATCCCTCTTCCACATCTGCATACAAAGTATCCGACAGGCTGGTTCTTTTTTTATTTTTTACTACCGCAGTGCCCGCGGCCAAGTCTCCCAGTCGCTGCCCTTTGCCATTAACCAAAATAGTAACAAAAGCTACAGTACCCGATGTAGTAGTAATATCAATAAGACGAAAGATCCATCGCATTATATAATTACCAAACGTTGCCGGGGTCCCGTCGGTTTTTATCACTTTGATACCCACCGCTTTCTTTCCTGGTGACCGCCCCTCCATAAAAAGCTCAAAAACAAGATGATAAGCCATAAGCGGAAGGGCCACTACTGCCATAATAACCCATGTTGACGATTCCGAAAACTCAAAAATTAAAGAAAGAGAAACAGCTAAGTAGATCCCCATTATGATTATATCTAAAATGTAGGCTCCAATACGTGCCCCAATGCCTGCTGGAATATAATCTATCTGTACATGCTGAGAGGTTTCTATATTTAAATGATTCATAAAGAAATAATCCTGGTGGGTATATTATTTTTGATGAGTTTGAGAAATTCTGTTTATTAGGTTAATAATATCAAAGGCTTTTCAAGCATCAAGTCATCCACGAATAATTTCAAGAGCGCAACTAGTACCAGAGGCTATGCGAGAGGTTAAATTTTTACGTCAAAATGCTCCTCACTGGAAAAAGTTTGAGCAACTGCTGGAACAACCAGAAAAAGCAGATGCTGATGAACTCGCTGATTTATATACCAGGCTAACTGATGATCTGGCATGGGCGCAAACATATTATCCCAGTAGTGAGACCACCGCATATCTCAATGAGTTAACTGCAAAGGTACATGAACAGATCTATGAAAACAAAAAGGAGGATAAAAGACGTATCCTTCATTTTTGGAAACAAGAATTACCCCAGCTCTACTATAAGCACCGCCATAAACTCACGATTGCATTCACGGTATTTATTGTTGCCCTCGGTATAGGCATCATATCAGAACTAAATGATCCTGATTTTAGTCGAATGATATTGGGCGATCGGTATGTAAATATGACGATCCATAATATTGAGCAAAACGATCCCATGGCTGTATATAAGCAAGATCATTCGATGGATATGTTTCTTGGGATTACCATCAACAACGTACGAGTCTCTTTTATGGCATTCGTATCTGGTATACTTGCGTCAGTAGGAACCGGATTACTGCTCATGTACAATGGCATTTTCATCGGGGCATTCTTGGCTATGTTTAGCCAATATGGGGTGGTTACCGAATCACTGTTAGTTGTCTTTATTCACGGTACCCTTGAGCTGTCAGCTATCGTCATTGCCGGGGCGGCCGGTATAGTGATGGGGAGTGGTATCCTGTTTCCCGGTAGCTATAAACGCTTAACTTCATTTAAGCGAAGTGCCCGCGAAGGACTTAAAATGACCATTGGGTTAGTACCAATATTTATATTGGCCGGTTTTTTAGAGTCTTTTGTTACACGTTATACCGAAATGCCACTACTGTTAAGTTTATTCATCATAGCAGGTTCACTACTGTTTGTGCTATGGTATTTCGTTTTATATCCTCGTCATCTCCAACAATAAATAACAAATCATTATGCCTGATACTTTAAAAATAAAACAACCTCGGGATTTTGGTGATCTCATTACGGCACCATTTACATATATTCGTCAACACTATGAGGTGCTTGGCAAAAGTTTACTCTATTTTGTCGTCCCCCTCATTGCTGTAACAAGTATTCTAATGACCCAGTACTTTTCAGCTTCTTTTGAGATGGGAATGAATCCGGATGCCATGAACTCTGGAGATTTCCTATCAAAATTTATGGCTACTTCCGGAACCGGAACATTCTTTGGAGTTCTAACAATGACTGCCTTGGCTGCGGTTATATACACTCATATGAAGCTGGTAGCTGATGAAACGGTCTCTAATGCTAAAATAACAGTAGATCATATTTGGCAAGGGCTCAAATCAAATTTCTTAGGGATTTTGATGATCTCGATTGGAGTCTTTTTCGCAACTATGTTGGGAGTGATAGCCTTAGTAATTCCCGGCATCTTTATCTCTGTAAAACTTACTTTGGTTGCCGCAGCATATGTATTAGAAGACAATCACTCTATTAGTGATGCTTTTTCACGATCGTGGCATTTAATTACCAATCACTGGTGGTTTACATTGGGTCTTGTGTTAGTTTTATCAATCCTTATTGGCCTATTATCTCAAGCGCTAAGCCTGCCTTTTGTAATCGTCTCTGCTATTAGTGGCTTTTCTGGCTTTGCAGATCCTAATACAGCAGGTACATTAATAGCTATTTTCTATGGTTTTGTAACCTCTTTGAACTATATATTCTACAGCATATTATACTTAGCTCTCGGCTTTCACTTTTATAACTTGGTAGAACGTAAAGAAGGCGCAGCATTGCAACAGCGTATCAATGAAATTGGTAATTCCGCTAACGCCTAAGTATTCTGTTCGTTGAAGTATCATCGCTATTTCTTGTTTTCCTTTTTTATGACTGTTCTTCCGTTTTTTGCCTTCGGGCAGCAAACGGATCGGCAGTCCTCTGTTCCGGATGTCCGACAGCCGACAGAACAGAACATCGATTCCTATGCCCAACAAGAGGATTTTATCTATCGATCTCTTCCCAAAGAAGACCAATCACTGGTAGAAAAAATTTTTGCATGGGGATTAAACCAAATAGCTAAACTGCTGGACAATCCCACAGCAAATAGTATACTTAAATATTTATTCATACTGCTCTTCATCGGGCTTATTGTTCTCCTTATTAATCAGTTTATGAAAGGGAACATAAGCAATATCATCCGCAGTCATGATATCCAAAAGCAACCGATAACTTTTAACAAGCAAGACCTTGACAACCTTGACCTGGATGAGCTTATCAACAACGCCATTACAGATAATAACTATAGTTTAGCTGTCCGATATCTGTATCAACAAAAACTTAAACAGCTACAGGAGGGCGGTTATATTAACTGGAAAAAGGAAAAGACTAATCGTACGTACCTCTATGAAATAGATGAACCCAAACTCCGTACTCATTTTCGTGAGTTGACCCAATATTATGAGCTAATTGAATATGGAAACTTTCCAATAAATAGTACTGACTTTCAATCTATTCACGAACAGTTTAAAGAAATGCGAACTCTTATTCGGCATTCATCGTGAAAAAGAAACACCTTTATATTTCTATATTAGTTATAACAGTAGTGGGATACCTGCTGGTTCAATGGACTCAACCCAAATCCATTGACTGGTCCCCCAGTTATTCCGGTCTGGCTAAGAAACCCTACGGCTGCTTTATAACGCGCAATGTACTCGATGATATTTTTCCTGATCAGCCTGTCCTTTACCGGAATAAACCTATTTTTAAAAGCCGTGATACTGCCTCGTTCCAAAATGAAATCTATATCAACAGTAGTTTTTCGCCCGATCGTTATGAATCTGAAATATTGTTGGAACGAGCCCGCAACGGAAATAATATTTTTATCTCTGCCCATACTCTTGATGGACCGCTGGCCGACAGCCTTGAATTGAAAGTAACCGACCTGCCTATATTTTCGGCTCCTGCCCTTAATTCAAAATGGGATTCCCTGAGTCTAAATTTTACTCATGACAGCAAATCTTATAAGGGGCAATGGTGCTTCCCTAAAATGCTGGGAAGCTCCTATTTTACCGATTTTGACTCCTCTGCAACTACTATCATGGGTAGCAATGGTAACGGTGAAGTGAACTTTATTAAGATTGAACGTGGAACCGGTACATTCTATGTGCATTCTGTACCCCATGTGTTTACCAACTACTTTATGCGTGATTACCAAAAGGCTAAGTATGCCTCACGTGTGCTTTCTCATCTTCCGGTAGCCCAAACGGTTTGGGATGAATATAACAAAGACGGGCGCATGGTGAATACCTCTCCCCTTCGTTATATTGTTTCCCATCCCTACTTAAAGTGGGCCTGGATTACAGCACTTATTGGGTTAGCTCTATTTCTTACTTTCCGTGCTAAACGCAGACAGCGTGTTATTCCTGTTATAGAAAAGCCCAAAAATTCCACCGTAGAATTTACGAAAACTATCGGTCGCCTGTATCATCAGAATGGAGATCATAAGGGCATTGCTTCAAAAAAGATTAAGTACTTGTTAGAACATATCCGGGAAGATTTGAACCTGGATACTCAAAATATCAATGATGAGTTTTTAGAACACCTTTCCCAGCGTTCGGGAGCAGATATGGAAACTGTAAAAACGCTTTTTAACTTTATTGACCGAATTCAAGCTAAGGAGAACATCTCTTCTGATGAACTCTGGTATTTGAACAAACATATTGAAACTTTTTATCAACAATCATCGCGATGAATAACCAACCTAAAGAAGTACCTGACAACTCCAACTCCTTTGCACCTGCTGTACAAAATCGAACTGATCTTTCCGATATTAAAGCCATGGCTGATAGTATCCGGAGCGAGATTGGTAAAATAATCGTAGGTCAACATCGTATGGTAGATCTGCTCATAACGGCCCTGTTGGCAAATGGGCACGTTCTTATTGAGGGCGTGCCGGGGGTTGCTAAAACCCTTACCGCCAGACTATTTGCCCGTACCTTGTCGACCGACTTTTCTCGCATCCAGTTTACCCCCGATTTAATGCCGGCGGATGTCATCGGTACCTCAGTATTTAATCCCAAAACAACAGAATTTAACTTTAAAGAGGGACCAGTCTTCTCTAATGTGGTCCTGATTGATGAAATCAACCGATCACCGGCGAAGACACAGGCCGCACTTTTTGAAGTGATGCAAGAGCGGCAAATATCGGTTGATGGTACCACTTATGCTATGGAGGAACCCTTTATTATCCTGGCAACACAAAATCCCATCGAGCACGAAGGTACCTATAAATTACCGGAAGCACAGCTCGATCGTTTTCTTTTTAAAATTAATGTAGATTATCCCGAACGGGATCAGGAAACGGCTATTTTAGAAGGCGTACATCAGCGTAAAAATAAAAATGATCCCTCACAGCTCGATCCCGTTGTTGAGGCCAAGAAATTGGTACAAAACCAATCGCTGGTTTCTGATATCCACGTTGAAAAATCGTTGATGCAATACATTACCGGCATCACACAGCATAGCCGAAATCATACAGCCATCCATATTGGAGCCTCACCACGAGCTGCCGTATTTATGATGCGTGCTGCACAAGCCTGGGCTGCTATTAATGGTCGCGATTTCGTAATTCCCGATGATATTCAGGATATTGCTCGGCCGGTATTGCGCCACCGCCTTATTTTAACGCCCGAAAAAGAGATGGAAGGCACCTCTACTGATGAAGTAATAACCCGAATTATTAAACAGATAGAGGTACCGCGATAGTACGTTTCATCAAAAACATCTACCTGACCAACCGGTTTTTCATCTCACTGTCTTCTGTTTGTATACTTTTCGTACTGGGATACTTCTTCCCTATCATCGGAGCCATAGCTGAAATATTATTATTAGCTCTTTCGGTCTGTATAGCAACGGATGTCCTGCTTCTGTTTTATCCCGGCCAGGCAGTAGAAGCCTCAAGAGATCTCCCAAAGCGATTATCAAATGGAGATCCCAATACCATTAGCATCTCCCTACAGCATTACCATCCTTTTGAAGTTGGGGTTACTATTATTGATGAACTGCCCTTCCAGTTTCAGAAGCGAGATCATAATTTTAAAGACAGTCTGTCACCCCAAAAGCAAACTAAGATTGGTTATAAACTAACACCTACCCAACGAGGCAGCTATACCTTTGGAGCTCTTAATATTTATGTAACCTCACCACTTGGGCTTATTGAACGACGGTATCGTTTTGATGAAGAACAGGAAGTGCCTGTGTATCCATCCTTTATTCAAATGCGACAATTTGAGTTGTATGCCATCTCGGATCGATTACAAGACGTAGGTATTAAAAAGATACGGCGTATTGGCCATACAATGGAATTTGATCAGATACGGGAATACGTGCGGGGAGATGATGTTCGATCAATCAACTGGAAGGCCACAGCCCGAGGCGGTGATCTTATGGTGAACCAGTACCGAGATGAACGCTCACAACAGATATACAGCGTCATCGATACAGGCCGGGTCATGAAAATGCCTTTCAAAGGACTGCAACTGCTTGATTATGCAATTAATTCGAGCCTGGCTATTTCTAATATTGCCCTCACAAAACATGACAAGGCCGGCTTGCTTACATTTGGAAACAAAGGATGTAAAATCGTGCCCGCTCAAAAGAAGCGAACGCACTTGCACAAAATTCAGAAAGCGCTCTACAATGTTGATACCGATTTCAAAGAATCGGATTTCAACCGCTTGCTTACCTTTATGCACAATAAGATTTCGCAGCGAAGCCTTATCTTGTTATATACAAACTTTCAGACTATTGAAAGTATGAAGCGGAAACTGCCGGTCCTACAGCAACTCGCTTCCAAACATCTGTTGGTCAGTATCTTTTTTGTAAACACCGAATTAGACGACCTTTTACAGAATACGCCCGAAAACATAGAAGAGATCTATATCAAGACTATTGCAGAAAAGTTCAGTTATGAAAAGAAAAGTATTGTTAAGATGCTAAACCGGCGTGGTATTCAAACTATTCTTAGCCGGCCTCAAGACCTCTCTATTAATACCATCAACAAATACCTGGAATTAAAAGCCCGGGGACTTATTTAATACAGAGACTTTAAACACTCCCTTCATATTTTTTAAAAACGCACCTGAAACTGTTACTCATATATAGGCGGATACTTTGCCGGGTTAGCCTCACTCATAAGGGCATACACCGCCTCAAAGATATCTTCTTCGTTGGGTTTAGAGAAGTAATCACCGTCAGAACCATACGCACCACGATGCTCTTTAGCAGTCAGGCACTGTGGTTCGGAATCCAGATAGTAATACCCTTTTTGATCTTGAATCACCTTGTTCATCATAAACGCGGAAGCACCGCCCGGGACATCCTCATCTACAAATAAAATGCGATTGGTTTTCTTGAGCGATTCCACAATATCATGTTTGCGATCGAATGGCAGCAACGTTCGCACGTCAATCAATTCTGCCGAAATACCAACTTCTTCTAATTCCGGCAACACATCTTCACAAATATTGCAGGTAGATCCATACGAAACGATAGTGATGTCTGTACCCTCGGAAACCACTTTGGGAATACCAAGCGGTACCGTAAATTCTCCTAAATTTTCGGGCAGATCTTCCTTCAGCCGATAAGCGTTAAGCGGCTCTATAACCAATGCCGGATCATCCCCTTTTAAAAGACTGTTATACATTCCAGCGGCTTCGGTCAGATTTCGCGGCACGCATACATGCACACCTCTGATCCCGTTGATAATCATGCCCATGGGCGATCCGGTATGCCAGATTCCCTCCAAGCGATGACCTCGCGTTCGAACAATAAGCGGCGCCTTTTGTCCCCCCATACTTCGATAGCGAACAGTGGCAAGATCATCACTTAATCCCTGAAAACAGTAAAGCAGATAATCCAAATACTGGATTTCGGCAATGGGTCGTAATCCTCGCAATGCCATTCCAATACCTTGCCCTAAAATAGTAGCTTCGCGAATACCGGTATCGCTTACCCGCAATTCGCCGTATTTATCCTGCATATTTTCGAGTCCCTTATTCACATCCCCCAGCTTCCCGGTATCCTCACCGAAAACAAGGGTTTCGGGATATTTCTCAAACAGCTTGTCAAAATTATCACGCAGTACTACGCGTCCATCCACACTTTTGGGATCATCGCTATATACCGGTGGGTTTTCCTCAACATTCAGTGGAGACTGCTCGCCTTCGCTGTACAAATGACTATCATATCTATAACTATTGGCTTCCTTACTTTCTTGGAGCCAATTCTGTAGCTCAGTGCGGGCAGAAATATTTTCATCCCGTGTTAATCGCAATGCTTTACGAGCCCCCGAAACGATATATTTTCGCAGCGGTACAATGGGGGCCTTCATGTCCTTTATTATCTTGTTCAACTCCTCTGATTTACTGCTCTCAGAGGCAAGGTCTTCAATCAATGCTGTTACCGTTTCAAGCTCTTCCTTCAACTCTGATTTAAAAGATTTCCAGGCCGCTCTCTGGGCCTCTTTAACTTCTTCCTCAGCTTCTTTCTCAATTGCTTCAATCTCCTCTTCCGAAGCAATATCTTCTTCAATCATCCAGCTTCGGGTTCTGTTGAGGCAGCAATACTCTTCCTCCCATTCCAGGCGTTCATCAGACTTATAACGCTCATGCGATCCGGATGTAGAGTGTCCCTGCGGCTGTGTCACCTCGGTAACATGAACCAACACAGGCACATGTTCTTCCCGAGCTATTTTTTCAGCTTTTTCATAAGTTTCCATAAGAGCCTGATAATCCCAAGCCTTAACTTTCAGGATCTCGATTCCCTCCTGTTCCTCCGTTCGCTGGAAACCCTTTAGAACTTCAGAAATACTTTCTTTGGTCGTCTGATATTTGCGAGGCACCGAAATACCATAGCCGTCATCCCAGACTGACATCACCATCGGAACCTGCAAAACACCGGCGGCATTGATCGTTTCCCAGAAAATCCCCTCCGAGGTACTGGCATCACCAATAGTACCCCATGCTACTTCATTTCCTCCATCCGAAAATTTTTGAAATTCATCCTGCTCTAAAAGGGAATCATGATTGCGATACACTTTTGAAGCTTCGGCCAATCCCAATAACCGTGACATCTGTCCCGCAGTGGGAGAAATATCCGGCGACGTATTTTTCATCGCGGTTAGATCTCTCCAACTGCCATCATCATTCAGGCTACGCGTACTAAAATGTGCATTCATCTGACGTCCACCGGAATGAGGCTCTTCTTCAACATTTGCATGAGCATAAAGCTGTGCAAAAAACTGCTGCACCGTAACCTGACCAATAGCCATCATAAAAGTTTGGTCACGGTAATAGCCAGCACGGAAATCGCCCTCCTTAAAATATTTAGCCATTGCAATCTGCGGCATCTCTTTACCGTCGCCGAAAATCCCAAACTTCGCCTTACCGGTGAGCGTTTCCTTGCGGCCCAAATAAGCAACTTCTCGACTTTTAAAAGCTAACTTATAGTCACTTATGATCTCTTGTTTCTGCTCTTGAGAGTAAGAAATGTCTGACGATTTCTTCTCCTTTTTTGTCTTTGTAGATGCCATAATATCCGTTTTCAGTTAAAACTTTTGCAGCAGTATAAATTATTTTCAGATAGCTATTTTTTTAAAGTCTACTCCATAAAACCACCTTTGGTCATTTTAATGGGATCTAATGCCTGATCCAATTCTTCATCACTTAAGTCCGTCATTTCACGTGCCACCTCCTTAACCGGACGACTTTCGGTAAACGCTTTTTTCGCAATTTTTGCTGCTTTGTCGTATCCGATCAGCGGATTCAAAGCAGTTACTAAAACAGGATTTCTTCCAACCATATCAGCAACTCGCTCTTTATTGACGCTCAATCGAGAAACAGAACGGTCGGCCAGGTTACGTACGGCGTTTCCTAAAATATTGATTGATTCTAATAGATTATGAGCAACAACTGGCAGCATAACGTTCAATTCAAAATTTCCTGATTGCCCGGCTACTGTGATGGCCGAATCGTTACCAATTACCTGAGCACATACCATCGTGATAGATTCCTCAATTACTGGATTGATTTTACCCGGCATGATTGATGAACCCGGCTGCAGTGCTTCAATATTGATTTCTCCAATTCCACTATTGGGACCAGAATTCATCCAACGAAGATCATTACCAATTTTCATTAATCCGGTAGCAATCGTTTTTAGCTGACTGCTTAATTCCACAGGTGTATCAACTGTTGCCTGCGCCTCAAAATGATTTTGCGCTTCACTCAAATCAGCATCAACTTCCTCGGATAACGCTTTTGCCATTTCTACACCAAACTTGGGATTGGTATTTAATCCCGTTCCCACGGCCGTTCCTCCTTGTGGGAGTTCTGTAACTCGCTCCAATGCTGATTCCAGGCGCTCAACGCCAAGCTCAAGCTGACGTGCATATCCGTCAAACTCCTGTTTAATCGTTACCGGCATGGCATCCATAAGGTGAGTACGGCCAGTTTTTACCACATCAGCAAATTCCTCGCCCTTTTCTTTAAATGCTTTTTGCAGATGCTCGAGAGCAGGTATCAAATTGTTCTCGACAGCTAATATCGCCGCAATACGAATTGAGGTAGGAATGACATCGTTAGAACTTTGTCCATAATTCACATGGTCATTGGGATGAATCTGGGTATCAACCTCATCTTCTTTAAGCTCATTGGCCCGTTTTGCAATAATTTCATTAGCGTTCATATTAGTTGATGTTCCAGATCCGGTCTGAAAAATATCGATGGGAAAATCTTCATCAAACCTACCTTCTGCAACTTCCGATGCCGCTTTTTGAATTGCCTCTGCAACGCCTTCTTCGAGTTCACCCAATTCCGCATTTACTTTCGCAGCATTTTTCTTAACTAATCCAAGCGCCTCAATAAATCCTCGGCTAAACCTAATGCCACTTACCGGAAAGTTATCAACAGCACGTTGGGTTTGTGCACCGTAATAAGCATCTTTCGGCACTTTTACTTCTCCCATTGAATCGGTTTCAATACGGTAATCACTCATAATACTCGATTTTTTAGTCAAAAATTCTTTTCAATTCCTGCAGGAAATTCACTCTGCACGGGTATTCAAAGGTAGGAAATTTTTCGGAGATTTCGGAGTCTTGAAAGGCCATAAAATATACTCCGATTTAACCCACCACTTTCAGAACTTCTAAAACAGAATGGTGCTACAAATCCTTGCAATACATACGATAGGTCTTTTCGATACTCGCGCCCAACTTTTCGGCAACCCGAATCATATTTTTGTTGGATTCCAAAACCCAACTCAATTCTGAGGAATTATAACCGACCTCCCTACCGTTAATTATAGCCTCTTTATGGAGTAACGCATCAATACCTTTACCCTGATATTCTGGAATAACGCCCATTAAGGCTGTGCGAATTTGATCAATATTTCGACGGTGCCAAAGTAACTTAAAAATTCCGGTTGGGAACAATGTACCGTCGGTATGCTTTAAGGCCTGATTCAAATCGGGAAGAGCAATTGAGAAGGCTACCGGCTCACCGTCAACTTCCGCGACATGAGCTACTTTAGGGTCCAGGATAAGTTTCAAATCCTTGGCCAGCTCTTCCAACTCTTCTTTTGAAAGCGGGATAAACCCCCAATTTTGTGACCAAGCCTGGTTAAATATATTTCTAACAATTTCTACTTCTTGATCAAGATTTTTAGTATCAATCTCGCGGATCTTGAGTTTAGGCAAGCGACGGCGAACAATCTCCTCAGCCCGATAAATCCGATCAAGTGTTACGCTGGCCTGCGTCACCCGAAAGGCATACATATCCATCTCCTTTTCGAGTCCGGCATTGATAATCAAATCATCATAATAAGGCTTATGATAGGGCATCATAAAGCTGGGCTCGTATTCAAACCCATCAACTAAAATGCCGATTTCATCCATCATACTTGGATTTGCTGGGCCCAAAATATCCGTGTGTCCACGCTGCTTTAACCAGTCGCCTGCAACTTTAAATAAAAGGTTGGCTACCGACTGATCATTGATACATTCAAAGAATCCAAAAAAACCGGTCTTATTATTGTGATGTTCGTTGTAGCGACGATCTTGTATAGCAGCTATCCTTCCACAGGGTTCGCCATTCTGTTCAGCTAAAAACAGGGCGATATCAGCATTATCATAAAACGGATTATTTTCCGTATCGATGAGCTTTTTCTGCTCCATTTTCAATGGAGGAATCCAGTTCTCATCTTCGGTATAATGCTGATAAGGAAAATCTATAAATTGCTTACGCTCTTTTTTGGTGGTAGCAAGCGTAATACCATTTATTCGCTGAGTAGTTTTCACAACTTAATCCATTTCGAGAAGTGAGTGACCGTTCTGATCAATAATACCTTGCTCAATACCCACTTTACGGAAGGCCTCGAGAATTCGATCCAAATGCTCATCAGTGTGCGTTGCCATATAACTGGTGCGAACCAGCGATTGACCGCGTGGTACCCCGGGAGGAACCACTGCATTCACATAAACACCAGCTTCGAAAAGACCTTTCCAAAACTTAAAGCAGTCCATCATTTCCCCAATTACCACAGGAATAATCGGAGTTTGGCTGCTCCATACATTAAAGCCCATATCACGAAGCGATTCCCGCATATAATTAGAAATTTCATCCAACCGCTCCAGACGCCACGTTTCTTCCTTTAAGATTTCAAGTGCTTTAAGAACCGTTGCAACATTAGCAGGTGGCATAGATGCACTAAAAATATGTGCGGGCGAATTGTGTCGAATATATTCGATCACTTCATGATCGCCAACCAGAAATCCGCCAAGCGAAGCAAATGATTTTGAAAATGTTCCGCTAATTAAATCAACGTCATCCATCAGATCAAACGTAGATGCGGAACCACGGCCGCCTTCACCGATCACCCCAATAGCATGGGCATCATCGAGATAAAGACGAGCATCATATTTTTTCTTCAATCGTACAAGCTCAGAAACATTTGCAATAGTTCCCGACATCGAGAACACACCGTCGCTGACTATAATTTTTCCGGCATTTTCATCTGCCCGTTCCATCAACATCTCCAGCTGCTCCATATCATTATGCTGGAAACGCATCGTCTTGGCATTGGACACAAGAGTTCCCGTAACAATGCAGGCATGATTATCTTTGTCAGAAAAAATTACATCTTTCCGGCCTGCAATAGTCTGAATTGCGCCCTCATTGGTTTGATATCCCGTGCTAAACAAAACACAGGAATCCTTGCGCATAAAATCCGCTAATTTCTCTTCAAGCTCGATGTGCAAATCAAGCGTACCATTCAAATATCGTGAACCCGTACAACCCGTTCCGTAAACTTTTAAAACTTCGGTAGCGGCCTCAATAACACGGGGATCATTTGTCAACCCCAGGTAGTTATTGGAACCGGCCATAATTACTTCGCGACCATCAATCTGAACCGTTGTACCGTCGGTAGCTTGGAGAGGCTTAAAGTAGGGATAAAGACCCTCCGCTTTTATTTCCTCAGCTTTGGTAAAATCGTAAGCCTTGGCAAAAATATCGTTTGGTTTTACATCTGATTTAGAATCAGCCATTCGTTCCATTTTTCGGCTTTTAAAAAAGTGCTTATCGTTGCAAATATACTTCCATATTAACCATCAATCAAATTATCAATAAGATAATATTAATTAAGGTACCCAGAGGTATATCTGTTGATTATAGTTTGAAAAAAGTCAATATACTGTTGTGCTACATGCTTCCAGCTAAATTGCTCTTGCACATAACTACGTGTTTGCCTCGAGAATTGTTCCAAATTATTAGAAAGAATACTCTTCACTGTTTCCGCAAATTGGTCGGCATCTCGGGTTGGCACGCGATAGCCATTTTCACCTTGGGTAATTACATCCTTAATACCTTCGAGATCAGCAGCTACAGCAGGAGTCCGTGCCATGTTAGCTTCGAGCAACACAATACCAAACCCTTCCATATCGCCTGCTACGGGAATATTTGGCATTACAAAAAGATCAGCTGCTGCATAAGCCTGGTTCAATACCTCATCAGGTTGTCGTCCCAACAGAAAAATTCGATCCTGGTACTCTGATTCATCAACAGCCTCTTCAATATTATCAAACTCAGGGCCATCTCCCACCGTTACATAAACGATGTTATCGTCTATCTTAGGCATTACTTTGCGTATAAACCACTCATGTCCCTTGCGTTTAACTTTTCGCCCAACCGTAAGAAGCATAAACTTATTTTCCAGAGGAATGCGAAAGTTCTGCTGCAGTCGATTTCGAGATTCTTTTTTATCCGGAAAATTGTTCAGCTTTTTAAAATCAAATCCGTTCGGCAGTGCTACCCCTTTTTCAGGATCCATTCCTCGTTTAATACATTCTTTGCGCGTTGCCCGCGAAACGGAAATTACGCCATCAAGATTTTTAAAAATCTTTGGCACAAACCACTGATAAATTTTAACCGGTAGGGTCACATCGCGACCGTGATTAATCGTAATCATCGGTACCGAAACTTTATCCCGAATAAAATAAGCCAGGCTTGCCGTAACCATAGATGAAAATACCACTA
The DNA here is from genome assembly GCF_052712805.1 of Fodinibius sp. AD559. NCBI lineage: Bacteria > Pseudomonadati > Balneolota > Balneolia > Balneolales > Balneolaceae > Fodinibius > Fodinibius sp. AD559. The sequence goes on from NZ_JBQPVW010000007.1 coordinate 71,169, forward strand.
CATCGGCATTGTGTTCACGCACTTTATGGGGCAATTCGAACAAGTTTCTAAACAGAAAGCCAGCCGTATGTAGAGCTATTTTACCATCTTCAGAAACATTAATCGCTTCTGTAATAACTTCCACATCATCTTTACGCCTCAGCTCGTTTATCAACTGTTGGCTTACCCGCTGCATGCCACCTACATTTTCAAGAATTTTTCCTTCCGGCGGATGTGTATGAGAGACGTATAAAATTCGCACGATTTAAAAAAGATTAGGCTAAAATTTAAGAGCGGGACGAGGTTCGTTGAGCGCTTCCCGATAATTTTCCAATAACTTATTGTTTACATTTTCCCAAGAATATGCCAACGCTTTTTGACGCGCTGCTTTGCTCATTTCATCCCAAAGTTCTTCATCATTTGCAATATTCGCCACACATTCTGCAAACCCTCGTGTGTCGCGGGGAGCAGCTAAAAATCCGTTTACCCCTGATTCAACCAATGAACGGCTCCCCGTAGCATCGGCAACAACGCACGGCAGTCCGCTCGACATCGCTTCAAGCGTTACATTTCCAAAAGTTTCCGTTTCGGATGGAAATAGAAATATATCACTGCTGGCATAGGCGCGACTCAACTCATCACCGGTAATAAATCCGGTAAAGTGTGCTTCGGGCAACATGTGTTCGAGCTCCTTCTTGGCCGGACCGTCGCCTACGATCATCGCTCTAATATTAGAATGATCTTGCTGTAGGCGCTTCACCGTATCAACAAAAGTCTGAAGGTTCTTCTCCCAAACCAATCGCGATACAAAGGTTACAATCTTATCGTCATCGTCAAATCCAACCGATCGGCGCCATTCCATATCCCTAAAATCGGGATTAAACTGATCAGTATTTACACCGCGTGCCCAAATTCGGATCCCCTCATCGATACCTTCCTCGTTAAGTTCATTAGCCATTGAAGGAGATGGCACATAAATATGCTTGCACTGACTGTAAAACCATCCGATATACTTCCAGCCCAGCATTTCCAGCATATCCAAATTATAATACTTCAAATAACTGGTGAAATGGGTATGATACGAGGCTACAAGCTGTATATTGTTAGCCTGAGCCCAGCGCATGGCACGAAATCCCAATACATCAGGCGTGGCAAGATGAATGAGCGTAGGTTCAAATTTTCGAAGTCGCCGCTGAGCTTTTTCGGGAAATCCAACGGTAATACGATATTCTGATCGTCCCGGAACCGGAACTGAGGGAACGGGCACAAATTCTCCTTCATGATCAATGGCCGGCTCATCAACGGTGGGACCAAATACAATTACCGGGATACCTTTCTCTTCCAAAAACCCAACCAGCCTATTCAGAGTCAATGAAACACCATCCTGAATATGGTTGTAATTCCCGGTAAAAATGGCAACTCTAAGTTCTTTCATAAATTTTCCAATACATCTTTGATATTTGTATCTTAATAACTGTTTTAAACTTGAGATGTTTTAACAATCACAGTTTAATTTAGGCCCCAAATATACAAAATTTGATGAAAGCCTTCGTAACCGGCGGCACAGGTTTTATTGGAAGTCATCTGGCCGACACGTTAATCAATTCTGACGACTATTCTGAGGTACGATGCCTCATTCGCAACAATGAAAAATGGCTTAAGGACAAGGATTTTACCCGAGTGCACGGTGATCTGGATGACCTACCTGTGCTAAAAAAAGCAGTTAAAGATGTAGATGTAATCTTCCACATTGCCGGCCGTGTAAAAGCCCCCACATATGAGGAGCTTAAATATGCCAATGTGGATGCAACCGAAAACCTTCTTCGTATTGCCCAAAAAGAAGGCGTTCCCAAAATAGTGGTGCTCTCATCATTGGCTGCGGCCGGTCCCAGCGAAGACGGGCCCGTTACCGAGGACAAGCCCATGAATCCCATCAGTAACTATGGGAAATCAAAAAAAGAAATGGAGGAAGTTATCCACGAGGTCTCAAATGGAAATACCTCTATTACTATATTGCGTCCGCCCGCAGTATATGGACCGCGCGAAGATCAAATTTACAGCTTCTTTAAGATGGTCAATAAACGAATATGCCCTATTATTGGCGACGGTGAGCATCCCAAAATTTCAATGATTTATGTGGGCGATGTCATTAATGGGATTTTAAAAGCAGTGGATCAATCCGCCACAGGGGTACACACGTATTTCATATCCGGGCCGGAAGTTTACACCTGGAATCAAATTCGTGGAACTACCTCCAAGATATTAGGTAAAAAAGCGTTACCCATTTACCTAAAACCCAAACTTGTAAAGACCATCGCAGGTACGGTTGAAAAAGCTGCATCATTTTTTGGGATGTATCCCGTTCTTAACAAGGAAAAAGCAAAGGAATTAATATTAGAATGGACGTGCTCCCATGAAAAAGCACACCGTGAACTCGGCTATACCCCGCAATACTCGCTGGGAGAAGGGATTTCGCGTACCATTCACTGGTATCAAAAACATCACTGGCTATAAATTTATGAAGAACAAACTACTCACTTTTTTTGTCGGCTTACTGTTTTGCATTGCAACAAATGTACAGGCACAACCGACCCTGCAAAAAGATTTTTCTTATGTATTAGAAATACCATCCACTTTAACGATAGGCAGTTCAGCTGCACATGTTTACGTTCTATCTGACACCGAAGGCATGGCTGTATTTCGTACCCAGCAGGATACCCTGCAGTGGCTCTACTCATCCACCGGAATGGAACAGCGAGGTAATATGATGACGGCCGATATTCGGTTTGCTTACCTTTGGGGAGACAGCCGGCGACTCACAGTTTTGGAACCCACTTCGGTATTGGGCGTCTACTCCTCTACCCTGTTACCCGCCAATCCACAGGATGCTAAACGCATCGACAATAATCTATATGTGGCTCTCGGTAATAAAGGGCTCGGAAAGCTTTCGCTTCGTACACCTGCTGCAGTTGATTCCACAATGGATTATGTAGAGCGTTCTCGCTTAAGTCGAGAAAATATTGTTGATATCGAAGCTTCTAACGATCAGCTTTTTGCTCTTGCATCCAGTCAAAAACTCTATCACTTTGACTATGAGGATGGACAATTAGCGCTGGCAAAAGAGCTGGAGCTCTCCGGGAATATCAGTAAAATATTTTTAATTGATAATACTGTTTACGGATCGGATCCTAATGGCAACATATACGAGATTGACAGCTCTGGAAACACATCAAAACTCGGCAGTATTAACGAGCCCATAGTTAAGATGGAGTCTTGGAAAAACTGGCTCATTATTCAGGGCAATTCAAACAGAGTTTGGACCTCATATCAAAATAGAAGCCCCGACCTGTGGAAAGAAGACAAAGACGCCGGGAATTATTTCACAGTGACAAACGATGACCTGTGGGTTTCGGAATACAATAAGCTTAGCCGAATAATAACGTCGGTGCCCGGCGGTTCTGACGATGATGTAAGCACGGAATTAAGCGAAGTGTACTCCGGTGAATTTTCTTTGAAAGATATTTCTAACCAGGTAGTTCCACATACAAAACCACTGTTATTTCCAATCCAATTTGAGCAGGATGTTCCTGCAAACGCGGTTCAGATCTCTTATCAGTCTGATGATATTACACACGCCGAAATACGAGGACAGAGCTTTTACTGGCAACCCACAGCCGACGATGTTGGGAACCATCGCGTTAAAATTATCGCCTCAACAAACAGTGGCAAAACGGACAGTACCAGTGTTAATGTTGAAGTCACATCATTTAATTCACCACCACGATTTGCGCCTATACGATCGATAAGTATTCCAATCAATGAAAAATTTTCATTACCCATTAAAGCAACCGATCCGGACGGAAGCGATAGCGAGCTGATTCGGTACTTAGGCGTAGACTTACCCGAGGGTGCTTCAATTGACGAGAAAACGGGCAAATTCACGTGGTCACCTACTCCGCGCCAAATAGGTGAAAATGAATTTCGGGTAATTGCAACTGATCAATACGGTGCGGCAAAATCGATTGACATCACCATTAATGTTGTTGAGAATCCCCGCAGTGAAGAAGCCGACAACTAACGCAGATCATTTTAACTTTTAGGAAGTAGCAAACATTGGATAAGGGTACATTTCAAAACCTCTTGTTGGATTGGTACGATCAAAACAAGCGTGAGATGCCTTGGCGCGACTGTGGTAACCCCTATAAAATATGGGTCTCTGAGATTATGCTGCAGCAGACTCGCGTGGACCAGGCCACCCCTTATTTCAATCGTTTTATGGAGCGCTTTCCCACAGTGCAAGATTTAGCCAAGGCCGACCAACAAGAAGTGCTGAAAGTGTGGGAGGGACTCGGATATTACAGTCGCGCTCGTCATCTGCATGCTGCGGCAAAACTCGTTGTTGACGAATTTGACGGCAAAGTTCCTGACAACTGGGATGACATCAACGAGCTCAAAGGCGTGGGGCCCTACACCGCATCGGCCGTGCTTAGTATCGCTTATCAAAAAAAGCATGCTGTTGTGGATGGAAATGTTATTCGCGTGCTTAGTCGGTATTTAGGAATTGAGGATAATGTTAGAAGTACATCTACAAAAAATACTATACAGGATGCTGCGGATGATCTAATTTCCGAGGAACGACCCGGGGATTTTAATCAGGCCGTAATGGAATTGGGCGCAACGATTTGCACCCCTTCCAATCCCAGTTGTGAAGAGTGTCCCATACAATCCAATTGTATAGCTTACAAAACTGCGAAAACTGAAGAAATTCCTTATAAATCATCTGCTAAAAAACGACCGCATCACCAGATTGGTGTTGGCATTGTGATGAATAAAGATGAAGAGGTGCTTATCGCACTACGTCCTGATGACGCGATGCTGGGCGGCATGTGGGAGTTTCCCGGCGGAAAACAGGAAAAAAACGAGGAAATGGAGCAAACCGTTAAACGCGAACTTAAAGAAGAGCTGGATATTGATGTTTCCATTTCAAAACCGTTTATGAAGCTTGACCATGCGTATTCTCATTTTAAAATCACACTACATGCTTATTTATGTGAGTTAGTGGATGGAACACCCAAACCAAAATCGAGCCAGGAAATCCGCTGGATTGCTATTAATGAACTTGAAGACTTTCCATTTCCTAAAGCCAATCGCAAGCTTACCGAAAAGCTGATGGATTTGGATAAAGGCCAACAGGAATTAGAAATATAATCAATACGTCATGCTGAACCCCGATATACCGGACCAAACTTATTTCAGCATCTATAGTTTATCAACTTCTATATTTTCAGATTTTCAATCTCCCTGAATCCCTCTTTTCAAAGAGGGACTTTTCGCTAATTTTTGGATTCAATATAGATTTAAAACAATTGGGTTCCTCCTTGGCGAAGGAGGACAGGAGGATTGGTAATAAGAACCTTTAATTCAAACTATAGCAATGCCACCAGAGCTTCAAAAACGATCAAGCAAAGAAATTAAAGAGCTAAAATCTTTCTTGGATAAATGGGTCGAAAAAATTGAACAGCCCGATTATATCGATGATGATCCCATCCTGTTTATGCATGCTTTTAATCAAAAAGAGGACCAGCTATTAGCCGGATTTTTTGCTGCTACCATGGCGTGGGGACGTCGTGATGTGGTTATTCGAAAAGTGCGTGATTTCCTGGATCGCATGGATAATCGTCCGGCCGATTTTATTGCCAATTTCTCTGATCGCGATGCCAAACGTTTCGAGGGATTCAAACACCGAACCTTCAAGCCTGTTGACATGAAATGGCTCGTAAAAATTTTGCAATCCATCCTATCAGAGTACAGCTCTTTTGAGGATTTCTGGTCGTTTTGCTATAACAATGCTTCCGAAAACAAACGACCATTGATGTCCGTTTTCCACGAGCAGTTCTTTGCCCGGCATCCCGAAGCCCCACAACGCACGCGCAAGCACGTGTCCAATGCCGATAAAAAGAGCTCCTGCAAGCGACTTTATCTCTTCCTTCGATGGGCGTTGCGTAATAATAGCCCCGTTGATTTAGGCTTAATGGATTTTATGCCGCAATCAAAACTTATGATTCCGCTGGATGTACACGTTGCACGTCAGGCCCGTGCGATTGGCCTCCTTTCCCGAACTTATAATGACTGGTGGGCAGTGCAAGAACTTACCGAAGCGCTTCGACTTTTAGATCCTCAAGATCCTGCCAAATATGATTATGCGCTTTTTGGGCTGGGCGTTAATCAAGATGAAATTCCTAAAGAGTTCATCAAAAATCCGGTAATGCTGGATTAAACTTTTGTCCCCTAAATTTATTAATATTCTTATTAAGACTATTAATCATTAACGGGCGCTACTTGTTACATTCCAAAATATTATCAATATGAGACTTGCAAAAATCACTATTACGACCCTCCTATTTTTTGTTCTGTTAACCACCGCAAATATTACACAAGCCCAAACTACCTACGAAGATGATCCGGGCTTTTTTACTCCGATGGTAGAATCCTTGTATCTGCGGGGCGGTATTTTTGAAGATACGCAACTTATTGGTCCGGCCATTGGATATCGGTTCAACAACCGATATGATTTGAGCCTGCATGCCGAATTATTAAACACTGAATCAAATATTTTGATAGATGCGTCCACAATACAACTTTCTATTCTTAACCTTGGCCTCACGGCGGGACAAACCAATCACTGGGATAACAACCTTCTACTCCGAACTGAACTGTCTGCTTATCACAGCTTTAATTTAAATCTTGAAAATTATCAGGGATTTGCTGATCCATCTTTGACTTCCATACTTGGTGTATCATCCATTTATAAGTCACTCTCCATTTCTGAGAATATTACATTTATGCCAAATATCGGTGCATTAGTAGGATTGGGCGACTATGATCCCCCGGTTTCGTCCGGGAACTTACGGCAGGGATTTGACGGCTTTGTTGCCGGCCCGCAACTGGGGCTGGATACAAAATTCAGTCTTGGAAACTCTTTTTCAATCACGGCAGAGCCACAATATTGCCTCCGATACAATTTTACGAACGAATATTCAACGGGTACACTCACTTTCAACCTGTTGTTTAACTTTTAGGCATGAAACAGTTCTGCATTATATCCCTATATATGCTTTCAGCCTGGGCAACATCAGCCTCGGCTCAGGATGACAAAGTGCCAAATCTTTGGGCGGAAATTCATGCAAATGCCATTCCCTCTTTTCAAGTCAACAGTATCAAACATACAGGCACGCAATCCCAAGGCATTATTCTTTCCATTTCAGATTTTGAACAATCTCGTTTTGGCATAAATTTTCAGCTCTTCCGAGGATTCAATTCTGCCGTAGATTTCTTATATGGTGCCGGAATCTTTTACGCCGTTATTAACAATGATTCCTTTAGGCTTAAAAGTGGTATTAACATAAGTCGATTTGCAGTTAATGATTACAGAAGAGAAGGTGATGTTGTGGGTGGAAAAATTGAGGATCAATTCCCGGATACTTTTAAACCCTATCTTGAAGTTGAATGGCCTTTAGCGAAATCCATCTCTCTTACTCTGCAAAGTGGGTATCGATTGATGCGAAGTGATATCACCACAATAGAAGAAATTTTAGAACGGTATCCTGATGGTAGCCCTTATAGAGTTCATGCCACAGATAATCAACAATGGTACAGTTCAGGCTTTGAATTTGGATTCGGAATTAAGTTCAAGCTTTATTAGAAATGATACTCAAATTTTCTTTGTTCTAAGTATGTACATTTACAAAAGAATCCTTATATTTCGCGTCCGAGAATTGAAAGCAAAACAATTTACAATTTATGGTTGGAGTTAAAGTAAAAGATAACGAGAGCATTGATCGAGCCGTTAACCGGTTCAAAAAACTGGTTGCACGTTCACGAATTCTGAACGAATACAAAGAAAACCAGCAATACACTAAGCCTTCGAAAGAACGTCGTGAGGCTTTAAAGAAAAGTATTCGCGAACAGCGCAGACGAGAGCGCAACCAGTACTAAAAAATATTTTACGATCTTAAAAAGCTCTTTAGTTTATACTAAAGGGCTTTTTTTATCGCTGATGAAATATTGGTAACCCCACTGGTTTTTAAATCATTACCACTCTCTACGTTATTCGATTTGGGAATAATTGCATGGCCAAACCCCAATTTATTGATCTCTGTAAGGCGGTGATCAATTTTATTTACCGTACGCACTTCTCCTCCCAGTCCCACTTCACCTAAAAATGCAACTTTATTGGAAATCGGCTTATCCAAGAAACTGGATACCAGTGCCATGGTCACTCCTAAATCAGCGGCCGGATCATTCACTTTCAGTCCTCCCGCTATATTGAGATACACATCCTGCCCTGAAAACTGATAACCACCCCGCTTTTCTAATACCGCAAGCAATAGCGACAAGCGACGATGATCAAAGCCTGTAGCCGTACGCTGAGGCGTTCCATAGTTGCTGGGCGTTACCAGTGCCTGTACCTCAACCAAGAGCGGACGAGAACCCTCAATCGAGCAGATTACCGCATTGCCACTCACCTTGCTGTTATACTCTGAAAGAAACAGCTGGGATGGATTTAACACATCTTCCAGACCCGATTCCTTCATCTCAAAAACGCCCACTTCCTGCGCCGGGCCAAACCGGTTTTTAATACTGCGCAACATCCGGTAGTTATAATTGCTGTCACCTTCGAACTGAAGCACGGTATCAACCATGTGCTCCAGCACGCGCGGACCGGCAATAGTTCCCTCCTTCGTTACATGACCAATCACCAGCGTGGTGATATCCTGCTTTTTAGCCAGCTGCTGCAACAGCGCAGCACACTCCTTGACCTGCTGTATACTGCCTGCCATACTCGTCAGCTCGGTACGATAAACTGTCTGAATGGAATCAACAACTAATAGGTCGGGATCCAGTTTTTGTGCTTCTTTAAGAACTTTATTGATATCGGTTTCAGTATAGATATAGAAATTATCTGAACTGACGCCCAACCGCTTTGCGCGCTGTTTTATTTGTCCCGCCGACTCTTCTCCTGCACAGTAGAGTATCTCTAAATCGGGTCGTGCTTTTCCAATCTGTAGCGTAAGCGTGCTTTTCCCAATACCGGGATCACCACCAATCAGCACAAAGGATCCGGAGACAAATCCACCGCCCAGCACACGATCAAACTCTTGGATATTACTCAAAAACCGTTCTTGGGAATCCATATCAATATCGTCGAGCTTTTGCGGCGGCTGGGAATCTTCAATTCCATCAACTTTGCCTTTATGGTCTTTTTCAGACTTTGTCTTTCGCTCCACCGTAAATTCCTTAAACGTATGCCACGCGCCGCAGTTGGGACAGTTCCCCAACCACTTGGTCGAAGTGTGTCCACAGTCCCCGCAAACATATTGTATCCGATCTTTAGGCATAAGTAATACTTTTTTTAGGATGGTAAATCGCTTTCAATCTTTTCTTTGGCAGCCTCATCACTCAGCGTATCTACCATGGAACGGTTGATATACCAAGTGGTAGCCATCATTCCCAATCCGATACTGATATAATAACTGATAACCCGCCACGCAAAAACGGCTAATCCAATAAAAGCCTTACGATCCATAAGCGGACCCTGGAAAATGGCGAACAGCCCTTCCACACCGCCACTGCCTCCGGGAGTCGGCATAATGAGGAAAGCAAGATTCATTGCCAAGCTGCGCAGAACCGATAAGATAACATCAGCAGGTAGTAAACTCAGCACTACAATAGTCGGCAGGGCAATCCTGCACAACCACGACATAGTGGAGAGAAAAAATGCTTTGAGCAGAAAGCTTTTTGGTTTCTTGCGGAGTTCGTGGGCATACTCAACAAGGTTATCAACTTCACCGGCAACGGTATCTTTCCAACGACGTAAAAATGGAAGCTTTAATAACCAGTGTACAACCTTGCGAATTGCATTGGGATTTTTGAGCACGCCGTAGGCCATCAAACCGGCATAACTTAATAAACCAACGTATAGCAACATCATCGATGCATGACCAACAAATCCGGTATTGTTGGGGACTACTTCGAAGAAAATTCCCGAAATCAATAGAATCGGCACGGCCATAGCGAACCAAAGCTGATCAAGGAGTAGGCTATAAAGCATAATGGCCGTAGATTGTCCAAAATTGAACCCCTCTTTTGTCATTGCATAAGTGGCCATGGGCGCTCCACCTACAATCGACGGTGTAATCGAGGACGTAAAATCCCAGCTCAGCATTACTCTGAACGAACCCATCCAGTCAAGCGCTTTTTCCGATAGATACCTGATCTTTGCAGCTGAAAAGCCCAATCGCATGAAAGAGACAACAATTGCAATAATAAGTCCGGGCAGCCTCTTTGCCTTAAGATGGGTTAACACTCCGGGCGTATAAGTGAGCCAAATGACAAATGCCATGGTTGCTACACTAAGCCCAATAGAAATAAAGAGATATTTTTTAGAAAAATACCGGTTTGGATCCTCTTGTATGTGCTCTTCTTTATTAGACAATAAAAAGTAGTTCTACAGTAAAATTAAGTTCTATATTTTGCTGTGGATATGGTACAAATCAACGAAAAATAAGCGAGTACTCCACGACTGTTTTCATTTCATAAAAAAGGCCTTATGGAAAGCTCCATAAGGCCCGTAAAATAGGCAGAGTTATTATGCTACCGTAATATTGTCATCAAGATAAACATCCTGGATAAAGTTCAGCAGTTGAATACCTTCTTCCATAGGACGTTGAAATGCCTTACGACCACTAATCAGCCCCATACCGCCGGCACGCTTGTTGATCACAGCTGTACGTACGGCCTGGGCAAAATCATTTTCACCAGAAGAACCACCCGAGTTAATCAGTCCTGCGCGGCCCATATAGTCATTAGCCACCTGGTAACGCGTTAAATCAATAGGATGATCGCTGGAAAGCTTATCGTAAATATCTTCATCCAACTTACCATACGAAGAATCGCCCATATTCAGCGCCTTGTATCCTCCATTGGTCGTTGGTTGTTTCTGTTTGATGATATCCGCCTGAATGGTAACACCTAAATGATTGGCCTGACCGGTAAGATCAGCAGCGGCATGATAATCTTCACCATCTACTTTAAAGGCTGAGTTTCGGGTATAACACCACAGAATGGTAGCCATTCCCAACTCATGTGCCCGTTCAAAGGCTTTGGCTACTTCCTGAATTTGTCTACTCGATTCCTGAGATCCGAAATAAATAGTCGCCCCGACTGCAACAGCTCCCATATCAAAAGCGCGTTCAACCGATCCAAACATAATCTGGTTGTATTCATTGGGATACGTCATCAGCTCGTTATGATTAATCTTAACGATAAAGGGAATCTTGTGAGCATATTTACGTGCAACAGAACCTAACACGCCAAACGTGGATGCTACTCCGTTGCATCCGCCTTCAATAGCAAGTTTCACAATTTTCTCTGGATCAAAATAATCGGGATTAGGCGCAAATGAAGCTCCACCCGAGTGCTCAACACCTTGATCAACAGGCAAAATAGACAGGTACCCTGTTCCACCCAAACGCCCATTATCCAACAGCGTTTGCAGGCTTCGCATTACACGCGGATTGCGATCTGATCCACCCAACATATCATCAACATAGGTTGGGCTTGGCAAATGTAATTTTTCTTTTGGAATGGTCTCGCACTTATGTGTTAACAGATCTTCTGCTTCCTCACCAAGTAACTCTTCAATACTTTTTTTTGCTAAAGCCATAGCGTAGCTCCCAGGTTTAACTAAAATTATTTTGTTTTAAAAGGTAATTAATATAAGTGATTCAATATGAAATGACTAGTTAACATTGTAAGCAATATGTTTCAAAACCTTGAAATCCTATCTATCGATGTTCATCAAAAAAATCAATATCTTTATCAGTTATTACAAGGAATTAAATAAACATTTCTTATGAATATAGGCGACATTGATCTCGGCAATAAACCCATTCTACTTGCTCCGATGGAGGATGTAACGGACTCCCCTTTCCGTACCATCTGTCGTCGCAAAGGAGCTTCTGTTGTTTATACTGAATTTATCAGCTCGGAAGCTATTGTGCGCGACAACGACCAGGCACTGCACAAGATGGATTTTACCGAAGAACAACGTCCATTTGGGGTGCAGATTTTTGGTGGCCGTGAGGAAGCAATGGAAGATGCCGCCCGAACAGCCGAAGAGGAGAATCCCGATATCATTGACATCAATTTTGGATGTCCGGTTTATAAAATTGCCAAAAAGGGAGCCGGTGCAGGATGCCTGCGCGACCTTGATATGATGGAGCGCATGGCGGCCAGTGTTGTTGATGCTGTTGATGACGTTCCCGTAACTGCCAAGACCCGCCTCGGCTGGGATGATCAGACTATAAAAATTCGCGAAGTAGCACTCCGTCTGCAGTCTGTTGGTATTAAAGCCCTTGCTATACATGCACGCACTCGCAGCCAAAAATATAAAGGCGATGCCCGCTGGGATTATTTAAAATATGTTAAAAAAACGCCCGGACTCGAGATTCCCATTATCGGTAATGGCGATGTTACTTCGCCTGAAGAAGCCAAGCGTATGTTCGATGAAACCGGCGTTGACGGCGTTATGATTGGCCGCGGCGCTATCGGTAATCCATGGATTTTTGAACGGACACGCCACTATATAGATAATAGCGAACTACTGCCCGAACCTACGATCGAGGATCGCATTAATTTGTGTGCAGAACAGCTGCGGCGATCGATTGATCATCACGGAGAACGGTACGGTGTTATCATCATGAAAAAGCACTACGGTCAATATCTGAAGGGTATCCGTAATAGCCGTCAATTGCGCGCCGAAATCATGAAAGAATCTGAGATGGAGCCTATTATTGACTTACTCATGAACTTTAAAGAGCAGGAGATGTTAGCAGCGGTGGCTTCGTAGCATATATCCAAACTGGGGATTAACTAAGCATTTCACGCAACATTTGTGCACTTTCAACTGCATTTCCTCCCGGATTATTAAAATAGACCTGAGCATCCCGGCCTTCATCCAATTGTTTCTGCACAATTTCTGCCCAGGGCTCTAAATCCGATTTTTTGTAATTATACCTGTATCCCGTTAGTCCGTGAAACCTGATATAGATAAAGTCTGCTGTAGGAGTACAATCATTCGGGAATTTGCCTGAGCTCTGCCAGACAATGGCTGCATTTATATCTGAAAGTAAATTATACACCTCCTCATCCAACCATGAAGTATGCCTGAATTCAAAAGCAAATTTCTGATCATCGGGGAGTTTTCCCAAAAACGATTCCAACCGCTCAACATTCTTTTTAAAGTTCGGCGGAAATTGCCAAAAAATTGTCTTAAGAGACTCTCCCAATCTCCGTACACGACTTAGATATTTATTTAAAGGTTCATCAATATCTTTCATCTTGTTGTAGTGAGTAATACGACGATGACCTTTTACAGAAAATTGAAAATTATCGTCAGCCGTTTTTTTCCAATTGTTTACCGCATTTTCAGTAGGGATATTGTAATATGTTGCATTAACCTCCACAGAATTAAATTGCCTGATATAATATTCAAGATAATCCTTTTGGGAAACATCCTCTGGGTAAAAATTGCTCCACCCTTTATATGACCACCCACTTGTTCCAATCCATAAATCAGACATAATTAGTTCGAATAATTTTAGGAGTCTATTTGAAAGTGTAGTCCAATGGAAAAGAATAGCGACTCATAATCAAAAGCAACCTCATCCTGCAGCAATGTAGCAACTCCCAACTGCGATTCAATTTTAACATTTTTCCAACCTAGCCTCGCAAATGCAGCTGGCTCAAAAAAGGTTCCGGACTCCGCTTCTCCCAAACTCATGCTGGATGTTTCAAACTCAGAAAAAGTTATCTGAGCCAATCGTAATGCCACCCCTGTTTCAAAGGCCGAAGTTTCCAATCCGATATTGGTCTGGGCAAACGCTTTGTGATAACTACCTTCCGCCCGTACCTCATTGGGGCCAAAAACGTCATACTGATCAACCGCTTCTGCTCTTCCCAAACCAAAACCACCAAGGGCTTCAAATCGTCCAATATTTCCAATGGGATGAAAATAAATCGCCCCAAACTCCCCATATCGATGCTTGTGATAATCCTGATCAGTATCACCGGTTTCCTCATCTGTTTTAAATGATGTAGATCCGAATATTCCGACATGATCAAACATCGCATAAGCCAATTGTATATCCCCTCCGTTTGTACCAGCGTGGGCAGCACCGTGAAATTCTCCCTGTTTTTCCATCAGATTAGTTTGACGGGCATTAGGCACATAAACCGGTGCACAAGAAGAAAGAGCTACACTGATGAGTAATAGTAGAATAGAAATATTTAAATCCCGCATAAATCCCCCGTTTTATATTTTATGGTAGACTATTGTAAAAATACTATCAGCCGGGGAAAATGCAACTGCTGTAAATCAAATTACTAATGGTGGAAAATGAATCAAATTGAGTTTCTTTTCGTAGGAAAATTTATAACAATACTAATAAATCCTGCAAAAAATGGTTGCCCGAATTCTACGTCTGCTCGCCACTGGCCTTAATGCCTATACCTTCTATTCAAATCCAACCCGATTTTTCTCTATTATTCTTTGCGTAATTGCCATACCCTACCTCACTTATATCCTGTGGGGCAGCTTGCTTATTATGATACTGGCAATACTGGGAACCTATTTTTCATATAAAGCAATCCAAAGCTCCTTACAAAATAGATCAACCTATTACTAATCGGTGTCCTGCTCCAGGGTTTCACTATTTTTTACGAGCTCAATAGACAATGGTTTGGATTCCGATCCTGTATAAAAAGAGACGTGTGGAAATGGAATTTCTATCCCCTTTTCGTCAAACTGTTTTTTGATCTCTTCCTGTATTGAATTTTTCACCAATAACCACTCGTCAACCGGCGCCCAAATTCTGAAATCCAAATCAATGGATGAACTACCAAACGCATTGAAAATAATTTGTGGCTCTGGATCACTGAGCGAATACTGATTTTTTTGGGCTACATCCAACAAAATTTCTCGCACTTTTTCGATATCCTCTTTATAAGCTACCGAGACTTTTGCATCAAATCGACGTATTGGGAATCGGGTCAGGTTAGTGACTTCAGTTTTTATAATCGTTTCGTTGGGAATGCGAACGAACTTATTATCAAAAGTGCGCAGCTTAACCGACAAAACATCAATTGACATTACAATCCCGATTGTACCACCTACATTAATAATGTCATCTACCTTAAACGGTTGTTCTGCAATTAAAAATAAACCACTGATAATATTAGACACGCTTGTTTGTGAGGCAAAACCAAGCGCTACCCCCACAATACCCGCACCTGCAAGCAGTGGAGCCAGGCTTATGCCCAACTGTCCGAGTACAGTGATTATCATCAAAATAATACCGGAGTAAAAAACAACCTTGCCGGCCAGCATACCGTAGTGTGGAGCATATTTCTTGGTAAAAAAGCGACGAGCCCATCCCCGAAATATTAGCAGTACGGGAATACTTATGATAAAAATCAGCAGCACCCTTACCATCTGGCGTACTATTTCTTCCGACAAATAATTATAAATATTAAATAAATCCATTGGCATAAAATGATTTAGCGATCAATCAGAGGTCTATCTTTAAAAAGCGTTTAAATGTTCGAGTAGCTAAACTCTTTTGTACCTGTCTCCTCGGCTTGGTAAGTAGCTGTTTTGTGGTGATTCCATCGGGAAGTTTTCCCGTCATAATAACTTCGCTGTTTAACTCTTCCCCTTGGAAAATAATCTGCGTTTCATCAGCCCAAAGCTCATCATCATGCAGATACATACTTAACCGCTCTACCCGGAAACAAAAATTTGAAAAGGTAAGCTCCTCATCAGATTTGTTATCAATTTTGATTGGACAACTTACGAAATAGGGCTTTTTATCAACATGGGATAAATCTCTGCGTGCCTTCGTGGTAGCATGATAACAAAGCTCTCCCTCGATAAAAGTACCGAACCAAGTTCGCGACAGCTTTATCGCAGGCAATTCCATCAGCTGATAATTATTATTAGCCAGCGATATGCGAACCCAAATAGGTATGCGGGTAAATATTTGTATCCTTGTTTCGGGACTTACTTTTAGGTTATACTCCGAATGCAGCACAAGCGGTCTATCGGGATAAGCCGGTGTAACCGTAATATCAGCAGAACTATTTTTATGTGCCCAGCGAGACCATTCCACATTTTGAGGGGGCTGGTCGGAGCCAGCCTTTTGTTCAAACTCATCATTATACGCATGGGCAATCCACACCTCTTCATTTCTATATTTTATCCACAGATGCAGATCCCCAACAGTAATATACTCTACCTGATTCTCTGTAAGCGATCGATCTCCCCAAATTTCATGCTTCATATAACTCTACTATTAATATTAAATAGTTTACATTTCCGGTATTATAACATCAGTACCCATAAACGGTTGCAACACTTCAGGAATTTCGACACTGCCATCTTTTTGCTGATAGATCTCCAGAATAGCTGCCACAACGCGAGGTAATGCCAACCCGGATCCATTAAGCGTATGTACTATTTCGGTGTCCCCATTTTCTTTACGGCGACGGATCATCATGCGACGTGCCTGAAAGCTCCCAAAATTAGAGCAGGAGCTTACCTCCAACCACTGTTGCTGACCCGGGCTCCAAACCTCAAGATCGTACTTTTTGGATTGGGTAAAGCCCATATCTCCGGTACACATTAGCAAAGTACGATATGGAATATTTAACTCTTCCAACAGTGATTCGGCATGTTTACGCAGACTTTCCAACTCATCATAAGCCGTTTCGGGATGTACAATTTTTACCAGCTCAACCTTGTCAAACTGGTGCAGGCGATTTAATCCCCGCACATCTTTTCCGTACGAGCCTGCCTCACGTCGCCAACAAGGCGTATAAGAAGTATAATAGAGTGGAAGCTTCTCATCTTCTAAAATTTCATCGCGATGAAAATTCGTTACCGGGACCTCGGCTGTTGGGATCATAAAAAACTCATCCCTCGGAATTTCATACATCATATCTTCCTTGTCGGGAATTTGTCCCGTACCCCGCGCCGAATCTTCATTCACAAAATAAGGTACCTGCAATTCAGTATAACCAGCCTCGGCAGCTTTATTTAAAAAATAGTTGATCAGCGCGCGCTGCAACCGAGCCAACGGGCCCACATAAAAGGGAAAACCGGCTCCCGTTACTTTGGCGCCGCGATCAAAATCGATCCAACCCTGCTCCTCGAACAGCTCCCAATGGGGCTTGCGCCAGTTTTCTTCATTGGGATCTCCCCACGTTTTAAAAACCTCATTATCATCCTCCGTTTGTCCCACCGGTACGGACTCATGCGGCACATTAGGTATTTTGAGCAACAGATCTTCCCGAGCTGTTTTCAGTGACCGCAGCTTATCCTCTTTCTCCTGAATCTGCTCCTTTAGCTCGGTGGTGTAAGAAATAATTTCCTGGGCTTCCTCTTTTTTTCCCTGCCCCATTAGTTCACCAATTTTCTTGGCTTTAGTATTACTCTCATTTCGCAGGTTATCTGTCTCCTCTACCAACGAACGCCACTGTTCATCAATACTGATAACCTCATCAACAATCTGGAGATTTTCTTCCCCCTTGTTCTTCATCGCTTGCTTAATTAAATCGGGATTATTCCTAATAAAAGTGACGTCTAACATTGAGTAATTTATTTGAAATTTTGTTGATAGTTTAGCTAAAGATAAGAGAGTTTAACGAAAGGTTTGAACCCAAAATATTTGTGAAGACTTCTTTCTACAATTCCCAAAAAATTTTCCGAGAATCTACTTTATAAGCTTGACCTCCTAATTAATTTAGGCTATTTTCAAAAAAAAATAGAAAATTAAGGACATATTACAGGTTATGGCTCAAGGATTAGACGAAATTGATCTTAAAATATTAAACCATCTCCAAAAAGATGGTCGGTCGCAGCGCAATAAACTGGCTGAAATTGTTCACCTGTCAGTTCCTTCTGTGTCAGAAAGGATGCGAAAGTTGGAAGAAAAAGAGTTGATAAAGGGGTATACAGCACTTCTGGATTCCAAAAAGTTCAAGTTTGACATTACAGCTTTTGTATTTGTGGAAGTAGACGGTTCGGATAATTACCCTATCTTTATTGAAAATGCGGTGGCAGAACCGGAAATTCTGGAATGTCATTCTATAACCGGAGACGGATCACATATTCTTAAAATTCGAACCGAAAACACATCATCATTCGAACAATTGCTCTCGAAAATTCAATCCTGGGATGGGGTTAGCAAAAGCCGATCAAATGTTGTTCTCAGTAGTTTTAAAGAAACTACTGAACTGCCTGTTGAAAAAACGATCGATCCTAAATAAATCTTTTTCTACCATACATTGACAAACTCTCGACTGCGTTATTTTCTTATTACGCTTTTACTTCTTGGGGTTTCGCAAACCGAATTATGCGGACAATCAAAACTGGGAGTAGTTTGGGATATTCCCAGTAATACAGACTCAGCCAATGTGCAGCTTCAACAGTTTCACGAACTTGGCATTTCGATTCTGGAAATTGACACCTCTCCCCCACCGCAAATATGGAATCGGATCGACAGTTTAGGATTTAACGTATATGGTAATTTGAATATAAACTTTCCCATTACCCATACTTTTGCCCGCCCTGATTCCAATCTCATTACCCATATAGAAGACAACGTCACAAGCTATCTATCACAATCCTCAGTAAAGGCGATAGGCCTATTTAATTACGGCAGTGTATACAACCCCGCCTTTTGGAAAAGGGTTGCATCATTTGCTAAAGATATAAAGCAGGCAAAAGAAATGGACTTATACCACAAAAGCAGGGAGGGGCTACCAACTGATAGTTCTGTGGTTTCATTTGCGATAATTAATGTACCTATAACGTCTAAAAATTTTAATTCTCTATCTCTTTCCTCTACAAAAACTAACAATCATCTCTATTATGCCCCTTCGAATGAACTGAAACCCTTTTTAAGACCATTCAAAAGTTTTGTCAAAGCAGTTAATCAATCTAAAAACAATACTATTTTTGTAGACTCGGGATGGCTTCTTATGATGATCGAAGAACATCCACAATTTACAGAAATTCTACTAAGCCTTTCTTCAGAATCAGAACTGATTTTTCCTCTTCCAAACGAAACTATTCCTACGCCCGACAATACGGCTCTACCCATGATCCTACTTCTATTAATTTGGGGAAGCGTAGCGCTACACTATAACACGAGCCCGTTATATCGTAAATCACTATTCCGATATTTTACAGCTCATAAGTTTTTTGTTGATGATATTTTTAAGCGCCTAATCCGCTCCCCAATGCCTGCTGCCATTATTATTTTCCAAAATGCACTATTGTTATCAATATCCACGTATGCAGTGTTCTCAATAACACTGTCTCCAATGGGGCAACAGGCCTTTTACCATCATTTTCCAGAGCTTTCAATAGCTGGTAAAAGTCCCCTCTCAATTTTTGTATGGACTTTCTTTCTGGTCTTAATGTTTTCTCTTCTAAGTATAATATGGCTCTATTTCAGTCATAAGAGAATAAAATCATTCACACAGATAGCAACCGTTTTCGCATGGCCGCTACAGCTAAATTTTCTCTTTTGTACCGGGGCAATAACTTTTTTTTCAGCATCAGGATCGGAAAGTGCAACGTTCTTTACAACCCTTGCACTGCTGTTATTCCTGCTAAGCCACACTTTTACAGCGCTGGATATCAGTCGATTTGCAAGATCTACAGCCAAGCACCTGTTTAAAACAATTATTCCCTACACCATATTAATTGCAGGACTTTTGATATGGTTTTTTACCCATGATCAGTGGATGGACGTCTTAATCTTGACGCTAAATCTTACATAATCTGTTTTCGAAGACGGGCAACAGGAATATTCAGCTTCTTGCGATATTTACTGACTGTACGACGTGCTACTTTGTAACCTTGCTCTTTCAGTTTTTCAACGATCGCCTGATCGCTAAGCGGCTTCTGTTTATCCTCATTATCAACAATCTCTTGTACGGCATTTTTTACCTCTGTACTTGACACCTCTTCACCGTCTTCAGTCTCAATACCTTCACTGAAAAAATACTTCAACTCAAAAACACCAAAGTGTGTCTGCACATACTTCCCGTTGACTACCCGAGATATAGTCGAAATATCCAGATTTACACGTTCGGCAATGTCTTTCAGGATCATCGGCTTTAACCCCTCACCGTGCTTGAAGAAATCCTCCTGTAAGGCAACAATCGTTTTCATTGTATTCATCAATGTATTTTGCCGCTGACGAATGGAATCGATGAACCACTGAGCCGACTCTATCTTATTTTTTATAAAGTTTTTTGTCTCCTTTGTCTGCTTGTTGGACTTTTTCTTCTTTTTAAGATCATCCCACATTTCTTTATAACGTGGGGAAATACGCAACGGAGGCACATTTCCGTTATTAAGCGTAATTACAAAATCACCTTCCTCTTCTCCCTCTATATCTCCCTTTTCTGCCGGCTGATAGTAAACCTCAAAATCAGGCTCGATATAATTAGAAGTATCATCTACCGCAGTTCCTACCGCCCCCGGCTTGGGATCCAATCCCGTTACACAATCAAAAGCCGTTTGCAGTTCTTCATCATCGATATCCAGCTTCTTTTTAAGCTTCTTAAAATGTTTTTTCTCAAAAAGGTCCCAATGATCGCGCAGCATTTTTATAGCATCATCGCGTCCCTCTTCATCATCCATTAATTTAAGCTGCACAAGCAGACAATCACGCAGGTCACGAGAAGCAATGCCCGGTGGATCTAATCGCTGAATTTCTTTCCTTACCTTCTCGACTTCCTCCTTGTTGGTTAACGTCCCGTGATTAAACGCAATATTATCGACGACGGCCTCAATCTCACGACGAAAATACCCATCCTGATCCAGCGAACCCAGAATCTGGTCTGCTATGAGTTTCTGCTCTTCATTAAAATCCAGCAGGCTAACCTGCCGTTCAAGTTCTTCTAACAACGATTCGTGGTAAGGATTTGGTAAGTCGCGCCAGCTCTCATCACCACCGCCTCCGGAATAGCTCGACCCTCCGCTATAATTTTCCCCGTCATACTCGGTATTTTGCATATACTCATCCCAGTCGATCTCCTCATTCTGATCAACGGGCTCCAGCTCTTCCTCTTTCTGCTCTTCCCATTCCGTCTGCTCCAACTCATCAAAAGAATCTTCAGGCTCTCCCTCCTCCAACACCGGATTCTCCTCCAGCTCATCTTTGATACGCTGCTCCAACGCCACTGTGGGTAGCTGCAGTAACTTTATATACTGTATCTGCTGAGGTGACAGCCGCTGCTGTTGCGACTGCTTTTGATTCATTTGCTGGCCGGTTTTAATCATAGTATAGCGGCCTTACTATTTTCGATTCTCATTTCTTTACATTTTTCTTCAAACTCATCATACCAATCTTTGCCATAACGACGAACAAGCGGTTCTTTTAAAAATTCAGATAAATAAATATCCTCTTTTTCACCTTTTTTACAAGCCGCCGAGCATAATTTATTGATGTATTCAAAATTAGCATATTCTGTTTCGCCCACTTTTTTCAGCCGGATGGGATATAAGTGACAACTTATCGGTTTTTCCCATTCTATGCGACCTTCCAGAAAGGCCTTTTGAATAGCACAATAGGCTACATCATCCTCGTAGGTAACGAAAATGCATTCTTCATTATCGCAACACGAAAGCTCTAACCCATGCTTCGATTGTTGTACAATGCCCTGTCTTTCTACCGTTTTACGAGCTTCGGGATGTAATTCTTCCTTCAAAAGTTCAAAAGCTTGTTTTAAATGAGAAAGCTCATCATCCCCAACAGGAGCACCTGCATCACCAACTACACAGCACGCCCCTTTGCACTTCGCCAAATCGCACGCAAAACGCGCCGTGGCAATATCGTCAGATAATATGGTGTCTTGAACTCGAAACATTTAAAATAAAATACCTTTTCTGACGGCTAATTTAAAAACAGAATAGAAACAATAACAGATTATAATAATTCGAAATTTTTACCTGCCGTCTGACGGATAGCCCCCTGCATTTCGAGCTCCAGGAGCTTTGGCATCAATTTATGCGTTTCAATTTCCAGCCGCTCTGCCAAATGATCGATGTGCAACGATTGTTCATCCAGCACTTCACAAATACTTGTTGATAGGTTATCCAACTCCATAGATTCCCATTTATTCTGAGAAGATCGGGGCGTATCTGCAGAATCTGATTCCGTTTCCTTCTCTTTGATATGAACATGAATTTCAGTCAGAACATCCTCAACATTCTGGACAAGCTTTCCCATCCCTCTCTTAATCAGGCTGTTGCAACCAATGGCATTGGGATGACCAACCGGATGTGGGATAACGAATACCTCTCGGTTTTGATCCAATGCCGACTTCGCCGTAATCATACTACCTCCCTCCAATCCCGATGCCACTACCAGTGTTCCCAGACTCATTCCACTGACAATGCGATTTCGAACGGGGAAATTACCCATTTCCGGAGCTGTTCCAAGCGGAAACTCAGAAATTACTGCTCCCCCGGTCTCTATGATCTGTTTAGCTAATCCTTTGTGGTCACTCGGATAAATCCAATCGATACCCGACCCGAGAACTGCGACCGTTTTACCACCGGCATCTACCGTAGCCTGGTGGGCAGCCCCATCTGTTCCATATGCCAGCCCGCTGATAATCGTTAAGTCATGATCAACCAGCTCTTTTGCAAATTTCTGAGCCATTTTCTTTCCATAGTTTCCCACGCGACGTGTACCAACAATAGAAATAGCATCGGTATCAAGCACCGAGCGATTACCTTTAATCCAGAGCATAAGCGGCGGATCATAAATTTCGCGCAGCAAATGGGGATAATCATCATCCCAGTACGTCATGATTTGTGCGCCGGTGCGTTCGGTCTTTTCAAGGATGCGATCGACTTTATCCCACTCGTTGAACCCCAGAACTTCCTCGGCTGTTTTGGGACCAATTCCGCGTATGGATTCCAGCTCATGACGCTCAAGACGAAAAATAAGCTGTGGATGCTCGACGGCTTGCAACAGCAGACGAATGCGCTGTGCACCCAGATTATCCAATAGATGTAAGGCTACAAATTCTCTAACTGGCGGTTTATACGTCTTCTCTTGTTGATTCAACTTCTTGTAATTTCTCCCAGATGATTTCTTTAAGTTCATCTATATGGTAGTTGGTTGCGGACGAAATTTCAACTACCGGGATATCTAAATCAACTTTTTTTTCTTCATCAAGCTCATAATTCTCCTGCAAATCCATTTTGGTTATCGCCAAAATACGCGGTTTATCCAGCAGATCGGCCCGATATTGCTCTAATTCCTCGAGCAGCGCATTGTATTCATACTCGATATCCTGCTGTGAGCTAACCATAAAAAGCAGTACGTTATTGCGCTCGATATGACGCAAAAACTGGATTCCGAGCCCCCGCCCGTCGTGCGCCTCTTCAATGATGCCAGGAATATCCGCCATCACATACGTCCGATAATCGGGCATAGTCACTACCCCGAGATTAGGCTGCAGTGTCGTAAATGGATAAGAATCGATTTTTGGTTTAGCGCCAGACATTGTTGAAAGGAGCGTACTTTTGCCCGCATTGGGGAATCCAACAAGACCGACATCAGCAATAAGCTTAAGCTCAATTTCAATTGCGCGCTCATCTCCCTTTTCACCATCTTGGGCATGCTGTGGCGTCTGATTAGTAGCACTTCGGAAGTGCCAATTTCCCAGTCCACCTTTACCGCCCTGTGCGACAACAATTTCCTGCTCGTGTTCGGTAATCTCACCCAAACGCTCTTTGGTATCGGCATCGTAAATAACACAACCCAGCGGTGCTTCAAGGATTTCATCCTTTCCACTTTTTCCTTTCTTTTTGCTGGGGCCTCCGCGCTCACCGTCTTTGGCATTCACGTATTTTCGATACCGGAGATCAAGCAGTGTATTCAGTTGTTCATTTCCTTTCAAAATCACGTCACCGCCGTCGCCGCCGTCACCACCATCGGGGCCACCTTTAGGAACGTATTTCTCCCGACGAAAATGAACAGATCCCGGCCCGCCGTCACCGCCGGTAACATAAATTTTTGCGTAATCGGCAAATTGAACTCGACCCATATTATAGATTCTCTAAAATAAAATTACTCATCATCTTATAGAGGTGCTTCCGTGCATTGCCTCCATAAATTGCATGACTTCTATTCGGATAGTACATCGACTCAAACTGAACGCCTTCGGCCACCAGTTTATTCACTAACTCAACAGAATTCTGGAAATGAACGTTGTCGTCACCGGTGCCGTGTACCAATAAATAATTCCCTTCAATCTGATCCGCATACGTAATGGGAGATCCTTTTTTATATCCCTCCGGATTCATTTGTGGCGTCTGCATAAAGCGCTCAGTATAAATGGTATCATAAAATCGCCAGTTTGTTACCGGTGCTACAGCAATGGCGGTATCAAAAAGATCATTGGCCTGCGCCAACACTAAACTCGACATATACCCGCCATAGCTCCATCCCCAGATACCTAATCGATCTTCATCAATAAAGTCATAGGTTTCAGTCAGATACTTGGCAGCATCAATTTGATCCACAACTTCGTACTGTCCTAATTTTTTATATATCTGTTTTTCAAAGTCGCGTCCCCGGGCACCCGTTCCGCGATTGTCAACGCTTACCACAATATATCCCTGCTCGGCAATATATTTATGCCATGTAGCACGCTGTCCTGAGCTAAAACTCTTTGTTACTGTTTGACTGCCCGGTCCTCCGTACACATAAAACAGCGTGGGATATTCCTTCTGAGGATCAAAATCGTGCGGCTTCATAATGTATCCATTCAGCGTAGCCTGCTCTAAGGGTATCTCAATATACTCTTTTGACGGCATTGCATATTCCGAAAGCCTTTGCTCAAGCATCTCATTTTCTTCAAGCATACGTACCTGGGTCCCATCACCTTTGTGCAATGTATAGGTTGGCGGATTCCCGGGCGACGAAGTCGTCTTGATATAATATTCATAGTCACGACTCATATTGATACTATTCCAGCCCTCACCATCACTCAGCTTTGTTTTACCACTGCCATCAATATTTATGCTGTACAGGTGACGCTGAAGAGGAGATTCTTCTGTACTTACATAGTAAATCTTATCCGAATTCTCATCATATCCCAGATAATTAGTTACCTCCCAGTTGCCTTTCGTAATCTGACGAATCTGCCTACCAGACATATCATACAGATAAATATGATTATAACCCGATTCTTCACTTACATAGATGAACTGCTCTTGATTCTCCAAAAATTTCAGATCGTCGTTTACATCCACCCACGCATCTGATGTTTCTGTTTTAATGATTTCCGTATCACCGGTATTCACATCAGCGAGCATCAAATCCTGTTTATTCTGCAGTCGATTCATCCACCGAATCGCCAAAACCTCGGGATCTTTCGTCCAATTGATACGGGGAATGTATTGATCGTTTTCCGATCCAACATCCATCCAGGTGGTTTCTTCGGATTCCAGATCGTATACGCCAATTTTTACAATCGCATTTTTTTCGCCGGCTTTGGGATATTTGAAGCGCGTCAATCCCGGATACAGCTCCCCCCAGTCCGTCATAAAAAACTCTTTTACATACGACTCATCAAAGCGATAGAAAGCAATCCTGTTTCCATCGGGTGACCAGTACCACGCCTTCGCGATCCCGAATTCTTCTTCATAAACCCAGTCGGTAGCCCCATTTATAATATGATTGAACTTGCCATCCTCAGTAATTGCTTTCTCTTCACCGGTTTCTAAATCCACCAGATAAAGATCATTATCCTGCACAAAAGCAGCTTTGTTTCCCAAGGGCGATAGCTGCGCATACTGCTGTTTTTGATTCGACTGCGTCAGCTTTTTCGTTTCTGTGGTTTCCAGATCATGCACAAAATAGTTTTCCCGCGTACTTCGCCGCCAAATCTGCTCAACATCAGACTTTATCAGAATCTTTTTTTCATCGGATGAAAACTGGTATCCCTGAATAGGTATAGGCTTTTCTCGACCATCAACCTGCAAATCGGTAGCTGATACCAAAACCTCGTAATCTCCTTCAAGGATGTTGTATTTCCGAAGTTCAATATCATTTTGTGTACGCTCCAGAGCAGTGTAAAACTGCCCATCCTGCATCCAGTTTACACTACGTATTTCATCCGGGGAAAACGTTTGATCAACGACATGCTCAAATGCAAGTTGTTTCTTCTCCTGAGCCAAAGTAGGCTGGATAAGCCAACCTATTGCAAAAATAAATAGAAATATTTTTTTCATTATACCTAACTTTAATACTAAGAATGGCGCTCCGAAACTTCGGAGTGCCATTCGGATAAACAATGGGCGATAGGAAATCGCGTTAAATATTTAAATTGTATTTACTCCTCGTATTTGTGGAGCAGAATTTTGATAAGCTTGGTAAGCTTCCCTTTTAATTGGGGACGAGGTGTTATAAAGTCCAGAAAACCATGGTCAAGGAGATATTCCGAGCGTTGGAATCCTTCAGGTAAATCGCGACCGATTGTCTGGCGAATGACTCGAGGTCCGGCAAAACCGATGAGCGCTTCTGGTTCAGCAATGTTGAAATCACCAAGCATTGCAAAACTTGCTGTCACACCACCCGTTGTCGGGTTCGTCATCAGTGAAATATAGGGCACACCGGATTCTTCGAGCTGTGCCAGCTTGGCTGACGTTTTGGCCATCTGCATCAGACTCAAAACGCTCTCCATCATGCGCGCACCACCCGATTGTGAAATGATAATAAGAGGCTTTTCATTTTTTCGGGCATGATCGATAGCCATACCAATTCGTTCACCTACGACCGAACCCATGCTACCCCCGATAAAATTAAAATCCATACAGG
This sequence comes from Fodinibius sp. AD559, assembly GCF_052712805.1. Lineage (NCBI taxonomy): Bacteria > Pseudomonadati > Balneolota > Balneolia > Balneolales > Balneolaceae > Fodinibius > Fodinibius sp. AD559. The sequence continues at coordinate 98,123 of NZ_JBQPVW010000007.1, forward strand.
TAATCACGACATCCAGTTCGTTCATCTTGCCAATCCCCACCCGCACGGCATCCGTTTTACCGGTTTTTTCCTGATATTCATCGAGACGATCGCTGTACTTCTTGCGATCTTCAAAGTCCAGCGGATCAGTAGGAACAATATCTTGGCCGATCTCCTCAAATTCTCCTTTATCAAAAAGAAAAGAGAAATATTCGTCGCTCCCAATACGGAAGTGATATCCACTCAACGGATCCACCCAGAGATTATCCTCAAGTTCCCGTCGGTGCACCGTTTCACCGGTTTTGGGCACTTTTACCCAGACGCCCTCCGGCATTTCTTTACGCTGATCGGTTTGTATATTTTTATCTTTTCTCTTAAACCAAGCCATGTTTGTCCTGTTTCATTTAAATGATTCCCAAAAATAATGATTATCGGTCGAAGCTAAAATCTTTTTATTTGTGTGGCTTTTTCACCTGTAAACAAAAGCCATATAATTACTCAACTGTAAGATAAAGTTATGCTTTAAAAAATTATACCATTAACGCTTTCAAAATAGTATTAATCAAAAGGTACAAATCTTATCAATGATACCATTTTCCTTCAACCCCCACTCCCGGTAAAAGAACCGTGAGTTTCCCCTTCGAAGGGGGACAGGGGGATGACGGCCCAGCATCAAATATTGAACCCTAAATTTATTCCGTTAAGAGGTGAAACACTTCTAATCCTTACAAACTAAGGTTCTGACCAAAGAAAATAGCGTTCAAGAACAGTCGGCTGGTCGTATGCCAGTAACTCCGAAAATTAGGAGCATCCGCAAACAAGATAACTTTTCCCTGTCCTTCACTTCGTGCTACGATTGCCGACGTGCCGCTAACTTTTTGCAGATTTTCCTCATTAATATGTCCTCCTACAAATGGCTCTTCGATATATTGAGCTACGGTGCCATAAGGATTTTTACTCTGCTTAAGAAAAAACTTACTGTTTTTTATAAACAACTGTCGGCGATCTGGCACACCAAAGGCAATTGGATTTGACGGATCAATATCCGCTTCCAGAATTGTTCCCGGAATAGTATCTGCCCGCCACCTGTCGGCCTGTTCTTCGTAGTCGTATCGTTCTTTTGATTCAGTCGTATCCTCAGGGAACCTCTTAACTAAATCCTCACTAACCAGCTCCTTCTCGATTGTCCACTCGGAGGCATCCTCGTTGGTAATGAGCACCCCGCCGGCCTGTACCCAACGTTGAAGTTTATCCACAGCATTCTCATTCCAGTCACTATAATCACCATCGACGAGCACAATGGTATTATATCGCTGCAGATCGGTTCGGGGAAACTGTTGACTGCGAATCTTTGTAACTTCCATTCCTACATGCATATTTAACAAAAACCAGGCTTCGCCAACTTCGTAAGTGCTGGTCCCTTCGCCCACAACCATTGCTACTTCAGGTTTTTCTATAGGCTCAATATTAGTACTTCCCAGATCGATACCCGACGGTGTCATCCCGGTATCTACTGAATAAAATGTGACATTATGTGCATTAGCAACAGAACGTAATTTCTGGTATAACTCATTAGGGCTCATATCTTGCTCACGCACTGATACCACAATACTGCCATACCCAAATTCCTCCTTATTATTTGATGTGATACTTGCTGTAAACGGTTTGTGTGCTACCCGCACAGTCAAATCTGATTCCAACATCTCATACAAAGCCGGCGACGCATTATAATCCGACCATTTCAATAGGTAGGCATAGTCTGATGATCCGCCTTTAACCGTGCCATTGCGTTCGGGAAGTTTGGTAATCTGATCCCCTTGAAAATTTCGGTAACTATCCGACTCCAATTCCTCATACTGTATGCCGTATCCATGTACCAGCGACCACCCGGTAATATCATAAAACACGCTATCGGGGAATGACGTATTGGCTTCAAAAATATCATGAATCACCCGATAATGGATTTGATCCGTCGGAACCATATAACTGTTTCCAGCTTCAAAGCGTTTTCCATTTTGTTCTATATCCGAATCTACCTCATACACATCAAGGCGGTGCTTGAGCATCAAATCCAAAAATTTGTGTGTTAGCGAAGGATCATCTTCATCTCCAAAAACATACGCCTTTGTCGGCTGCGACGATGCTTCCTCAAGGGCTGACCGGAAGAAATCTTTCTGATATTCGAACAGTTTCTGTTTTTCATTAACGGCGGCACGCACTGTGGCTATACCGGTATGCAGATGTTTGAGAATAGTTGATCGAAAAGTCACTTCTCCCGCGTCACTTTCCTGTACCAATCCCCGCGAGCTACCGACCTCAAAAGTTACCCCAACTCCACCTTGTATATCGGGATAGGTAGAACCATAAATAGGCGAAATATTGTCAAATATTTCTTTTGTCCAATACAGTGCACCAAGATCATCAAGTGCATCCGTTTGATATTCGGCCAGCAATGGATTCATTACCTCATAATGATATTTGGGAATAATGGGGTTCCATGTTCGAACCGGCTTCGTCGGCTCCAAATAATAAGTGCTGTTGGTCCCCATCTCATGAAAGTCGATCTGTACATTGGGATACCACTGATGATAAAAATCTACACGATTTTCGCTCTCCTGTTGCGTTACAGCAAACCAGTCTCGATTTAAATCATGCAAAAAGTGATTCGTTCGCCCCTCCGGCCATGCTTGGTTGTGTTCGGCATCAGCCGGATCAGCGACCGGTGGAAATGATTTGAAACTGTTATGCCAGTGTGCCGCCCGATCACGTCCATCGGGATTTTGAGCGGGATCAATATGAATTACTGATTCATCCAAAAACTTCTGAGTTTCCTCGCTTTGGTTAGCAATTAAATAATAAGCCGTTAGCATCGCTGCCTCACCGCTGGAAGTTTCATCTCCGTGCACACTGTAATTCAAGGCAACGATAGATTTTCCCTCTTCAGGATCTAATACCGGCACTTCCGGATCAAGAAGCGTAAGATGTTCTTCTCGAATATTCTCAATATTTGAATGATTTTCCGAGGATGTAACGGTCAATACCACTTGTGGACGTTTTTCATAGGTTTCCCCAATAATCTGAAAACTTGCCTTATCCGAAATACCAGCCAATTCTTTTAAATATGCTACAATGCGATCATGCCTTGTATAATGTGTACCGATATCATAACCCAAAAACTGCGCAGGCGATGGTATCTGCTCATCAAATTCCGTTTCACTTACTTCCGGGAAGTAATAATCGTTTTGGGCAGTGGCATTACCCGGGAAGAGTATTCCTATCGTAATTCCCAATATTGCTATTACCGTTAATATATTTTTCATGCGTGATTTCATTTTTTACTCCTGTTTAATTACTCAAATTCTTTACAGCAATTTAGAAAACCATAAAGTCCAAATTGCAAGAGATCTATTTCAATTCACCTGATTCGACGTGTAATACTTTGGTTCGAATAGTTCGGGATCTTTTTCCTGATAGAAATCAGAAAAGCCGGCCTGATATAATTCAATAAGCGATGTTGCTGATATTAAGTTAGGGTTCAAACTCCTTGCTTTATTCACAACCTGCTCATCTATTCGTTGCAAGCCCGTACCAATAACAGTATCATCCTCTCTCAGCATCTTTTCGAATGCCTTTATAGGAATGACTTCGACTTCATCCTCCGTTGATAATGTTCCATCAGCAAAAACAAATTCCTGGTGATATACATGTACCCGTCGAGCATCAATAACACTGTGAATACGATTGGCTTTAGGATTTTCCCGGGTTGCCTGCATCGCAAACGAAGCAAGCGTATTTATACTAATCAAGGGTACCTCGGTTTGAAAAAGCAATCCTTTAACCGCACTTGCACTAATACGTAATCCCGTATAAGAGCCTGGCCCCTCGCTCACTAAAACTGAGTCAAGATCTGGAATTCGAAAGTCGTGTTCATCCTGCAGTTGTTCAATAAAAAGGAACAGCTGCTCGGAATGCGTGCCGCGCTTATTTGTCCTTTGCTCATAGATACTTCCGTTTTCATCACAATAAGCAACGGAACATACGTTAGTTGCCGTTTCCAAAGCAAGCAACATTATTAATTACCCTTCATTAAAAAGTTTCTGTTACAATGATACCAATCTTTATGATAACTGTTATTCTTCGATAAGCCATGAGCTATTACTGAGCTCCACCCAACGGTTGTACAACTTGTACAGTGACGGGAAATAGTCGGCAGAAAAATTCCGCTGATCAATATTTATCTGATATCGATAATTGAGCTGTCCGGTCGTATTGTCATATCGTTCCACAAATTCAGCACCGGAAAATCTGATTGTTCGACCACCAGTAACAGCCACACTGTACCCCTGCGGTAGCGCAATCGAATATGATAAGTTCAATTTTTCGGGTGCATCAAGTGTGATGGGCAGATTACGATCGGGACCCGAAAATGGGTTTTCATTTCTATAGCCCACAACCAAAGGGCTAAATTTAAGTCCATCGGTGAAATCCGTTGCATAGTTCTCGATCTTAAAATCAGCAGTAATTGCTATAGGCTGTCCATATTTCTCTGCATTATTAACTATGACATCAGTAGCTCTCATTTGGGGATACCCATCAAATAACGTTTGACGCAAAATCTCGCTGTCACTGCTTCCATCCGCCTTCTGTTGGCGTATTATCTGAGCCGGATATCCCTGTTGCACGGCTTCTATTGTTCCCCTAAGCGTTCCATCCCGTTCGAGCTGACCATCAATTTGAACCTGTATATCAAAAAGGCTTTTATCGGGATTAATATCGATCCATTCATATCCCTCTTCCCTGAGGACCAGCCCACGACTGCCGTAGGTATCAACAGGAATCAGACCCGGCTGACTATATGGGAATCCTGCATCCATCAGATAAGATCTTTCATTAATTTCTGACCGGGCCATCAATCCATTAAACTGATAAAAAGAAGGAAAATCCATATTAATTTTCCCCGATTTTCGGGTCGAAATTAGAACAGGATTAGCGTCAATATCAGCAGCCCGAAGCATAGCAACAAGCGCCTGATTGATAGCTGCCTGATTGGAGGGTTTACCGGCCAAAACCTGTTTCCCCGAAGTTTGACTAAAGGCTGCATGCTGACCCGAAAAATTAACGCGCTCGTTCAAGTAGTGATAGATACTGTCCTGAACCTGACTTACAGGTGCTCCATCCAACGCCCCTGCTATCGAGTCACCCACAGCTTCCGCCTCACTATTCTTGTTGATAGGTTCCCAGGGATCGGTCTTGTCCCGAATACGGGCTACAACAACTTCCCAGTTATTCTCGAGCTGTTGACGTGGGATCCCAAATTCACTAAGCAAAAATTTAATCTTAGCCCGATAATCATCCAGCGTAGTTATATAAGCCTCTTCTTTAACAGGCGGGATATCCCGCGCCATCCAGCGTTCAGTGACAATTGGTTGCGGCTGTGGAATAGTGAACACTTTAGGCACCGAGCTGGTATCGGCATACACCACATCATGTGTTATCTTGCCATCAAAATTTTCGGTGTACGACTGATAGCGCAAATATTTGGGATAGGTTATCGTAAGTTTGGCGTTATCTGTTGGCACCTTGTGAGAGAGATAAAAATCGGGTAATTCCTCGATATAGCGACGTTCGATCGTATAGCGATATTCAATAACCGCTCCATCCTCAACAGCAGGCATGGCAAACTCTTTTACATTATAACGCGAATTAATGTTGATGGTACGAATATCCTGCTCCGATAAAGCTACGCGTTCACCGGAAGGCAGATAGGTATAGGCCTCGAGAGAAGTAACGCGCTCCATATCATTATCAAAATAATACGGTATCGCAACAACCGAGGCTTCTTGAACTGAATCGTCAAAAACTTTGATTCGGATGTGATACTCCAACACCGCTAATATTGACTCATCAGCCTCCTGAAAGGATATATTCAGCTCCTTATTGGTGATCCGGTACGGAGTATTATCTTCTGGAGCTTGCATCTGAAAAAGCGAATCGGGAATATTTCCAAATTCTGCATCTGGTATATTTTGGGCTGAGGCCCCACCAATACCAAGCAATACAATACATACAGTTGTCAGAAAAAATCGATCCAAAAGAAATGCCATCCATTCAAATTTAGAACTCAATAACGTAGAACCAGCCGTTTCATTCTGTAATTAAATTTCATTGATCACAAATCGGCCCTTATTATAAATAGCCTCAGCTCGTCCCTTCATTTTTTCACCTAAATAAGGTGAGTTCTTAGATTTAGATCGTACTGTTGATTCGGCAAATGTCCACTCCTCATCAACATTAAAAAGAGTCAAGTTAGCCTTTGCCCCCTCTTTTATTTTGGGAATATCCAAATTCAAAATCTCACGCGGCTTTTCTACAAATTTTGTCAACAATATTTGCAGATCGAGGACTTCGGAATCAAGCAGACGTTTTACGCTCACTGCCCATGCCGTTTCCAAACCAATAATTCCGTTAGGGGCATAAATAAATTCCACTTCTTTCTCCTCAATTGAATGAGGCGCGTGATCAGTACAGATCGCATCAATAGTTCCATCAGCCAGTCCCTCGATCATCGCATTCACATCTTCCTGGGTGCGCAGCGGAGGATGCATTTTTACGTTTGTATCGAAATCGCGGCGTTCAATTTCCTCGTCAATTAAATCAAAATGATGGGGACAAACTTCGGTTGTTACATTAATGCCATCAGCCTTGGCCTGTCGCACCAGATCTACCGCTTTGGCCGTACTGATATGCGCCACGTGAATATGTCCGCCGGTAAATTCGGCCAGCAAAATATCACGAGCAATCATCGTCTCTTCAGCAATTGCGGGTGTACCGTCAATGCCAAGCCGCGCCGACACCTTTCCCTCGTGCATATGTCCCGGTCGTGAAAGCTTCAAATCTTCCTCATGATTGATAATCGGCATCTCTAACATCGAGGAATATTCCAACGCCACACGCATTAGCTGTGAATTATAGACCGGATCGCCATCATCACTAAACGCCACAGCACCGCCCGCTTTCATGTCGCCCATCTCGGCAATCGACTTGCCTTTACGCTCTTTGGAAACACAACCGATGGGATGCACCTCGACCGCCAACTTCTCAGATTTTTTCTTAATGAACTCCACTACATCCCGCGTATGAATGGCCGGATTCGTATTGGGCATACAGGCCACTTCCGTAAATCCCCCGAAAGCCGCTGCGGCACAACCGGTTTCTATCGTCTCTTTATGCTCGTACCCGGGCTCACGAAGATGCACATGCATATCCATCCATCCGCCGGAAACATACGTCCCGTCGGCATCATGAATCGTCTCATTTTCTTTTTGTGGATTTAATTCAGTACCAATCTCAGTAATAGTCCCGTCTGTTATACGGATATCAACCGTTTGCGCACCGTCAAAATCTCCACCGACCGGCCTGACGTTCTGAAGTAATAAATTAGGCGTGTAACTCATAAAAACTTTCCGTTATTTTTGTGAGCAAATATACATGTTTTCAACAGAATTCAATAATAGCCACGAACCTGCACAGATAACGTAATCCATTTACATCTGCGGCCCAAAAATCATTATGGATCAATCTGATCTTTTTACATCACAAATACTTTCGGTTTCTGAATTAACCGACGAAATAAAAACTCTCCTTGAAGGCAATTTCCTCGATATTAAAGTTGAGGGGGAAGTTAGCAACGCTTCCACCAGTCGAGCGGGACACACCTATTTTACTGTCAAAGACGAAGATGCACAACTTTCGGCTGTGATTTGGCGGGGTATCAATCAACGATTAGGTATTGAGCTCGAAGACGGGCAACAAATTATTGCCGGCGGTGATATTCAGGTTTATCCGCCACACGGAAAATACCAGCTTATTGTACGATCTGTAGAACAAGCAGGTAAAGGTGCACTACAGGAAGCCTTCGAAAAGCTCAAAAAAGAACTTAGGGAAGAAGGACTTTTCGACGACAAGCACAAAAAAGCATTGCCGAAATTTCCGTTTAAAATCGGAGTTATCACCTCTGCTACGGGAGCCGCTTTTCATGACATTCGCGATACACTGCAACGCCGATGGCCGGTTGCCGAAGTGCTGCTCCACCACGCGAGTGTTCAGGGTGTAAATGCAGCCCCACAATTAGTAAAAGCTATTAGCTGGTTTTCGCAGGAACAAAATGTGGATTTGCTCATCGTTGGTCGGGGCGGCGGTTCACTGGAAGATCTCTGGCCGTTCAACGAGGAAGCAGTAGCCCGTGCGCTATTCAATTGTAAGGTTCCAACTGTCAGCGCTGTGGGACACGAAGTAGATTTTAGCATCTCTGATTTTGTAGCCGATGCCCGTGCTGCCACGCCCACTCAAGCTGCTATTCTGGCTACGCCCGATATCAATGAAGTACGCATGTTTGCCGATGATCTGACTACACGTCTGCATGATATTATCCAAGAGCGAACCACCGAACAGAAAGAGCGTATCCAGCAGTTAGTACAATCACATGCCCTGCAAGTGGTGCAACAAAAAGTGGAGAACAATCACGAAAAAGTAAATAATTTGGTGGATCGCATTCAACATCGACGCGAGGTACATTTTATGAAAAAGCACGATAAACTCAAGGAGTTGCGTCACAGATTGGAACTCAAAAATCCCAACACTGCCCTTGAACAAGGATATTCGCGCATCTGGCAAAACGAAGAATGGGTTCGTTCTGTTGATGAGTTTGATACTGATAAAGAAACAACCATCGAGTGGCAGGATGGAGGAACCACAATTAGTTGAAAAAAATACCATATTATGACCGTAGATTACTGCAAGATTCTTTAAAAGAAAAACGTATCTCATAATATATGAGAAAGCACTCGTTACTGTTTAAAAGTAATAGCCTGATTTTATGGAACTATATTTACGATTACTCGGTGGAGTAATCCTCCTTCTCCTTAATGCATTTTACGTAGCTGCTGAATTTGCCCTGACGCGACTCCGTCAATACAAGCGTGAAGAGCTGGAAGACAGTGCCGGTCTTAACCGTGCCTGGAAGATGACCGAAACGCTGGAAATCTATCTTACCTCGTGCCAAATTGGTATTACTACAACCAGTATTTTGCTGGGTGTTATTGCAGAACCTGCTGTTACTGAACTAATTGAATTATTTATGCCAGCAGGAACGATCGGTTCCTTCTCTTCCCATACCATTTCAATCATATTGTCAGTTTCAATTATTAATCTCGTTCATACGATATGGGGCGAACAAGCTCCAACCTATTTGGGGGTAGAGCGAGCCGAAACAGTGGCACGTTATTCCTCTTTTCCACTTTACTTGTGGACGTATGCCATTTATCCGGTACTATTGTTTGGGGATTGGGTAACAAAAGCAACACTGAAACTATTTGGCGTTGAAATAGATCGCACCTGGCTTAAAGAAGATTCTACTTCCGGTGGTATCCGCTCGGAGATGGTTGACCTCTTGAAGACAGAAGGAGTTTCAGATGACCGGCGCGAAGAGGTTATCAATGCACTTGATATTGATGAAATTACCGTGAAAGAAATCATGGTACCACGGAAAGATATTATCAGTCTGAGTACTGAAAAATCATTCCGGAAAAACCTGAATGCCATTCGCAGCCATATGCATGCCCGTTATCCGCTGGTGGGCAAAACACTTGATGATTTTAAGGGCATACTATATACACCACAAATTACGGCTAATATCAAAAGCCTGCTAAACGGTGAAAAAGAGCTTGACGATTTTGACTGGCCCAAAATGACGGTCCAACAGAACCTTCCGGTCAGTAAGTTAATCGACCATTTTCAGCAAAAAAATCATGAGCTGGCATTGGTACAAGAAAATGATCAGATAGTCGGACTTGTCACTCTCACCGATGCCATTGAAACGATTGTAGGGAGCGCCGAAGATCCGTTGGATTTACTAAATGATTAATTACAGTAAATCTTTATAATTTTCATTTATATCACTTATTCCCGCTGATTGAATCCAAAACTATTCCAGTTTAACAATGAACACCAATCAGCAATCTTTGGGCATTGTACAACTTAGGATACCGTAAACAAGGATGAGAGCAATTCAGTATCACTGGAAGTGATTTTAGACGTAGCCGGGCGTAAATCATTCGGCTCACTCCTGTTCATTACCGGTGTAATTACATTACCCCCCATCATTGGCGATATTCCCGACATCCCCAGCATAATGGGTATTATTGTTCTGCTGGTAGCCATTCAGTTACTTTTGAATCGTAAAAACCTCTGGCTGCCACAATTCTTGTTAAATCACCCGTGACGAACTACCAATTGTAATGGCTTTTGTTTTTGCAATTTTTATAACTGGTATTATTTATTTTCATATGTTGTGGTAGCAACCTCACATACAATTTTTAGCATCCATAACATTATTGGATATAATACCTTAGCACTTAGCAGGATTTATTACTCACTCAACAACTATTTATTCTTATGCTTGAGCAATATCGTATTCAGATCAATTACAAGACCCGTGAGCGGCAAATTCTAAATGCCCTGTTGGCACTGACTACCGGGTGTCTCACACTCATTTATCCGAATTTTCTTTACCTAATTGCAGGCGGTTACCTCGTTGCCTTAGGATTATTGTTTATCGCCTTCCGTATTTCGCCTACTCTGTCCGCCATTCCTATTGTTGCGGGAATTCTCATCTTCATTTTTCCTGAGCTTATTCCTGTCACATTTGCGGCCTTTTTAGGGCTGTTCGGGTTTATCCTACTATTTGGATTTCAATTTTCCATTGTTGGCGTTCTTACACTGATAATAGCTTTGCTTATCGTTGCAAATCCTGACTCGGTGGCCTACCTGATTGCCACCTTTTTACTGATCTATTCTGTATCAAATCTCATTCGATTTTATCAGGATTGGCAGGACCATAAATTGCAGTGATTTTATTGAGCTCAAAGAAATCTTTTGTTTGATTCTGCACTCCCATATTTAGCTGTAACAATGCGATCGATTACGCTTCATTTAAAAGCAATACACCCATGAAAAATCGAGATGAATCTGTAGAATTATTACAGCAGTATATTGAAAATGACAACCTCAGGCATCATTGTCATATGGTTGCTACAGCCATGGAAGCATATGCCCGTAAACTGGACAAATTTCACGAGGAGACCGAAGCATGGTGGACGGCCGGATTGCTTCACGACTTAGACTGGGAAAAGTATCCTGAAGAACATCCTAAAAAAGCCACCGAAGAAATCCTCCCTGGCGAAGGATATTCCGAAGCAATAATTAACGCAATTGAGGCGCATGCACCTGAACGAACGGGACATGAACCGGAAACTGAAATAGAACGTTATCTATTTGCCTGTGACGAACTGTCTGGATTTATGAACGCGGTTTCTTTAGTTCGTCCCAACGGATTCGCAGATATGCGGGTGAAATCAGTTACCAAAAAACTTAAAGACAGTAGTTTTGCAGCAGATGTACCCCGCGAAGATATTCAAAAAGGTGCCCAATTAATCGATACCGATCTTAATGACCATATCGCATTCTTAATTGAGGCATTCAAACAAGAGGCCCAACCTCAATAGAAGTTTATCACCCATCCGGAGTTCCCACTTGGGCAGGATAGCAACCAAGCACCTTCAGCGAGCTGGCTTCTTGTTCTAATTCCTGAAGTGCCACTCGAATATCCGGGTTAGCAATATTTCCTTCTATATCCAAATAAAACTGATATTTCCAGGGTTTATTGGGTTTAGGACGCGATTCGAGTTTGGTCATATCAATGTCATGATCGGCAATAATATTCAGACAGCTAACCAGCGCTCCCTGTTCATGAGTTGTTACCATCAGTAACGAAGTTTTACATGGTATCTGTGAATCAACTTCCACCAGCTGACGTCCAACCACCACAAATCGGGTGAAGTTTTCGGATTGATTCGCCAAATCGCGCTTCAATATTTTAAGACCATAAATATCTGCCGCGTAACTTCCGGCAATAGCAGCCTGAGATAAATCTCCGTCCTCAAGCACTTTCTTCGCCGACATCGCCGTATCGATATAAGATTCCACCCGGCAATCGTGGAGCTTTGCCAAGAAGTTACTGCACTGTGCTATAGCTTGGGGATGTGACATAATTCGACGAATACGATCTACAGGAATATCCTCTAACGCCAATAAACAGTGAATAATCCGAATAGCCTCTTCACCCACGATGTACAATTCATCATCCGCCAACAAATCATACGTTTCGCGAATAGAACCGGCCGTGGTGTTTTCAATAGGCAGGATAGCATAATCCACCTTTTCCTCTTTTACTGCTTCCGCAGCCTGACGAAAAGTGTCATAACCGAAACAATCGACCTGACTATAGCGCTCTTCAAAATGTCGATATGCAGCCTGATGACTAAACGCTCCATCCGTCCCCTGATAAGCCACTTGAACCGTATCGGTATTCTTTTGTTCATTCTGATGATCAACCAGAGAATGGGTCTGAAATCGTACCGAGTGATGAATAATATCCTTAAACAACTGCTCGGCAAAGTAGCGATCAAGTCCGGCTTCGCGTGCCAGTTTTGTTATTTTTGACAGCAGTTCTTCTTCTCTTTCAATATCTCGTATATCAGATTCATCATTAATTTTAAGCTCCGAAATTTCACGTACCAATCCCTGCCGCTTCGCCAAAGCCTCGATAATCTTCTGATCGGTTTCATCGAGTAGCTTTCGGATGGAATCGAGTTTATCAGTCATTGAAGTAAGGTGATATTAAACTAAATTGAGCGTTTATAGAATATTGTATTCCCGGCTTTAATGAAAGAATAATTGATTTATCTCTGGATAATACGAAATCAAGATGTCGATTTACGATACCTGAAAATAGCGGCGGGCAGAATTATTACCGCCATCACCGTAAGTAATCCAACCAAGTGCTGAACCTCAAACCAGCCCGCTCCCTTGAGCATTACACTCCGCATAATTTCAATAAAATGAGCAATAGGATTTAAAATCGTAAGCTTCTGTGCCCAAATCGGCATGCTTTCAATAGGAGTAAACAGTCCGCCCATCAGGATAAATACCACCATAAAAAACCATGCAATAAACATCGCTTGCTGTTGCGTTTGAGTGACAGTAGAAATAAACAATCCAATGCCCTGCACCACCAGTAAAAAGATTCCGGCAATCCCAAAAAGCAGCCATACGCTACCTACGAAAGGAACACCAAAACCGTAGTAGGCGATGAGCAATCCAATACCCAGCTCAAACAGAGCAATAATCCAAAACGGGAGTAACTTACCGGTAATAAATTGGTAACGCTTTATAGGTGAAACGTTTAGCTGCTCGATAGTGCCAATTTCGCGTTCGCGCACGATATTCATCCCCGATAAAAACATTCCTATCATCGAAACAAGAACCACTAAAATGCCCGGTACCATATACTGGATATAATCAAGGTTGGGATTGTACCAGCTCGCGGGGATGACTTCTATATCTTTCCGATTGGTAAGTTCCATATTTTCAATTACCGGACGAATACTACTGTTATAATCCTGGATAATAGATCGCCCGTATCCCTGGATGAGTCCAGCTGTTGTACCATCCACGGCATCAATATTTAACTGCACCGAAGTAGGTTGCCCCAATTTCAAACGCTGTTCAAAATCCTGCGGAATCACCAGTGCCAACCGAACATCGTTACTGCGCATTTTTTCTATTCCATCATCCACATCAAACGAACTGCTTTGCAAAGTAAAATATCCTGAGGCTTGAAATTTCTGAACAAGCGCATGTGACGCTTCAGATTGGTCGAAATCAGCAAGATGAAAATTAACCTCTCGAAGTTCATAGGTTGCCGCAAATGATAGGATAACCAACTGCACAACTGGCATAAGAAAAATAATTGGCAGCATTCCCTTATTGCGAAAAATCTGCAGAAACTCTTTTTCTAAAAGAAATTTTATTATTCTCATTGCAGCCTCACCTTAAAATTCTTCACGCTCAATGCAACAAATCCAAGGGTCATTACAAGTAATATCAGCGTTTCTTTCCACAGTAGTAGCAAGCTTGAATCTTTAAGCATGATGCTTCGAATAATTACTAAAAACCAGCGCGCAGGAATAATATTACTGAACCACTGCAAAGGAAGTGGCATACTTGAAATGGGAAAAATGAATCCCGATAAGAGTACAGTTGGCAGTAGCAAACCCGCTAATGCTACCATCATGGCCGTTTGTTGATCGTTAGCCTTGGTAGAAATGAATACTCCAAGCGCCAAAGCAGTAAAAATGAAAAGCAGAGATTCCGCCATAAAGAGTCCATATGAACCACGAAACGGAACCCCAAACACCCACTCTGCCAATGCTAACACCGTAAGCACATTTACAAAGGCCAGTACCAAATAAGGCAGCACTTTACCGATAATTATCTGTGCCGGTCGCAAGGGGGAAACGAGCAAGATCTCCATATTACCCATCTCCTTTTCACGAGTGATAGAAATTGAAGTCATCAATGCAGAAATGAGCATCAATATAACGGCGATAAGTCCCGGTACAAACAGATTTACACTTTCGAGCTGTGGATTAAACAGCATATTTGCATTTGCAACTACCCCGCTATTCTGCTCATCGGGCGGCCCGCTTCTGCGCTGCTGCCAATCCACAATAATAGACGTAGAATACTGCTGGATGAGCTGTGCTAAATTGGGATTTGATGCATCTGTAATAATATTTACTGTCGGTTGTTCCCCACGTTGCAGCTTACGGGCGAAGTCAGATTCAAAAATAATAGCTTCATCAACCTCTCCGTCCTGAAAAAACTCATCAATATTATTATACCTTTGGATAGAACCTTTCACTGAAAAATAATTGGAAGCATCAATTTTACTGATGATCTGACGAGTTATTTCGTCACGGGAATGATCGAACACAGCCACCTTGGCATTTTCTACTTCATTTCGGATGGCAAAACCAAAAAGCAGCATCTGGATGATAGGCATCCCGAACAACACCAGCAGCGTCCGCTTATCGCGATAAATCTGCTTGAATTCTTTTATAACGAACCCTACAAATGCATTTATTTTATTCCTTATTCGACTATTCAACACGTTCGGCACCTCGAGCCAGCCTTATAAAAACCTCTTCAATATCATCGGCCTCAAACTCCTCTTTAAGTCCGGCCGGTGTATCCAAAGCATCAATACGACCATCCACCATAATAGAAACCCGATCACAATACTCAGCCTCATCCATATAGTGCGTAGTCACGAAGACAGTGGTTCCTTCCTCGGCCACTTTATAGATCTGCTCCCAGAACTGTCGTCTTGTAATAGGATCAACACCTCCGGTAGGCTCATCCAGAAAAACGATCTGTGGTTCGTGAATCAGTGCCACCGAAAAGGCCAGTTTCTGCTTCCATCCCAGGGGCAACGAACCTATCATCTTTTCCTGCAAATCTTTCATACCCAACCTCTCGATCAGCTGCTTCAACTTTCGGCTAATTTCTTTGTCAGAAAGTCCATAAATACCGCCATACAACCGAATATTTTCACGAACTGTTAAATCCTCGTATAGTGAAAATTTTTGACTCATATAGCCGATCTTCTTCTTGATTTCTCCGGCTTGAGTGTATACATCATATCCGGCTACTTGAGCCTCACCCTCGGTAGGAATCAATAATCCTGTTAACATGCGCATAGCTGTTGTCTTACCAGCACCATTAGCGCCAAGAAAGCCAAAAATTTCACCCCTGCCGACTTCAAATGAAATGTGATCCACGGCGGTAAAATCACCAAACATTCGAGTAAGATTATCTGCTTTTATCATCGGATCAGCCATGAGTTCCCTCCTGATCCATCAATCGAATGAACATATCTTCAATATCGGGTGCAATTTTTCTTATCTCGGAATTTTCGATTCCATGTATTTCTAAAAAGGAAGTAATATCATCCGGGCTTATATCTTTACGTTGATCGGTATAGTGCACATAATCACCGAAAGGCTGTACCGAGTCCATAAATTCGTACTTCCTAAGCACTTGGATTAGCTTATATTTTGACTCAGCTTTAATCGCCCACAAATCTTTATCAAATCGGCTGGTAATCACTTCGGGCGTAGCGATGGATAAAATTTTCCCTTCCTGTATTAATGCTACGCGATCACACTGCTCAGCTTCATCCATATATGGCGTAGAAACCAGAATTGTAATCCCCTCATCCTTAAGCCGGTGAAGCATCTGCCAGAATTCCTTGCGCGAAACCGCATCCACGCCGGTCGTGGGCTCGTCCAAAAACAATACTTTTGGCTTGTGAATCAACGCACAGCTTAACGCCAACTTCTGCTTCATACCGCCTGACAAAGCTCCAGCCAAGCGATCTATAAATGGTTCAAGTTGCTTAAATATTGGCTTTATAAGCTCATAATTAGCATTTATAGTTGTCCCAAAAACAGAAGCAAAAAAAGAGAGATTTTCTTGCACTGATAAATCCTGGTAAAGTGAAAAGCGTCCCGGCATGTACCCCACCTGGGGACGTATCTTTTTGTAATCCCCAACTACATCCAAACCCAATACAGAAGCTTCCCCGGCATCTGGTTTTCGCAGTGTCGTTAAAATGTGAAAGATGGTAGTCTTTCCCGCGCCATCAGGACCAATAAGTCCGAACAGTTCACCCTCTTTTACTTCAAAAGATATTTCCTTGACAGCATCAACCTTACCGTAGGATTTCTCAATATTTTGGACTTGGATCGGTTTCATAACTTGGTTATTCGTTATCTGTTATTAGTTATTCATATATACCAAATAACCAATAACTAATTCCCCGCTTGAAAATTCACCTCACCGGGCATTCCAATTTTCAAAATTCCATCGGGGTTCGGCACCTTTACTTTTATCGCATAAACCTGCGTAACACGCTCCTCTTTGGTCTGTATCATCTTAGGTGTAAATTCGGCCTGTGATGCAATCCAGCTTATTTTTCCGGGTATCTGCTGATTCTCCTCCGCATTTTTATCAACTATTACTTCTACCGATTGTCCCAATATTACCGATGGTAGCTGAGCACCACTTACGTAGGCCCGTAGCTCCAGCGTATCTAAATTTGCAATCTGATAGAGCGGCCTTCCTTCTCCGACAAGTTCATGCGGCTCAACAAAGGTTGTAAGCACCGTCCCATTCACGGGATTCACAACATGGGCATCGTTAAGCTGCTGCTCAACCTGATTTAATCGCGCATCTATCGATTTAATTTCTGCACGTACCGACTTCTTTTGTGTTTCCAAAGCCTGGATCTGTTTCTGGATTGTTTGAACATTACCTTCAGCATCATCTAGCTGTTGTGCAGTAGCTGCACTTTCTTCTCGCATTGCACGAATTCTCTTCAGGCTTTTTTGCGCCGTCTCCAGCCTTTGCTGCTGCACGGCAATTTCTGCATCAATATTATTTATTTTAGATTCAACCGCTTCCCGCTGCGACAGCAGTTCATCCTTTTTCAAATTCAGCTGCACCGTATCAATTACCGCCACTTTTTCTCCCGCTGTAATAGTTTCTCCCTCCGAAATGTTAAATGACAATAACTCACCGGATACCTTGGCCGAAATAGTCGTTTCTACGGCTTCAAATTGCCCGTAGGCATCTGACTTTTCGTTATTAACACATCCACTAATCATCACAAAAGAGAGGATACCTAAAAATACTCCATACAAACTATTTCCTTTATATCTCATCATATCGTCTTTATTGTCTATGTTCTGAAATACCCAATGTTGTTTGATAATTAATTTTTGACTGCGACAACTTTGTACGATGAATCATCTGCGACATCCGGGCCTGTGTAACTTTATTCAACTCAATGATATATTCTGTTGCAGTAACACTACCGTTTTTCATCTGACTCGCTTTCTCGTCCACCACTTTTTCTCGCAGTTCAATGATCTGTTGATCCTGCTCTAACTTCACCTCAAATAATTCTATCTGCCTCCTAATTTTACTTAAACTGGCTTTTAACTGACGTTCAAACGCCCGTTCTTCTTTAGTGATTGCTTTCTGCTTCAGCTGATACACCTGCTGCTTTTTTGCTGCATTCTGCGCATTCCAAAAGTTCCATTGCAGCTGCAAACCCACCATATAAAAGGCATGAAACTCATCAGCAAATACATTATAACCCGGACGTCCATAGGTAGCACTTCCAAACGCTGAGAGCGTAGGCCATTTATCGGTTTGTGCCAGTTCTTTTCGATAACCCAACACCTCGCGGTTGTTTTCAAAAAGCTCGAATTCGGGACGCTGCCTCGGCAATTCACCTGCCTGAGGCAAATTTACTCGTGGCATTTGAAGTTTCGTATTGGGATTTATTTCCTCTCCGATAAGATCACTTAACATTTGATATCCGGAGGAAATATTGGATCGTATTTCTGCCGAATCCTGTCGGGCGTTGATAAGTTCAGCTTCCAGCGTATACTTTTGGCTTGGAAGCAGTACCCCATGGTCTACCTTAGAGGATACCTCTTTGATTTGGGCTTCAATATTTTTCATCAACATATTAATAATGTGAAGCTGCTCCTGTGCTAATAATATCCCAAAATAAACTTGGTTAACTTGCTCTTTAATTTGACGCAACTCCACTTCTGTAACTTTATTTTTTCCTTGCCCACGGATTTCCTCAAGCTCTTTTCTGATACCTACAGCTCCGCTATTGTAAATAACCTGTGATGCCTCTACTGTCGCCTTATACTGATCTTTGCTGAGCTCGGGAGCACTAAACTGCCCACCGGATGGAAATGAAAGCTCTGTTACTTCGGATTGATAAGTTGCAGTGGTCCCAAAATTAAACTGCGGATAAGCCGCTGTGCCTGCAATCTTTTTATTGAGCTCAGTAATATCTTTTTGCAGATCAATCTTTTGTGCCAGCGGATAATTAGCCTCAATTTGCGTATGAATATCGTCGAGTGAAAGCGTATCCGTGGAAGTCGGTTGAACGCCTATCAGCGTTATAATGGAAAACAGTAGTGCAGTTAGCATATTCGCTTACTTTTTTACAGCGTTTAGAATAAATTTTGGCAGCTCTTTCTTGCGCTGCTCCAAAAACTGTTGATACTGATCTTCGCTCATATCAAAAACGGTCTCTATCATTGGACGGGCGATAAGCGGAAACACACAAAGGCCAATCGTGTTGATGATAAATTCGCGGGGATCAATTTTTCGCATGTTTCCTGATTCAATTTCAGCCCGAATTTGTTTCACAAATCGTTCTGGAATTTCAAAACCTGTCCTTTTAACAAATTCTCTAAAACGATCGGGATGCTGATTCATCTCGTGGATCACAAAGCGTGGCAAATGCGGATGCTTTTTAAACATCTCATAATAGGTTTCTACCAGCTTTTCGACCTTTGGGACGAAAGCCAAATCTGCATTCAGCACTTTTAGTATTTCCGGAAAAAACTGCCGGATGCTATCCTCAAATACCTTCTGAAAAAGCTTGTCCTTGCTGCGAAAATAATAATGCAGCATTGATTTATTGATGTCCGCCTCGTCGGCAATTTCCTGCATTCGCCCCCCTGCAAAACCCCGCTCTTGAAAAACCTGTTTTGCCGCTTCTAATATCTGTTCTTCGGTCTGTAATTCTTCTGACATAATTCATTTTATTTTAATTCAGCTATAACCTACATACTTTAACCAATTAATTCAACCATATAGTTAAATCAATTGGTTTCAATGTTTAATACAGTTCATAACTGAATTTTATTTAGGTACTGGAACAGGCTTAGGAGAGCAAAAAGGGTTCTTTTTCACAATGTTCAACTAAAAACCCTGCAGAGTTGGGAACTCTGTCAGGGTTATACTCACCGAATCAAATAGTAAATTTAACCGATACGATATTTCAATTCTTCGATCTTGCTAAGAATTTCGCCGCGATCCATCTCCTGGTATCGCTCGGGCAATAGTTCTTTGGAGGTGCATTCAATAACAGCACTGAGCGTTTGTAGCTCAATTTCCTCGGGATAGGTAGGCGGAAGAAAATCATTGAGGGCAATATCTAAAACTTCGGGTGTGACTTTATCTAAATCCTGAGCAGCTGCCCGAAATTTTGCTCGTGTAAGGGCTGCTTCCATATCCGCGCCGGAAAAGTTTTTTAAGCCTTGTTCTATAACCTGCGGCGTATAGTTTTCGGTAAGCTGCAGGCCGGTTTTCTTTTTCATGGCATTAAAAAGCTCTACTCGTTCTTCTTTGGTGTGCGGCGGGAACAATGCCAGATGTTCTTCGGCTCGCCCCTGTCGTTTGAGATCCACCGGCATTAAATCGGGACGCGCAGTCATTAAAAACCAGATAATTTCACCGCGATTTCGGGTATCACTCATAAACGTAGCGATCTGGGAAAATACACGACTGGAAACACCACTGTCCCCGCTGGCATCACGATCGCCAAGATAGGCGTCGGCTTCATCAATCATCACAGCAACGGGAGACATCGCTTTGAGTAGCCCAAGTATCTTTTCCAAATTTCCTTCAGTCACCCCCTGCCATTGGCTGCGAAAGTTTTTCAGTTTCACCATCGGAATACCCACCTCACTTGCAAAACAGGTTACCATAAATGTTTTACCTGTTCCCACCGGGCCACAAACCAGATAACCCATCGGGAGTACATCCTGTCGACCACTTTTGAGCGCCTGTACGGCATGACGAAGATGTTCTTTTACTTTTGTGTGACCCGCAACATCATCGAGCGTATAGTCCGTTTCTACAAACTCCAGCAGTCCGTACGCTTCGGCCTCAATCAGTTCTTTCTTTGCTTCGGATAGCCGATCGTGGGTAATCTTCTCTTGATTCTCCCGGGCATTAGACAGGATGCTGCGAAGATTAATAAAATTGAGACCGGCTGTTTGCTGAGCTACTACTTTTTCGCTGACCTCAGAAAACGCCTCAAACTCCTTTGCTGTAGACTCAAAATCAATAAACTGCCGACGCTGTTGCTCATCAGGAATATTGATTTTGATATCCGTCGTATAGGGATTTTGTACCAGCGTTTTATTCAGATCCGCCAAATTTTCGGTGAGCAACACTGTGGTAAAATCCGCCGCTAAAAACATCGGATCATGCGCCCATCGCGAAAGGTACACCATCGACGTACGATCTTCTGATCCGCTGGTTCCCGCTTCACTCATCGGCACAATGGTATCAGCATAATCAATAATCAGGGCAATGCTCTTTTTATCATCAATACGTACTCGGAAATACTGCTCCAATAGCGAAAAAACGCGTACCGGATCCTTGGGCATTTTATTGGCATAATCAGTACCCAGCAGGGAATCGCGTCCCGACAAAGCACGGTTAAAATCTTTTTTTGACTCCCCATCCCTGAAATAAATACCTGATGACCGATCATAAAAAATGACGTAATCACGTGCCCCAAAAAACTCTTCTGACAAAAATGATTTCAGGCGTACAAAGTCTGTCTGCTCTTTGCGCTGGAGTGGGACCAAATCATGCACATTGCCATGCAGGATAAACTGGTTGATCGTTCGACTGAGATATTTTTGCGCAAATTCCTGCGCCCAGCTGGGATAATGGTCAAACATACAATTTTCAGTTATTAGTTATCAGATGCTGCTGGTTTTGGAAATGTTAGTCAAGTGCAAATTCAAAAAAATCTATATCTTTTCTTAGTACTTCTACCACACTATTAACTGTATTATTCCAACACAACAACTTTTACAGTTTCAATACGGCTTGGTGTTGCTTTACTAATGATGATCTTCTTGCCATCAATTAAAAGCTCTTCATTCACTTTGGGAATACGTCCCAGTTTATTAATGATATATCCAGCTATTGTTTCATACTCAGCGGACTCTTCTGGCAAATCGATTTCAGGAAATTTTTGAAGCAGATCTTCGATATCGACACCACCACTTAAAATATAACTGTTGCCGGATAACTTTTTTAGGATTCGATCTTCAGTATCGTATTCGTCCTGAATATCGCCCACGACCTCCTCTAAAAGATCTTCAATCGTAATCATCCCGGCTGTACCCCCATATTCATCGATAACAATAGCCACAGAAATATTTGAGCTCCGGAATTCAGAAAGCAGATCTTTCGACTTTTGTGACGCAGGGACCAACTTAATGGGACGTATTATCTCAGATAGATTCTCGGGATTACTAAATAGATCGTAAGCAAAAATAACCCCAATAATATCGTCAATTGATTCTTGGTAAACGGGGAGCTTTGAAAAGCCCGAAGAAATAAAAAGCTTTAAGGTTTCGTCAATGCTGGTATTTTTTTCAACAGCCACAATATCAGTACGCGGTATCATCGATTCCTTCACGCGTTTATTCGAAAGCTCAAGCACATTGTGAAGGATTTCAGAATCATCTTTATCCAAATCGTGTCCACCGGTGTCGCGCAGCTCTTGAAATATTAGCTCTACATCTTCTCGGCGGAATACATTGCCAGAGCTATCTACTTCTGGGTTAATAAGCTTAATAATAAAATCTGAAGATTTATCCGCTATAAAGATCAGTGGCTTAAATAGCTGATTACATACTTTTTGAGGAATAGCAATGATCTTCATCCACCAGTCGGCATTTATTCGGAATAAAGCCTTTGGTATTATTTCACCAAAAAGCATAATCACAACAGAGGCAATCACTGTTTGAATCACTAAAACCAGCGCTTCGGAAGGCATTGTCCCCATCCAACTTTGATAAATTTCGGTGATGGGACCTACCAGAAAAATCGTCATCAAGGTAGCATACAGTACATTAACTATATTATTACCTACCAATGTAGTGGTTAAGAAGGTTTCCGGATTATGGATAAAGTCATTTACGATACGCCCCGTCCATGATCCTTTTCGCGACTCTATCTCCAGCTTTAGTCGATTGGAACTGACAAAAGCTATCTCTGATCCCGAAAAGAAACCACTGAGAAGAATAGTTAATATAATAAGGAGTAATTCAGTCATATATCAGGTATAGGGAAATAGGGGGATAAGGAATTTGAAGATTTTCGACAACACTAAATTCTGCCAGTTTCTTTTTACTTCGTTACAAAATTAATGTATCCATTCAATACTTTCTTTGATTCTTCAAGCAATTTCAACAGTAAAATGCACGTTTTCATTATCCATTATAACTCTATGCAATCCTATACCCTATTCCTATATATCTATTATTACTTCCCCTTAAACTCAGGTTTTCGTTTTTCAAGAAAGGCTAAGGTTCCTTCCATGCTATCTTCTGTTTCGCAAAGTTCACCAAATAGATCTGCCTCTACCTGATAACCGGAACGGTGATCAGAATGATAAACAGCTTTAATAGCATTCCTAATGGCTATGGGGCCATTTTTCAAAATATTATTTAATAGCTCTTTTGATACTTTAACCGGATCAGTACTTACCTCGTTAACCAAACCGAGCTGGAGGGCCTCTTCAGCTTTTACCTGTTTTCCGGTTAAAATCATTTCCAAGGCACGAGCTTTCCCTATTAAACCGGGCAAGCGCTGCGTACCACCGTATCCCGGGATTAATCCTAAACCAACTTCCGGCAAACCAAATACCGCATTTTCACCAGCTATGCGCAAGTGACACGCCATGGCCAACTCTGCGCCACCACCTAACGCATATCCGTTTACAGCACCAATAACCGGCTTGCGGGTATCCTCAATAAGTTGAAAGATCTGTTGTCCTTTTTGAGAAGCCATTCTCCCGGATCGATCATCCAACTCGCGAAGCTCTTTAATATCAGCCCCTGCTACAAAAGCCTTATCACCGGCTCCTTTAACAATAACAGCATTTATATCTTCATCTATTTGAATATCCTTAAAAGCATTGGCAAGCTCATTTAACACCTCATCATTTAAGGCATTAAGTTTTTTGGGACGATTAATCGTAACAGTAGTTATTCCCTTATCATCGGTTTCCAACGTAATAGTACTAAACGATTCACTCATAAATACTTTATTCTTTAACTCGACTTGAAGAGTCAACCTTCGCGTCGACTTCTGTTTCCTGTTTTAGTTCATCTTCCATTTCCAAAAAATCAGAATCTAAATCAATATCGTCAAGATCGGAACTATAGGGTAAAATATCCCTATCTAAATCATCGATTAACTGTGATGTTTCCTCAACTTCCTCAAGAAGATTATCAAGCTGGAATCCAATTTCTTCAGGATTACTCATCGTCATAGATTGTTCATAAATATATCGGATAGCATCTTCTATCGTTTCAAGATGTGTTTCACAGATCAAATATTTTTCTTTAGCAACTTCAAACTTTTTGAGCCGTTTTTTCAAAATCCCCACGCGCCGTGCTGTTGTTCGCTTCAAGCGTTCCGACTCCATATTT
Source organism: Fodinibius sp. AD559 (assembly GCF_052712805.1). Taxonomy (NCBI): domain Bacteria; kingdom Pseudomonadati; phylum Balneolota; class Balneolia; order Balneolales; family Balneolaceae; genus Fodinibius; species Fodinibius sp. AD559. The sequence goes on from NZ_JBQPVW010000007.1 coordinate 122,404, forward strand.
TGCATTTTGCGTTCCTCTTTTTGAACCTCCTGCTTCAGACTTTCTTCCACCGAGGTATCCATATATAAACGATAACGCTTATGGAGATCCAACAAGGTAAGATAATTAGAGAGAAGTTCTTCAATCTTATCGCGGATATTTTCCAGCAATCCTTGTGAGCTGTAAGGCAGTTTATCAAAATTCTCCTTTATTAGTTTAGCAAGATGTTTCAATACCAAAAAGCGTTTCTGACTTTTTTTATCGAGCTCCTGGAAAGTAGATTTTTCCTTTGCCGCAGGATTCTGTTCGCGCACCTTTTTCAACTTTATATTCTTTCTAAATCGGGGTAGCCGGGGAACAATTCCCAAATACATAAGCTCAACGGCGAATGTCATCGTAAGAATCAGGCTTGAAATCAGTCCCATGCCACTCATTGCAAAGGCGGAAATAGCGGCAACCAGCAGTACTCCTAAATTAAGGGGATGTAAAAATGCTTCGCGTGTAAAATTTATGGTGTTATCATCACTCATAATCGCTTACTCATCTTCAAGTTTATTATCAGGTCTGTCAGAAAGTGCTGACGAATTCCGGCCAATTGTTTTATTTACCTTGATGTTATTTGCCTGTTCTTCGATCTCATTATACAGGAGTCCCATCTCCAACTTAACTTGTCGCAGGGTATCTTTCGCTTTGGATTTTCTCATCTCTTCATCCATTTCCTGCTCACTAATATTTTTCTCACCTTCATCTACAAGGCTATCCATGGCCAAGTCAAGTCGAGCTTCAACCGAAGCTAACTTATGCTTTACCGAATAAAGAAAATCATCAAAAGAGTTCAGCATCTCTGTTTTATCCATATTTTTGAGCGCACTGGCAATACTCTGCGTGCGTTTGACTCGTGAGGCACGTTCTTTTATTTCGCGCATCTTTCGATAGTGCGCTTTGTACTCTTCTTTAAGACGTTCCCGCTCACTTCTGCTATCGTTAGCCATGGCTCAAAATCATTTCTTAGGATTTCGACCGTTCCTTATTGCCAATTGTTTTATCCTGCTGTTTCTCGGATGTTTCCTCATCTATTTCAATTTCTTTTTCACCGTCAGATGAACCTACGCTCTTTTCTTTTTCTGATGAGGTTGTTTTGCCCATTTCAGACTTAAATTGTTCTACGAGCTCATGAGCGCGTAGCTTCTCCGCATTGGCTTCGATCTCCATCGTTTCCGTATCAATGCTATCCAAAGCTAATTCCATACGAGCTTCGTTCTTAGCCGTTTGCTCATTAAGTCGATTAACCATCTCGTCATGTGTCTGATCAAGTCCACCGGTTTCAAATTGCTCCAGTGCATCTGCAATTCTCCCCTGCCATTCAGCACGTTCACTGGCCCGCATCGCTTCTTTGGCCTCTTGAATCTTGCGATCCTTTTCGCGCATAAATGCCTTTTTGACCTTCAACGCCTTTTCATAAGCCTGTTCAGCAAATTTTAGCTGCTCTTTTGTAGTCTCCAAATTCTCTTTGGCCTTCTCGAGCTGCATGGCATACCCTTCGGCAATATCATCACGATCGGCCTGAATGGCTGATTTTATTTTCGCCGTAAGATCATCAATCTTTTTCTCCAGCTTATTCACCTCTTTCTGGAGCATAATCTTATTCGCCTTTACCGTAGCGATATTTTCATTCATCTGGGGAATCTGATCGTTAAGATCCCGGATATTCTGCTCTAAAATAAGTTTTGGATCTTCCATTGAACTCACGAACCCACCAAATAACGACTTGATTGCTCGAACGAATCTTTTAAACATAGTATTATCGATTTTATTAAACTTTGCCCTACCCTTCAGTACTATTTTTTGCCCTTAGTACTATAAAGTTATGTTAATTTAATGATATTGCAATTAATAAGTATTTATGCTTTATAATTCGTGAACACCGTCTTTATCAACACGATGCGTAATCATTGTCAATTTGTCTGTTGCCTGCTCACGAATTGAAAACGCATTTTTCAACTCATCAATTGCTGTGTCTGTTAACTGTTTGTTATTCGTATATCCCACAGCTAATGTTTCACCTTTTTTAACGGAATCACCTATTTTCTTCTTCAACGCTATACCTGCAGCCGGATCAATGTCATCTTCCTTTTTCTTACGACCGGCGCCCAGTTCAAGTGAGGCCATACCTATACTGTAAGCATCTATTTCAGAAACATATCCTGATTCCCTGGCTGTAAACTCAAAAGAGTGTTCTGCATGGTCATAAGTAGAAAAATCTTTTAACACACTGGTATCTCCACCCTGTTCTTCCGTCAGCTCCAGCCATTTATCAAAAGCCTGGCCATTCTGCACTGCCTTATGACTCATTCCAATACCTTCTTCCACGGTATCAGCTTTACCGCCGAGCATAATCATCGTACCGGCCAGCATATGCGTAACCTCCATTACCTCATCGGGCCCATTCCCTTGCAACCCCTCCATAGATTCTTCGACCTCCAGCCAGTTTCCAACTTTATATCCCAACGGCTGATTCATATTCGTCAGATAAGCTACTGTCTCCTTTCCGAAATCTTCACCGATAGCAACCAAAGTTTCAGCCAGTTTTTGGGCATCCTCATGCGTTTTCATAAAAGCCCCGGAACCAAACTTAACATCAAGCACCAAGGCATCAATACCCTCAGCCAGTTTTTTACTCATGATACTACCCGCTATTAATGGAATAGATTCTACGGTTGCCGTCACATCGCGCAGTGAATACAGGCGTTTATCGGCCGGAGCCACCTCCTCGGTTTGTCCCGCCATCACCATATTGCACTTTGCTAATATCTGCTGATACTGCTCCAAGGTCATATCAACCGTAAAGCCGGGAATAGACTCCATCTTGTCGAGCGTCCCACCGGTATGTCCCAATCCGCGACCGGAAATCATGGGTACTGGCACCCCATAGCTGGCAACAATGGGAGCTAGAATAAGCGACAGCTTATCACCCACGCCACCTGTTGAGTGCTTATCCACTTTTTTGCCGGGAATATCGCTGAGATCAAGCACGCGTCCCGAATGAAGCATAGAATGGGTCAAGGCCGAAGCCTCATCTTCATCCATCCCATTTAAAAAAGAGGCCATCAAAAAGGCACTCATCTGATAATCAGGAACTTCATCTTTTGTATATTCATCAATCAAATAAGATATCTCATCCCTGGTGAGTGAATTGCCGTCTCTTTTTTTTCGGATTAAAGAAACAATATTATACCCTTTGGTACTCATAAAATAATGCTGTTAAATTGGTTTTACGGTGACTTAGATAATTAATCTCTTTAAGAAAATCTCTGATGATCAACGTTTTAGCCGATCAATATCTATATAATATACAGTCTTATCTACCTGAAAGTGTAAATTTACAACTTTTTGATCCTGCTCAAGGTTTACCGTCCGAAATTGATCAGGCTCATGCCCTGCTCATTCGCACGGTGATCCCCATAAACAAACAGACACTGCCAAATATTCCAAAGAACCTCACTTTTATAGGTACCGGATCTTCGGGCACCGACCATGTAAACCGGCAATATCTTGCAGAACATAATATTCATTTTGCTGACGCAGCCGGATGCAACGCTCGATCAGTAGCTGAATATATCGCCACCGCACTACTACTTTGGTCAGAAAAACGGAATATAGATTTATCGAACCTTTCAGTAGGCATTATTGGCGTTGGACATGTTGGCACAGAAGTGATCGATATCCTAAATAGCATAGGATTACAAACGGTAGCATACGACCCACCCCGCGCCTATCGCGATCCCGACTTTGCAACAACATCACTTGACGAAGTATTGAGCTGCGATATTTTATCCTTCCATACCCCGCTCAATCGCGGTGGCAAATATCCGACCTTCCATTGGCTGGACGAAAAAAAGCTGTCTGAGAATACTTTTCATCTGATTATAAACTCAGCCCGTGGCGGCGTCGTGGACGAAAGTGCATTGCTCGCTGCCATGAAAAAAGGAACGGTTAGAGATGCCATTATTGATACCTGGGAGGATGAGCCAAAAATTCATCTCGAAACTGCCGGAGCTGCATTCCTTAAAACACCGCATATCGCGGGATATTCGGTACAGGCCAAAGAAAATGCTTCTAAATTTGTTGCAGATAAGCTAATCAATTTCTTTGAATTAGATCGTCCTGACAACGCCAATGAAGCTGGACAGATCACTTTAAAAAAAGAACTTTCCCAATTTGATTCACTTTCATCCCTATTGACGGATCTTCATCCCATCAAAAAATACGAAAAACGGTTAGCAGCGATTATCAGGGATCATCCTGAAACCCGCGGAGAGCTGTTCAACAAATTACGTGCAGAATTCCCACTGCGACAACAATTCACACATATCAAATTACCTTCGGCTTATTTTAAACATTTTCCAGTACTTAAGGCTTTGGGATTTTCAAAAATTAATTGATTTCAAAAAGCCGGAGGGCATTTTCGTCGGTGATGGATTCCACTTCTCCGAATGACATATCCATCACTTCCGCAAGTCGCTCGGCAGTATGTTTTACGAAAGCCGGCTCGTTACGCTTGCCGCGCTTGGGATCTGGTGCCAAGTAGGGAGCGTCGGTTTCAACCATCATGTAATCAATGGGAAGTTGGGCTACTGCTTTATCGACACCGGCATTTTTAAAGGTGAAAATGCCTCCGATACCTAATTCCAATCCCAAATCAATAGCACGTTTTCCTTCATCAACCGAACCGGTAAATGAATGCCAGATACCGTTCAAACTGCCATCCTGCTCTTCCTCAATTATATCGAGGAGATCGTCCGTACTTTCGCGATTGTGCAACACAATTGGCTTTTGAATTTCTTTCGCCACCCTGCAATGTACCCGCAGGCTTTCTTGCTGGTCGGACTTATAATCTTCACTCCAGTAATAATCCAATCCCGTTTCGCCCACAGCCACATATTCCGGCTGGCTGCAAAGATCATACAGTTTTTGTTCGGTGATGCCCTTGCCGTCATTCACACTCGTGGGATGAATTCCCGCCATTTTATGAAAGGCAATTTCGGGATGTTGAAGCTGATCCATTTTTGGAAGTGAGCCGAGATCGATGGCCGGCAGAAAAATATGCGATAACCCTGCTTCGGCCGCCCGATCTAAAACTGCTTTAAGATCATCTTTAAATTGGTCGAGATAAAGGTGGCAATGGGTATCAATCACGATTGTTGAAGAGCTGGATCTGTATGAAAGGTTACAAGTCGTTCCATCGGATTTTTGACGAACAAACCCGGTTTAAGATTGTGCTTATTCAAAATTTCTTTGATTAAATCCTGATGGGCAAATGCAACTGATCCAATAAAACGAACCTCATAATCTGTAGCGTTAGTGTAGTTTAACAAGATGCGAGAAATAAAACTCTCGAATCCCTCGTACAACATTTCCTTGATAAAAGGATGGTCAGCATGATCGCCTAAAAAGGCTCCATACGAAGCAATAAACCTGCTTTTTTGATCACCGTCGTACAATCCCTTTGTAATATGATCGAGCGACATATTATAATTTTGCTCGAGATCTTGCTTTAGATCATCAGGAATCTCGAAACGGAAATATTTATTGATCAACTTCTTGCCGAAATAACCGGCGCTTCCCTCATCACCCAAAATAAAAGCCAGCGAGGGAATATGTTCCACAATTTTATCACCATTATAGAGGCAAGAATTGGACCCGGTTCCAAGAATACAGGCGATACCGGGCTCATTGAGGAAGCAAGCTCTTGCTGCTCCTAACAGATCGTGGTATACATTGTTATTTGAATCAACAAAGCAGGAATCAAGGGCTTTTTTTACAACCTGATCTTTTTCATCGCTGTCGCATCCAGCCCCGTAAAAGAAAACCTCATCGACTTTCCCTTCGATCTCAGGCAACAAGTTTTGACGGATCACACCCTCAATGCTCTCTGTAGTATGATAATAGGGATTAAGTCCTTCAGTAAAATACGTTTGGGTCTCATCGTTAACCAAACACCATTCTGTTTTTGTAGCCCCACTATCAGCGATTAAAATACTCATCAATACTTTTCTTTTGTTAATTCCGCGCCAAATTTAAGCAATTTTAACTCCATACAACAACTGTAATCCAAGATAGAGACTATCACAAATTCTACCTATTATTAGCTGCTGTGTAAATGTATAAAAATACTTATTGGGGATGAAACTTACCTATAGCAACTATCTCAAAATCGATGAACTCCTGGAATTACAACAATTGCAGTCGGAGCCGGAAGAGCACGACGAAATGCTCTTTATCATCATTCACCAAACCTATGAGCTCTGGTTTAAGCAGATTCTGCACGAAATGGATAAGCTTCGTGACGATCTAAAAACAGGCAAAACCTGGGCGGTCGGTAAAACGATGAAGCGCATTCTAACCATTCTAAAAACGATGGTTGCGCAAATTGATATCCTCGAAACCATGACGCCGCTGGAGTTTGAGAGCTTCCGCGGATTCTTGGATGAGGCCAGCGGATTCCAGTCGGTGCAATTTCGCGAAGTGGAAATAGTATGCGGACATCGATCCGAACATATCCTTAAAGTCCACGAGCACCAACCCCAATACGTCAATCGGATGAAAGAGCGTATGGCCGAACCTACGCTCTGGGAATGTTTTTGTGAGTACCTTCAGCAGAAAGGTTACGATCCCGAAATGCCGGAACGTAAACACAAAAATGGCTTGCTCTATGATCCATCAGAAAAAAACCAAGAAATCTTACTCGATATCATGCAAAATGACCAGGAAACGGCTATGCTCTGCGAGTTGTTGGTGGATTTTGATGAGGGAATGCAGGAATGGCGCTATCGTCACGTAAAAATGGTGGAACGTACCATCGGAAACAAGATGGGCACCGGCGGATCAAGCGGTGTGGAATACTTGCGCAAAACCTTACACCAACGCATCTTTCCCGATCTGTGGGAAATTCGATCAGAAATTTAAAATCACAGTACAAAAATTTTAATCAATGTCACACGATATAGATCAACTTGCCCAAAAACTTGCACCGCATTATTCCCACTTTGATGTAAGCAACAGATTACTTTTCACAGGTCATTCTCACCAAGCATGGCCCGATGTTGCCAAAGAAGGTCTGCAGGAGTCATTCGATGTCGCAGCTTCGGATGTAGACAACAAGTGGGAAGCAGCATTTGAAAAAGTTGAAATGCTTCGCAGTTACCTGCGCAACTTTTATGATGACCCGAATGGCATGTATTGCCTCGGACAAAATACGCATCAGCTGTTGGTGTCTTGGCTTTCAAGTTTTGACCTGCAAGACAAACCTAAAGTCATTACCACCGACAGCGAATTCTATTCCATGTCGCGCCAGCTAAAACGATTGCAAGAGGAAAGGCTCGAGATCGTTACTATTGATGGTCATGCCAATAATATCGTTGAACAAATAGAGCGTCAAATCGATGACCGGGTATCGGCAGTGATGCTGTCGCGCGTTTATTTTAACAGTGGGATTGTAAATCAGCATATCAGTGAGATAGCTGAAGTTACCAGAGCACATAACGTCCCTTTTTTGATTGATGATTATCACGGAACAAATGTTGTACCGCTTTCTATTTCAGATGAAAACCTCACGGATTGCTATTTGCTAATTGGCGGATACAAATACCTGCAGTGGGGCGAAGGAAATTGCTTTTTGCGATATCCAGAGGATTGTAATTTACGTCCGGCCATTACAGGCTGGTTTGCTTCATTCAGCAAACTCGATGAATCGAAGGAGAAAGAAAAAGTATCCTATGCCGATCCAAACCAACGTTTTGCCAGTGGCACGTTCGATTCTACATCACAATTCAGGGCGGCTAAAGTAGTTGAGTTTTTCGAAAACATGGAGTTGACACCGCAGGTGCTCCACAAGCAATACCAAGCACAAATAAAGTTGCTTCGAGATACTTTTTTAGATCGTGACTTTGATACTGAAATTATTCAACTTGCCCACCAACAGCCTGTCAAAAATATTGGCGGATTTTTGGCTTTACAATCTCCATTTGCACGAACGATCAGAGAAAAGCTAATGGAACAAGGAGTGTTTACCGATGCCCGCGGCGATATCCTCCGCTTTGGCGTGGCCCCTTATATTACAACTCAACAAATAAGCAAAGCAATGGATGAGTTGAAAGATGTGGTATCTAAAATAAATCCTTAATGTAAGGATTCTCAGTTTCATCGATCTTACTTATAAACATAGTGTATCCTTGGGCCTTCTTGGTTTACCTTTGCACTCAACTATACCGCGAAGTTTCATCAAGAATACACCAATATTCACAAAGCTGAGCAAAAGACTTATCAATTAAATATTTAGGAAGATAGACTGACACTACGTTGTCATTATTATTTAATATATTGACCGATGAAAACACAAAAATCTAATTACTCTTTCATTTATGTCTGACAATAAAGATCGCGAAAAGGCACTGGAAATGGCCATTGGCCAAATCGAAAAACAGCACGGCAAAGGTACCATCATGCGGCTTGGGGATGAAGCCACTCAAGATGTACCCAGCATTTCTACGGGATCCATCATGGTGGATTATGCGCTGGGTGTAGGAGGTGTTCCCCGTGGACGTGTTACCGAAATTTACGGCCCTGAAGCCAGCGGTAAAACGACGCTGGCACTTCATGTTATTGCCGAAGCACAGAAAGCTGGCGGATATGCCGCTTTCGTCGATGCCGAGCATGCTTTTGATCCTCGTTATGCTAAAAATCTCGGTATTAATACCGATGAACTACTTGTATCACAGCCTGACAGCGGTGAACAAGCGCTTGAAATTACAGAAACTCTTATTCGTTCTGCGGCTCTGGATGTTATCGTTATTGACTCTGTAGCTGCACTCGTTCCCCGGGCTGAGCTCGAAGGTGAAATGGGAGACTCTCACATGGGTCTGCAAGCACGTTTGATGTCTCAGGCAATGCGTAAAATTACCGGTATTATCAACAAAACACGAACATCGGTGATTTTCATTAACCAAATTCGCGAAAAAATCGGGGTTATGTTTGGTAATCCTGAAACAACTTCCGGTGGTCGCGCCCTTAAGTTTTATTCTTCCGTCCGAATTGATATCCGTCGTATTGGCTCGCTCAAAAAAGGTGACGACATGGTTGGAAATCGTACAAAAGTAAAAGTCGTCAAAAATAAGGTTGCTCCTCCCTTTAAAGAGGTTGAATTCAATATTATATATGGAGAAGGAATTTCACGATTAGCTGAAATTCTCGATATGGCTGTAGAGTTTGACATCATCGAAAAACGCGGAAGCTGGTATCGCTATGATGGAGAACCTATTGGTCAGGGCACTGATAATGCCATCGAATTCCTTGAATCTGATCCCGAACTTACCGAAAAAATTGAAGAGCAAGTTCGAGAGCAGATGAATCCTTCTGAAGAAAGTGAAAAAGCAGAAGAAAACGGCCAAGATAAAACTGAGGAAGAAGATTCTGACAGCGACGATTAGTGATGGCAGATGAAGCAGACCAACAATTACCCGGAGTAATAAGCTCCATCAGCGTTCAAAAAAAGAACAAGGAACGTTACTCTATTTTTGTTGATGAGGAGTTTCTGATCGGTGTTTCCGAGCAGACGCTCCTCAAATTCAACCTGGCCAAAGGAGATACCATCACGCATGCATTACTCAGAAAAATTGAGCGTGAAGAGGGACGATTTGCTGTTAAATCATATATGATGAAGCGGCTGGGCAGCCGAGATCATTCTCGGAAAGAGCTGTTTACCAAAGCTATTCGGAAGGAATATCCCAAAAATATTATCGAAAAAGTTCTCGATGAGTTGGAAGAAAAGGGATACCTGAACGATGAAAATTTTGCTGAAAAGTTTGCGCAGGATAAAAGTCATCTGAATAAATGGGGACCCAACAAAATAAAAGCACATCTTTATAAAAAAGGGATTTCGGGCAATGTAGCCGAGCGAAGTATCCAAAAAGTATTTGGAGATAAAAATATAAAAGAGGTTTTGTTACATTTAGTTTTAAAACGAAAAAGACGCTTTTTGCGAGAGGATGATCCCTATAAAAGAAAGAAAAAGGTCGTTGATCATCTGGCACGCAAAGGGTATCGATCCTCAAATATCTATAAACACATAGATGAGCTAATGAAAGCTATTGAGCAATGAAAAACATTACTCTTGAACGCGTCATAAAGTCATTGCTGGGACTTGCAGGTGTTGCTGTAGTTAGCTACCTGCTATTTAGATATGGTACCTTGGTGGGATACGCGATTGTTGCTATGATATTTAGTTACATACTTGATCCGCTGGTAAATCGGATGCAATCGGCCGGCATGAACCGAACTTTTTCTATTACGCTCACATTAAGCTCACTTGTACTTATTCTTGTTTGGATTTCAACCAATGTTATCCCTATTGTTGCAAATCAGATGGTTGAATTGGCCACTCAGCTTAACATTCAGAATATTCAAAATATAACACAAAAAATTGAAGTCCGGCTGACAGAGAAGTTTACTTTTTTGCCGGATGGTATCCTGAGCAATAATTTAGCTGCGGTGCTCGAAGATCTTTTTGATGTCGGAGAAATTCCCTCGGCACTAAGTAACATCATTGGTATTTTTACAAACATTTTTTCTGCTGCACTTATTATTCCTTTTGCTACGTTCTTCTTCTTAAAAGATGGCACTAAAATCCGTCGTGATATACTGAAATTAGTCCCTAACAAATATTTCGAAACGACACTTAGTCTAATTGATAAAATCGAAAGTCGTTTGGGTCTTTATTTTAGAGGGGTAATGCTTCAAAGCCTCATCATTGCTTTCACATCTTGGGTTGGATTATCGATAGTTGGCCTTAACAACTCACTTTCGGTAGGTATTGCAGTAGGTATCGCCAACTCTATACCCTATTTCGGTCCAATTATCGGATATATCTTATCAATTGTAGTTTCTATTATAGAGATTGGGAACTTTTCTCTTGTTCTGCCTTGTATTTTGGCCATACTTGCCGTTCAAATCCTCGATAATGTTGTTCTACAACCGCTCATATTCTCCCGCTCTGCTGATATCCATCCGGTAGCTATCCTGTTTATTATTATGATTGGAGCCGAAACTGCCGGTATTCTCGGGATGTTAGTTGCCGTACCCATAGCTACTATCATTAAAATCACATTTAATCAGATTAGCTGGAGCTTTAACAATTACTACGTTTTTCGTGCAGGCAATTCTCCAGAAGCAGAATAAATCATAACAAATCCACACTTAATCTGTCTGCTTTTTTATTTATCTTTGCCAGCAAAACGATAACAATTTTGCCCCTTTATCTTGATTAATATTGTAGTATTTGCCTCGGGATCAGGTACGAATTTTCAAGCTATTATTGATGCTGTCGAAAGCGGCCAGATTAATGGGCGTATCGTCGGCCTTATTACCAATAAAAAAGGAATACAAGCTATTGACCGTGCTCAAAAACACAATATTAATCACAAGTGTTTAACCCCGTCCGACTTTCCATCTCATTCTGATTATGTAACAACCTTACTCAGTCAACTTGAAAAGTGGGATACTGAGCTTATCGCCCTGGCAGGTTATATGATCAAAATCCCATCAGAAATAATCGATAAGTACAACAATCGCATTGTTAATATTCACCCTTCCCTGTTACCGAAATATGGAGGTAAAGGGTTTTATGGGATGAATGTGCATCGGGCCGTCATCGATAATGAAGAGCCTGAATCGGGCTGTACGGTACATCTCGTCACTGAAGAGTATGATCAGGGTCCTATTTTAGGACAGCGCAAAGTTCCAGTTAAAAAATATGACAATCCCGAGACACTGGCACAACGAATTTTAAAAGAGGAGCATAAATTATTTCCCAAAGTAATTGCGAAATTAGCCAAACAAATCAATAAGAAATCCAACACTTAATCTCACTTTTCAATCGTGTCATTACAACCACTCGATTCTCTCCCCAAAAACCCATTAAAGATTAAAAGAGCGCTTCTCTCCGTTTCAGATAAAACAGGCATTGTTAAGCTTGCACGGCAGTTGCATCAATCAGATGTGGAAATTATTTCTACCGGAGGAACAGCACAAAGAATACGCAAAGCGAACATCCCTGTAACTGATGTGAGTGACGTAACCGGATTTGAAGAATGTCTCGATGGCCGCGTAAAAACCCTTCATCCTATTATTCACGGTGGTCTATTAGGACGAACCAGCCACCAACCTGATGTCGAGGAAATGGATCGACTTAATATTAAACCCATCGAGCTTGTTGTCGTCAATTTATATCCTTTTGAGGAAACGATTTCAGATCCCAATTGCATCCCCGCTGTTGCAACTGAGAACATTGATATTGGTGGCCCAACAATGATCCGTGCCGCGGCTAAAAACTTCGCCCACGTTTGTGTACTGACATCTCCAAATCAATACCACGAGTTTACTCAAGAACTCGAAGGAAACAACAAAATCTCATTTGAAAACCGTCAGCAATGGGCCAAAACAGCTTTTAACCATACAGCCCGTTATGATGCTACCATTGCAAATTATTTTAATGATTTGGATAAAAGTGAGGAGAAATTACCACAGCAGCTAAACATTTCACTGCCAAAGTCACAATCGCTTCGATACGGCGAAAATCCGCATCAAAAAGCAGCGGTTTACGGCAGTCAAAATGAATTTATCGACTGCTTCCACGGCAAGCGACTTAGCTACAACAACTTCACCGATGTTGATGCGGGCCTTAACCTTATTGCTGACTTTCAAAATGATAAACCAACTTGTGCAATATTTAAGCACACTGTTCCGTGTGGCGTAGCAGTCTCTGATAAGCTGGATACTGCCTGGGACAAAGCCTTTGCTACTGATACCATGTCCCCTTTTGGCGGTATCGTGGTGGTCAACAAAGAACTGGATATCGATACGGCCCAAAAGATCAATGAGATATTCACAGAAATCATTATTGCTCCATCCTACAGCGAAGAGGCATTAGAGCTTCTTAAAAAGAAGAAAAATAGAAGACTTATTCGCGTCAAAAAACTTCCACACACTATTCAAAATCTTCAATTCCGATCGATTTTCGGAGGAGCCTTAACCCAAGATTCAGATGTTAAAACTATCAGTAGCGAAGAGCTAAAAACCGTTACCAAAAGAAAACCTACAGAGCAAGAGATCAAAGATCTGCTCTTTTCTTGGAAAGTTGTGAAACATATTAAGTCGAATGCGATTGTATATGCAAGGGATGGGCAAACAATTGGCCTTGGTACGGGACAAACAAGTCGTGTAGAAGCATCAGAAATTGCGATTGCCAAAGCCAAACAAGAAGAACTTTCGCTGGAAGGTACGGCCATCGCCTCAGATGCCTTTTTCCCATTTGCTGATGGCGTAGAAGCTGCGGCCGAAGCAGGAGCAAGTTGTGTAATCCAACCCGGTGGCAGTATTCGCGATGAAGAAGTGATTAAAGCTGCTGATAAACTGGATCTGGCCATGGTCTTTACCGGCAACAGACATTTTAGACACTAACATAGTCAACAATTTGGTTTTTACTTTTAATCCTGATTAATTCGCAAATAGACTTACAAAATTGTATTTTCATTGTTTGAAATTATTCAGACGATCAACTTGATTACAATTAGCTCATCTACACAACATAATCATGGATAAACACGCATCTAAAAAGAAGAAAGATCAGCAAAAAGCAGGCTGGTTTGATTGGCTCTATACAGACATAGCTATTGATCTTGGAACCGCTAACACACTCATCTACTCGCGCGGGGAAGGCATTGTGCTCAATGAACCTTCCATCGTAGCCCTGAACTCACAAAATGAGCCGGTAGCAACGGGTCACGAAGCGCGTTTGATGCATGAAAAAACGCATAAAAATATTCGTACTGTTCGGCCGCTCCGCGATGGAGTCATCGCCGATTTTGAAGTAGCTGAGCAGATGATTCGCGGTATGATTGATAAAGTTAAAATGAAATGGTATTCAAGTACGCGACAGATGGTAGTATGCGTGCCCAGCGGTATTACCGAAGTAGAGCGTCGGGCCGTTCGTGACAGTGCCGAACATGCCGGAGCGAAACAAGTACATCTGGTTGACGAACCGATGGCAGCTGCTATTGGCATTGGGCTGAATGTCCATGAGCCTATCGGGAATATGATTGTGGATATTGGCGGCGGTACTACTGAAATTGCCGTAATTGCTCTTTCGGGTATTGTTTATGCTCAATCTGTTCGCCTGGGTGGTGATGAGCTTAATGATGATATCATCAATTACTTTCGACGTAATCATAATTTATTAATTGGAGAACGAACAGCCGAAAAAATTAAGTGTGAAATAGGTTCTGCGGCTCCATTAGATGAGGAGCTTGATATGGAAACCAAGGGACGTGATTTAGTCAACGGTGTTCCTCGAATTCGTCACGTTTCTTCGAAAGATGTTCGGGAAGCAATCTCTGAATCCGTAAATACTATTGTAGAATCCATAACTAAATCACTCGAGCAAACACCACCTGAACTTTCTGCTGATATCCTTGATCGCGGTATTATGCTAACGGGTGGAGGTGCGAAGCTCAAAAATCTTGACAGGTTGATTATTGAAACTACTGATCTTCCCGTTCATATTGCTGAAGATCCACTGACGGCCGTTGTCCGCGGAACAGGAGCGATTCTTGAAGACATTGAATACTATAGAACTGTCATTTCTTAAATCCAGAGAAGGTGAATGCGATTCAAACTTCCCAGCATAGCTGATGCGAAAGATTATATCTTAACAGCGCTTATTCTGATTATTGCCGTAGCGCTGATGATCGGACGGTACCAAGGTGGGCTCAACAACCTGCGCAAAGCATCGATAACAGTATTCAGCTATTTGGAAGAACCGCTTTCAAATGTTCGAGTATACCGGCGGGCTCTAAAAACAAACACCTATCTAAGGAAACAAAACGTCTTGCTTTTAGATGAGCTGAGCCGCCTTAGAGCAGCAGAGCAGCGCAACGAACAGCTTCGGGAGTTACTGCAATTCAGCAGTGAAAGCAATTTGAGCTTATATCCGGTTCAAATAGTCGGTAAAGAGCTTAACCAGGTTACCAACTCTCTTACCGTAGATGCCGGACAAGAAGAAGATATTACTAATGGCATGCCCATGGTTTCGTCCGAAGGGCTTATCGGTAAAGTAATATTAACCGCAAATGGCTATTCGCAAATCATGCCCTATTTTAATACCCTGTTTCGGGTAAGTGCAAAACTTCAGCAATCCAACGCCTATGGTATTGTTTCATGGGATGGCGAAAGTACCGAGGAATTACAGCTTAATTACGTCCCTCAAACTACTGATGTTGACACGGGCGAAGTCGTGGTTACCTCAGGGTACAGTAATCAATTTCCACCTGATATTCCTATCGGAAAAGTACTAAGAACTGAACCACAGGAAGGTAAAGAAACTCAACGTGTTTATATTGAACCGTTTGTGAATCTATTTGAGATAGCCGAAGGCTTTATTGTAAAATTCAAGCCGGATACCACCATCAAAAAACTGAACGAAGATTATGAAAATCTTTTACAATGAATCCTGAACGTTTTAAAAATTTTGGCATCGGGTTTGGATTCCTCTTGATTCAAGTTATGCTTTTTCGGCATCTTAAAATCATGCAGATCCAACCCGATCTGTTACTTATATTTTTGGTTTGGTATATGGCCCGCAAAGACCGGACTGCTGCTTTACTTATGGCTGCAGGATTAGGATTTTTTCAAGACGCTATGCTCGATCTGTGGGGACTAAATATGTTCTCAAAAACATTGTTAGTATTCATGAGTTATAACTTTATCCCAAGGGGATCAAAAAAACAATTACTTATTGGTCAGGTATTTTTGACTATTGCCATTGCGGCTTTGATACACAATCTCATATTTCTCGGGCTTAATATCGCTATTCAAAGCTATACCGGTGAACATTATTTTTGGCAACATCTTATTGGCAGTAGCCTGTATACTGCTTTTGTAGCAAGTTTTATTCAATTATTTAGAACAAACTAATCCAATGCAATCCCGAAAAAAAATACGTACCAAAACCTCCCTCCGGGTATTACAGGTATGTATTATTGTTTTGGGACTTATCATTTTAGGACGTTTATTCCAGTTACAAATCCTTCAGTACGATACCTATAATCCCCTCAGTCGAGAAAACTCGCTTCGACAAGAAGTTATCAATCCCGCCCGCGGATTAATTTACGATCGTAATGGCAACCTGATCGTTGATAACCAACCAATTTACACCATAACAGTAACACCGGCCAGTTACGATCCCACGAACACTCCCATCTTGGCTGAACTTATGGATGTACCCGTAAAAGAGGTAGAAAAAAGAGTACAGGAAGCTCGTGACTATTCCTATTACCGGTCATCTCGTATCTTTACCGAGGTCGATTTTAAAACCTTTTCCATCATCCAAGAAAGTATTTGGCAGCTCCCGGGTGTTGGGCACCAAATTGAAAGTAAACGCGATTATCCCGTAGATAGTCTAAAAGCATCACACATTTTGGGATATTTGCGTGAAGTATCCAAGGAAGAATACCTGGGAACACAAAGTTACCATCTCGGTGATAAAGCGGGCAAAAGCGGTCTTGAAATGTCCTACGAAGAACACCTGCGGGGTACCCTCGGTACCAAGTACATTAAAGTTAATGCCATGGGACAAAATATGGGATCGTATCAGGATGGTGCTATAGATGAAAGTCCCCAAAGAGGATCTGATTTATATACTACCATTGATACGGAGCTGCAACTGTTGGCTGAAGATCTTATGCAGAGAAAACGTGGGGCGATCGTGGCCTTAAATCCTGATAATGGGGCAGTACTTAGCATGGTAAGTGCTCCCGAGTATGATATCCGAAAACTATCAGGACGTCTCGATAAAACCTATTGGGATAGCATCAATGCCGACACCACCAATCCGCTATACAATCGTGCAGTTTCAGGCAAACAACCGCCCGGCTCTACATTTAAACCACTTATGGCTTTGATGGGATTGGAGCTCGGAATTATTACTCCTAAAACAGAAATTGATAATCCAGGTTACTATTACCGCGGACGACGTTATAACGACTTGGCTGATCCCGGCAAATATGATGTCGGTAAAGCTCTTCAGGAATCCAGCAATACCTTCTTCTTTTGGCTGATGGATAAAATTGCCACTCAAAAAGGTCTTGATAAATGGCACGAATTAGCTACGTCTTTTGGATTGGGACAGCACAATAACATCGATATTCCTAACGAGGTAGCAGGAACCATTCCAGACAGTACGTTTTTTAATCGTGTACTGGGCGAAGGCAAATGGGGAATTGGTGATCAGCTTAGTCTGGGCGTTGGTCAGGGATTTGTAGCCGTATCGCCGCTGCAAATGGCATTAGTTGCGGCCCAAATTGGCAATGGCGGATATAAACTCCAACCCCATTTTGTTAGCGCAATTCGAGAAAATAATGGTACTATGATGTTAACCAACCCAAAAAAGGAAAAAATTAACTGGGTCGATCCCAACGAAATAACAGTAGTAAAAGATGGAATGCGCAGAGTTGTTACCGAAGGCAGTGGTCGCTACTATGCCGACTTGGATAGCGTTAAAGTTGCCGGAAAAACAGGAACAGCCCAAAATCCACATGGGCAGGATCATGGTTGGTTTATTAGTTTCGCCCCAGTAGATAACCCCAAAATTGCTATTGCCGTTCTTGTTGAAAACGGAGGCTATGGATCCATTTCTGCAGCGCCGATCGCCTCACTCCTTATTGAGCAATACCTGACCGGAGAAATAGATCGATCATATGTATACAACTATGTGAAGACTTTTGAGCCCAGAAAACAAACAACCGATGAAGAAGAGGAAGAGGACATAGATGACCAATCTCAAGGAACTTAGCTGGTCGCTCGTTATAATTTGGGCAAGCCTAATTGCCGTGGGATTGGTGGCTATATACAGCGCTACCCAAGGTCCTGTGGCTGAGTTTCTCCCCAGCTATATCCAATTCAATTTCTATAAACAATTGATCTCCTTTGGTATTGCGGTACTTCTCTTAATAGGACTTCAATTTATCAATCCGCGTGCCTTCCAAGAGGGATCCTACATATTTTACGGGCTTGGAATCCTGTTAATGATTCTCACACTCTTGATTGGAAAGGAAGTTAACGGTGCCAGAAGCTGGCTTGTACTGGGGCCCTTCAACCTGCAGGTAAGCGAATTAATGAAAATTGCCACCATCCTCGCCGTAGCGAACTATTTGACCAGCGGCCGTAATATATCAGCAGAGAATTTAAAATCAGCAATTATAGCTGTTTCCATTATAATAGTACCGGCCTTCTTGGTTATTCTCCAAAACGATATGGGTACCGCTATCATCTTTTTCGCGTTAATACCGGTAGTACTGTTTTGGTCGGGTCTCCCTTATGGTATTTCATTATTTATAATATCTCCTGCCATTATTGGATACCTCACTATAATATCTTGGTATTGGGGGCTTGTTGCCGCAATAATTATTACACTGGCAATTTTTATGCTCCAGCGACGAATATGGTTAACATTTACCTCATTTGTTACCGGAGTTTTGCTTGTTATTGGTATTCAAGTTGCCCTCAATCAAGTATTGCAACCTCATCAGCGTGCCCGGATAGAAGCCTTTACCAATCCTTCTTTTGATCCCCAGGGTGCAGGCTGGAACGTCATACAAGCCAAAACCGCAATAGGCTCTGGCGGGATTTACGGCAAAGGCTTCCTTGAGGGAACCCAAACGCAACTGCGCTTTTTACCCGAGCAATGGACCGACTTTATTTTCTGTGTGATTGGGGAAGAGTTCGGTTTTCTTGGAGCCGGATTTACTGTTCTATTATTACTTACACTTACACTACGATTACTACGAATGGCCGCTGTCCATAAGCATCCCTTCGCCCAACTGGTGATGGTGGGCGTACTAACTATTTTCTTCACTCACTTCTTCATTAATGTGGGATCGGCCACCGGTTTATTACCCGTTATTGGGATTCCCCTGCCTTTTATTAGCTACGGAGGTTCAGCGCTTATCACTAACACCCTGATGTTGGGGATTTGCTTAAATCTCGATTTCTATAAGCGGCAGTTTAGCATCTACCGATAGCTGCCTATTCTTCTAACTGCTTATCGGTGCGCAAGTTAAAACTCTGGCGATGAAACTTTGTGGCTCCGTGCTTCTTTAAACCTTCAAAATGTTTGGCTGTTGGATATCCTACATTTGTATCCCAGCCATAATAAGGATATTCCTCGTGCAGCTTAATCATCCACTCATCGCGATATACCTTTGCAATTATCGAGGCCGCAGCAATGCTCATCGATCGATCATCTCCCCCGACAATACATTTGTGGGGGCACAGCCCCGAACTAAATCGATTCCCATCTACAAGAAGGTAATCCGGATTGGCACCGTTCGCTTCGGCACATTTTGTCATCGCTTTAATAGATGCATGCAAAATATTTAGCTCATCAATCTCAGTGGGACTACACCATTGAATAGTCCAATACAAGGCCTCTTTTTTGATCTGCTCTGTTAATTTTTTTCGTTCAGTAAGCGTCAGTTTTTTGCTGTCACGAATCGCTTTTACAAAAGTCCCGGGCTCAAAAATTACCCCCGCTGCTACCACCGGCCCCGATAGACATCCTCGACCCACTTCATCCAGTCCCATCACTCGCTCATATTCCTCTCCCCAAAGCTGGCGTTCGAACATGATGCGGTCTGTAGCCTCGGCATTATTTAAATTACTCGAATTATTCATTACAATGAATTAAAAGGATTTCTAAAGCGTTTGGATTAGTCAAGCTAAAGTCAACCTTTTTACTATGCATTTCAAGTACCAACAATGGGATGAACGATTCGCCAAATCCAAGGGAAAATCCCCTTTTGATTCCCTTTGGGATACCTTTCAAGAGCTATTAACCATTGCCAGCGGTGATGTAGAACAAGCACTGCGTTGGCTTACGGAGCTTGATAATGATTATGATCTTACCGATCAGTTTGACCATTATAATATTGGTGATTTTGTCGATGAACTAAAAGAACGCAATTACATCGAGCAAGATGAAAAACAACAAATATATGTGATTACACGCAAAACTGAGCGAAGCCTACGCCAACGCTCTTTGGAAGAAATTTTTAATGATCTCAAAAAAGGAGCTGCCGGAAATCATCAGACCGACCATACAGGCAAAGGCTTAGAACGTCAGCCCGAAACACGCAAGTGGCAGCAGGGTGATGATATTGCCAATATCGATAGTGTGGGTACTATGATGAATATGCTACGGCACAGTAACATTGATCAAATGAAGCTCCACGAGGATGATATCCGTGTTCATGACACCGATCATTACACTTCAGTAGCTACGGTATTGCTTATTGATTTGAGCCACTCTATGGTACTTTATGGCGAAGATCGTATCACTCCTGCTAAAAAAGTGGCGATGGCGCTGTCGGAACTTATCCTAAATAATTACGCTAAAGATTCATTGGATATCGTTGCCTTTGGTAATGAAGCCTGGAAGGTAGACATCGAAGATCTCCCCTACCTTAAAGTGGGACCCTATCACACAAACACCCAACAGGCACTCGAACTGGCTCGCCATACCCTGCACCGGCGCAAGTTTGCCAATAAACAAATTTTTATGATCACCGATGGTAAACCATCCTGTATTATTGAGAATGACAAAATGTATAAAAATAGCTTTGGCCTCGACCGAAAAATTATAAACAGAGTTTTAGATGAGGCTGTTAAATGCCGACGAGACGATATTGACATCACAACATTTATGATTGCCCGAGATCCTTATCTGCAAGATTTTGTTCGAGAACTTACCCAAGCAAATAAAGGACGAGCCTACTTTGCATCCCTGGATAACTTAGGTGGCTATATTTTTGAGGATTACATCCGAAACCGTAAACGAAGGGTAAAATAAAAAAGGCAGCCCGTTATGCGAGCTGCCTCAAAAATACTCTAATATCGTTCGCTGCCTTAAATTCCCAGCTCCTGCATTACCTGATCAGTAATATTGTATTTCTCCTGGGCTTCATCAGAAGCATAAAGAATAATCTGATCACCCTGGCTGGTAGTGGTGTTAATCACATAGCTAAGCCCCATATCTTCAGCAACAGTACCTACAGCGTTATCAATCTGATCAAGAAGCGGACCTACCAATTCTTGCTGTTTCTGCTGTATCTCCTGCTGAATCTGTGTTTGATATTGCTGCAGCTCTGCATTCAACTTACCAAGGCGCTCTTCTTCGCGTTTACGAGCTGATTCGTTAATAACATCAGCTTTTTGTTGATATTCGGTAAGCTGCTGTTGAAAGTCTTGCTGCTTGTTAGTGAACTCTTCACGCTTACGCTCTATGAAGTTTTGCAAGCGCTGCTGAACCGCTTTCATTTCAGGCATCTTATTTAAGATTGCCTGAGGATCAACATAACCAATTTCCATTTGCTGGCCCTGTGCCTGTGCAGTAGAAAGCCCTGTAAAGCCAACAGCCAAAAGACAAAGTAGTGATATCGATAGTATTCGTTTTAACATAGTATGATGTGTTTTCAATTAATTCTGGTCAGATGTTTCGTTGATATATTGTGATACTTGCTCGGTAATATCCATTTTTTCGCTGGCAGCGTAGTAAACGACACTTTCACCATTTGCGGTTGCCTCGTTAATTACAAAATCGAGATTATTTCTTTCTGCAACCGTACTAATAGCTTCATTCATCTTATTGTACAAAGGTTCTAACAATTTGGCTCTACGCTGTTGAATCTGCTGCTGAAGCCCTTGGCGATATTGCGTCATTTCAGTTTCCATTTGTGCGAGCTGCTTTTCTCTCTTCTGGATTTCAGCATCAGACATATTTTCCTGATTCTGCTGAAATTCAGCAACTTCATCCTGAAATTCTGTTGTTCGTTGTTGGAGTTCTTGTCTTTTTTCCTGGATAAAACTATTCAACTCCTGCTCTACTTGTGAGCGTTCAGGCATCTGGCTCATTACTTCCTGGGTATTGAGATACCCTATATTCAGCTGTCCAAATGCCGATGTACTTACAACAAAAAGAAATAGAAAAAATAAACTTGCTAACTTTCTAAACATCAGATCAATTTATTTTTGGGATTCAATTATTCGGCTTGTGAGTATAAAAACTATTTTTATCAATTGCCTACTTCATTTAACGTAATACCAAGCTCTCTTAGTACCTCTTCATTTAAATTCCATTCTTGTTCACCGAACAGCATGTTTGAATTTTGGGCGCGATCAAAAACAAAATCGAAATTCTGGCTGTTAGCCACCTTGTTTATAGCTTTAAACACTTTACGTTGAATAGGTTCAAGTAGCTCTTTCTGTTTTTGATAGTATTCGCCTTCAGCACCAAACTTTTCATCCAAATACTGTTGTCGCTGCTGAACTTTATTTTGAATTTCCTGCTGTTTCTGCTTTTTGAGATCTTCAGTATATAAAATCTCTTTAGCTTTAAAATCTTCCTTCAGTTGCTCAATTTCCTGCTCCATTTTATCCAGCTGTTTATTCCACTCTGAACTGAGTGTACTCAACTGTTCCTGGATTCCTTGATACTCTGACATCTGAGACAAAATTTGATCGGTATTCACATACCCGATCTTTTGATCTTGTGCAGCAGCCACGCTGACACAAATCATCAGTACAAAACAGGTAATCGCGCTATATGAAAACAGATTTCTCACTATTCAAAAGGAGCTCCGATGTTAAACAAGAACTGCCATTCGCCCGGTAGAATTGGATTATTCGGAATCGGAATACCATCCAGACGATAACCATAACTAAGGTCAACCAGTCCAAGTATAGGCAAGTAAATGCGTGTTCCGAAACCAACAGACCGTTTTACGTCAAAAGGTGAAAATTCTCGACTATTGGCAAAGGCATTTCCGGAATCAAAAAACATATAGGGATGAACCTGTGCCTGCTGTTCAGTTATCGCAGGATAACGAAGCTCAAACGAATACTTCGTATATAAGCGTCCACCAATCGGCTCTCCATTTTGTATTGGTGAAATAGAGCCATTACGTCCACCGGGGAAACCACGAAGATCTATATTATCATCCAAAAAGCTCTGACGCTGCTGCATCTGCGTACCTCCCAGCTTAAAGCGTTGGAAATCACTTCGCTGGCTATCGGTCAGATAACCCAAATAACCATACTCAACGGTATTGGTCATCACGAGTTTACCAGCAACCGTTGTGTGATTTTGATACTTTGTCTTCAACTTATAGTACTGTGAAAAGCCGGGTAAGGGTGGTGCAATTTCACCTGAGATACTTAACTTCGATCCTGTTGTAGGGGCAATAGGATTATCCACAGAATTACGCTCCAACACCTGTTTTATGCTTGCGATACTTGATGTTCCCTCCGCAAGAAATGAAGCCCCACCAGCCACATCATACAGCTGATAAGAAATTACCGAACGATGGGTGAAGTAATCATCGGGCCAGTTCAATCGCCTGCCGAGAGAAACACTTCCCGAAAGCATTTCGTTACGGGAAGAAGAACCTCGATAACTGATTAAATCATAGCTCATATTTACACCCAGCGACAGTGGCCTTCCGCCTAACCACGGTTCTTGAAATCCAAGACTATAACTCTGATAGCCACTACCGGTAACCTGTACACCCAGTGATAATTTCTGCCCGTCTCCTGAAGGAATAGGATTCCATCCCTCACCTCTTAGAGCACGTTGCATTGAGAAGTTGTTAAAATTCAATCGCGCTGATAAAATGAGTCCAATACCCTGTCCCCCGAATCCGCCAGAGAATTCAAAGTTATCGGTACTCTGTGATTCATCAAGCTGGTAATTGATATCGACTGTATGATTTTCACGATCAGGTGACAAGTTAGGGGTAATTGCTTGTGATCGGAAATATCCCAACTGCCCCAACTCGCGAATAGTTCTTACAATTGCCTGTTGGCTATACTTCTGGCCAGGCACTGTTCGCAGAGTTCTACGTACAACATCATCGTGTGTTTTATTATTGCCTGTAAAGGAAACCTCTTCGATATATGCAATTTCATCTTCGTAGATATTCATATTTAAATCCACAGAGTCTTCACCTACAACTTCAATCTCAGGCTCAACTCTAAAGAACAAGTATCCTATATCGCGATAGAGACTGGTTATGTCAGTGCCTTCTTGGGAGAATTGCATCTTATCCTGGAATTTCTTCTGGTTGAAGATATCTCCCTTTTTAAAGCCCAATACTTCAGTAAGACGTTCATCGGTATAAACAGTATTTCCTTCCCAAGAAATATCACGAACCTTGTACTGTGGTCCTTCATCAACCGTAAGATTTACTTTTATACCTTCGGCAGGGGTCTTCAGAAACACTAACCTGCGTTGCGTATAAGGAAAGGTATAGACCGTATCGCTTGTTACGCGAAAATCGAGGAATCCATGTTCGCCATAGAAATCTCGCAAA
Source organism: Fodinibius sp. AD559 (assembly GCF_052712805.1). Classification (NCBI taxonomy): domain Bacteria; kingdom Pseudomonadati; phylum Balneolota; class Balneolia; order Balneolales; family Balneolaceae; genus Fodinibius; species Fodinibius sp. AD559. The sequence goes on from NZ_JBQPVW010000007.1 coordinate 146,853, forward strand.
TTTTCTTTGGCTGTTTTAAAATCTTCTTCTTTGAAAAGCTTTTTTGAAAAAAACTTCCACCAGCGGTCTTCATTAATTTCGCCCAGTTCCTTTCGAAGTGTTTGATCGCTAAATTCCTCATTGCCATCAAATGTAATTTCTTTAACCTCCAACCGTTCACCGGGATCCACATTAAAATAAACTGTTACTCGATTACGAACCGTATCAGGTTTCGATTTCTCAACTTCAATATCGGTATACCAATATCCTTTATCGTCGTAATATCGCTGTATGGTATTTTTAGCCTGTGCCAATGATGATTCAGTAACAGCATACCCTCTTAGCAGGGTGATCTCTTCCTCAAGGTCTTTACGATGCGACCGTTTTGTGCCGCGTATCTCAAAACCTTCTAACCGGGGTTGTTCTTGTACTACGATTTTCAGATATATGCCCCCCGGTTCACGATTGGTCTCAATAATTTCTACATCAGAAAATAGCCCTGTTCTGTGTAGACTTTTAATGGCTCTTGACAAATCCTGCCCTGGAATAGTGATTTCAGTACCAACTTGCAGGCCACTCGTACCGATTACAAACTCTTTTCGCGAAGTTGTTAATCCCTCCACTTCTACCCCCAGTACTTCGAACTGCTGGGGACGATTATTCATCGGATTTTCGATATCTATAGTGGTATTCTGAGAAAAACCAGGATTATAAATGAAACAGAGGACGAAAAGAGTAACTAATAATTTCTTCACGTGGGTTCGTTGTTGAAACAAAATTGAGCTTACGATATTTATATGAAAGGTTAGGGTGTCAGCTCTTGAACGTATCGACTTGAGGATTTCTTTTGCGTATTTTCAGTAACTTTACCAAATCTACGTTCTCGTTGTTGAAATGATTGAATTGCTTTATATAACTCATCTCGGCGAAAATCCGGCCAGTATGTTTCTGTTATGTATAGCTCGGAATAAGCCAACTGCCACAGTAAAAAGTTACTGATCCGATATTCACCGCTTGTTCGAATTATTAGCTCAGGATCGGGGATATCAGCGGTTGACAAATGGGCACTTATCATCTCATCGTCAATCTCACCGGGATCAATATCACCTTCTTTCGCTGAAAGAGCCAGCTTTTTAACCGCTTCCGTAATATCCCAACGGCCCGAATAGCTGAGTGCAAGACAAAGTTGCAAACGATCATTATCTTTGGTCAGATCAATAGCTTCACCTAATTCTCGCTGACAACTTTTAGGGAACCGATCGATCTGTCCGATCGTTTCAAGCTTAATATTATTTTCATTCAAGTTTTCCGCTTCCTTACGCAGTGAGCGAGCCAACAAACGCATCAGGGCACTGACTTCCATCTTGGGACGACCCCAATTCTCAGTCGAAAATGCATAGAGTGTTAAATACTTAACGCCTATTTGTGCGCAAGCTTCGGTCACATCCCGAACAGAATCTACACCAACTTTATGCCCATACGAACGGATATTGCCGCGACTTTTAGCCCAACGTCCGTTGCCATCCATAATAATAGCTATATGTTCAGGGACTCCCCCCTGCTCTATTAGCGTGGACTGTGACTGCTTGTCACTGCTATTCTGTTCTTTATTTGTGAGCGAAATTGGTTCCAATACGTAGTATCCGTGTTTTATTAAGCTATCAATATTAGAGTATTATACCCGTTATTTCAAGCTAATAAGAATTATAAATTTTCAAATTTTTTAGTCAACGAGATCATTTCAATAAGGGCAAGCGCAGATTCTGCTCCCTTATTTCCTTTGAGCCCAGAACGTTCCTGCGCCTGAGCTACATTATCCGTTGTTAAAACGCCAAAAACCACTGGCTTATTACCCTCTAAATTAAGATTAGTCACACCACGATTTACGGCATCGCAAACATAGTCAAAATGCGGTGTATCACCTCGTATAACAGCTCCCAGCGTTATTACACCATCGGTATGATCTAATAATTTGCGCGCTGTAAACGGAAGTTCATATGCTCCGGGACAGTGAGCTATCCATATTTGTTCGTCACTAAACCCTTTGCTCTTCAGCGTATTTAGTGCACCTTCCAATAATTCATCCGTGATAAAAGAGTTCCATTTTGCAACGGCAATACCAATTCTAAACTCATTGCTATTGGTATCACCCTGTAAAATATTATCTGCCATAACCTAAACTTTGAGTGCTTTACGCTGATCCGTCAACCGAATCAATCGGTGCACATACTTGGTATTAATAGTGACGACTCCAAAAAATTTCTGATATTCTTTATCCCCGCCATGAAAATCACTACCACCGGTTTTTAGGAGATTGTGTTTTTCGGCAAATGCCTCGATCTGTTTTTGCCGATCATAATCGTGGCTCGGGTGAATAAACTCAATGCCATCAATTCCAGCCTCAACAAGTTCTTCGAGTTCATCCTCAGAATATAAATTACCGGGATGTGCTACCACAATAGCCCCTCCGGCTTCTTTTACCTGTTCAATAACCTTATGATGTGAATAATACTCATTATAAATACTGCCGAGCGACTGATCACTCAGATATCGAATAAATGCTTCTTTAAAAGAAGCAACATATCCCTTGTCAATAAGCACAGAAGCAATATGCGGACGACCAATGTTACTACCATTCGCTTCAGCTTTTACCTCCTCAATATCTATATCCAGGCCCTTTTTTGTAAGCTCATTAACAATCCACTTTCCCCGTTCCAACCGAGAGCGATAGTGTTGAGCTAATAACTGAGTAATGACTGAATGATCTGGATCAAAGCAATAAGCCAGCAAGTGACATTCACGGCCATTAAAATCTGCTGTGATCTCAACCCCGGAAAGCAAGGTTATATCTGTTTCTTCAGCTGCCGTCACCGCTTTTCGATAACCGCGAATGGTATCATGATCGGTGATGGATATGACATCCAAATTATGCTTTTTTGCATTTTTTATAATTTGCTGCGGCGTTGAATGTCCGTCAGATGCCGTCGTATGAATATGTAGATCTGCTTTAGCCACTCCTAATTAGATCCTGCTAAAATACTGTTATACTGTTCATTATTCTGTAATATTGATACAGCTTCATTGACCACCTCATCATGCGGCAGCCATGCAGCTGTTTGTCCCTGCTGACCTTTGTAACGCGCTATCAATTCCAGATATAATCTTTTTTCGAGATCAGGACGTTCTTCATCGAACTGTTGCTTCTTTTTTTCTCCAATAACGTTTTCCAACTCCTCAAGATGTTCCTTACTCTCACCCTCTATTCCATTGAGTAGCGAATCAATTTTCGCCAAATGCTTCTCGGAGGGCGTTTGATACTGGAAATCCTTCTCGGATACAAAAGCAGTAAATTCATCATATAAAGCATCAGAGCCAAAAGACTCACTTAAACTATCATGCGAAGCCGCATACTGATTGGCAAAATTAAAAAACAGGTTCTCCCTCAAAAGAGAAGTTTCAAGCAGTGATGATTCCTCATTGTCCACCTTGATATCCGGGGCAATACCGTTGCCATCATAAACCGTTCTGCCATTACGTGTTTTAAATTTCTTACGGAGTGAATCGGGTTTCAACACCGCACTGTTATCATCATCGTGCGTATAAGTTATAGACTGAATGCTGCGTCCGCTGGGAATATAGTATCTCGAAATTGTCATTTTAAGAGCTGTATTATACGAAAGCTGGGTTACGGTCTGCACCAAACCTTTTCCAAAGCTTTGTTCTCCCATAATTACAGCTCTATCATAATCCTGAAATGCTCCGGCCACAATTTCGGAGGCACTGGCACTACCTCCGTTTTGAAGTACTACTAATGGCATATCCGGCAAAACAGGCGTTTCTTCGGTTGTAAATGCATTATTATGCTTACTTTGACGCCCCCGTGTTTCAACAACCATCTTATTTTGTGGAATAAATTTATCAACAATCCCCACAGCCTCTTCTAACAATCCACCCGGATTATTACGCAGATCTAAAATTATTCCGTCAAGCTGGTTATTTGTGGTAAGATCTTCAATCGCTTTTCGCACCTCTTCTGCTGTGCCCGTTGAGAAGCGATTTAACAAAATGTAACCAATATTCTGAGAGTCTCCCACCAAGCCTGTATATCCTACATTTTTGACCTCAATGCGCTGGCGCTCCAACTCAAATTCTATAGGATTGTCGCTGCCATACCGCTCAATAGTTAAGGTAACCGTAGATCCCAGCTCTCCATCTATCAACCCTTGCACTGCTTCGGGCATCAAATCCTCAACCGATACCCCATCAACTTTTTTAATCACATCGCCCGATCGGATACCTTTGCGATGTGCCGAATACCCTTCTATAGGGGCAATAACCACAATTTTACCGCTCCGGAATCCTACATTCAAACCTACCCCTCCATAACTGCCACGACTGATGATTTCCATATTTTGCTGTTGAGCTTCATCAACCATTACTGTATAGGGATCAAGCGATTCCAGCATCGCATCAATCCCTTTGCGCATCAGTTTTTCGGGGTCCACCTCATCCACATACTCCAGAGAAACCGTCCGATATACTTCGCTGAAGATGGTAAAGTTCTTTTTAATGAGGAAATAGATATCCGGATTACGTGCCACACCTATCAGCGCTAAAGAAGTCAGCGCCAGCACTCCGGCAACTATAAGTTTCCTCATCTTGCTCATTGAAGAATATCTTATTTAATCTTCAATTGTTGACCAACATAAATTCTTGATCCGTTAAGATTATTCAACCGCTTAATCTGATTTATAGACACCCCAAAAGTGTTGGCTATTTGGATAAGGGTATCATTGGATTGTACGGTATACGTCACTTCTTCACCACCATCAGCCGATGCCAAATATGCTTCAGTTATATCTTTGCCGGATCGTTGCTCACGTTCCAGCTCCTGCTTTTTACTGAACGACATACTGTTGATCTGGCTGTAATACGACTGCTTTGACTGGGGAACATAAATCGTCAGATTTTGTCCCGGACGAATATAATTTGATATCCCATTCCAAGAACGTATTTGCCAAGCCCGCACATCGTACCATTCGGCAATATGACCGATGGTATCACCACTTTTGACCTTGTAGGTCAACTGGGCTGAATTAGCCGGCGCTTTTGATTTGGATCTTCCCTGACTCGTAGAGGTATTCCCTCTGGGCTGATGGGTAGGTTTATTAACGGCAATCTTTTCACTACTTCCCGGTGCCAGTGGTACTACGATTTTTTGGCCGGGATAAATGGTGTTTGAAAGACTTTCATTCGTCTCATAAAGTGCCCGCACCGAAGTTCCGTATTTCCGTGCAATATATCCTAAGGTCTCTCCCCTGTTTACCGTGTGCATAGCTACATTCTGGCTGCGCTCTTCTTTGGGGATGTCCTCGTAATTCGCAGCAAATTGTTCTTTCGTACCTGTTGGTAATTTTAGCGGATAACTGTTGCCTGGCGGTGTTGCCCAACGTAGTAACTCAGGATTATACTCTTTCAATTTTTCTGTTGTAATACCTGCAGCATCGGCCAAAGCGTCAAGCGGCATTAATGGGGCAACCTCAAAAACTTCGTAATCATATTCATCAGCCTCATATGTCCCTTTAAATCCAAACTGGTCGGGATTCATCTCAATCATAGTTGCTGCTATAAATCCGGGCACATACCCTTGGGTTTCTCGCGGTAAATAAGGGAGCGCAGCCCAATAGTCTTTTTCTCCGGCTGCTCTGATAGCACGTTTTAATCCACGGGGACTAATATTATATCCCGCCATTGCCAAGTGCCAGTCACCCCAAATATTATATAAATCTTTTAAATGCCGTGCTGCAGCGCGAGTTGCTTTTTCGGGATCGCGCCGTTCATCAACCCACCAGTTGACCTCCAGCCCATACATAGAACCGGTTGCACGAATAAACTGCCACATTCCAACGGCCGAAGCCCAGCTTCTTGCCTCGGGATTTAATCCACTTTCTACCATCGCAAGGTGCATTAACTCGGTGGGCACTCCCTCATCTTCAAATATTTTTTTCATCATCGGAAAATACTTCTTGGTACGCTTCAACCACGTTTCCATTACTTCCGGTCGTTTAAGCGTATAATACATCAGGTGGCGATTAACCTGACGGTTTTGAACCAGAGGTACTTCAGTTTTTGGGGTTGTAATATTATCCGGGAGTACATATCCCTCATTTTCATTCATCCAGTTATCTTCTTCAGAGTACAGCTCTTTCTGAATCGCAAAAATTTCACCCTTAACCTCTTTAGTAGAATCTTCTACCCCATAAAACTCTCGGTATTCGGTCATTACCGATCGGTATAAGGCACTAAATCGCTTATTGGATTGCACCTCGGGGTAAGTATCCAAAAGATTCTGCATAGCATTTAGGGCATCGGTGATATGCGTCTCGGCACTTAACGGATCATCCTGAATTTGTGCCTCAATCGCATTAACATGCATGCGATATATATCAGCAATCCGGCGCATCAAATCTTTTTGGAAATCGTCGAGCTTCACTTCCGACTTGGCTTCTTCGACTGCAAAATCATCCCCGCTCGTTTCCATAGGATTATTATAGGGAAGGAGCTTGGCAGGCATTGGGGTTTCCTCCAACTGGATATCTTCATCCTGTTGCTGAGCCCGTGAGGGGATAATACCTATGATTAAAACGAAAACAAGTAAAAGCTGTAACTTATTTTGCATAAAATTCTTCAATATAGAGTTAAATTTTTCGATGCGCTCCCTAATAATAACGTCAATTTCGATTACTTGTCCAACGTTGTACCAACGGCCAGCGTCTACCCGTCCCGAAAGCCTTGTCGCTAACTTTTAGTACAGGAACAGCCTGGAAACGCTTATACTCGTTACGATCAACCAGTGCAGCAATTTCTTCGACAACTTCAATATCAAATCCCTGTTCGGCAATTTCTGCAACTGAGAGCTGCTTTTCAATATAAGCCTCCAGAATAGGATCTAAAATATCATATTTCGGCAAACTATCTGCATCTTTTTGATCAGGACGCAATTCGGCACTTGGCGGCTTTTTAATAGTTTCTTTCGGAATAATTTCTTCACCATAATACTCTTCATTTAGCCAGTGAGCCATCTCATACACTTCCACCTTATACAAATCGGCTATTACCCCCAGCCCTCCGGCCATATCGCCATACAACGTGCAATAACCCGTAGCCAGCTCAGATTTATTACCGGTATTCAAGAGCATATTCCCAAATTTATTGGAGTACGCCATTAACAACGTACCCCGAATACGCGGCTGCAGGTTTTCTTCAGCTACCCCAAAAGTGGCATCCTTAAAAAGCGGATCTAAAGCTGCACTAAACTGATTATATAGATCTTTAACCGCTATCTCATGTAACTCGATTCCAATATTTTGCGCCAGTTGTTGTGAATCTGTAACACTTCCTTCTGATGAAAACTCTGACGGCATAGTTATTCCAACTACATTTTCACCCCCTAATGCTTCCCTCGCAATGGCAGCAACTAACGCAGAATCAATTCCTCCACTCAGTCCCAATACAACGTCATCGGCTATACCTGTTTTATCAAGATAATCTTGTAATCCCAATTTCAAGGCGTTGAACATCTGGACAATTTTTCCCGGCATCTCAGCAGGCTCAGGGCCTACATTTTCTAACGTATCCATTTTGGACTGCCAGTCAAGGTCAACATGTGCCTCTTCAAAAAGCGGAGCCCGACCTACTACTTCGGCATCACTGTTAATAGCCATTGAATCACCATCCGAAATTAGTTCTGTATTTCCCCCTACCTGATTCGCATAAAAAATGGGGACCTCCAAACGTTCAACATGCTGTTGCAACATTTCTTGACGCTTTCGAGGCTTCTCTTTGGTATAGGGAGATGCCGAGAGATTAAAAATCGCTTCTGCTCCCTTTTCCACCAGCTCTTTTGCAGGATCTACATCGTACGTCAAATAAGAAAGCTCAAAATTATGCCAAATGTCTTCACAAATCGTTATACCAATTTTTATCCCTTTAAACTCAATACACTCAAAAGCATCATTCGGCTCAAAATACCGGAGCTCGTCATATACATCATAGGTGGGCAACAGTGTTTTATGGATCTCTGCCACTTTTTCTCCATCCTGAGCTAACAGTGCACTGTTAAAACAATTGCGACCAGTACCATCATTTGGAGTTACCGTCCCGAATAAAACAGCAGTATCACCGGAATTTCTAACAATCCTGTCATTCGCTCGATATATGGTATCTAAAAAAGCCTGACGTTCAATTAAATCCATAGGTGAATATCCACAAACTACTAATTCCGGCAGCACCAGCAAATCTACATTATCTACTTCTGCATTGGCTATAGCCTGCTCAATCAGCGCAATATTACTGCTGATATCACCTATAGTAGGATTTAATTGTTCTAATCGGATGATCATAAATCAAAAAATATTTATTCCTCTGCAGAATATACCTTTTCGCCGCCGACCCAGGTCTCGAGTACTTTGGTTTGCCAGATTTTGATTTCCGGAACTTCAAAAAAGTCCCGATCTATAAGAATAAAGTCAGCCCACTTACCCGGTTCTAAACTGCCAAGCATATCTTCCTGATGTGCAGCGTAAGCAGCATCCAGCGTAAAAGAGCGAAGTGCCTGCTCACGAGTCAAACTTTCGGATGGGTACCAACCGCCTTCGGGATTCCCCTGATGATCTTGCCGCGTTACTGCTGAATATAAACCGTAAAACGGATTCACATGTTCTACCGGAAAATCTGAACCGAAGGCCAATGTCGTGCCCTGATCTACAAAAGTTTTCCAGGCATAACCGCCCTGAAGGCGTTCGGGCCCCACGCGATCTTCTGCCATATTCATATCACTTGTAGCATGTGTAGGCTGCATGGAAGCGATAATATTAAGCTCATTAAAACGGGGAATATCTTGCTGAGAAACAATCTGTGCATGTTCTACTCTGTTTCTCAATCCCTGATCTCCCAAACTGTCTTTAGCATTCGCAAATGCATTTAGCACCTGACGATTGGCTGCATCTCCGATGGCATGAATATTCGTTTGAAATCCATTAGACATCGTTTTTAGGACCATTTCATTCATCTCTTCTTGGGTATGGAACAGCAAGCCGGTATTCCCGGGATCATCGGAATAGGGCTCCAACATGGCCGCACCACGACTGCCCAACGCGCCGTCACCATAAATTTTAACACTTCGCAATGCCAACAGATCATCGGCATACGAAGTAATAGGACCATCTTGAGCAAGCTTATCAAAAGTATCCCCGGCTCCGCCAATCATCGCATAAATGCGTGTGGATAATTTTCCTTCATCAGCAAACTTTTTGTAGAGCTTCCAAACCTGTGCAGAAACACCCGCATCGTGAACACTTGTCAATCCCTTACTACGCATTTGCTGAAGTGCATTTTCCAATGCCATTTGTTGCTCTTGGGCCGTAGGATCGGGAATATGTGAAGTTATGAGTTGTTCTGCTTCATCTATAAACACACCGGTAGGCTCACCATTTTCATCGCGAATAATTTTTCCGCCTTCTGGTGCTTCCGTCTCAGCAGTGATGCCTGCCATTTCCATTGCTTTGCTATTCGCCCAGCCGGCATGACCATCCACTCGGCTCAACCAAACGGGACGCTCGCTCACTACTTTATCAAGATCTTCAGCAGTAGGAAAATCGCCATCGCCCCAATATGTATTATTCCATCCTCGACCTTCTACCCACTTTAAATCGGGATTTTCAGATGCATACTCTTCGATATGTGCTAAGGCCTCATCCAATGACTCGATGCCCATCAAATCTATATTCATAAGCATATTGCCCAATCCCATTACATGACCATGGGCGTCTACCAGGCCGGGAAGCATAACTTTTCCTTCACCGTCGACTACCTCTGTTTGGGATGATTGCTCAAACGTTGTATCTGAATACACATCCACAACCTTGCCATCTTTAAACGCCAAAGCTGAAAATTCTTTAAGGTCACCATCATAAAAAGTATATCCTTTGACATTTTGGATCACCGTTGTCTTTGAGCTTTGATCATTTTGGCAAGCATAACCAGCAAAGCCCACACATAAAAAGGCTACAATTAAAAGTCGAAGATTAAACATAAGTTAAGTGTAGATATGGTTAAAAATTAAGCTTCTAAATTTATGACAATCCCATAGGATTAAAAAACAGATTATCATCCTAAACACAAGAAGCAATTAAAACACCGGATACTTAAACCGTCGGTCCCAGTCTTGAATTTTCTCTATAAGGCTGGAAGGGGCAAAATCTAATTCAGACAACTCATCAATAGGCATCCATTGTAAATCGTGCAATAACTGACGATCCCAAGATAACTCTGGATCTTTGCCTAACTTTTCTGTTCCACTCGTTTTTTTAACTTCAAAGAAACATTCCACAGCATGGTACGATTTGCGTAACAACTCATTCACATGTACAAGCTCATTAACTTTCACCGAAAGATTCGTCTCTTCTTTAAATTCTCGTTTTAGACAATCCTTCATCGATTCTCCAAACGTAAGCCCACCACCGGGAGGCATCCAAACCAATTTATCAGTAATGGGAGAATGGATTTGAGCCAACAATATTTCATCATCTTGGATCAGCACTCCGCAAACTCGTACTCGCAATTTATTAGCAAACGTCTGATCCAGTGACATGGCTTTTCCTCTTAGTTAATTACAACTTTTTCCCGTTTAATGGGCTCAGCCAAATCGTTGTCTTTAGCATGTTTTAAGCTGGCCTTAACAAAATCTACAAACAGCGGTTGGGGATTATTTACTGTTGAGCAATATTCGGGATGGAACTGTACGCCCACAAACCAGGGATGATCAGGTAATTCAATAATCTCCACAAGATCGCGTTCGGGATTAAATCCAACCAACTTCATGCCGTCTTCTACCAACTTATAGCGCAAGTTGTTGTTAACCTCGTAACGATGGCGATGACGTTCCTGCACAAGTTCTTCGCCATAGGCCTCATATGTCTTGGTATCCTTTTTGATCTTGCAATCATAAAGTCCCAAGCGCATGGTACCACCTTTTTCTTCTATATTTTTCTGATCTGGCATCAAGTCAATAATCGGATACTCGCTATCTTCATCAAATTCTGTACTATTAGCTGTTTCCCATCCACATACATTACGTGCAAATTCAATGACAGCACATTGCATTCCCAGACAAATTCCAAAATAAGGAATTCCATTTTCACGGGCATAGTTGGCCGCTGCCAATTTTCCGTCAATACCACGCCCTCCAAAACCCGGAGCCACCAAAACACCCGAAACATCCTCCAGATTTTCAACTATATTTTCTTTGGTCAAGTCATCTGACTGTAACCAGCGGATATTCACTTCACAATCGTTTACCGCTCCTCCATGAATCAACGCTTCCACGATTGATTTATAAGCGTCATGATGTTCCACATATTTACCTACGAGGGCAATAGTTATTTCGGTAGATGGATTTCGAATGGCCTCAACAAACCCCTTCCATCTCTCCAAATCCGCATCACCGGCTTCGAGTTTCAGCTTTTCAATCACTCGCTTGTCAAGTCCCTCATCCTGCATCATAAAGGGGACCTGATAAATGCTCTCAGCATCCAGCGATGCAATCACATCATCATATTCAACATTACAGAACTGGGCAATTTTATTACGAATAGTATCGTCAAGCTCATATTCCGATCGAGCTACAATAATATCGGGCTGAAGCCCACTTTCGGAAAGCGTTTTTACGGAGTGCTGGGTCGGCTTGGTTTTGAGCTCACGGGCTGCTGACAAATACGGTACCAACGTTAAATGTATAGAAAGCGTATTCGATCGTCCTACATCGTACCGCAGCTGTCGAACGGCCTCGATATAGGGCAGGCTTTCGATATCGCCTACCGTACCCCCAATCTCGGTGATTACGACATCGTAATCTCCGGATTCGCCCAGATCAACAATATGCGACTTAATTTCATCAGTGATATGCGGAATCACCTGAACGGTCTTTCCCAGATATGCCCCCTGACGCTCTTTAGAAATAACATCATTGTAAACACGTCCGGTGGTAACATTATTCTCTTGGGATGTCTTGATATCCAAAAAACGCTCGTAATGCCCCAAATCGAGATCGGTTTCCGCACCGTCTTCGGTGACGTAAACCTCTCCGTGTTCGTAGGGATTCATCGTTCCGGGATCCACATTGATATAAGGATCAAGCTTTTGAACAGTCACGTTTAATCCGCGTGCAACCAACAGACGCCCCAGCGATGCACAAATAATTCCTTTTCCCAGTGAAGATGTAACTCCGCCCGTTACGAAGATATATTTAGTGGACATGTCAGATCAGTTTGATTAGGTAAAATTAAAAATAGAATGTTTCCGCTCACCATTCAAACCCGAATGAATATTTTTTTGAGATTTATCCCAAAATACGCCTTAATATTGTCGATCAGGAATAGTATTATTATTCCAATCCAAGGATCAAAAGAAAAGCCTCCTGAATGAACTTCTCACACCTCCACAATCACACGCAGTTTAGTATGCTCGACGGTGCTGCGAGCATTAATCAGCTCATCAAGAAATCCAAACAACACGGCATGCCCGGGATCGCCATTACCGATCACGGAAATATGTTTGGGGTGCCGGAATTCGTCAACACAGCCAATAAGCACGACGTTAAACCTATTATTGGCTGTGAGTTCTATGTGACTCCCTCGGGGATGGAGGACAAAAAAGATCGCACCCGCTATCATCAGGTGCTACTGGCCAAAAATATGACTGGCTACAAAAACCTGTCTAAGTTATGTTCGCTTGGATATACCGAGGGCCTGTATTACAAACCCCGTATTGATAAGGAAACGCTGGCTGAGCATGCTGAAGGACTTATTGCCACGACCTGTTGCATTGCCAGCGAGATCAATCAGACGATTATCAACAAAAGTGAGAAGGAAGCGCGCGCCATTTTTGAATGGTATCTCAATCTTTTCGGGGATGATTATTATATCGAACTGCAACGACATGGGCTGAATGATCAGGACCGTTGTAATGAAATCCTTGTAAAATGGTCGAAAGAATACAATGTGAAAATGGTGGCCACGAACGACTGTCACTATGTAAATGAGGAGGATTCGGAAGCCCATGATATTCTGCTTGCCCTGCAAACCAATGCCGATATCAACGATCCCAATCGTTTTCGATTTACGGATGACAACAACAATCTGAATACCGATTTCTATCTAAAAACGCCTGAGGAGATGGAGGAGCTGTTTAGTGATCTCCCTCAGGCTATCGACAACACCAATGAGATAATCGAAAAGGTCGAAAATATAGACCTCAGCTCTGAGCTCCTGCTTCCGCATTACAGTATTCCGGATCAATTTAATTCAATGGATGAATACCTACGTCATTTGACGTATGAGGGAGCGAAAAAACGTTACGGAGAAATTACCCAGGAAATTAGCGAACGCCTTGAACAAGAGCTCGGCATTATAAGCCGGATGGATTTCTCCGGCTATTTTCTAATCACGCAGGACTTTACAACCGAAGCTCGCAAGCGGGATGTTTTCGTTGGCCCGGGTCGTGGATCTGCTGCGGGTTCTGTTGTAGCCTACTGCTTGGGGATTATCAATGTAGATCCCATGCGGCACGACCTACTGTTTGAGCGTTTCCTAAATCCCGAGCGCGTAAGTCCGCCGGATATTGATATTGACTTTGATGACAGCGGCCGGCAGGAGGTAATTGACTATGTTGTTGAAGAGTATGGCCGGCAGAATGTGGCCCAAATTGTAACCTATGGCACGATGAAAGCCAAGACAGCCATTCGTGATGTAGGTCGTGTGTTGGGAGTACCTTTGCAGGAAGTGAATCGAATCACAAAACTATTTCCCGATCAGCCCGGCCTTAACACCTTTGATAAGGTACTGGATAAATCAAGGAATCCGGAGTCAGCGAATGATATTCAAGAGTTGTTTGAACATCCCGATCCGCAGATTCAAAAGATGATGCGATTTGCCCGCACGCTGGAAGGTTCGGCAAGACAGACGGGCGTGCATGCAGCAGGTGTTATTATTGCGCCGGGTGAAATCAGTGAATATGTACCCGTAGCACTATCCAAAGATAAGGAATTGATTACGCAGTACGACGGTCCGCACGCAGAGGAATGCGGCCTGCTTAAAATGGATTTCCTTGGGCTAAAAACACTCTCCATTCTAAAAACATCCATCAAGTATGTCGAGAAAAATCACGGTGTCCATTACGAGCTGGATGAAATTCCTGAGAATGACGAAAAAACGTTCGAACTGTATCAAAAAGGAAATACCATTGGCACCTTCCAGTTTGAATCGGATGGCATGCGCAAGTATCTCAAACAGCTGCAACCGACGGAGCTGGATGACTTAATCGCAATGAACGCCCTCTATCGTCCGGGTCCCATGCAGTTTATCCCGGAATATATCGACCGCAAGCACGGGCGTTCGGAAGTGGAATATCCACACCCCGACTTGGAAGAACTCCTGAAGCCCACGTACGGCATTATGATTTACCAGGAGCAGATTATGAAAGCGGCTCAGAAAATTGCCAATTACTCACTCGGCGAAGCGGATTTGCTGCGCCGGGCAATGGGTAAGAAGAAGAAAAAAGTGATGGCCGAACAGCGCGAAATTTTCACCAAACGCGCTATCGACAACGGGGTATCCGAGGAAAAGGCTGAAGAGCTGTTCGATATCATGGCCGAGTTTGCCAATTACGGCTTTAACAAATCGCATTCTGCGGCCTATTCCGTAGTAGCATACCAGACGGCCTTTTTTAAAGCCAACTACCCAGCAGAATATATGGCGGCCGTGCTTAGCCACAACATGGGCGACATCGATAAGGTGTCGAAGTTTATTGAGGAGTGTAACCGTATGGGCATCACGGTTGATCCCCCCAATATTAACACAGGTCAGGGAAAATTTGTGGCCGTAGATGGACGTATTCAATACGGGATGGAGGCTATTAAAGGTGTAGGATCGAATGTGGTAGAGGAAATTGTCAAAGAACGGGAAGAAAACGGAAAGTTTGATTCCATTTATGATTTCGCGCGCCGTGTTGATTCCAGCGTTTGTAATAAGCGAACGCTGGAAAGTCTTTTCCAGGCCGGAGCTTTTGATGAGCTGAATCCCAATCGTCGACAGCTCTTGCAGCACATGGAGATTCTGCTCAGTTACGGATCGCGCGTGCAGGAGATGGAAAACTCTAACCAATCAGATCTGTTCGGGGATGGTGGAGACAATTCATCCGCCATTGATGAACCTCAACTGGAACCCGTTGATCGATGGTCAAATATTGAACGGCTTAACAAGGAACGGGAACTTATCGGCTTTTATCTGAGCGGCCATCCGCTGGATAGATTCCAAGAAGATGTGAATATGTTCTGCTCGCATACCCTGGATGCAGAAAAACTTAATCAGCTTAACGACGGAACAGACGTGCGCGTTGCCGGTATCATCACCAAAGTTAATCGAGTTACGGATAAAAAGGGTCGTCCATTTGCTTTTCTGGAGATGGAAGATCGCCACGGACATGTGGAAGTCGTTGTCTTTAATGAAGTATATGATCGCTGCCTGGGCATGATTCAGGAGGATACCCGTGTTGTAGTGGATGGCAGCTTCGATTCATCCCGGGGAAAACTACAAATCATTGCCAACGGCTTTGAACGCATAGAGAGTATGCGCGAAAAATATCAGGATCAGATTGAACTAAAGCTGGATATTGATACTAATTATGTTGATGAAGAGGATCTGGAACAGATAGCACAACTCTTCAGAGAGAATCAGGGAGAAACGAATATTCGGTTTAACGTGTTAAGCAGTGAAGCTAAACGGCCCTTTGCTATGCACGTACGCAAGTTTGTTATTGATCCCAACGAAGAATTACTGGATGGACTCAGATCCATTGTAGGTAAAGAAGCTGTTGCTTTAAACCGTTATAATGGCAATGGTCGGTAAGATAAGTTTTGATAATGCATTATATAGTAAGAAACGATGTGATAATTGGATGATATTATCCGATATTAATGCTGTTGCATTTAAGGCTATTTAAATAACAACTAATGAAGATGAAAGAAATATTATGAGTAAAGCAATCGAATTTACAGACGACTCTTTTGAAGACGAAGTCATTAATGCCGATGCTGACAAACCCGTATTGGTAGATTTCTGGGCAGAATGGTGTGGCCCTTGCAAAATGGTTGGACCTGTTGTTGAAGAACTGGCTGAAGAGTTTGAAGGAAAAGCGAAGATTGGCAAAGTCGATGTTGATTCTAATCCTGAAACATCGACAAAATATGGTATCCGAAGCATTCCATCGCTGCTAATTTTCAAGGACGGTGAAGTAGTAGATCAAATTGTTGGAGCAGTACCAAAAGCTCAGCTTAAAAAACAGCTTAAAGCTCAACTTACGAACTAACAGTTTTCAGCGATTTACTTATTACAAAAGGCGATGAGGCTTCCGCTTCATCGCCTTTTGTATTTTTACTCTTTTGACCTGCTGTCAACTATTATCTAACTGAAAAATAATAGTAACTTTGGAACCTCCTTTCGAAAAATGCACGTCATCTGCATATTGCCGGATCAGATAAACACCTCTTCCACTCTCATTTAATAAGTTCTCTTCTTTGAGAGGATCAGGTATTTCTTCGGGATCAAACCCTTCGCCTTCATCTTCAACACTGATAGTAAGAATCCGATTTTCCTCATCAAAGGTTGAAAGCACAACAACTTGTTTCTCCGGATTCTCATTATTGCCATGCATAATCGCATTATTCACGGCTTCGCTAAGCGCAAGCATAATTCGATTAGAATCCTCATCATTTACATCAGCCCACTGCTTAAGCTCATCGACGAACGACTCTAATCGTCCCATCTCTTCAAACTTGGAATCTAAAACAAGTTTTTTAATATCGGGTTTTGACATAAACAAAAAATATATGAAGGGATGTCTCTCATCGAAACATCCCTGAAAGTGCAAAAAATGACTAAGCGTACAATCCGCGCATTTTCAACGTCATAGCCACTTTATTAATTCCAAACACATATGCAGCTTGGCGAAGTGTAATATCATATTCGTTACGCACTTCAAACAGATTATCAAAGGCATTGCGCATCATCCTGTTAAGACGACGATTTACGCGCTCTTCGGTCCAGAAATATCCCTGGCGATCCTGCACCCACTCAAAGTAGGAAACCGTAACACCGCCTGCATTCGCAAGAATATCGGGCACTACCATAATGCCTTTATCTTCAAGAATGGAATCGGCATTAGCCGTCACCGGGCCGTTAGCCCCCTCAGCAATAATCTTGGCATTAATATTACCAGCATTTTCCCGGTTTATCTGATCCTCTTTAGCCGCCGGAATCAATACATCGCACTCCATCTGCAACAGCTCCTCGTTGCTGATCTTCTCGGCTTCGGGATATCCCTCAAGCGAATTATCATTATTTTTGGAATACTCTATTGCAGCCGGAATATCGATACCGTTTTCATTGTAATAGCCACCGGAGATATCACTGATAGCAATAATCTTGGCGCCCTGTTCATACATTAGCTTTGCACTAACTGAGCCTACATTCCCAAATCCCTGAACAGCGACGGTACATTTATTGGGTAAAATCCCCACCTTGTTGAGTGCGGCCAATGTAACCGTTACCACTCCACGTCCTGTAGCTTCTTTACGTCCGTGCGAACCTCCCAATATGATGGGCTTGCCGGTCACTACTGCCGTTTCTGTTTTATGAGCATTCATACTGTAGGTGTCCATCACCCATGCCATAATCTGCTCATTGGTATTCATATCCGGAGCAGGAATATCACGATCGGGACCAAATACCTCAAGCATATTCGCTGTATAACGACGTGTCAGTCGCTCCAGCTCACCGTCCGAAAGCTGTTTAGGATCAACGCGCACCCCACCCTTGGCTCCACCAAATGGCACATTTACAATAGCGCACTTCCAAGTCATCCACGCAGCCAATGCATTCACCTCTTCAAGCGTTACATCCGGAGCATATCGGATACCACCCTTGGACGGTCCCAGCAAATTATTGTGGATAACACGATATCCTTCAAAAACACGAATATCCCCACTGTCCATAACAATAGGGATGGAAACAGTAACCTGCTTAACGGGACTAGCCAAATATTGAAACATTCCTTCGTCAAGCTCAAGCACTTCCGCAGCAAAACGAAAACGCTCTAACATCGATTCAAAAGGTGATTCTTCATCAAGTTTGGGCCCGGGCTCCTTATAATAACCGGTGGTATACATATTTTTATTGTAAGGCATAAATTGAGATTAAAAAATCTGATCTTATTATGGTTAAAGGCTCTGAATCTTTTACGATATTGGTTGCCTGATAGCAATTTTTAAAAGACAGAAAGGTATAAAAAAATTTTTAGATGATATAGGTAAGATTTGAGAAGCACATGAAAAATTCTTTCGGCCGTAACACGATAAATAATATAACATCATTCCCCTATTAATACATAATAGCATGTTGCATTTGAATGAAATTTAATGTTGATTCTACACATTAAACATGCAGAGAAACGTTATAACATCTTTTTGATGTTAATTTCATTGCTGTAATAATAACATGGATGCTATGGACGCGAATGTTCTGGTATTAAATAAAGATTACCAACCGTTAAGTATTTGCTCGGTACACCGATCGGTAAAACTTCTATTCCTGGATAAGGCTGAAATGGTTCATGACTATCCAGAGCGAACCATCAGTACCGTCTCAGAGGATTTTTCGTATCCCTCAGTAATCCGGTTACGACGATACATCAACATTCCCTATAACCAGATTATCTTGTCGCGTCACAATATTATGAAACGCGACCATAAGACCTGCCAGTATTGCGGTTCATCGAAAAATCTTACGATTGATCACGTGTTACCCAAAAGTCGCGGTGGTAAAGACACGTGGGAGAACCTCGTAACGGCCTGCAATACATGCAATGTTGAAAAAGGAAACCGTACCCCTGAAGAAGCGAAAATGCCGTTGAACCAAAAACCTTTTCGCCCCATCCATATTACCTTCCTACAATCTATCCTGGGTGGTGTTCAGGAGGATTGGAAACCCTATCTGTATATGTAATGTGTTGAAAACACCCCATCAACGAACCTCAAATTCTCTTCATAAGAAATACATAAAAAAACCTTATCTTCGAGGTTCATTTACACTTTTCAAAATTCAACCAGTACAATGAGTAGCAAAGGACGAGTATTAGTAGCTATGAGCGGAGGGGTAGACTCCTCTGTTGCAGCTGTTATGCTCAAAGAACAAGGATATGATGTCATCGGAATTACGATGAAAACATGGGATTACTCCCGTGTAGGCGGAAAATCTGATAAAGAGACAGGATGCTGTACTCTTGAATCCATGAACGACGCACGACAGATTGCCGTAAACCATGGCTTTAAGCATTTTATTGTAGATATCCGTGACGAATTCGGCGATTGGGTTATCGACCGCTTTGTTGATGACTATATGAATGGACGCACACCCAATCCCTGTGTTCTATGTAATACTCACATCAAGTGGGCAGCACTGCTGCGCCGCGCCGATAACCTGGGATGCGACTATATTGCTACCGGGCACTACGCCAACGTACGTGAAGAAAACGGTCGATACGTTATTTCCAAAGGACTTGATCCCAAAAAAGATCAGTCCTACGCACTCTGGGGTGTCGAGCAAAAGCATTTAGCACGTACCATATTCCCATTGGGAAGCTACGAAAAGACTGAAATTCGCGATATGGCAGAAGAGTTTGGGCTGACAAAAGTAGCTGATAAGCCCGACTCCTACGAAATCTGTTTCGTCCCTGACGATAATTACCGCCGGTTTTTAAAAGATCGCGTTGATGGACTTGAAGAGCGCGTCAAAGGTGGCAAATTTGTCGATCAGGATGGAAACGTTGTGGGGGAACACGAAGGATATCCGTTTTACACCATTGGCCAGCGTCGAGGGTTGGATCTGGCACTTGGCAAGCGCGTGTATGTTACCAATATTAATCCCGATACTAATGTCATTACTATTGGCGAAAAAGAGGATCTCGTAGCTACTACCTGCAAGGCCAAAAACATCAATTTGAGTAAATATGGTGAAGTTCCCGGTGGAGAGATGGAAATTACCGGAAAGATTCGCTATAACGACGACGGGGTCGTTGGGCAACTAAAACAGCTGGGCGATGACGAAATCGAAGTCACCTTCCCCACCGGTCGCGAAGCCATTACTCCCGGACAGGCTGTAGTCTGTTACGAAGGTGATGACGTTGTCGGCGGAGGTTGGATCCATAAAGTAAATGTAGATACCAACGTTCTGCAAGAAGCATAATCTTTGTTGTTACTAAACGTTAAATAGCCTGCTCGTTAATTCGGGCAGGCTTTTTTATTTTATAGCGAAACTTTGTATCTGTTATTGATGTAAAAAGGCATAACTCAATTTATTTACCTAAACTTTTTTGATCATGAAAAAAGCGTCCTATTATCTTTCGGCTATGCTCTTGGTTGCTTCTTTTAGTCAGCAACCTGCTTCGGCACAATTCGAGGGCAAAATAACCTTTAACAGCTACAATTATTCATCCCAAGGAGTTGAGCAAAAAGACGATAATTTTACCTTGTATGTAACCTCAGAGCGCATTCTATTGCAAGGCGAAAAAGAATATGGATTTATGGAATCCATCCAAACAGAAGGTGTACTGGTTCGCCTCGACTTCGAAGATTTTGTCCTCCTTACCGGTGGCAATGAAGCCCTCAAAATTTCCAAATCCGATATTACCTCCATGATGAATATGTTTGGAAATGGACAGAGTGCAAACAAAGCAGCTGACAAAGCCGATAATGTTGATTATGAACGCACTGATGAATCAGCTACCATTCACGGATATCGGGCAGACAAATTTATTTTTCGTGATGAGCAAGAACCCAACGAACATACCGAAGTATGGATGACCAATCAGCTCGATGTAAACTGGGGTATGTTGGCTGAATCCTGGAGCGGCGGTGCTGAAACCATTATCAGCAGCCTGCCAACAAATCTTGTGTTTAAAGAAAAATATTTCCCGCTTAAAGTAGAGGTATTTAAAAACGATCAGCTGGTATCAAAGCTGGAGACCACTGAGGTAAGCCCTTCATCCATAGCCAAAGCCATGGTTCAGGTTCCTTCAGGCGTTAAAGTGCTCAGCTTCCAGGATTATCTCTTTCAGAAAATGAGTCAGCAGTAAAAATAGTAGTGAGATAAGAGTATTGAGTAGTGAGACTCTTTACCCACTGCTTTCTACTCAATACTCATCACTCGTTACCGATTACTGACCCTTAAAGCTTCCCATCAGGTGCATTTCGCCATCCGGTTGAGACGACCCGCCATCGGACTCCAGCGTCACGGCAAAAGAAAAATCATCTCCATTATCCAGCATATCCAAATCATCAGTCATAAATAATGCGTTTCCATTGTCATCTACCGAAAATGATTTAATATCTACAGCCTTATTATCAAAAATAGCCCAAAACTGATATTGTCCCTCTCCTCCCGGATCCGGTAACTCGGCAAGCCACACAACAGCCCTGTTATTCTGCGAATCCCAAATAACATTACCGTATCCAAAGGGATTCGCCTCCATCCCCAATAACCTCACCACATGCAACTGACGAGAATTAATCACTGCAAGCATCTCCTGCAGTTCCTGCATCTCATTTTCAAGATCTATTATCTGCTTTTCCTGTTCAGCAATAACATCACTTTGGGCACTAATCTCCGATCGTAAGGAAAAGGCATAAAACACCAGGCTCAAACAAATAAACCCCAGAACAATTGATAGTACCAATGTAAGAGACACTCTGGTTTCTTCAGAATCATCAGCTCCTTCTATAACCTCTTCATCCGACTCTACCTCTGCATGTTCCGATGAACGATCCGGCACCTGCTCATCCGAATCCTCCACCTCCGCAAGCAGCTCCTCTCTCAGCTCCTCCGGCGAAGGATCATCCCTGTCAGAAAATAAGAGTTTATTCCCCTTCGTGCGCATCTGCTGATACAGTTCCCGCTCCTCTTCCGTCGCCTCATCCAGCATTTCCTCGAACCGCATGCGCTCATCCTGATCAAGGATATTCAACACATAATCAGCACAAAGTTCTTTGAACGTTTTCGTATTTCCTTGTTGTTTAGCCATCGCAAAATGTATATTTGATGAATATTACGTAAGTCATTATTGCACCATAGAAATCAAAAAATTGAACCAAAAAAATTATTAAAACGTGCCCTGGCTCCTTAGAATGACACTCGTGGTAGCACTGCTCATGCTGCCCGTTCAACTTTACCTATCATTCAGCTATTACGCAAACCTCAAATCTGTATTTCAAAAACGGGTCATCATCCCCATTACCCTTCTCACATTCTACTTCTACCCCCTCGTTGCCCTAATCGACTTTTACACCACCGGAACCATTAATCTGCTCAGCTATCCTCAACCCTTGGTCTACTGGTTCTGGTTTGGACTCATATTCGTATTTCAATTGGCAACCTGGACCATACCCCTCGACCTCATCAAAGTCGCTACGAACTATTTTTATGGAGATAAAAACATCATTAACCG
Organism: Fodinibius sp. AD559; assembly: GCF_052712805.1. Taxonomy (NCBI): domain Bacteria; kingdom Pseudomonadati; phylum Balneolota; class Balneolia; order Balneolales; family Balneolaceae; genus Fodinibius; species Fodinibius sp. AD559. Next base: position 169,443 of record NZ_JBQPVW010000007.1, read on the forward strand.
GTGGCATCCTCACATAATCGTTGCACTATTTACAGCTATATTTCTGTTTACCGTAACAAAAACCTACCTCCACACAACCCAGGTGGAAGCAGAGCATCATACAATTCCCGTAAAAAACCTGCCGGCATCACTCGAAGGGTTTACAATTATTCATATCACCGATATCCAGGGTGATGAATACACCGGCCGCGATGAAATCCGGAATTACATCCAACAAATAAATGCTCAGAATCCTGACCTCATTATTTTTACCGGAGACCTCATTTCCTACGGCACCGACTTTATTGAGATGTCAGCACAAGAATTGGGCAAAGCGGAATCAAAATACGGAACCATTGCTATCGTTGGCGACCATGATTATTGGGCGGGACTCGACAATATAAAACCTGCACTCAACGAACAGGATATTCCCTTGCTACAAGATGAAAATCACACCATCCAAATTGACAGTGCCAGCAAAATTACCATTACCGGCGTTACCGAGGTGTACAGCAAGCAATCCGATCCCGTAACAGTAGACTCTCTGACCAAAAACACAAGCAACAGTGCACTAAAAATATTTGTCTCCCATCAGGTCAATGACCAATTAATCGCAAAAGCCCAACAGCAGAACTACCACCTTATGCTATCCGGGCACACGCACGGCGGACAGATTCACGTACCATTTATGGGGATGAATTTTTCCGCATCTCAGCAGGAAACCAAATACATTCAGGGACTTTACCGAGAAAATGGCTTGCCCATCAATGTAAATAACGGGCTGGGATTTACGCTGGCTCCCATTCGATACGAAGCCCCACCTAACATTTCAGTTATTACCCTGCAAAAAGAGTGAAGTAACCTGCCTATCAGTTCCAAGAGAGTTGCACTCTCGAGTAATAGCTCTCTTCATCAACCAATTTTACTGAAACTAAGACGAAGATTTTTCATTTCACTATGCTCCATTCCAAATGACAAATCTAATTTTTCTGTCATATCGACCGTAGGGAGAAATCTATGTTTTCCACTATTATCTCCAAGGGCTACCATCCCACAGTGGGATCAAGCGCCCACGCTTCATGCTAATTACTATTCAATCAGCTCCAGCATTTTATCGGGATCATTGGTCGGCAACTCACATGCATAATTCTGACACACATAGGCGGTAGGCTTGTCATCTTTCATTCCAAAATCCGAAAGGTACGGTACCAAATCGCCAATCTTGTTATCCCTCGGATCGTGGAGAATAATGACCGATCGGGGTAAAAAGCGATCGTGCAGCGGACGTATAAATTGATTTATCGTAGAATCATTTTGGGAACCGGTGATAACAATTTCCCGGGTATCTCCCTCCACAAAATCAACACTTTGCAGGGCCGCACCAAAGCTCGTCGGCGCTTTTTCAATACTGTTGGCAAACAGCTTTAGCGATTCATCCGCCATCTGTTCCCACTCAGTATTTGCGGTCATTCGTCCTAATCGAAGCAGGTTCATCATGGCAATAGAATTCCCTGAAGGCATTGCCCCGTCATAAATTTCTTTCTTACGACCCAGCAGCTCCTCAGCGGATTCATCCGTAAAGTAAAAACCACCGTTTTCATTATCCCAAAACTGATCCACAAATTGCTCATTCAACGAAATGGCCTGCTGCAAATATTCCGTTTTAAATGTAGCCTCATACAGTTCCAAAAGTCCCCATATGACAAAGGCATAATCGTCGGCATGACCATCAATAGCCACATCCCCATCGCGATAACGATGCTTCAGAGTTCCTGCATCAGTTACCATCTTATTATGAATAAACTTCCAAGATCGTTCGGCTTGTGTAAGATAATTTTCATTTTCAAAAGCCGATCCCGCCTTGGCCAACGCAGCAATGATTAATCCATTCCAATCAGTAAGAATTTTATCATCAAGGAGCGGATGAACCCGTTTTTTTCGTTCCTTCAATAATTTTGCTCGAATTGATGTCAATGCAGAACGGAGTTTTTCAGATTCCATATCCCGCTCTTGGGCAAGTTCTTCAAATGGTTTTTGAAGATGCGGAATATTCTTGCCCGTTTTCCGACCCGTAGCCTCATCATGATAATTGCCTTCATCAGTCAGGTTATAGGCTTCGATAAAAAGCTCCGCCTCAGCCAATGGTAATATCTCTCGAATTTCCTCGGTGCTCCAAACATAAAACTTGCCCTCTTCTCCCTCACTGTCAGCATCCTCAGCAGAATAAAATCCACCCTTTTCATCCTGCATCTTACGCATCAGGTAACTGCAAATTTCATCCGCCGTCTGCTTGAATAAGTCGTTATTGGTGCATTGCCACCCTTCGGTATAAGCCATCAACAGCATCGCCTGATCGTAAAGCATCTTTTCAAAGTGAGGCACCAGCCATTGCTGATCCGTTGAATAGCGGTGAAAACCTCCGCCGACCTGATCAAAAACACCGCCCATTCGCATCCGGGTGAGCGTCTTCTCTACCATATCCAGCGCTTTTAAATCCTTGTGGCGATCAGCATAGCGAAGCAAAAACATTAAATTATGCGAGCTCGGAAACTTGGGTGATGAACCAAAACCGCCAAATTGCTCATCAAACTGCTTCTCATACTGATGATAGGCTTCATCTAAAATATCACTGTCCAACCGATCTGCCCGCGTAAATACATTCGACTTCTGAAAAGCATTGACAATTTCATCTGTAGAGTTGATAATTTTTTTCCGGTCATTCTGCCAAAGCTTGGAAAGCCATGGAATCAACTCGCGCATTCCAGGTCGTCCCTGCCGCCCGACTTTGGGAATGTACGTCGCCGCATAAAAAGGCTTCTTATCAGGCGTCAAAAAAACGTTGAGCGGCCATCCGCCACTGCCGGTAAGCATCTGACAAACCAGCATATAAGTATTATCGATATCCGGACGTTCTTCGCGATCCACTTTAATATTTACAAAAGCTCGATTCATCAATTCAGCAACCTGCTCATCCTCAAACGACTCGTGCGCCATCACATGGCACCAGTGGCAGGTCGCATAGCCGATAGATACCAGCACCGGCTTGTCTTCTTTCTTTGCTTTTTCAAATGCTTCTTCTCCCCATGGATACCAGTCTACCGGGTTATCGGCATGCTGTAGCAAATACGGACTGGATTCATTTGCCAGGCGGTTTTGATTGTGATCAGGAGAATCAGTCATTTACTTTTTATCCACATCTTTAGAAAAACGATCGCTGTAATCCACAATAAAACGATCGTACTCTTCATCAATAAGTTCCGTTGAAATCAGAAAGTCGGCCGATGATCGATTACATGCCATTGGAATATTATAAAGCACACCAATCCGCAGCAGTGCTTTTACATCCACATCATGAGGCTGGGCCTGCAGCGGATCCCAGAAAAAAATCATCATCTCAATCTTATTTTCTGCAATGGCGGCTCCAATTTGCAGGTCCCCTCCCAGCGGTCCACTGTTAAAGCGATTTACATCCAACCCTACCTTGTCGGCAATCATCTTGCCTGTCGTTCCCGTACCAAACAAATTGTGCTTTGAAAGCGATCCTCTGTTAAAATCGCACCAATCAATTAAATCTTTTTTGCGGTGGTCATGGGCAATAAGAGCAATATTCTTCCTTCTTTTCATCTTTTTTGCTCCGGGTGCAACAGGCTGCCGAGAATCTTCTTTTGCGTTCATATCAGATATATCATTTTAAAAGATAGTGTGGTCAGCAGATAAGCTACGGTAAGTAGAGGTGGCTCTCAAGCTATAATTATAGATAATAAATAATCCTACATAGCCAATCGAAGAGGAGAATCACTTATTTGAATTCGCTTGATGGAAAATGATTCTTTTTCAAATCCCTTAAGACGAATATTCATGTCCTCAACTCTTCCTCTATTGTCGGCTTCCTCAAGCTTTTGTTGTAAGCTATGATTATCAAACACCTTCTGAGAAATGATAAGTTCCTTTTCTGAAGCGTAGTCCACAAACCGGGAAGCGATATTGACCGTAGAACCAAAATAATCAATTCGGGTATTGAGATTTACAGCAACACAACTCCCGTGATGGATACCGGCCTTAAGCTGAAAATCATCGGTAAAGCGGTCGTCATCCGAAATCATTTTCTGTGCCCTCATATAAGCTTGCAGCGCCTGAACAGGCTCACAAAATACCGCCATCACCGAATCACCGATGGTTTTAACAATAGCACCGTTTTCTTTAGCAACTGCTTGATGTAGGATCTCAAAGTGATCAATAACCTGCCCAACTGCTTTGTCATCCCCTTCATCGTTATACATGCCCGTTGAATCAAACAAATCAGTAAACATCAATGTCAGGTTATTGACTGAAATCTTTTCGCCCTTGCGTAATACTTCATCTCCAAACAGATTGCGAAATAGCTGCGAGGAAGTTGCCCGGGCAGCGCTTACTCCATGCAAAGACCAGCTCTTGCGTTCGAGGGTAATCAGCTGATTTTTATCAGTCGTATTTTCAATACTCAAATTGGGACTATTTGCAATATACACCTCTTCACCGGCAAAACCAGTTGGGCTAATATTTACATGAACCGTATCATCCCCATCTTTATCAACATGCACCATTGCTGCACCCTTTGACTGAGTCGAGCGCAGAATATATTCTCCTGATGGCAAATCCGCCATCAAATAGCGCTTTTGACTGGGTTTCAGATACTGCTGCAATAGCACGTGCGACTTCTGTTGTGGCCCCCGGATACAATATTGATCCTTATTTATTTTACGGACCAACGGATGCGGTATAAAACTAAGCTGAACCGTTTTATTAAAGTTGACCTTAAATTCCTTCTCACACTTGTCACAATAAATCGGCTCATGAATCTGATTCAACGTTTTTACCGACTCTTGAATACTTCTACAGGAAGGACAATACAAATCCCAGTTAAAGTTTAACAAATTGGCTTTGGCTGCATGGATAAAAACCTCAAAAACCTTCTCCTCGGATAACTCCCACTGCTCCGCAAGTTTGAGTGGAGAAATCTGCTGCAGCTCTAAATCATCGGCACGACGAATAAAGTTAATCAGCCGTTCCAGCACAGCGGCATCAACCTGGCTGTTATACAGCTCTTCCTTAATCTGTTGAAGTCGCTTCTCACCACCTCGCACTAATCCTTTTTTCTTGGCAATCTCATAGTGGTGACGGTCACTTGTCGCTAACTGATCATAGGTATCAATCACATTTTTTAAGCGTCGCCTCACCAACGTTTTAAGTTTTAGTGTTGTCCAAAACGAAAGGAGTTTGTTACGGGGAATAGCCCAAAGCTTAACAATTAATCGACTTCCCTTTTCATTTTCCTTTAAGTCAATCTGGATTTTCAAATCCTTGTACGCCCCCGACTGGTAATGCCGAACTACGCCAAAGCGAAATGGATACTCCCATTCATAAGGTTCTTCTTCCCAAACTTCGTAACGGTTGATTCCATTGTAGGAGAGCTGAATTAAATCCTGATCTACTGACTGTGTAATATGGGCTTTCTGAATACTCGGCTGCTTCAAATCCTTAAACAAGCGATTGGTATCAGTAATAAATGGCCAAATCTCCTGTGGTAGAGCATTGATCTGCCTGCTCCAAGATAATTGTACCGTCTTATCAACCATTGATCTCCACCTTTTTATAAGCCAAAAAGTTCTGCACAATTGGCTTCGTGAATTAGTGCAGTAAGCGTTATATTTATGTCCTTTATTTAAAAGAGCATAGAAACCCTAATCTGTTACAAATTTTCAAATTACTTTATGGCAGTAGAACGAACTCTAACAATTCTAAAACCAGATTGCGTACGAAAAAATCTAATTGGCGAAGTTACCCGCCGCATTCAAGAGGCCGGATTTCGCATTGTTGCGATGAAAATGACTCGTCTGACCCAAGATACTGCGGGCGGATTTTATGCCGTTCACAAAGAACGCCCATTTTTTGATGAGCTTGTTGAATTCATGAGCAGCGGTCCCTGCGTACCTATGATTCTCGAGAAAGAAAACGCTATTGAAGATTTCCGTGAATTTATTGGTGCCACCGATCCAAGTGAGGCTGAAGAAGGAACCATTCGCGCCGACTTTGCCGACAGCATAGGTGAAAACATTATCCACGGATCTGACTCCGTTGAAAATGGCAAAAAAGAAGCCGCTTATTTCTTTTCCGAAGCTGAAGTAGTGGCTAATAAAGCCTAACCAAATTTCGAGGATATGCGAGCTACTACAATCCTGCTTTCCGTTTGTGGGTGCTTAATTTTATGGGGTTGCAATTTGAACCAATCCAAACCAACAGTAAAAGTAGGTGCTCATGTGTTGCTTGACAACCACCTTAATGAGCTCGAAGACAAACGCGTGGGCTTGGTTATGAACCCCACGGCCCGCGTAGAAGGCTCGCATATGCTTGATACGCTCATTGCTCGCGACATTAACGTTACGGCACTCTTCGCTCCCGAACACGGCTTTCGCGGAGATATAGGAGCCGGAGAAACCATTGAAGATGGCATTGACCAATCTACCGGTCTGCCCGTTTTTTCGCTCTATGGAAAAACCCGCACACCTACCCCCGAAATGCTCGAAAAAGTGGATATTCTGCTTTTCGATATACAGGATGTCGGTGCGAGATTCTATACCTACAATGCTACGCTCGGTAATATTATCGAAGCGGCAGCAGCCCAAGATATTCCCGTCTGGATTTTAGACCGACCCAATCCCGCCGGTGATTTAATTTCGGGATGGATGATGCAGGACGAGCATCAATCATTTGTGGGCAAATATCCTATTCCCATGGTACACGGAATGACGCTCGGCGAATTAGCCAAAATGATGGTAGGCGAACAATGGATTAAAAATGCCGGGCAAGCGACTGTTCGGGTAATTCCCATGGAGGGATGGAACCGCTCAATGGAATGGCCCGAGACAGGCCTGGAATGGATTCCTCCATCTCCCAACCTGCCCAGCTTTTATCATGCCTATGTTTATTTGGGAACCGTGCTTTTTGAGGGCACAACAATGTCTGAAGGACGCGGCACGGATGATCCTTTTCTTCGAATTGGATCACCGCAAACCAAATTGACCACTTCTCATATTGCACAGCTTCGCCGACAATTTTCAGGTGTCAATATTGAGCGGCGCTCTTTCACTCCCAAATCTATTCCCGGTAAAGCTTCGAATCCCAAATTTGAGGGCGAACAGTGCCACGGTATTGCCATACAAGTGACTAACCCCGATGCATTTAACCCTGTTGCTCTTGGGGCCGAACTTTTATCAACACTACGTGATGCCACACCAGAGGCTTCGCTCAATGATTATATGCCGAAACTCAGCGGTATTGATAATTCGTTTCTACAAGAACAGCTAAAAAATGATTTATATCTCAAAAACTGGGAGAAAACAGCTCAAGACTTCAAGGAGCAACGGAAACCATATCTTCTTTACGAATAATACTCAGACCTACACTTTCCGCTTCCACTCATAACAGAGCAGCGCAGCGCTTACCGAAGCATTCAACGACTCTACATTATTCTCCATGGGAATGCGAAATGTATAATCACAGTGCTCCAAGGTTTTTTGGCTGATGCCACTCCCCTCGTTGCCAACGACAAATGCCAGTGGGCGATCTACCTCCAGATCCCACAGTTCTTGATCCCCATCCATATCCAGTCCACCAATCCAAAATCCTTCATCTTTAAGTTTCATAATGGACTGATTAAGATTACCGACACGCACGATAGGGATACGTCCGGCCGTACCGGCTGATGTCTTATGAACGGTAGCATTGATCGGCGCCTGTCGATGCTTGGGAACCAAAACAGCCGAAATTCCTGCCGCCGCCGCTGTTCGAAGCATGGCACCCAAATTCCCGGGATCCTCAATTTCATCTAATAATAGAACAGCCGGATATTCTGATGTATCAATGTTATCAAGCCAGCTTCCAAAATCCTGATATGATATCTGGCTCATAAACGCTACTATGCCCTGGTCGTTTACGTTTCCCACAAGATCATTAAGTTTGGAACCTGGAACGTGTGAAATAGGTATACGATGTTGGGATGCTAACTTAAAAATCTCGGCGAGTTGAGAATCGTGCAGCGAATCGCGCACAAAAATCTTTTGCATGCGTTCAGCTTCATTCCTCAATGCTTCTTCAACAGAATTGCGACCATAGATGTAAATATTTGTATCACTTTCTGACATGATAAATCACGGAATTGAAATATTAATAATTTCGTTTAACTTATAAGTACTTAACGGCTTATTAAAAAGGGTATACCCATGAAAAATAAGAACCCAAAAGATGATTCGTTTCCGTCCTCTGACTCATCCAATATAAAGGATTCCATACATAATTCTGTCATTTCTCATTATGTAGAACAAACCCATTCGCTTTCATCATTCTACATGATTGCTGCAGTATCACAGATCTTTCTGGGATTGACAGTTGTTACGGTATCTGTGTTAGAGCTTATCCAGCCACAATGGCTTTCTACCACGCTAATAATGATTGCCAGTGTAACAACTATGATTGGTCTTTATCTTCTGTATATTACCGTTGCCAAAAGAAAAAATCATAATTCCTTGCTACGCAACGCCATGCAGCGGATCATGAAACACAAAAACTAATATGACGGACTTTAACGATTCCGACACACAGAACCGACTCCAATCTTACCTTACCGTACACCTCAAAAAAGACGAATTGTCGCTCTCCGAAAGCGAACAATTGGATGCTCTTCAAAAGAAAAAACGGAATAAGTGGATTCAACTTGCCGTAAATATAGCGGCTATTCTGTTTTTTGGCTACTCCTTTTATTTTGATATAACCCAGCTCGGCAAAACTTTTTTCTTCATCATCTTTGCTGTCTTTGCGATTAATGTGGGGCTAATATTCTATCAAAAGAATCAAATCGATGAGCTGCTGGAATACCTGCAATGGAAAATACAGCATGAGAATTAAGTTTCTCTATCTTATCTTGGCTTTTAGCTCTATTGCAACTGTTAACTGCCCGGCTCAGCCATCTATGACGCAAAAACATAATTTACCCACGCTTTACAACGATGATGGGGATAATTTTATCATTATAGCCCACCGCGGAGCCAGCGCTTATTATCCCGAAAATACCATGATTGCTTTTGAAAAAGCGGTAGAATTGGGAGCGGAGATGATTGAACTGGATGTCATGATGAGCCAGGATGGAGTACCAATTGTATTTCACGATGCTAAACTTAACAAACATACCAACGGCAGTAGCTACGTCAAAAATTACACGCTTAAAGAACTCAAAAAGCTGGATGCCGGTTCTTGGTTCGATTCCAAATTTTCTGATCAAAAAATTCCCACACTGGAAGAAGTACTGGAATTTGCATCAGGGGAAATTGCGCTCAATATCGAGATTAAAACCGAAGCTGTGTCTGATGACATTCAAAACGGTATAGAACAAAAAGCACTTCGGCTTGTCAAAAAATATGACATGGAAAATCATGTGCTGTTTTCCAGCTTTGACTATCGGGCCGTTCAACATCTCAAAAAATTAGAGCCCGATATACCCGTAGCATTGCTTTACAATAGAAATCAATCAAACCGATTGCTGCCACACCAGCTCGTTGAAAAATATAATGTGGATGCTTTTAACTGTAGCTATCAACAACTAAAAAGAAAATGGATGGCTGATCTCAACAAATATGACATCCCAACTTTTATCTATACCGTGGATAGCAAAAAGCGAATGCAAAAGCTCATTGCGGGGGGGGTTACCGGAATTTTTACTAATAAACCCGACCTCCTGAAATCTGTTGTGCAAAATTACCATCTAAACAGTACAACAGATTAACACATTTTGTCAGACTATTTTCCCATCACTTGCAAGAAAATTCTGCGATCTCTCGATTTATTATCATGATTTAAAATCACAACCTGCTGCCAAGTCCCCAGCACCGGTTTGCCATCGTGCAGCGGTACCGTTATTCCCGGTCCCATCATCGTAGCACGCATATGCGAAAAACCATTGTCATCACCCCAGGTTTCACCATGACGCGTAGTTTGTTTGTGTGGAGCAAATTCTTCCAGCTTATCCTTCATATCTTGCACCAACGCAGGCTCAAATTCTATTGTCGATATCGAAGCCGTGGAGCCAATCGGAAAAATATGGATAATCCCCTCCGAAAACCCACTTTCCTCAGCAAATTCCGTCACATACTCCGTAATATTTTTAATATCCGAAAATCCATCAGCTCCAATCGTAATCTCTTTGCTAATTATATCCATCTCACTAATTCGTTAAATTATCATTTAAAAATTCCTGCAGTGCTCTGCGATACTTTTCGCCCGTTTCCCAAAATCCGGAACCGTGGGAACCTTGCAGCTCCACAAACGTTTTGGGATCATTGGCCGCTTCATAAAGTGTTTTGCCGTGATGATACGGAATAATCTCATCATCCCGGCTGTGCGCCATAAAAAGAGGAGAACGGATCTGTGTAATATTCTGCAATGTGTTATAGTCATAGCTTATGATAGAGCGCACCGGTAACCAGGGATACAGATCGGATCCTAAATCTGCTGCCGAAGTAAACGTAGATTCGAGAATTGTAGCTGCCGGCTGTTTTCGTACTGCAAGCCACGAAGCAACTGCACCACCCAACGACCGCCCCATAATTACAATTTGATCGTTTTCTATACCTCTTTCTGACACTAAATAATTCCAGGCCGCCCGCGCATCTTTATACGTTCCCTGCTCGCTGGTACTTCCCTGGCTTCTTCCGTATCCCCTATAATCAAAAATAAAAACGTTGAGCCCCAAATTGTGCAGGAGTTGTATTGTTTGTAGACGCCCAGAAATATTACCTGCATTGCCGTGGAAATAAAGAACAGTCACATTGCTGTCATCGCCGGGAACATACCAGCCGTGGAGATCCAACCCATCCTCTGTAGCAAAAGTAACGTCCTCATACGATAAACCAACATCATTGGGGGTATAGGAGATCGATTCTTGGGGATAATACACCATCTGCGACTGCAGTAAGTACATCAATACAACCAGTAAAAGATATCCAACAACAGCACTCAACAGGATCCACAAAAATGACTGCACAATTCGCACAATTGGTTAGGTGAATGGAAATTAATTGATCCAAAGATAACAAAAACTATTCGTCCGACTTCAGCAAATAGGTTTGTAATCGTTGGTGACGGGCCCCATCGGGGTACAGCTTGCTCTCAAAAAGTACAAATTCATCGACCGGAATATCTGGAAGAGCAAACGTTTTGTGCTGATTTATAAATGAGGTGACCGCTCGTTTGGGCGTACTTTTTGTCCGACCTATTGTAACATGCGGTTTATACGGCCGGTTTTCGGGAGCAATTCCCATTTTCTCGCAGCGATCTTCCACTTTTTGATGTAGCTCTTCGAGGATCATATTTTCTTTGATTCCTGCCCACACCACTTTGGGAGGCTTACCTTCTGGAAAACATCCAATTCCCGCTATCGTCATGGAAAATTCCGGATGATCTATCTTATCCAATTCTTCCCGCAATTCAGCAGCAGTTGCTTTATTTACTTCTCCCACAAATTTTAGGGTCAGGTGCATCTGTTCTTGAGACTGCCACCGCAGTCCATCAATGGGTTGTTGTAAACCCACCAACTTTTGTTTTACTCCTTTTGGCAGTGGAATAGCAATAAATAAACGCATAACAAAGGTTAATGATACCGAACCTCAAATTCTTCGTACTCGTCATCAGCTTCTTCAACCGTAACATCAATATTATCTACCCGGCTGGAACCCGGTCCCTGCTCACAGCGGTTTACCATTTCCCTGATATGATCCATCGGTCCTGCAAAAACAGCTTCTACTCGACCGTCGGGCAGATTTTTAACCCAGCCGAAAACCCCTACTTCTTCGGCATTAACTTTTGCAAAATGACGAAATCCAACTCCTTGTACACGTCCTTCGATAAATACATGCGCCTGTTGCATAATTGTTATATCTATGCTTTTTATTAATCTTGAACTCTCAATTGTTTAGTGATTCACGGCTAATGTACTAATCTGAAAGGAAATCTCGAACTTTCACGAATTAAAGTTCTAAAGTTTGTATAATTCCGCCAAACAGATTGTTACAATTTTTGCTTTGAAATAGATTTATTATGACTCTTACGCAACTAAAATATATTATTGCTGTCGATCGTTATCGGCATTTTGCCACTGCTGCAGAAAAATCATACGTCACCCAGCCGACCCTCAGCATGCAGATTCACAAACTCGAAGACGAACTCGGGATCACCATTTTTGATCGATCTAAATCGCCCGTTATCCCCACCGATATTGGCGAAAAAATTATTGCTGAGGCAAAAAAGATCATCAAGCAATCGAAACACATTGAAGATTTGGCCGCTCTTACGGATAATGAGCTGCGGGGTACTTTTCGAATAGGCATTATACCCACAGTTGCTCCCTATTTGCTGCCGCTCTTTTTGCGCAACTTCCGAAAAAAACACCCCGACGTTCGACTTATTTTTGAAGAAGTGGTAACCGATGAACTTCTCGATCTTCTTAACCAGGATCATCTTGATATCGGTATTATAGCCACACCGGCCGATCGCGGAAATATTTTTGAGGAAGATCTGTATTACGAACCCTTTTTAGGGTATGTATCTGAAGATCATCCACTCGCAAATAAAGACCGTCTTTCGGTAGACGATCTGGAAGTAACCAATCTCTGGCTGCTTAACGAGGGACATTGCTTTCGCGATCAAACTGTTAAGCTGTGCAAAAAATTCAGAAAAAATAAGCTTGATAATCCCAAAATTGAGTTTGAAAGCGGAAATCTGGAAACACTGAAACAATTGGTCGAACAAAATTTTGGGATGACGCTTCTTCCTTACCTTGCCAAAAGTCAGATTAATGAACAATGCGCAAAAGCCCATTTGCGAGAATTTGATGATCCGGTTCCACGCCGAAAAGTGCGCATAGTATATGGACGCGAATATCTGAAAAAGAATATTATTGAGGCTTTCAAAGAAGAAGTAATGACATCCATCCCCGATGTACTCAAGAAAGAGGAAGAGGGATTATTAGTCGAATAGTTTGTCCACTGCTCAGCTATTAATTTTGTGAAATATTATCTACTTTTGAGGCTTATTTTTAAAATCTCAAAATAGAAATCCATTTTGGATCATTCCATTCTGCTGTGGTCGATATTTAATGTGTTCATTATCGCGATGCTCATTATCGATCTTGTAGTACTTCACAAAGAGGATGAGCCCGTTAGCATCAAGGAAGCCCTCTACTGGACGGGCGTTTGGATTGCCATGGCACTCATTTTTGGTATTGGGGTTTATTACTATATGGGATCCCAGACTGCCCTTGATTACTATACAGGCTACCTGATCGAAAAATCACTCAGCGTTGACAATATTTTCGTCTTCCTCCTGGTCTTCACTTATTTCAAAGTTCCGGATGAATTCCAGCACAAGGTGCTTTTCTGGGGCATTTTCGGAGCCCTTGTGATGCGCCTGATCTTTATCTTTACCGGTGTGGCACTCATAGAACGTTTTCACTGGATCATTTATGTTTTTGGCGGCTTCCTCGTCTTTACCGGCATTAAACTAGCCATGGAAAAAGACAAGGAAGTCCATCCTGAACGAAATCCCATATTAATATTGGTTCGACGTTTTTTCCCTACCACCAAAAGCTATCACGGTTCTAAGTTTTTTATTCGAAAAATGGGTCGGCTTATTGCCACCCCCCTATTCATTGTTTTGGTTGTGATCGAAACAACCGATCTCGTTTTTGCCCTCGACTCCATTCCTGCCATATTAGCTATTACACGCGATGAATTTATTATCTATAGCTCAAATGCCTTTGCAATATTAGGACTCCGAGCCCTCTACTTTGCCGTTTCGGGCATCATGCGCCTTTTCCACTACCTACATTATGGACTTTCCCTCATTCTTGTTTTTGTCGGGATCAAAATGCTGCTTTCAGACCTTTACCACATCCCCACTCCATATGCATTAGCATTTATTGCCGGCTCACTTGCACTCTCAATCATTGCTTCCATCTTAAATCCCAAAGAGGAAAAACCCGTCAATACCGAAAACCTCCCAGACGAATAATTCTGCAATCATGGATTTGGAAAGCTTTTCAACAAAATGGTTCGCCCTTTACTATTCCGTACTGGCTATTTCTTTGATTGGAACCGGAGGGTATTTTATCCTCAAAAAAGACCAGATTGCTAACTATTTAATCAATAAAGCAGATCACAAAAAACCACCGACACTATTTATCAGGATCTTAAAATATCTCTTTCTTTTCACTCTTCCCGGACTCGTACTTTCATTTACGCCTTTTTCATGGATTGAACTTCTCTTTACTATTTGGAGTTTATTCGTTGTATATATAGCAGGACTTCAGCTGGTGCGTTGGGAGCAAAGTCGAACGCTCATTAAAGCTAACCAACAGCTACCCGGCATTATTAAAAGAAGTGGTGCCATTATGGTGGCAGTGGGATCAGCTATATTTCTGCTGGCATACTTAGTAATCACCCGACATCCAATGTCATGAATATTACCAAGGCAGGATATCACGGAATTCTGCTCCCGGATCTTAACATAGGTTTTGACTACAGCGGGACCGATACCCAGCATACCTTTATTTCGCATGCCCATGCCGACCATATGCCGCGCAATCGCAAGAGCAGCGTTTACTGTACACCCAATACACTAAAGCTCATGCAACGCCGTGGTTACAAGGGCAATGCAACGGTATTGGATTTCGGCGAATCAATAGAAACTGATAAGGCACGAGTCACTCTTTATCCCGCCGGGCATATCCTCGGCTCGGCAATGATATTTGTAGAAAGTGATGAGAACTCCGTTCTCTATACCGGCGATTATCGTACGCCTCCGTCTCCGGCTTCAGAGGGATTTTCCATTCCCGATCAGGTTGACCACTTTATCACCGAAGCCACCTTTGGACTGCCTATCTATAAATGGGATTCTCATGATAAGCTCGGACGGGAAATTCGTTCATTTGCCTCGAACTCCCTCGAAGATGGATATACACCAATATTTTTAGCCTATAATTTAGGCAAAGCACAAGAAGTGACGCATCTTCTGGCACCGCTGGAACATACAGTACAGATCCATGGAGCAGGTTATAAAATGTGTGATGTGTATGAGGAGGCCGGTGTCGATCTGGGCCATTACGAATCTTATGACCGTGAGACCTGTGAAGGCAAAGTTCTAATTACGACTAATTCTGCACTTAACAATGGGTTTGCATCTAACGTCAGAAAGAAACGCATTGCCTATTGTTCAGGTTGGGCGACACGCGAAGCGGCTCGCAGTCAATTGACCGTACACAAACTCATTCCCCTGTCTGACCATCTCGACTTTTTTGAGCTCATTCGCCTATGTGAAGAGTTAAATCCCCAAATGGTTCATATTACGCATACTCCCAATGCCGATGTGGTACAACACTATTTGGATAAACGAAATATCGAGTCACGATTTTTAGATATGGAAATAGAAGAAGATGATTAGCTATGGCTGAGAATTCTTTCCAACAATTGGCAGAAATTGCACAACAGATTAACGAAACGCGCAGCACGAATGCGAAGATCTCCAGTTGTAGCCAATACTTTCGGTCTCTTGATGGTCAAGACCTAAATCTTGCGGCTCAATTCTTGGGTGAGGGGGCTTTTCCATCCATCTCAGGGAAAAGAGCAACGGTAGGCAGTCGCACCTACTCAACTTGTGCGGCCGACTTTTGCGAGATTGACTACGAAAAAGTATTTAAGCCTTGCAAAACAGCCCTGGGCAGCGCTTCCGAAGCCATTGAAAAGCTGATGAACAACATCGAGGCGGCTCGCAAAAAGCGCGAGCCAGCCCAACTAAGTCTTCGAGAGATCGAATCAATTTACGAAGACATTCACAATGTTTCCTCGCGGGCAGATAAACAACAAATTCTACGGAATGCCTGGAAACAAATGACGCCGATCGAGATTAAATTCTTTATCCGAATTATGACGCGGGGATCCTTGCGTATCGGCTTTGAGACCAAAAGCGTGGTTGCAGCACTGGCCAAAGCTTTTAGAAAAGAGCTCGATGAAGTCCGCTACGCCCACATGATTACCGGCAGCATTGGAAAAACAGCCGTACTCTGTAAACAGGATAATCTGGATAAAGCCAGATTCAAACTCTTTCACCCTCTTTCTTTCATGCTCGCATCACCAATAGAGAGTCGCGCCTTGGATAATCTTGATGGTTACATTTCAGAAGAAAAATTTGACGGTATGCGAGCACAAGCTCATGTCAGCGAACAACAAGTTGAACTTTATTCTCGCGATCTCAATAACATTACCCATTCTTTTCCCGAAATTGTGCAATTTTTCTTGAAAAAAGACTTGCCTGATGTCGTTCTGGATGGTGAAATCTGTGTATATAAAAATCATGAAATACTGCCCTTTCAACTGCTGCAAAAACGGATGGGGCGTAAAAAGCCAGACAAAGATATCATGGATAAATACCCGGTCTTATTTATCACCTATGATCTGATTTATCATGACGAGCGTCCCATTTTTGAAAAGAAGCTTGAGGAACGCCGCAATTTACTTACCAAATTATCGCGAACCCATGATCTTCCTATTACCAATCAATTTGAAGTCGAAGACCGTGACCATCTTGATGAACTATTTGAACGTGCTTTGGCTCACGGCAATGAGGGTCTTATGCTAAAAAAAATTAACAGTACTTATGAATACGGTCAGCGTAGAAAATCGTGGCTCAAGGTCAAAAAGCCAGGCGGCACACTCGATACGGTAATGATGTATGCTCATGCCGGTTCCGGGAAACGCGGTGGATATTATTCTGATTTTACGCTTGGTATCCGGGTTGCAGAAGACGAGCGCTACGAAGAAGAATACATTCCTATTGGCAAAGCATATGCCGGTTATACCGATGAAGAAATGAAGCGATTAAACGATCGCATTAAAGAGCTAACCGTCGAAAAATACGGACCTACTCTGGGACTTATTCCTGAAATTGTCATAGAATTAGAGTTTGACGACATTCAAGAAAACAAACGAACCAAGGCAAACTACTCGCTGCGGCTCCCTCGTTTTAAGGCTATTCGCTGGGATTTATCCCCCGAAGACGCTGATACACTCAAAGACGTAGAACGGATGTATCAACAGAAAATTGATAGAGAACGGTTGAAACAAGAGAAAAATCCATCATTTTATATTGAACAGACAGATCCTGAAACAAGTACAGGTTGAGAAGATTTAAAATATATTATACCAGTTTTATATTCTAAATTCCTAATTTATTATTATGAGTACCTGGACACTTAAATCAATACCACCGCACGACTGGTTTTTATGCTTAGATATTGATCAGTATTTCGATCACGAACACGATCCCGAAAAATTTTTTGAAGAGGGATTTACCCGTCCCATTCCATTAGAGGATCGAGATATTCTTGTCACCTCTTTTTTCAATGGAGATTCGGAAAATCCTGAATTTCACTTTGAAAGTCCGGAACCCCTGAGCAAGGAAGAAATCGATCAAGCTAACAAAAGCTTAGCACGCATTCTTGGAACCAACATCGATCTGCGACCTTTTTATGATCAGGCTGCTGATGATCCCGTTTTAGGTTCTTTAATAACTGAATATTATGGATTCAAACGAATGGCGCGCGCGAACCTTTTTGAAGACACGATCAATCGCATTGTTCAAATGCGGCTGTCACATAAACCCACAGCCAAAAAGATGGTCTATAACGTGCGCAAGAACTACGGATCGCTCATCAATGCAGGGGGAGAAAACATCCCGGCCTGGCCGCGGCCCCATCAGCTAATCAAGGCTACGCCTATGGGCATCCGACAGCTCGATCCCGGTCCCACCAAACGCAAGGGCGAATTCATCATTGGCTTTGCAGAGGATCTGCTTTCCGGTGAACAGGATCTACATCATCTGGAAACATGTCCCCCGGACGAATTTTATGATACGATTTCAAACGTACGCGGCGTAGGCCCCACCTCCGCCCAGCAGCTGATGCTCTTCCGTGAACGTCCCGATGCCGTTTTCCCCAGCAACAAAAAGAAAGGCAAAGAAAAGGGCCACAGGCGATGGATTATCTTAAACTACGGCGGCGATCCCGATAATACCTCCGAAGAAGAATTTCAGGAAATGATTAAAAACTGGAAAGGATACGAAGCCACCGGACTTGAGTTTCTGTTTATTGATTGGGTGATGAGGGAAAAGGAAAAGAAACAGAAAGATTAAAACTCCTCATGTCATGCTGAAAAAAGTACTACTACGCCAATACTTCGTAATACAATTCGGATGACACTTTGCCAAATTTTAAAACTTTCAACGCATTCCAAGAACCCTATCAAAGCACATCTCATTCCATAGCATCGCTGTAGAACAAATATCTCCGGCTATTCTTTTTCAAACAGCTCTTCATCCGGACGAATTCTAATCAGCTTGCGCCATGCCTTGTAGAGTAACATGGATGCTATGACTGATACAACTGTAATAACAGAGGCCAGGATCCACTTGCCGTAGATCCAGTAGCCGGTGGCAAAAAGTGCCCCATAAACGGCGATACATCCCAAGACCATACAAAGCAATCCCTGGGGAACGCGCCATGCTTCATCTTCAAGCGGTTCAAGATCTTCTCCCTTTTCTTTAGCACGATTAATTACATTCTGCCAGCCGGGTCCGCCGGGACGTGCCGCCTCGCAAAATTTAACGAGCGTTTTATAATCCGTAGGCCGCGTCATAAACGTTACCGAAAGCCAACCAATGGTCGTTACAATCACCCCAATAATAAGTTCCTGCCATCCGGTAACTTCCGGAAGCCCCGTATGGGGATGGCCAAACTGGAAATATAAAGCAACGGCAAAAGCAATAAACATAGCCGCGATTTCACTCCCCGCATTAATACGCCACCAGAACCAACGAAGAATAAATAACAGTCCTGTACCGGCACCGATTTGTAGAATGATCTGAAAGCTATCGAGTGCATTTTGTAGAAGCAAAGCAAGAGCCCCGGCTACAATCATTAGAATCACAGTAGAAATACGACCAACAGTCACAAGTTCTTTTTCTGAGCTTTCGGGACGCACAAACCGTTTATAAAAATCATTTACCAAATAAGAAGATCCCCAATTTAGGTGGGTAGAAATGGTAGACATATAAGCTGCTGTCAATGAGGCAACCACCAATCCCAGCCAACCCGTGGGGATAAACGTAAGCATTGCCGGATATCCCATATCGTGATCGGCTACGCCCGAAGCATTGGGGAACGCCTCTTTTAAATCAGCAACTTCGGGAAAGACGATGATTGAACACAATCCCACAATAATCCATGGCCAGGGACGCAAGGCATAGTGAGCGGCATTAAAAAAGAAGACTGCAGCGATAGAGTTATTTTCGTCTTTGGCTGCAAACATTCGCTGGGCAATATATCCGCCACCACCCGGTTCCGCGCCGGGATAATAGACGCTCCACCACTGTATAACCAAGGGAATAATAAAAATGCCAATAGCCTGCGAAGGATCAGAAAAGTCGGGTAAAATATTGAGTTTACCTACTACTTCTTTGTGTTCCAGCAATCCACTGAGTCCGCCAACCTCAGGATGATTTAATGCCACATAGGCAGCAATTAAACTTCCACCAAGAGCTAAAAAGAACTGGAAAAAATCAGTGAGCAGTACACCGCGTAATCCACCAAGTGAGCTGTAAATAACTGTGACAAGCCCTCCAATTACTACGGTTTCAACGGGAGACAATCCCATTAACACTCCACTAATTTTTATTGCCGCCAACGATACGGTCGCCATTACAACCACATTAAAAATAAAGCCAAGATATACGGCGCGAAATCCGCGCAAAAAAGCCGCCATCTTGCCACTATAACGAAGTTCATAAAATTCGACATCCGTAAGAACGCCCGAACGCTTCCAAAGATTGGCATAGACAAAAACGGTGAGCATCCCTGTAAGAAGAAACGCCCACCACACCCAGTTACCAGAAACGCCATCGGTTCGAACAATATTAGCAACCAGGTTGGGCGTATCCGTGGAAAAAGTAGTAGCCACCATCGATATCCCCAGCAGCCACCACGGCATATTCTTCCCGGCGGCAAAAAATTGCTCTGAGTTCTTACCCGCCTTGCGCATTACCCATACGCCAATGAGCAGAGAAAACAATAGATAAGCTCCAATTATAGCCCAATCGATGGGAGCAAGTATCATGGTCGTATTTTATAGATTGTAGTTTATCATCAGAAAGAACTCTAACAAACATAATTTTATTGAGATGCTCAACGGCTTTATATTCTAACACCAAAATTTCTAACTGAGAACTACTACTTATTCTTAACCAAATAAAAAAGCCCCGTCCCGAAATCGGGACGAGGCTTTAAATCGTCTTATGAAAGACGGTTTCTTAAGAACGGTTGGCTTACATCATGCCACCCATTCCGCCCATTCCGCCGGGCATACCGCCTCCCATGCCGCCGCCGGGCATTCCACCGCCGCCAGCAGGTCCATCATCGTCATCGTCGCCTTCAGAAGGCTTATCAGAGATGATAGCTTCAGTTGTCAGCATCAAGCCAGCAACAGAAGCAGCATTTTCAAGAGCAGTGCGTGTTACTTTAGTAGGATCAATTACGCCTGCTTCGATAAGATCTTCATACTGCTCGGTTCGAGCGTTGTATCCAAAGCCATCTTCGCCTTCAAGGACTTTCTGCACAACGATGGAACCTTCAGCACCGGCATTGTTGGCAATAATTCGAAGCGGCTCTTCAAGCGCACGACGAACAATATTGAACCCAACTTTCTGATCCGGTACTTCAGCTTCTAACTCATCCAGTACTTTGCGAGCACGGAGCAGCGCAACGCCACCACCAGCTACAATGCCTTCTTCAACAGCGGCACGAGTAGCGTGGAGTGCATCTTCAACACGGGCTTTTTTCTCTTTCATTTCTACTTCAGAAGCAGCACCAATGTTGAGTACTGCAACACCGCCGCTCAATTTAGCGAGACGCTCTTGCAGTTTTTCGCGATCATAATCAGAAGTGCTGGACTCAATCTGTCCTTTAATCTGATTTACGCGTGCTTGGATATCGTCATCTTGTCCTTGACCGCCAACAAGCGTGGTATCATCTTTTGTGATGTTGACACGATCAGCAGTACCGAGAAAATCAAGCGTAGCATTTTCGAGCTTGTAACCACGCTCTTCAGAAACAACAGTACCATCGGTCAAGATTGCGATGTCTTCCAACATCTGCTTACGACGATCGCCAAATCCGGGCGCTTTAACAGCTGCAATCTTAAGCGATCCGCGCAGCTTGTTAACAACTAATGTAGCCAGCGCTTCGCCTTCAATATCTTCAGCGATGATAAGCAGCGGCTTACCGGTTTGAATAACTTTTTCGAGGATGGGAAGAAGATCTTTCATATTACTGATCTTACTATCGAAGATCAGGATATAAGGTTCTTCCATTTCAGCGACCATATTTTCGGAATCAGTCACGAAATAAGGTGACAGATATCCGCGGTCGAACTGCATACCTTCTACCGTTTCGAGATAGGTTTCGGTACCTTTGGCTTCTTCAACAGTGATAACACCATCTTGGCCAACTTTTTCCATTGCATCCGCAATGTTTTGACCAATTTCTGCATCACCGTTGGCAGAAATAGTACCAATTTGCTTGATACTTTCAAGACTGTCACCAACAGGTTGGCTCGTTTTACGAAGTTCTTCGACAATAGCTTTAACTGCTATGTCAATGCCTCGCTTCAATTCCATCGGATTAGCACCGGCCGTAACATTTTTCAGACCCGTTTGAATGATGGACTGAGCAAGAACGGTAGCCGTCGTTGTTCCGTCGCCAGCATTATCACTGGTTTTGGAAGCAACTTCCTTCACCATTTGAGCGCCCATATTTTGTCGCTTGTTGGACAGCTCAATCTCTTTTGCTACAGTAACACCATCTTTTGTAACCGTTGGTGCACCGAATGATTTTTCGATTACTACGTTTCGTCCACGCGGTCCCAAGGTGACCTTGACAGCATTCGCAAGCTTATCAACGCCCTGCTTGAGAGCATCGCGCGCTTCCATATCGTAATGAACTAATTTTGCAGACATAATTGCCTATTTAATTTATTGAGTTTTTGTTTGAAAAAATGTTGAAAGAATTGCGTTAGTCAACGATTCCAAGAATGTCGGATTCTCGCATAATCAGATACTCTTCGCCATCCAGCGTAACTTCAGTGCCGGAATACTTTCCATAAAGCACTTTGTCGCCTTCTGCTACCGACATATCAATCTTGTTACCGTTTTCCACCTTGCCAGGACCTGCAGCAACTACAGTTCCTTCCTGAGGTTTTTCTTTTGCAGAATCAGGAATTATAATTCCAGATTCAGTCTTCTCTTCCGCAGGTGCTGGCTGAACCAGAACACGATCGCTTAACGGTTTAATTTTAGATTTAGCCATAAGTATGACTCCTAATTTTAGTTATTAGTTGAAATTTGAAATTCTTAAATCCAGCAATATTGCTGTTAATACTTTTGAAATTCTCTGTTTGAAATCACATCAATTTCAACAGGGTTATAGGTGAGCAAGTACCATACCAAACTTTGAGAGAAAAGCATTTTTATCCGACGACCGCCGTCAAAAGTCTTAAAATCGCTAAATAGAAATAGTTTTAATTTCGACAGTTTAAATAAAGAAAATGGAGTGGTCGAAATTTCAGGTCAAAATGCCATCTTCTACAAGTTGTGCTGTCAACTTTTCATATTCGGAGGGTTCCCATGCCTCGGCCCGCTTGTCAAAGTCGAAGCCGCTGGGCTGGTTATCCTTACTGACGACCGGCTTCAGAGAGTTGCTTAACTTTTTACGCCGCTGATTAAAGGCTGTTCGAACAACAGTTTTGAGATTTTTATCCGTACAATTTAATCTCCCTTTATCAAAGGTCAGCTTTACAATGGCACTTTCTACATTTGGCTGCGGACTAAAACAATGTCGGGATACCGGGAACAAGATTTCGGGCGTGCACATCAGCTGTGTTTGTACACTTAATATTCCGTAATCTTTCGTCCGGATATCAGCCACTAATCGCTCGGCTACTTCTTTCTGCATCATCAGTAGCGCATCGGACATCAGATGACGATTTTCAAGTAATGAGAACAAAATCTGACTGGTGATATAATATGGAAGATTTCCAACTACATGCGTTTCTTCTTTCCCTATAGATAACTCCTCCCAATCAACATCCAGCACGTTTTCATGATGAATTTCCAAATCATCAAATTTTTGTTTCAATATTTCTATCGCCCGCTGATCCAGTTCCACGGCAACAACATCTTCGAACCGTTTTAACAAAGCACCTGTCAGAGCCCCCGTCCCGGGACCAATTTCAATAACACGTTCTCCCTTTTTGGCAGGAATAGCATCAGCAATTTTGCCAATAATATTTTCGTCGGTTAAAAAATGCTGCCCTAAACTTTTCTTTGGTCGGATACTCATTTATATGAATTAAGAATGTGGAATTTAGAATTAGGGATTTTTTATACACACCAAAATATTGATTACTGGCGACATAAATCCTAATTCATAATTGTCTTTTTTGCTTAGCGTCAGTAGGTAGATTAAATTAAGCTACGTTACTTCTCGTAAAATAAATAAATATGGATATCAACCCCCTGGAAACAGAACAAATTGGAATACAGACGCTGGAAAAGCGCCTGATGAAATTGGAATCCAATATCTCCCTAAAGATAGGGGTACCAAAGGAAGTCTCCAATGATGAGCGCCGGATTTGTCTAACGCCGGGTGGAGCTTCGGTGTTGATAGCTAACGGCCATGAGGTCTTTATCGAACAAGATGCCGGTGCCGAAGCCCACTTTACCGATGAGGAATTTGCCGACGCCGGTGCAGAGATTGCTTTTGGTATTGATGAGGTGTACAAAAAGTCTGATATGATTGTTAAAGTTGCACCGCCGTCGGATTCTGAATTGGAGCTTCTCGAGCAAGATCATACTCTCCTTTCTGCGCTACATCTGGGTAACACCACCGAAGAATTTATTGATCTTCTGATCAAAAAGAACATTACCGCCATTGGCTTTGAGTTTATTAAAGGGGAAGACAAAGAGTTCCCTATTGTTCGCATGATGCACGAAATTACCGGATCGATGTCGGTACAAATTGGGGCCCACTATCTTGAAAAAACCGAAGGAGGACAGGGTATCATGCTGGGTGGCATTTCAGGTATTCCTCCTGCTACTGTTGTAATTTTAGGAGCTGGTATCACGGCCGAATATGCCGCACGAACGGCCTTGGGATATGGTGCCCAGGTGTTTGTGATGGATAACGATCTGGCGCGGCTCCGTCACCTCGAAAATGCTCTCGACCGGCGTATCATTACCGCTACGGCAAATTATCAATATCTGTCATCGGCACTGCAGTATGCTGATGTTGTAATCGGTGCTGCTATGTCTGAAGGCGAACGTGCTCCCTGTTTAGTTACCGAACCGATGGTCTCTTCCATGAAGCCTGGCAGCGTTATCGTAGATACCGTAATCGATCAAGGCGGTTGTATAGCCACCAGCAAAGCTACCACACATTCAAAGCCTACATTTATGGCACATGATGTGATTCACTACTGTGTACCCAACATCCCTTCCAATGTTGCCCGCACTGCCACTTATGCCCTTAATAACGTGATTGTACCCTACCTGTTGGCCATTGGTGATGCGGGAGGAATTCGGGAATGTTTATGGACAAACACAGCCCTACGCAACGGCACTTACGTTTATAAAAAACATCTCACCAAAAAATCACTCTCCAAAATTTTCGATATGCCCTATCGCGAAATTGAGATGCTGATTGCCAGTCAAATTTAACTTTCGACCCTTTTTATGAACTTAAATAAATCTACAAAAATCATTCTGGGGATACTAACATTCCTCCCCTTGCTATTTACAATCAGCATTCTGGGTTTTATCGCTTTTAATTTTTTCTCGGTATTTTTTTCACAGGAGCCCAAAATGCCCCTAATGTTATTTTCCTATCTGAGTTATATCCTTCCCTACGCATTTCTCATTATTCTGCTTGCCTTGGGATTATTCATTTTTTACATCGCTCATATTATTCAAAACTCTTTTCTGGACACTGAAAAGCGAATTTTGTGGATCGTTGTTGTGTTTCTTGTTTACGGGTTTGCAATACCCATTTACTGGTATATTCATATTTGGAAAGAAAACTCTGCCAAAGCAACCAAGGCGGATAAACTAACACACGATTACTATGAACCAAGAGCTCAGTCCCAAGAATTTTAAGCGTATCAGCATTATCAACTGGATGCTCAGCGTACCGTTTTTTCTACTTTTCGCCTGGCCCTACTGGTACCTTGCAAACTTATCAGGGATTGAGCAGTTCATCGTTTACACAGGGTGTTGCCTATTTTCCATCCCCTTTATGATTACTATTCTTCACGGTCATGTAACTATGGCACTGGGCGAAGCACATCGGCATCACTATTACGATTGGCTGGCCGATCAGCCCCTTACATACGGCTTATTTTTTCATCCTGTAATGATGCGCACCCGGTTTCGACTTATTCTTTTGGTGATAAGTATTTTATTGTTCATCATTGGATTTTTCCTCTCGATATGAAATAAAAAAGGGACACATCAACTTAATGATGTGTCCCTGTAAATATTTCTAAATTCTATTGCCGATCAGTATGCGGTTCCTTCTACGATTTCCTCCACCACACTGGGATCAAGCAACGTTGAGGTATCACCCATATCATCGGTTTCACCGGCCGCAATTTTGCGTAAAATACGGCGCATAATTTTTCCGGATCGCGTTTTGGGTAATCCTTCAACAATCTGAATTTTATCCGGCTTGGCAATAGGACTAATTATTTTGGAAACCAAGTCATCGATTTCCTTTTTAAACGTTTCCGGTTCCGAAATACTATTGTCACACGTCATAAAGGCAAAAATACCTTCGCCTTTAACATCATGCGGATATCCCACTATGGCAGCTTCTACCACTTTGGGATGTTCGTCAATGGCATTCTCAATTTCAGCCGTTCCCAATCGGTGACCAGAAACATTAAGCACGTCATCAACACGACCGGTAATGCGATAGTAGCCATCCTCATCGCGACGACAGCCGTCACCCGTAAAATAATACCCGGGATAATCTTCAAAATAAGTTTCCATATAGCGCTCCTGATTCCCCCATATTCCACGGGTCATGCCCGGCCATGGCTGCTTGATCACAAGGTTCCCCTTAACGCCGTTACCACTAATCTCCTTGCCATCATCGTCCATGAGAGCAGGTTCAACTCCGGGCAGCGGCAGTGTAGCAAATCCGGGCTTGGTTGGCGTTACTCCCGCCAGCGGTGAAATCATGATACCGCCCGTCTCGGTCTGCCACCACGTATCAACAATCGGACATTTTCCATTCCCAATCTTATCGTGATACCAGTGCCAAGCCTCTTCGTTAATCGGTTCACCCACCGATCCAAGTACTTCGAGCGAACTTAAATCGTACTTGTTAACATATTCAATATCCTCTTTCATCAGTGCGCGGATAGCTGTTGGAGATGTGTAAAAGTGCGTCACATTATACTTTTCACAGACCTCCCACAGACGACCGGGATCAGGATAGGTTGGCGTACCCTCAAAGATGATACTGGTTGCACCATTCAGCAATGGGCCGTATAAAATGTAGGAGTGCCCTGTAATCCAGCCCGCATCAGCCGTACACCAGTAAACAGAATCTTCTTCAACCTGGAATACATTGCGGAATGTATAACTTGTATAAACCATGTAACCGCCACAAGTATGCACCTGTCCTTTGGGCTTACCGGTTGATCCGGAAGTGTAGAGAATAAACAGCGGATCTTCGGCATCCATCTCTACGGCTTCGTGCTCTTTGGATGCATTTCGAATCAGCAGGTGCCACCATTCATCACGTCCTTCCACCCAATTGATATCACGGTTAGTACGCTGGCAGACAACCACCTTTTCAACCGTAGGACATTCCTCAAGGGCTTCATCAGAAATATCTTTAAGGGGTACATGCTTTTCACCGCGTCGCAACCCATCATTGGTGATGAGCATTTTAGCATCGCAATCCTGAATACGCTCGGCCAGCGACTGCGCAGAAAATCCGGCAAATACAATAGAATGCACCGCACCAATGCGAGCACAGGCAAGGGCTGCAATCATCAACTCCGGCGTCATTGCCATATAAATTGCTACACGGTCGCCCTTCTCAATACCTTTAGATTCGAGAACATTGGCAAAACGGCAGACATCTTCATGCAACTGTCGATAGGTAATCGTCCGTCGAAAAGAATCTGGGTGATTCGGTTCAAAGATAAAGGCTGTTTTATTACCGATGGTATTCAAGTGGCGATCCAGGCAATTTTCGGTAATATTCAGCTTGCCACCTTCGAACCACTTTACATTTCCCTCCTCAAAATTGCCACTATGCGTTTCATCCCATCGGTCGCGCCAATAAAACGTCCCCGCTTCGTGCTCCCAAAATTTCTCGCGATTTTCAATACTATCATTATAAACCTCTTTGTACTCTTCAAAGGAATCAATATTTAACCACATAGCAATTGTATTTTAGTTGGAAATATTCTTGTCTCGCAAACCATCTATTTTAAATAATTAAAGCAGATAATCAAGTCAACTAAAGAAACAAATTATATTCAAATCATTTCCGTTAATAAATCTTACCCGATTTGAAATAAACAAGATTTCCATCTTAATGAAAAACGACGGCTATCAAAATATTGAACAATGGTTTGCCCAACGCGGATGGGAACCATTTGACTATCAACGGAAAGTTTGGGAAGCTTTTTTATCCGGAAAGAACGGATTGCTGAATGCCCCCACCGGCAGCGGCAAAACGTACGCCCTCTATATGCCTCTGCTCATCCAATGGATTGATGAACATCCGGAGACATATAACGAACTCACAGACAATGACCTCCAACTTTTATGGATTACTCCGCTCCGGGCTTTAGCCCGCGATATTGAGCAAGCACTACAGCAGGTTGCTGATGACCTCGAAATACCGTGGAAAATTGCCCGTCGCACTGGTGATGTCTCATCCTATAAAAAGCAAAAAATAAAAGAACAGATGCCTGAGGTGCTCATTACCACACCCGAAAGTTTGCATATCCTGATGGCCCAAAAAGGTTATAAAAATTACTTTTCTGATTTGGATGCTGTTGTCGTTGATGAATGGCACGAACTTTTGGGATCCAAGCGCGGTATTCAGGTAGAACTTGGTTTGTCTCGATTAAAACACCTGCGGCCGGAATTAAATATTTGGGGGATTTCGGCAACGATCAGCAACCTCCAAGAAGCCCATGATGTATTGCTGGGAACTGATGGTACTAAAGAAGATTCTGTTATCATTAAAGCTGATATAGAAAAGAAGTTAGAGCTACAATCTGTTCTGCCTGATGATGTCGAAAAATTTCCATGGTCGGGTCACCTTGGCACAAAGTTACTGCCAAAGATTTTGCCCATCATTGAGGAAAGCCGCTCTACGCTCATTTTCACTAACACCCGCTCCCAATCAGAAATTTGGTTTCAACAACTGTTAGAAGCCAAACCCGAACTGGCGGGTACTATAGCTTTGCACCATGGATCACTCAGCAAAGAGGTTCGCCGCTGGGTTGAAGATGCCTTGCATGAAGGCCAACTAAAAGCAGTTGTCTGTACTTCAAGCCTCGACCTCGGCGTTGATTTTACTCCTGTTGAAACAGTAGTACAAGTCGGTAGTCCCAAGGGGGTTGCACGCTTTTTACAGCGGGCCGGGCGCAGTGGTCACCAACCTGGATCTACCAGCCGCATCTACTTTGTACCAACCAATGCCCTTGAACTAATCGAAGCAGCTGCACTTAAGACTGCAGCCAGGCATAAAGTAGCGCTCGAAAGCCGCGATCCCATCCTAAAACCACATGATGTGCTTATACAATACCTTATCACGCTGGCGGTTTCAGATGGATTTATCCCCAATAAAATCTATGAGGAAGTTAAAACGACCTTTGCTTATCAAACACTCACTCAAAAAGAGTGGAACTGGATTTTGAATTTTATCACTACAGGCGGACAATCACTCTCGGCCTATGATGAATACTCCAAAGTGATTGAAGAAGACGGTCTCTATAAAGTCGTTGATAAAAAAATTAAACGCCGCCATCGCATGTCAATTGGTACGATAACCAGTGATACCATGATGAGCGTCAAATATCTAAATGGAGCACATCTGGGCAGTATCGAAGAATGGTTTATTGCATCATTAAAACCTGGGGATAAATTCTGGTTTGCAGGGCGAAGCCTAGAACTCGTACGAACGAAACAAATGACCGCTTATGTACGCCGGGCTAATACATTCAAAGCAAAAGTACCCAGCTGGATGGGCGGACGTATGTCATTATCTTCAAACATGAGCAATATACTGCGCCAAAAAATGCATCAGGCTATTGAAGGCTCTGCCGATGATATTGAACTTGAAACGATTCAACCTATTTTGGATGTACAAAATGACTGGTCCACTTTGCCAGATGATGATGAATTGCTTATTGAACAAACGACTTCTCGGGAAGGCCACCATCTATTCTTTTATCCCTTTGAGGGACGTTATGTCCACGAAGGGATGTCCGCTTTAATTGCCTATCGTATTTCACAACTGACACCGATCACCTTTTCTATTGCCAAGAATGATTATGGCTTTGAGCTGCTTTCAGATAAGAGTATTCCCATAAAAGAAGCCCTTGCACAAAATCTTTTTTCTGACAAAAATCTCGTTGAGGATATCTTTGCGAGCCTGAATGATACCGAGTTAGCCAAGCGGCGATTCCGCAGTATTTGTCATATTGCCGGACTCATTTTCAAAGGGTTCCCGGGCCAGCAAAAAGCCAGTCGGCATCTGCAATCTTCGTCGAGTTTATTTTTTGATGTATTTGATCAATATGAACCAGACAACCTATTACTCCAGCAGGCTTATGATGAAGTGCTTTCCTATCAGCTTGATGAAACCCGATTACGGAGAGCTTTAAAACGTATTCAATCCCAAAAGATAACACTCAAAACCACCGAGCGATTTACGCCACTGGCATTCCCAATCATGGTTGATCGATTGCGTGAACGGCTGAGCTCTGAAAACCTAATGGATAGGGTACAGCGAATGCAATTACAGCTCGAAAAGCATGTATAAATTGATACATTAATACTGCAAAGCTATACCAAATAACAACAAGAATATATTCTTTTTAATACAAGATAATTACCTTTTTCCTTTCGCTATGACATCCAATGCACGGGCCTTCAACTTTAAGCATCAACGTCTCTGGCTATTACCCCAAAAAGCAATTTACTGGCAAAAGCGAAAAACGCTATTGGTTGCTGATCTGCATATTGGAAAATCCGGGCATTTTAGAAAGAATGGCATTGCTGTTCCCGAGGAAATTGCACAATCAAACCTCAACAAACTCGATGACATTGTTCAACTTACAGAACCCAACCACCTCATTATTTTGGGCGATCTCTTCCATAGTAATATCAATAATGAATGGAAGCAGTTCATCAAGTGGCGAAAAAGTCATTCCCAGTTAGAAGTAAGCTTGGTTGTTGGAAATCACGATATTCTTGACGCCGAGAACTATCACAAGGGGATTATAAATGTATTTCAAAAGTTATCAGTAAACCCTTTTCTATTTATACACGATATTAGTGACCTCTCTGAACGCCATAAAAATAGATATCCTATAAGCGGACATATTCATCCAGCAGTTCAGCTAAAAGGCCCTGGTCGACAAGCAATGAAGTTGCCCTGCTTCTATTTTGGAAAGAAATATGGAATTTTACCAGCCTTTGGCGGCTTTACAGGTACACACGTAATTGAGCCGGCGAAAGAAGATCAGGTTTTTATGATTGTAGATTCCAAAATACTATCCGCAAAAGAACTACAAAATTAACGTCCTACTGCCGCCATTTGCGTTTAAAACAGTGATGTAATCGACTTAGAATACGCGATTTTTTAGTACGTACGTTAGCTCCGCTGATGTCAAAGTGAGCACTCGCTTCTTTGGTAGTAGCATCCGGTTTGTCAATAAAATACTCGATAAAGGTGCGCGACTTTTCTCGGAGTTCATTCAGGCAGGCCTCCAGAATAGCCTGACGATCCTTATCCATTAGATTCTGGAACTGCTCGGCGGGATCCACCAAATGATCCTCATGATCTTCAACAGGATTGTTAAAACGATGCTGCTCTTTGGAAAGACGAAAATACTCGTGCCGGCATGCACGAATCATATAGCTGAATATATATTTTTCCTCTCGGATATTGTCTTTCTTTATCTGTTCATAGACATTAAGAAATGCTTGTTGAGTACATTCCTCTGCGTCTTTTTCATCGGCATTAAGCACCACTTGCAAGTAGTCTTTAAGTCTATGCATTAGTTCTTCCAGCAGCTCATTAGCCTCATCTTCCCTATTCTGCTGAAGAGCATATACCAATTCCGAATAATCAACTCTGGAGTTACTCAAGGTAGTCTATAAACCTAAAATTAACTGACCCATTCATCACCAAATGAACAAAAAAGCCTTCCGTAGTAATTCTGTTTTCTAATATATAACTATTGAATTGGCAAACAAATATTAGAATGTAATTTTAAATTAGATAAATAATTATTTATCTAAATATTAATATTTCTCGTAACATATAATTATAAAATAACTCTTATAATCTGGTATTAAATATAATTAGAAACAAAAATTTAAGTTATAATATAAATTTGTTACAAAATAATTTTATACAATATAGCTTGCAGACAAAGCTTTTTTTGTAACAAATCAAACTTTGAGTACTCTTGTATTCGTCTACCAGTATATCCTTGAGCTACGAATCTGGCTTTTTCAGGATGCACTAAAATCACAACGTTACAGATTTAATCTAAACACAAAATCAGGAATCAGTTATGAAATCTATCACACACAAACTTCTCGCTATCATTTTTAGCATTGCACTGTTCACCGGCTGCGCTTCGGTTACCGATCCCGGCCTCGAAACCCAGGAGCAAGCCGACATCGAGCAGCCCACGCAAGTTGACACCCCTGACTTTGGCACCGAAGCAGGCATGGATCCCATCGT
>NZ_JBQPVW010000008.1:0-127975 GCF_052712805.1 Fodinibius sp. AD559
GCTACCACCAAAATCGCCCCGTCCATCTGGGCCGCTCCCGTCACCATGTTCTTGACGTAGTCGGCGTGGCCCGGGCAGTCCACGTGCGCATAGTGGCGCGCTTCGGTTTCGTACTCGACGTGCGCCGTCGAGATCGTTATGCCCCGCTCTTTCTCCTCGGGGGCGTTGTCAAT
The DNA here is from genome assembly GCF_052712805.1 of Fodinibius sp. AD559. Lineage (NCBI taxonomy): Bacteria > Pseudomonadati > Balneolota > Balneolia > Balneolales > Balneolaceae > Fodinibius > Fodinibius sp. AD559. The sequence continues at coordinate 174 of NZ_JBQPVW010000008.1, forward strand.
GTCGACAAACTGCTTGGCTACCCCGCCGTGGTGCTTGGCCATTACGGTCGTAATCGCCGCCGTCAGGGTCGTCTTCCCGTGGTCTACGTGACCTATCGTTCCTATGTTTACATGTGGCTTGTTTCGCTGAAATGTCTCTTTTGCCATGAGTAAATAAGTTTACAGTTAAATGTTCAGAATCACATCAATAATTATTTCTGCACTTGCAGAGCCGTTAGTCGGAATTGAACCGACGACCCCTTCCTTACCATGGAAGTGCTCTACCCCTGAGCTATAACGGCTTGTGCTTGTCCCGCATGGGGCTGAGCGGGCGACCGGAGTCGAACCGGCAACATTCACCTTGGAAGGGTGACACTCTACCAATTGAGTTACGCCCGCTTAGTGTGGGGGGAGAAGGATTCGAACCTTCGAAGGCTTGCGCCAACAGATTTACAGTCTGCCCCAGTTGGCCGCTTTGGTATCCCCCCGCGAAATCAGTATGTCAAATTCAACTTCGGCCAAACTTTTAAAACACCCGATGAACCAAGTGAGCCAGCGACCGGATTCGAACCGATGACCGGCTGTTTACAAGACAGCTGCTCTACCCCTGAGCTACGCTGGCTTATCGAGTCTTTTTCCATATTTTGGGCTGGCGTTCTAATGCAACAATCAGCCCTTGGCCGAAAGACTCCAAAACTAAGTACAGTTTTCATTTTTGTCAACACAAAATCACTAATTAAATCTTTTTTCTTGGCAACCTATATAAATCTATCAATTCGGGCTCCGCTTGTTGTAGTAATAGACTATTAGCCTAATTATTATAAATATAGCAATACCTGCTAAAATTATTCTCCCATAAATTGAGAGATATTTTCCAATAAGTTGCCAATTCTCGTGCACGATCCATCCAAAACCGAGCAAAATACTATTCCATAAAAGAGAACTTATCGTTGAATAGAAAATAGTACTGCTAATACGGGTGTGGCTTACTCCAGCTGTTAATGAAATAACGGATCGAGTACCGGCTAAAAAACGATTTGCCAGCACGACCCCCATCCCCCACCGCCGCATCCATGAACGTACTTTGTTCAAATACTTCAGCGGAATAAATCGAAGTAGCCAAAACTGCTTCTTTTTTTGCTGAATTAACGTCCCCCACCGACTGCCAATCCAATACATACTCATAAACCCTATTACTGAAGCTATAGTGGTAAGCAGTAAAACCGGAATCAATCCGATAACTGATTCGGCAGCTAAGTATCCCCCAAAAGCAACCAAGACATCACCGGGTATGGGCGGGACAATATTCTCAACATACGCCACCAAAAAGAAAACCAAGTAAATACTTGACGGCGGAAGCGTATTAATAAATTGGACGGTCTCCTGAACAAATTGCTCAGCCATTATTCACTCCCCATCAACAAAACTACTGCTCTTGCTGAAATACCTTTACCACTGCCTTCAAACCCCAACCCTTCGGATGTTGTTGCCTTTACAGATATCTGATCAATACCAACTTTCAGATCTTTCGCAATCACTTGACGCATCTCATCTATATAAGATGCCAATCTGGGTTTTTCAGCTACAACTGTGGCGTCAATATTTCCAACGGAAAATCCCTTTTCCTCAACAAGTACTAATGCTTCTCGCAACAGCACTCTGCTATCAATATCTTCATAATCCTCAGAGGTATCCGGAAAATGTTTTCCTAAATCACCCAATGCACATGCGCCGAGTAAAGCATCCGTGATGGCGTGCAGCAAGACATCCGCATCAGAATGGCCGGACAAGCTTTTTCCAAAGGGGATCTCTACTCCCCCCATAATAAGCGGCCCACCATCTTTAAACTGATGTACGTCGTATCCATATCCGATGCGCATACTATCTATCTTTATTGATTAACAATTCTGCCAGCTCTAAATCCAACGGATAAGTAATCTTAAAATTGGATCGATCTCCTTTTACCATTTTTACCGTCTCACCCAGTCGCTCTACCAAAGAGGCATCATCCGTTCCAACAAAATCATCCTCGATTGCCTGCTTGTAAGCTCGAAGAAGCAAATCCTTTTGAAATACCTGTGGCGTTTGAGTCTGCCATAAAAATTTTCGCGATGGTGTTTCCTTAATTTCCTGCTGATCATCTATCCGCTTGATTGTATCTTTGGCAGGCACTCCCAAAACCGCCCCACCATATTGTTCAGCCGTCTCACAACAATGCTGAATATGATGAAGCTTTACAAAAGGGCGCACGGCATCATGAACAATCACAAGATCACTTCCAGCTATATCTTGCAAAGCATTATATATAGACTCTTGGCGCGTCTCTCCACCCACCAGAGAACTGCCTTTTATCTGTGGCGGAAGTACCTCCTCAAGAATATTTTCAGCTTTTCCCAAAAAGGATGATGAAGTGGCAACCAAAACCTGTTGCAATCCATCGAGCGGTAAAAAACGACGTATAGTCTGCTCCAGAATAGTACGATTTCCCAGCTGTAAAAAAGGTTTGGGAGTATTTTTCTGCATTCGACTTCCCGCTCCTGCAGCCGGAATAATAAGGGCTTTCGTAGTCACAGTTTACAGTATCAGCATTGAGTCACCGAAAGCAAAGAAGCGATAATCATTCTCCTGCGCTTCCTCATAGGCTTCCATCAGAAAATCATACCCGGCAAAAGCAGCGCCCAACATTAGCATTGTTGACTCGGGGCGATGGAAGTTGGTAATCACTCCTTCGGTTATTTTAAAATCATAGGGCGGAAAGATAAATTTATCTGTCCAGCCTGTACCCGGTTTTGAAATCCCACTTGCCGTAATACTTGTTTCAATGGTTCGCACCGAGGTTGTACCACAACCTACAACTTTGCGATCATCGTCGGCCAAGGCTTCGTTAATTTTAGACGAAGTTTCCTCAGATATGTAATAGTTCTCAGAATCCGTCCGGTGCTTCGTCAGATCCTCTACTTCGCACGGACGGAATGTGCCCCATCCGATATGCATAGTAATGGGAAGCATCTCCACGCCTTTATCTTCCAACTTCTCAACCAGCTCCTCAGTAAAGTGCATGGCTGCGAAAGGTGCTGCAACCGATCCACGCTCTTTAGCAAAAATAGTTTGATATTGCTCCTTGTCTTCCTCACGTGCTTCACGCTCAATATAAGGGGGCAGCGGCATCTCACCAATATTATCCAAAATGTGATACAGCTCTTCATTTGATCCTTCAAAAAGAAAACGGATTGTTCGACCCCGGGATGTCGTATTATCGATTACCTCGGCCATCAGGTTGGGTCCGAAGTACAATTTATTTCCAATACGAATTTTCCGTGCAGGCTCAACCAACACGTCCCAAAGCATATTTTCCGGCACCAATTCCCGAAGCAAAAAAACTTCAATATCGGCATCAGTTTTCTCTTTCTTACCCTTTAACCGTGCGGGAAAAACCTTTGTGTTATTATAAATTAAGACATCTCCTTCGTCCAGGTACTTGTGAATGTCTGCAAATGTCTCATGCTTGATGGACTGATCTTCTCGATTCAGAACCATCAGCTTAGCAGCATCACGGGGCTGCACAGGTTCGTCGGGGACATTATAATCTTCTGTATCAAATTTGAAATCGGTAAGTTTCATTATCGAACTATGGGCTTTTATTTGTTTTGCTTAACCGGTATTTTAGTCAGATTCAAAGCGTCCCAAATATACTCTATTTTATCCCGTAGGACAAACGGCAATATTTTGCATGGAGGTGTGCCAGAGCGGTCGAATGGGGCGGTCTCGAAAACCGTTGAACCTTTTCGGTTCCGGGGGTTCGAATCCCTCCACCTCCGCATTGACCTATCTGTACTGTCAATCAATAATACTTCAACAAGGCTTATAATTAGACCTTACTTCGGTTTGTGAAAGTTCTTAAATACCATTCTCAGTTCTTTATCTTAGATATAGACTTTATTATACTTTCTTTGAGAGCTAATCGTTATATTAGCTCTTAAGAGATTAAAAAAACTGGTATTTGTCTTATGATGAAAAAAACAGCGTTTATATCAACGATAACCTTTGTCGTTTTATTTTTGATTGGGCTAAGCTCGGTATCTCATGCACAGCTAAGATCAGAAGCTAATAATAGCTCTGACCTGATGGGGCCAATTGTCAAACAAAATGATCCCAGCCAAGGTGCCGATCTCGGTAATCTGTTTAACATGCAGATGGATCACTCCTACTCGATGATGTTCTCGAGCTCTGGCGGACAGTTTCAAAACATGAACGCCTATACCAACACCATGCATTTCTTCTTTTCGGAAGATTTGACAGGGCGGGTAGATCTGTCGCTACTACATTCACCGTTTGGTAACAGCATGATGTCTCCAAATTCCAATAGCGGTATGGATACCCAGTTTTTAATCCGTAACGCTGAACTTAATTATCAAATAAACGACCAGAGCAATATTAGCATTCATTTCCAGCAGGTACCCAGCTATGGATACGGAATGAATCCATGGTCCTCGAGAATGCGACATAATCCTTTTGCATCACCATTTCATGATCGCAACTTTTGAGTTTCGGATTTATTAATTAATGACATCAAAGAATAGCGAAACGAACTCTTTTACCTTAAACGCAACTATCGGCTTCCTAAGCCTTTTACTGGCAATTCTTATCTTCGGATTATTCACCCGAATTATCTATCCACGCATCGAAAACCAACGAGCAACAAATAATCCGGAATTAATCGGAGATATTATACAACTTGAAGTCCTAAATGGTTGTGGCGTTCCGGGCCTTGCCAACGATTTTACATCCACATTGCGTAAAAACGGTTTTGATGTGGTTGAAACCGGAAACTTCAAAAATTTTGATATGCAAAATACGGTTGTTATAGCACGTACCTTTGATACAAAAAATGCCGAGCGAGTTGCTGATGCACTTGGTATCGCAAAAGAACATGTTTTTATAGAAGCATCAGAAGACTTTTATCTGGATGCCACCGTGGTAATCGGTTCTGATTACAAATCACTCAAATTATAATTCATACTATATGACAAATACATCTCCTGAGAAAGATCAACAATTTAGCAGTTCCAATGACCAGAAGACGGCTGATTCTGATAAACTTATTGAAGTCATTGGCGAAGCCCTTCTTGACCGCAAGGCTGAAGACATCACCGTATTGGATGTTCACGAATTAACTACACTGGCCGATAAATTTGTTATTTGTCATGCCAATACGGATGTACAAATTAAATCTATTGCCGATAACGTCAATAAAGAAACCAAGGAGCAGCTCAATGAAAAAGCCTGGAAAGAGGAAGGGCGGGAAACGCGCCGATGGGTTATTCTTGATTACGTTAATGTTGTAGTTCATATCTTTAAAAAAGAGTTGCGGGAATATTATGCTCTTGAACGAATGTGGAATGATGCATCTGTACGAAAAATAGAAGATAATAAGTAACGTGCGACTACTTCTTTATACCGCTACAATTTTTGTTTTAATCATTAGCTGTGCTTCATCATCACAGAAAAGTAATACAGTGGAATCCTATGAAAACCTGATTTACATTCAGGAACCCGATGATGAACCGTATCAGCAATCAAAAGTGTATATCGATTCTGTTAAAAAGATCACGGATAACAATAAGCAAGTACTGGTGGTCAGCGGAACTTTCCCCGATGCCTGCACAAAACTTCAAAATGTTACTCATCGCACTACCGGCGATTCACTATATTTGGATATCAAGGCGTGGCGCAATCCCGATATGATGTGCTCGCAAGTACTCACTCCCTTCTCATATATTTATAATAACATCACCGAAAAAGAACTAAGCACTCACACAAAGGTAATAATTAACGCCAGCTCATACAGTTTGTAAGGTTTTATGTCTAACCGCGTCCTCATTACAGAGCCCATTATTCCATCCGTAATTGATAAACTTGAAAAACGGTATCAGGTAGATGTTGGCGAACGAGGCACCTACAATGATGAGCAGGCTCTGATTGATGATATTCCCGGTTATGATGCACTACTGCCGATGCTTTCCAATCCAATCACAGAAAAAGTTATAGCTGCGGGGTCAAACCTTGAAATTATTGCTAATCATGCGGTAGGTTATAACAACATCGATATTAAAGCAGCCCAAAAACATAATGTAGCTGTGGCCAATACCCCGGACGTGCTCACCGATTCCTGTGCAGAATTTACGATCGGACTCATGTTGGCCGTATCGCGCCGCCTGTTTGAAGCCCAGGAATATCTTTTGGACGGAAACTTCAACAACTGGGAACCGCTCGGATTCTTAGGAAAAGAACTAAACGGCAGCACGCTTGGCATTATTGGTATGGGACGAATTGGCACGGGCGTAGCTCGCAGAGCCAAAGCCCTGGGGATGGAGATCTGCTACCACAACCGAAGCAAAGTAGATCCTGATCTGGAACAAGAACTCGATGCCCAATACTGCGCAACTGTTAAAGAGCTTGTCACACAATCGGATATTATAACCCTCCACTGTCCACTCACCGATGAAACCCATCACCTCATCAATGATGAGATACTCTCCTTAATGCCAGAAGATGCTATTTTGATTAACACGTCGCGCGGACCTGTGGTTGACGAAGAGGCCCTTGCCCAAGCCCTCCACAATGGATTGATCGGTGGCGCCGGATTGGATGTCTTTGAAAATGAGCCAGAACTTCACCCTAAACTTAAAACAGCGCCAAACTGCATTCGAACACCCCATATTGCCAGTGCCAGCTTTCAAACTCGCGAAGCTATTGGCATGCTTGCCGCTGATGCTATCATTGGAATATTAGAAGGTCAGCCACCTTCCGAAATTCCCAACTTGATTCAGCCTTAATTTCGGTTCATATTCCGTAATAAGGAACCGATTGATGTGGCTATGATGAACTTCTCCTCAAAAAAACAACTCTATCACTGGCTGGGCTGGTCATTGCTGGCTTTGCTTGTGACCCTATTACTTCTCGAAGGGTGGCGCTACGGCGTAAAGCCTTCAGCCACAACGAACAAAGAAGTCATCGAAAGCAGTCTTGACAGAGCCACCGATTACTTCCTGGAGAAACAGGAAAAACTGCTATCCGACTCACAAAATCTGGCGAACGCACTTCAAGCACCACTTCTTCAAAGCAGATCTGACCAATATCTTTATAATACACTGAATCAAATTCCAGCCCTATGGAGTGCAGCCCTATATCATGAAAATGAACCCGTCATTTGGAGGGGATTTGCCCTACAAAACACAACACAAGTACAAGACCGGGATCCCTCCGCTCCTGATCTCATCCTCAAGAGGCATAACAATGTAATTTATTGGGAGTGCCACATTCCGTTCAGCATCCAAGACAGTTCAGACACAATCAACTACGACCTTTTTACCACCTATCGGGTCCAACAAAATAATCCGCTTTCTATTGGAAGTGAAAGTGAATTCAGCCTGTTTAACTCGGATGACTTTTCAACTTCGTATCCTCTCAATTTTAGTATTTTTAGTGCCCCCCCTGCCCAAACCGTCCAAACTCAGACATTAACAAACTTGGAGGGCGATTCCGTTGGTGTGGTTTACGCGACCTCCGATGAATTCGAGCAAACCCGAACAGAATGGGAAGAAAATAACACCTTTTGGCGATCCATCTTTGCTGCCCTTAGCTTTGTACTTATTATTTCTATTCTCTTTATAGCTGCCCAAAATCTTTCATTGTGGAAAGCCCTCTTGGTACAACTACTGTTTGTCATACTTGGATGGACAATTTTCTCGTATTCAAGTTTATTATCATACTGGATACTTTCGATCTCTTCATCCGGTAGTACAGAGTGGGTTAACTTAGTCACCAACCTAAGTGCTTCATTTATAAACGCTGCTTTTGCCCTTATTGCCTCTTGGGTAATCAAACAAAAACTGCAGAACTATAAACACGAACTCAAAGCCGACTGGTATTTAAGCATCATAAGTTTAGCCGCAATTTTTGGAGTCGTTAACGCATTGGCCATACTCAGTTTCTTTAAAATGCTTTTCCAAGCGGCCAATAATGCAGGCGTTGCTATTCTGGACTTGCGTATTTTTCCAGAACCCGGAACCATTATTTTGTATCTGGTACTTGGGGTAGCAATCTTAGCTGCCGGTAATATATTAGTTCTCTTAAATCGAATGCTACTTCGGTTCTCCAGGGAGCACCTTAAACTCACTTCATCCGTTTTATCCACCAGCTTTATTATTAGCTTATTTGTTGCCCAGCTATTTATTCCCGAACGGTTTATTTTCAATTGGATGTTCTACAGCAGCATTATGGGATTCATCATTGTGCTGACTATTGCTATTGCCTATGAAGCAAATCTAAAAAAGCTAACTAATAAATCCCACCTGAGAAAAGCTATCATTGGATCCTTTTTAATTGCGATTGTCTGTTTACCCGCATTATATCAGGCAGCGCTCAATAGCACCGATGACAAACTATGGCAGCGTGCATCAAGCTATGCCCAAGAAGAGGATCATTTTGCAGAACACCTTACCCGCAACTTACTCATCAAACTTGAGGAAAGTTTTCGGGGTATTACCACACAAGATCTACAAGAAAACAGATCCAATTTACAAACCCGATTTACCCAAACAATACGGGATTATATTTCTCCCAGGAGCAATACCTATTCATTAAATCTTCAGCTTGTTAATTCATCAGGAGAACTAATTGGCGATTATGCCACCGACCTTAACTCCCCCAACTGGGTCAACAGATATAACATATCGACGCTACAGATCGTCACTGAAATTGAGCAGATCACCAAGTCCACGATCAGGCCGGTCGTTCAATTACCACAACTCATCAATCAGCAAGAGTATCGTACCTTTTATCGCGGCTGGATTCCCGTTTTTGGAATTTCTGATCAAGAACCTATTGCCTGGATTCTTTGCTCGGTATACCAAGAACGTCCGGAATACAACAAACCCATCCGTACAGTTATGTCCAGGCTTAGCTTTGAAGATTTAAACACCCCTTATCTCTTGCAAAAGTTCCAAAACGGAGAGCTTATAAATTCTGTACAGCAAGGCTTTACCAACTATTTTCCAAAGTACCGCACCTTAGAAGAGAATCAACTTAAGGCTTTACAAGATGATACCCTCATCTATGTAACCAACCAAACAGACACATTTTCGTACCGTACATTATTTTGGAATGAGTCCCCGGATAACATCATCAAAGCAAGTACTACACTACCCGGTTATAGAGTTATTCTCTTTTCATTTTTTCGTTTTAGCTTTTTCCTCTTGTTAATAAGTGGCGTTATTTTACTAATCAGGCAGGTACTTCCAAGATTCAACTTTCGATTTATCGGCTCCAATGTGCGTTTTCAGGATCGCCTTATCGACAGCTTTTTACTGGCAACGCTGATCTTTCTGGGATTCCTTATTGCCTCATCCCATTATGCTATCAAACAACAAAATCGTGATATCGTGCGGCAAGAGCTGGTCGATAAGCTCCAGCGACTCTCCAACACTATTGAGTCGAACCAAGCTATCCGCAATAAAAGCCAACTCGGTTCTTCTTTTTCGCTGGACTCTCTAACCACTCCACTTGAGGTAGACGCCAGCTTTTATACCGAACGAACCGTTACAGAAACCACAACCCCACAGATTTACCAGCAGCATCTCTTGCCCGCAGCTCTGCCTTATGATATTTACCATCAGCTAAATAATCGTGATCGCCAAGATGCTTATTCTAATGTTCAGCTGGCAGGACAAAACCTACTTATTGGCTACCGTACCATCCTAAATAATCAAAATACACCTATAGCTACTATCGCTATTCCCACGTTTTTGGAATCCCCAAAATACGACCAGCAGCTGCTTGAAACCATCAGCTACCTTATTCTCGTTTACCTGTTTGTATTTGGATTATTTATCCTTGCCTCAACCTTTATTTCAAAACAACTCACACGCCCATTGGTTTACATCCAACGAGGTCTAAACAAAATATCTGGCGGGAATCTCGATACCACTATCCCTGTTACCAGTGACGATGAAATTGGAAATCTTGCCGAGGCTTATAACAACATGGTTTCGCGACTTAAAAAGCTTCAAAAAGAGTTGGCCGCCGCCGAACGTGAAGCCGCCTGGAAAGAGATGGCCCAGCAGGTAGCCCACGAGATCAAAAATCCGCTAACACCGATGAAGCTGAACGTTCAACACTTAGAACGACAGCTCAAAAGCGACAGGCATAATCCCGAAGAGCTTAAAAAAAACGTACAGCAAATTACTGCCAACCTGATTGAACAAATTCAGTCGCTCAGCAATATTGCATCTGACTTTTCAAAATTTTCACAACCACTAACCGAAGATTTTAAGGAGGTTGACTTAAAGACCATTTTAACTTCGGTCGCAAAACTCTATGAGCACGATGAAAAAGTTACTATCACCTTGGAGATGCCGCAGCATCCGGTGCAGGTTCAAGGTATTCAGGATGAGCTAAAACGCGTCATCATTAACCTCGTTAAAAATGCATATGAGGCTATGCCCGATGAGGACGGAGAAATTGTACTTCGGCTGTACCATCATCTACAAAACGTATTTATTGAGGTAGAAGATAACGGCAGCGGTATTGCCGAGGAAGATCGTCCCAACATTTTTGTGCCCAACTTCTCGACCAAATCCAGCGGCACCGGCCTGGGACTGGCGATCTGTAAAAAGATTATTGAGGCGCACGAAGGCAGTATTAGCTTTGCATCAGTCGAAGACGAAGGCACTACTTTTGTGATTAAGTTACCTCAAAAGTAACTGCAGATCTCGGCTTACTTTTCCCTCTCTTTTTTTGTACCATACGCGATTCCCTGAAATCAGAAATTTCTCTTCCCTGAAGCAGTATATTCTTCAATGCTTGCTTATTTAAAATCCAAAAAATACAATCTGCGCAAAGAAGCCGGTATTACGCTCAAAATCGGTCTGCCCGTGATCATCGCCCAACTACTGCAAATGTCGATGAACTTTGTGGATACGGTGATGGCGGGTAATCTTTCGGCGCAAGATCTCGCGGCGGTAGCAGTTGGTGGAGCTGTTTTTATGCCCTTCATGATGCTGGCGGCCGGTACGCTCATGGCGCTCACTCCTATCGTGGCCCAACATATCGGTGGACGTAATTTTGATGAAATTGGTGTTAACGTACGACAAGGCCTCTGGCTCTCCCTCTTTCTTGCCATCCCCATTTTTTTTCTGATCCGGAACCTCGAATTCGTAATGTACTTTCTGGACATTACACCAGAAATAATCCCACTCTCACAGGGTTATCTGGATGCTATTTCCTGGGGTATTTTTGGTGTTTGCGGATATATGGCCCTTCGCTTTTTCAACGAAGGGATGTCGGCAACACGTCCCGCCATGTACTTCGCTCTTATCGGCGTCTTTGTCAACGTTGGAGCCAACTACGTGCTCATGTACGGGCATCTCGGCTTCCCCGAACTGGGAGCCGTCGGCTGCGGATACGCTTCATCCCTCGTAGGTTACGTGATGTTCTTGGGAATGCTCCTTTTCACAATGAACCACAAACCATACGACCGATTCGAAATATTTTCAACCTGGCGACTTCCGGAATGGAAATACCTGAAAGAACTCCTGCAAGTAGGCGTTCCCATCGGACTTAGCTCTACCATGGAAGTTACCATGTTTGCTCTGGTCAGCTTACTGATGGGATCGCTCAGCGCTGTGGCCGTAGCCGGTCACCAGGTTGCCTTAAACTTCTCGGCGATGACCTTTATGGTTCCTTTCGGACTTTCAACTGCTATCACTACACGCGTTGGCAACGCCATCGGCAAAGGATCTATAGGCGAAGCTCGTAAACGAGGTTATCTTGGCATTGCCATAGCTACCTTTTTCATGAGCATTACCGCCATAATTATATATCTCTTCCCAGAACTCATTACCAGTATGTATACCCAGGATGCCGAAGTACAACGAGTTGCTGTTAGTTTATTATATATGGCTGCCATCTTCCAAATTTCAGACGGATTGCAAGTGAGCGGTTATGGTGCACTGCGCGGCCTAAAAGATACCACTGTTCCCATGGTTGTTAATTTTATCGCCTACTGGATGGTAGGCCTGCCGCTCGGTTACTACTTAGGAATTACTCGCGACATTGGACCACAGGGATTATGGATGGGACTTATTGCCGGTCTGACAATCGCTGCCATCTTACACAACATTCGATTTTATCTACTTACTAAAAACAAGTCGTAATTAGGAATTCGGAATTTTTACTACAAAATTAGGGTATTATAGAGTACACCCTCTAACCTTCTAATTTAACGGTAGATGTCAGTTTACATCCAAAACATTTCCACGGTGGTTCCCGAGCACTCGTATGATCAAGCCTTTCTGCGCAACCGCATGAAAGAATATATCGGCGACAAAGAAATCACACAACGCATTATTCATCGTATTTATTCAAAGTCGGGGATTAACAAGCGCCATACCGTTATCCCTGATTTTAACGCCAACGGTGATCCCCGCTTTTTCTTCCAGGAGGATGGCACCCTAAACGTACCCACTACCGGAGATCGCAACAAGCTCTACGTTCAGAAAGCCAAACAACTTTTTGTCAAAACTGCTCGACAAACTATTACCGAGAATCCATCGGTAAATCGTGAGGATATCACACATGTTATAACCGTTTCCTGCACGGGATTTTTTGCTCCGGAACCCGGATTCGAAATTATCCAAAAATTGGGGTTACCAACATCTACCCAACGTTTCCATCTTGGTTTTATGGGATGTTTTGCCGCCTTTCCCGCTATGAAAATGGCCAAAGCTTTTTGTGAGTCTCAACCTGATGCCAAAGTGCTCATTGTTTGTCTTGAACTCTGTTCCATCCACCTGCAACCTTCGGAAGTCACCGATAATTTGATTTCTGCATCCGTATTTGCCGACGGTGCAGCAGGAGTTTTAATCAGCAAAAATAAACCGAAATCTACCGCCAGTTTTGAGCTAACCCAGTTTACCACCTCCATCGCCCAAGAAAGTGAAAAAGATATGGCGTGGACAATCGGCGATACCGGCTTTGATATGATATTATCTACTTATGTGCCGGATATTATCGAGGCGAATCTTAAGCAATCGATCCAACCATTGTTTGCGAATTACCAGCTTACTGCGGATGATATTAATCACTGGGCACTTCATCCCGGCGGACGTGCCATTCTCGATAAAGTACAAAAAAGCTTTGGGCTGGAGGAGGCGCAAATCTCCCCATCCCGAAAGGTGCTGGCCGACTACGGAAATATGAGCAGTGCTACAATCCTATTTGTATTAAAAGATTTGTTAAATCGGCCAGCTTCAAAAAAACAAGAAGCTGTTCTGGCGATGGCCTTTGGGCCGGGATTAACCATCGAAAGTGGATTACTCCAAAAAATCCAGTCAAGCTGATGCCTCTGTTTTTATCACATCGAGATATCGAGAGCAAAGAACGCATGGATGATCCCCATTGCAATGTGGACAAACTACAAAATACCTATCAGCAGTTTAGCCAGATCAATGCATTAATATCGCAATGGCGACCTATCTATAAGAAGTATATTCGCCCACAACTTGACCAGCATTCGCAATTTTCGTTTTTGGATATCGGCTTTGGCGGAGGTGATATTCCCACAAAGTTAGCCGAGTGGTTGCAAGAGGATGGAATAAACTTCAAAATTACAGCTATTGATCCCGATCCTCGGGCAATAGAATTTGTACAAACACTTGAACTGCCCTCAAATATTGAATTCTTGCAATGCGGACTCTCAGAATTGGATGCAAATACACAACAATTCGACTTCGTTCTATCTAACCATCTGATTCATCACCTGGATGAGCAGAAACTCTTACCTATACTGGAACAGGCAAGAAAATTATGCTCAAAATCGGTCATTTTTAACGATCTGCGCAGAAGCGATTGGGCTTACCTGTTTTTCAATATCTTTTCTCGACCCTTTTTCCGAGATTCTTTCATCACCGAAGATGGACTCATATCCATCAAGCGAAGCTACACCAAAAAAGAATTGAGAACAGTTGTCCCGCCAGATTGGAATGTTCAAAACCTCTTCCCCTTTCGCTTATTGGTGACATACAATCATGAATAATATTTCTGAGACATATCAGGTGGCCATTGTTGGCGGTGGTCCGGTGGGACTCTACCTGGGCTTGTGTCTTGAACAAGCAGGCATTTCGAATATTATCCTTGAAAAAAGATCTGCACCACGCCCCGGCTCTCGGTCTCTGGGTATTCACCCGATCTCGTTGGAGCTGTTTAAGGAGTTAAATATTGTCAACAATTTTATTCGGGATGGGGTAAAAATCCATAAAGGACACGCTTTTGTAAACACCAAAAAGCTGGGCACCCTGTCTTTTCAAAGCTGCCCGAAGCCTTTCAACTTTATTTTAGCTCTCCCTCAATACCGAACCGAATCGCTGCTCGAACAGGCCTTGACCGAACGAAATCCTAATATCCTGCTCCGCAATGCAGCGGTCAATACCATCACAGATAATGGCCAACATGTTGACATTACCTTTAAGCACAACGGGAAAAGCCATACTATCCGATCAGAATATCTGGTGGGATGTGACGGTAAAAATAGCTTAGTTCGCAGGCAAAGCGGAATCTCATTCAAGGGACAATATTATCCCGATACCTATATCATGGGCGATTTTTCTGACAACACTGATTTTGGTTCTGATGCGGCTATTTTTATATGCGATGAGGGACTTATTGAATCCTTTCCGCTACCCAATAACCGCCGGCGATGGGTGGTTAAAACAACTGATTACATTGATGATGTTTCAAAAGAACAGCTGACATCAAGTGTTTTTAATAGGATTGGCCATTCACTGAGCGATACTGAGTATAATATGCTCAGCAGCTTTGGCGTACAGAAGCTAATTGCTGATTCTATGGTTAAAGATCACACAATTTTAGTCGGAGATGCTGCCCATATCGTAAGTCCTATAGGCGGACAGGGAATGAATTTGGGCTGGCTTGATGCCCACGATTTAGCAAATATATTACCTCAGGTGTTGGGCAATAGCTTCCAGAAAGATGCGATCCTAAATCAGTATCAAAAACGAAGAAAACACGCCGCTAAAATTGCGATCCGAAGAGCCGAGATGAATATGAAGTTAGGTAGAAAAATTACGACTCCATTTTTTCGAGAAATGATGGTTTCCCTGATGCTGAAGCCCCCTATCTCTCAACTCATGGCTAATATTTTTACGATGCGCGGTATTGAAAAATGGCCAATTTAGACTGTTCCGACCTTATTTATCAAAACGAATTAAAAAGGTAGTTCCATCCCCTCGTTGAATATCTATATCTGCTTCGAGCCTGCGAATAAGTACATCAATAAGCCATCCGCCAACTGAGCCCGATTCAGTGATCGAAAAATCCTCCCCAAGTCCAGTCCCGTTATCCGAAACTTTAAACTCAATCACTTCATCATTTATTTCGCTCAGCTCGATAATAATTCTGGGATTCTCGATTTCTTCATCAAAAGCATGCTTATAGCAATTCACCAATAATTCGTTGAGAAGCAACCCACAACTCATGGCGCGGTCAGTATCCAAAGATACATCATCAGCCTTTACTTTTATTTTAACATCTCGTGAAGCATGGGATAAGATGTTAGCAATCTTACTGGATAACCGCTCAACATATAACTTCAGCTTAATCTCATTACCGGGCTTATTGTTATACAGAAAATCATGTACCTCTGTCATCGACTTAATACGAGCCATCGTTTTCTGCAAGGCTTCCTTGGCCGTCTTATCTTCAACATCAGGTAGCTCCAACTCTATTAATGCCGTTATCGTAGATAAGTTATTCTTTAACCGGTGATGTACCTCTGTCAGCATCAGATCTCGTTCTTCGAGCTTATCTTGAACTTCCTGCAGTTCTCTACTTCGTTCAATAGCCAATGCCACATGATCAGCCAGCGCCTCAAATACAGGAATATCCTGATCAGTAAAATCACCGTTGCGCCTATTTAAAGCCTGTAATACTCCGATAACTTTTTTATTACTGTTTCTAAGGGGTACGCAAATGATGTTTTCGCTGGTAAAGTTTTCAGATATATCACCAGCAAACAGATCACTTTTAGTTACATCATTAGAATAGAATGGTTCTTTATTTTTAATGACCCAACCGCCAATTCCCGTCCCCTCTTCAATTCTTTTTCCCTTGATCTCTTTTTTAACCGGGCCCGTAGGCATACTAACTATTAACTCTCCGGTATCTTCATCTAAAAGCATCAATGAGCTGGCTTCTGTATTCATCACGTTTTGCACGACTTCAATACTCTCTTGCAAAACGGCATGTAACTTAACAGCCTTATTAACACTGTTGATATTATTTAGCAGAATCTGAAGACTACTACTTGTTTTATTATCATATGATATTTTGCCTGCTATCTTATCTCTGTTAGGTGATGACATTTTAACCTCAAACCCGATTTACCTTATTTTTTTTACTCTCTCTTATTTTAATCTATTTAATATTTCTTGAGCTTATTTAAAAATAGATAAAAGAATTATAACTATATATCAATAAAAAAGCCCGGACTCCAAACGAGTCCGGGCTTTAACATTTTATATTCTGGTTAACAGCTGTTAATTCTACTGTTCTTGTTCAGCTCGATAGTATTCTCGCAGAACGTAATGTAAAATTCCACCATTGCGATAGTATTCTACTTCAACTGGCGTGTCCATACGGCAGACCGTTTCAAAAGAAACGGTTTCACCGTTTTCTTTTTTGGCATCAACTTTCACCATCTGCTGTGCTTCGAGCTCATCATCCAAATGGATATCAAACTCTTCGGAACCATCAAGCCCGAGCGTATCGGCTGATTCCCCTTCCTTGAACTGCAACGGAAGTACCCCCATTCCAACAAGGTTAGAACGATGAATCCGTTCGTACGATGTAGCGATAACCGCTTCAACACCCAGCAAAATAGTACCTTTGGCAGCCCAGTCACGGGACGAGCCTGTACCATACTGATCGCCAGCCAGTGCAACAAGCGGCGTATCATCTTCTTTATACCGCATGGCCGCATCATAGATAGTTGTGATCTCATCTTCGGGGAAGTATTTAGTATAACCTCCCTCTTTACCCGGTGCCAGCTGATTTTTGAATCGCACATTCGCAAACGTTCCGCGAGTCATTACCCGGTCGTTACCACGACGCGATCCATACGAGTTAAAATCTTTCGGCTCAACATCGTGCTCAATCAAGTACTCTCCAGCCGGACTGTCTTTAGGAATATTTCCCGCCGGAGAAATATGATCGGTCGTTATAGAGTCACCCACTTTCACCAGCGCTCGCGCTCCGTTAATTGAGGTGATAGGATCGGGATCTTCGCCCATATCCATAAAGAACGGCGGCTCTTGGATATAAGTAGAGTCATCCTTCCATTCATAAAGCTCTCCTCCGCCAACAGGTATTTCATCCCACTCATCGGATTTGAAAATATCACCATATTGCTTTTCAAACAGCTCAGGACGAATAGCATTGTCGAGATGTTCGGCAATCTCATCCGACGTTGGCCAGATATCTTTGAGATAGACATCATTGCCATCCTTATCTTTGCCAAGTGGCTCGTGTTCCAAATCAATATCTACCGTACCGGCCAACGCATAAGCTACAACCAGCGGCGGAGAAGCCAGGTAATTGGCTTTTACATAGGGATGAATACGTCCTTCAAAGTTTCGGTTACCGGAGAGCACTCCTGCAACAATCAGGTCACCTTCTTTTACAGCATTTTCAACAGCTTGAGGCAACGGCCCTGAGTTACCGATGCACGTTGTACATCCATAACCAACCAAGTTAAAGCCGAGACTATCCATATAATCCGTAAGTCCGGCCTCTTCAAGATAATCGGTAACCACGCGAGATCCGGGAGCCAGCGATGTTTTTACATATGGAGGAACTTCCAGCCCTTTTTCAAAAGCTTTTTTAGCTACAATTCCAGCACCCAGCATCACACTTGGATTCGAAGTATTCGTACAAGATGTAATAGCAGCAATAACGACATCGCCATGCTCCATCTCAATTTCCTGACCGTTTTTGAACGTACCTTTATTGGCAAGCTTTTCCTGTGCTAGGTTGAAGCCCATCGTCGGGTCATCACTGGTCAGGCTGTTCTCGAACGTTTCTTTCATATTCGGCAATGTGATACGATCATGCGGAAGTTTGGGACCGGCCAGCGATGTCTCCACATCTCCCAAGTCAAGCTCAAGCGTGTCTGTAAATTCGGGATCGGGCGTATCATCCGTGCGATACAATCCCTGCTCCTTCATATAGCGCTCAACCATTTCCACGTGCTCGGGATCTCGTCCGGTACGACGCATGTAGCGCATGGCTTCATCATCCATCGGGAAAAAGCCCATGGTAGCTCCGTATTCCGGAGACATGTTAGCAATTGTTGCACGATCGGGCAGACTCATATTGCTAAGTCCATCGCCGTAAAACTCTACAAATTTGCCCACAACGCCGTGCTTTCGAAGCATCTGCGTTACAGTCAGCGTCAAATCAGTTGCGGTAATGCCTTCGCGAAGCTCACCGGTTAACTTCATTCCAACAACTTCGGGCACCAACATATATATAGGTTGCCCCAACATGGCTGCTTCAGCTTCAATACCGCCAACACCCCAACCTAAGATACCGAGGCCGTTAATCATTGTTGTATGCGAATCCGTACCAACCAGCGTATCGGGATAAACAACCGTAGTGCCATCTTCTTCCTCTCTACTAAATGCTCCTTTTGCCAAATACTCAAGATTTACCTGGTGGACAATTCCGCGTCCCGGAGGAACAACTCTAAAATTATCAAACGAACTCTGTCCCCACTTCAAGAACTCATATCTCTCGCGATTCCGCTCAAATTCTTTTTCCACATTATGCATAAAGGCGTACTCCTGACCAAACTCATCCACCTGTACCGAGTGGTCAATCACAAGATCTACCGGCACCTGTGGATTGATAGAAGTAGGATTGCCGCCCATACGCTCCATGGCAGAACGCAGCGCCGCCAAATCAACAATAGCCGGCACGCCCGTAAAATCCTGAAGCACAACTCGGGAAGGTTTAAAAGGAATCTCTCCCTGCGGATCTTTGGCGTTATAATTAGCTAAAGCATCTACGTCATCTTCCGAAAAGACATAGCCATCATACTCTCTAAGCACAGCCTCCAATAATATACGGATGGTAAAAGGAAGGTTGCTTACATTTCCATACCCCATTTCCTCCAGTTTCTTCAAACTATACAGGTGTGCTTGACCTTTGCCTGTATCAAAAGGGGTCTTCGTCTGTAAAAATTTATTTTCGTTACTCATGGGTTCTTGGTTGTCCTTTTTAAACTTGGCTTAACCTGTTTAAACAGGTCTATTTCGTGCTTGTAAGATATAATTAATTTTTAAGAATATCTTATCTTAAACTCCATGAATTTTATCTATTATACATCTAATTTGATTCAAAAATCTGTGATTGGTCCATCTAAATGATGCTTAGAAAATATTCATAACTTCACCGTTGCAAATGGATTTAAATAAGCCTATTTTTCGAGACTTCACACAAAAGCAATTATAAACAACTTTTAACCGTGGATACTAACAGTTACAAGACCTACTCCCCAAAACCGAGTGATATCGAAAAGAATTGGGTTCTTGTTGATGCCGAAGATCAGGCACTCGGAAGAGTTGCTTCGAAGGTAGCAACCCTACTTAGAGGCAAGCACAAGCCTAACTTCGCTCCGCATATGGACACCGGTGACAACGTTGTTGTAATCAATGCCAGCAAAGTTACACTGAGCGGCAAGAAATTACAGCAGAAAGAATATTTCCGTTATTCCGGATATCCCGGCAGCGAACGTTTTACTTCGGCAGAAGAGATGCTGGACCACAATCCCGAATTGGTTATTGAAAAAGCTGTAAAAGGAATGTTGCCAAAGAACAAGATGGGCGACAAGCTTATGACCAACGTTCGGATTTATGCCGGTCCGGTTCATGAACAAGAAGCACAACAACCAGAAAAAATCGAGCTTTAATCACGAATGGAACAGAAAAATTTCATCGGAAGAAGAAAAACTTCTACTGCGCGACTCTATATTCAATCTGGATCAGGTGAGTTTGTTGTAAACAAACGACCTCTGGATGAATATTTTTGCACTCAGGCACATCGCAATATAGCCAAGCTTCCGCTTGACGTTACCGAATCTGACGGACAGTTTGATATTTTGGTAAATGTAAGCGGTGGTGGCATTACCGGACAGTCCGGAGCCATCCAACACGCTTTGGCCCGCGCTCTTGACGATCATAACGAAGAGTGGCACGATGTATTAAAAGCACATGATCTGCTTACACGTGACGATCGTATGGTAGAGCGTAAGAAATACGGTCAACCTGGTGCTCGTAAAAAGTTCCAGTTCTCCAAGCGTTAATAGATCGCGCTTATACGTTTTCTTTTTCCACACATACAACATTCAATCACACATATGCAGCTACTCAGTGCGCCGAGTGTCCCAACATTTGTTGGGATTAGCGCCGGGGATGATCTGCATAGAGGATTAACTCAAAAATAAATCTAACCTATGCCTACTACACCTGACTTAGAAGAACTATTGAAATCCGGTGCCCATTTTGGTCACCTTACCCGTCGATGGAATCCCAAAATGAAGGAGTTTATCTTCATGGAACGCAACGGGATTCACATCATTGACCTCAAAAAGACACAGAAATTTTTCCAAGAAGCACTGGATGAAGTTACCAAGCTTGCCCGTGCCGGAAAAGATATTCTTTTTGTGGGGACAAAAAAGCAAGCTCAAGACATTGTTAGAACAGAGGCTATCCGATGCGGTATGCCTTTTGTTACTCACCGTTGGTTAGGAGGAATGATGACCAACTTCAGTACTGTCAAAAAGAGCATCTCTCGCATGGAAGAGATCGACCGCATGAGTAAGGACGGTACCTTTGAAGAGCTTACAAAGAAAGAAGCCCTCATGCTCGAACGTGAGTACGAAAAACTCGAAAACACCTTGGGCGGTATTGCCAATATGGGACATCTTCCCGGCGCAATTTTTGTTGTCGACACAATCAAAGAGGACATCGCCGTAAACGAAGCGGTTAAACTAAACATTCCTCTTATTGCAATGGTTGATACCAACAGTGATCCCGATACTCCGGATTACATTATCCCCTGCAATGATGATTCTGCTCGCAGCATCCAGCTTGTCACTTCTAAAATTGCTGATGCTATTATTGAAGGTAATGCTGAGCGCGAAGCTCAAAGTGAAGAGCAAATTATGGATCAAGCTACGGAAGAAGCACGTAAAGCCGAAGAGCAGCAGGTGAAAGAAAAAACCAAAGCTACAGGCAAACGCCGTAAACGTCGCAAGAAGAAAAAGAAGAAGGATTCCAGCGACGATTCTTCAAACGAAGAAGAGTAATAAACGGCCGTACTATCCTTTTAAACTTAGAACAACAATTTAAATAGCGTAACTCGAACAATGAGTATTTCTGCAAAAGACGTAAAAGAACTACGCGAACAAACCGGGGCCGGCATGATGGACTGCAAAAAGGCCCTACAAGAAGCTGACGGCGATTTTGAAAAAGCAACTGAAATCCTTCGCAAAAAGGGACAAAAGCTTTCTGAAAAACGCGCTGATCGTGAAGCCAACCAAGGCTTAATTGTTACACGCGTAAGCGATGACGGAAGTAAAGCTGCTGCACTCGAAATTAACTGTGAAACAGATTTCGTTGCTCGCAATGATGATTTTCAAAACCGTGCACAACAGTTTTTAGACATCGTATTTGAAAACCAAATCGAATCGGTTGATGAACTGCTTGAAACTGAACACGACGGACTTTCTATTGCCGATCACGTAAAAGATATGGTTGGTAAAATCGGTGAAAAGATTAAAATCAATCGTGTTGTATATGCCGAAACAGATGGGTTCTTTATTTCATATATCCATCCTGGCAATCAACTCGGGGTGTTAGTTGAGTTTGAAGATGATGTGGAAGACCCCGAAGTAGGCAAGGATGTAGCTATGCAGATTGCAGCAATGAATCCGCTGGCAGTAACACGAGACGGTGTTGACAGCTCGATCGTTGAAAAAGAACTCGAAATCGCTAAAGATCAACTTCTTGAAGAAGGGAAATCTGAGGAGATTGCTGAAAAAGCCTCACAAGGTAAATTGCGACGCTTCTATGAAGAACGCGTTCTTCTGGAGCAGAAGTTTGTGAAGGACAACAGCCTCTCTGTCAAGGAGTATCTCAAAAACAACGATACTCCGCTGGTTAAGTCGTTCCATCGACTCCAGCTCGGCGATGATTCGTAATCATTTTGATTCGCAAAAAAGGCTACCAATTCGGTAGCCTTTTTTTTATGCTTAAGAGATTATAAGATTGATCAGATCGTTTTAAAAAGACAGTCAATTCAATAATTAACAAGGGTAAAAAAGTGAACAGCACATATCACCGAATTTTATTAAAAGTAAGCGGAGAAGCACTTTTAGGCGAACAGGGACACGGCATTGACGGAGATATTCTTACCCAATATTCCGAGGAAATCAAATCTATACATGACGAAGGATTTGAGGTTTCTGTTGTTGTAGGAGGGGGAAATATCTTTAGAGGTGTCAAGGGCGCCACAGAAGGTATGGATCGCGTTCAGGGCGATTACATGGGCATGCTTGCTACCATGATTAACAGTATGGCACTACAGGATTCTATGGAACGGATGGGCGTGCAGACCCGACTGATGTCGGCCATTAGAATGGAAGAAATCGCCGAACCCTACATTCGTCGGCGTGCCACCCGACACCTCGAAAAGGGACGGGTTGTCATTTTTGGTGCCGGAACCGGAAATCCCTATTTCACGACCGATACAGCAGCTTCACTACGTGCCATCGAAATTGAAGCCGATGTTATTCTCAAAGGGACTCGCGTTGACGGTATTTTTGATTCCGATCCGGAAATCAATCCTGATGCTGAAAAATTCCCCACTATTACCGGCGAAGAAGTACTTAGCCGCCAGCTGGATATTATGGATCTAACAGCCTTTACGCTCTGTCGCGAAAACAAAACGCCTATCATCGTTTTTGACATGAACAAAGTTGGAAACCTGAAAAAAGTCCTACAAGAAGATGCATCTGTAGGATCAAAGGTGGTTTGGGAAGATTCTTAGATTTCTTAAATTCATTTTGATTTAATACCTGCATCACTAAAACGATTTCAAATAACCGCGATTATTATGATACCACCAGAGTTAGATTCCATTATTAAATCTGTCGACAAGAAAATGAATCAGGCTGTTGCCCACTATAAAAAAGAACTTTCTCATATTCGCGCGGGCAAAGCACAACCTTCAATACTTGATGGGGTAAAAGTAGATTACTATGGCTCCCAAACACCACTAAATCAGTTGGCTAACGTTAGTGCGCCCGAAGCCCGTCTCCTTACGGTAGAACCCTTTGATAAATCCGCCATGGAAGATATTGAAAAGGCCATTATGTCTGCCGGACTGGGCTTAAATCCCAATAATGATGGGAATATTATCAGGATCCCACTGCCTATACTGTCAGAAGAGCGCCGTAAAGAACTGGTAAAACGTGTCAACGAACTGGCAGAAGAAGCACGCATTTCTATTCGTAA
This sequence comes from Fodinibius sp. AD559, assembly GCF_052712805.1. Classification (NCBI taxonomy): domain Bacteria; kingdom Pseudomonadati; phylum Balneolota; class Balneolia; order Balneolales; family Balneolaceae; genus Fodinibius; species Fodinibius sp. AD559. The sequence continues at coordinate 23,804 of NZ_JBQPVW010000008.1, forward strand.
TAGCCGTCGCGATGCCAATGATGAGGTTAAAAAGAAAGTACAGGAAGAATCATTGCCTGAAGATTCTCTTTATGAGGCGGAAGATGAAATCCAAAAATTAACTGACCAGCATACCGAAAAAGTCGAAGAACTTTCTGAGAAGAAAGAAAAAGAGATTATGACCGTATAATTGGTTAATGGTTTATTAGTTATTGGTTGTTAGCTACTCACCAATAACTAATAACCTTATAACAGATCTAATAGATGTATATATCCGAACTTGAACTTCAGGGCTTCAAGAGTTTTGCCTACAAAACCAATGTCTCTTTTGATAAAGGCATAACCGCTATTGTAGGCCCCAACGGCTGCGGCAAATCCAATATTGTTGATGCCATGCGATGGGTACTCGGCGAACAGCGCCCTACCCAGCTCCGATCTTCAAGCATGTCGAACGTTATATTTAACGGGACCGCCAAGAAAAATGCCCTGGGCATGGCGGAGGTTTATCTAACGTTTATAAATAACAAAGGCCTGTTGCCCACTGAATATAACGAAGTTACTATTGGTCGACGCTTATATCGATCCGGAGAAAGTGAATACCTTATCAACGGAACCACCTGTCGGCTTAAGGATATTACCGAACTGTTTATGGATACCGGGATGAGCTCGGACGCCTACTCGGTAATTGAGCTGAAGATGGTTGAAGAAATTCTGAATGATAAAAACAACGACCGTCGTCGACTTTTTGAGGAAGCTGCCGGCGTTACCCGATATAAGGAAAAACGAAAGAAAACATTTCGCAAGCTCGACGAAACCCGATCCGATCTCCAGCGTGTTGAGGATATCCTGGTTGAAGTTCGAAAAAAAACAAATTCCCTCGAAAAACAGGCTGAAAAAGCTCAAAAAGCAAAGAAATACAGAAAAGAGTTAGAACATCTCGACAAAGCACTAAACAAGCATGAATACCTTAAGATAAAAGAAGAGCTTGAGCCGCTTGAAGAACGTATCGATAATGCAGATAAAGAAAAGAAAGAGATTGTTGCTAAGGCAGAAAAACTTGAAGAGGAAGCAGAAGAAGCTCGAAAAACATTAAATGAAAAAGAGCGTCAACAGTCTGAAGCGCAACGACGAGTAAGCCAGCTCAATTCTAAAATTCGGGATACCGAAACGTCACTCGAAATTACGCAGGAGAAAATCTCTAATGAAGAAAACGTAATTGACCAATATACCAACGATATTGAGCAGAGCGAAAAAGACCTGGAGGATCTTCGAGAAGCCTTTGAAAGCAGCAAAAAGAAACTGGCTACCTTCGATGACGATCTTGAAAAGGCAGAAAAAAATCTTGCGGAATCCAAAGAGCGTTACTCCGAAATTCAACAGCAGTACAATAAAGAGCAAGAAAAGCTAAACCAGCTTGAGCGAGACTTTTCTGAAGCAAACCAAGACCTTAATGATCTGCAGACCAAACGCATCAAAATTGAATCGCGCTTGGAAAATACCGAAGGTGATCTGGTTCGCATCCGTGAAGAAATTGAAGATCTCGAAGATGAGATCATGAATTTTCGTGGGGAGAAAAAACTGGCCAAAGAAAAGCTCGAGAAAGCAATATCAGAACGAGACAAGCAACAGGAAAAACTGCAATCCGCTCGCGAGGAGCGTGAAGAGCTTGGCGAAAAACAAAATACGCTCAAAGATCAGATCCGCAGTCATCAAAGCAAGCTGGATTCTGTTCAATCCGAAATTGCTTTATTGAAAGATATTGCAAATTCCAATGAAGCCTTTCCAAGCAGCGTACAGTTTTTGTTGGAAAATCATGGCGACCAGTTTAATCAGTTAGACGTCGTATCCAATCTGCTTTCCACAGATGAACAACATGCTGTTGCCCTTGAGGCTGTCTTGGCGGATGCGCTCAATTATATAGTGGTTGATACGCTTGATGATGCCCGAAAAGCTGCTACACTGCTTAAAGAAAACGACAAAGGACGGGCAACATTTATTCCGCTCGATCAACTTTCCGACTCCTATCAAACGATTTCTGGTTCCCTTGCCAACCAGGTCGAAACTGAATCCAAATTTAGTGCTTTAAAAGAACTCTTGCTGGGTAATGTCTGCGTTTTCGACTCTGTTGAAGATGCTTATTCTTCGCTCAAAGATAACGGTCAAACAGGTGTAACACTTGACGGGGAAGTTATCACCAATACCCAATTTTTGAAGAGCGGAAGCAAAAGCAAAAATGCGGGCATTCGTGTTGGCTTAAAGGATAAAATCGCTAAACTGGAAGATAAGGCCGGATCTATCAGCAGTGAGATTCAATCATCCGAAGAACAGCTCGAGGAAGTTCAACAGCAATATGAAGCTATTGATCTGAACGAACTGGAGCAGGAGCTCAAAGAGAAAGAACAGCAAGTTCGCAAGGTTGAAAATAACATCAACAGCTTTGAGCACAAGATTGAAATCTATCAGAAAAATATTGGTGAGCTCGAAAATCGACGCGAGTCGCTAATTAAGAATGAAGATTCCTCTCAACAACAGCTCGATGAACTGCAGCCCAAGCAAAAGGAATTGCAGCAAAAGCTCAAGGATCTGCACGAACAGCAGGAAGAGAAAAAGAAAACACTGCAGGAACTTGATGAAGAGCGCTCGATTGCCCAAAGTAGATACAACGATGCGCAGCTGAAGCATCAGGATCTGAAGAATAAAGTTGAGAACCACGAGCGGGATATAAAACGAGCGCAGGAAGGCATTAAAAACCTGAAGAAACGACTTAAAATTCGCTCGGAGAAGACCGAACAAGCCAAAGAGCGTATCACCAAGTACCGATCGACAATTGAGCAGCTTGAAGACGAACTCAGCACGCTTAAAGAGAAAAAGCAGGAGGCTGACAAGCAGCTTGAACAGGCCGAAGAAGCTTCGGGCAAGCAGCGCGGACGTATTAATGAAATTGAGAAGGATCTGAAGGAAGTCCGTCGACGCAAGGAAGTAAATATGGAGCTCGTTCATCACCTTGCGATGTCGAAGGAGAAGTACGAGATGCAGATCGAAAACTTATCCGATCACATCTGGGAAACCTACGGCGTTTTAATGGATCAGATCGATAAAGAACTGCCCGAGGATACCGAACCGGACGAAGCCAAAGAACGTATTTCCTGGCTACGCCAAAAGCTCAATAAAATCGGGGAAGTGAATCCGCTTGCTATCGAAGAATACGAAGAGGAAAAAGAGCGACTCGATTTTTATGAGGAACAAGTAGGCGATTTGCATCAGGCCGCTGAAGAGCTTCAGGAAACCATTGATGAGATTAATAAAACGGCCATTGAGCGATTCAACAAAACCTTCGAAAAGATCCGCGTCAATTTCCAAAAGGTGTTCCATACACTATTTAATGAAGATGATTACTGCGATCTGGTAATTGACGAGGAAGCCGAAGACCCGCTGGATGCAACTATTGAAATCAAGGCCAATCCCAAGGGCAAACGTCCCTCTACTATTAACCAGCTTTCGGGTGGCGAAAAAACGCTCACGGCTATTGCCCTGTTGTTTGCCATCTATCTCGTTAAACCTTCCCCGTTCTGTGTTCTTGATGAGGTTGACGCCCCATTGGATGATGCCAACATCGAACGTTTTGCGGATATGGTTCGTAATTTCAGTGAAGAAACACAATTCATCATTATTACTCATAACAAAAAGACGATGAGTAAAGCTGAGATGATGTATGGGGTAACGATGCCGGAAACAGGCATTAGTCGCCTTGTGGGTGTTAAGCTGGATGAAGTTGCAGAAGTTTAGGGTTTTAATAGTATTGAGTCATGAGTCTTAAGTAATGAGCAATTTTTTTTAAACATTTTGATTGAATTTTGAATTCTTAATATTCAATTACTTCTATTCATCACTTTTCCTTCCCCATTATACTGATCGAAATGCCTCGTTTTTACGTTATTCTTCATGATGTTTCGCGCTCAGCTTCGTATATTTAGAAGCTAAATTAAATCCAGCAAATAGTTATGGCTCGCAAGAAATTCAACATCCCCGACATTTATCAATCGCCTATCATTAGCAAAGTCAAAGATGCCAATAAGGTGATGGATCCCACCAAGAAAGATCTTGAGCCCAGCGTGCTCGATTTTGGTCCTGTTCGGTTTTTCGTACCTCGTCACTTCGGCTTTTGTTATGGTGTGGAAAATGCGATTGACATCGCCTATGACACCGTGAAGAATTATCCCGAAAAGGATATTTACCTGCTGAGCGAAATGATTCACAATCCGACGGTAAATGAAGATCTGCAGGCTCGGGGCGTTAAATTTCTTTTTGAGACGGATGGAACTGAGTTGATTCCCATTGAGTCGCTGGACGAAGATGATATTGTGATTGTTCCCGCTTTTGGAACCACCATTGAAATTCAGAAAAAGCTAAAAAAGCAGGGCATCGATCCATACGAATACAATACCACTTGTCCTTTTGTGGAGAAGGTTTGGCGACGGGGCAAACAGCTCGGCAAAAAAGGATATTCGCTGGTTATTCATGGCAAACATTATCACGAAGAAACCCGTGCTACCTTTTCGCACAGCGCAGATCATTCGGAATGTGTCGTTGTTCTGAACCCCGAAGAAGCCCAGACATTAGCGGATATCATGACAGGCTTACGTCCGCAGTCGGACTTTGAAGAGTATTTTGGCCATAAGAGCACGGATGGTTTTGATCCGCAGAAGGATCTGGAGCATTTTGGCGTGATCAATCAGACAACCATGCTGGCTACCGAGACGGAAGAAGTGATGGAGATTCTAAAAGAGGCGGCTATCGAAAAATACGGCGAGGCCGATATTCTTGATCACTTTGCCGATACTTCGGATACACTTTGCTATGCCACAAACGAGAATCAGTCGGCAACGCTGGCCCTGGCCGAAATGGATGCCGACCTCTCGATCGTAGTAGGTGGATACAATTCGTCAAACACCATGCACCTGGTCGAAATTTTAGAGCACTCCTTCCCTACCTATCACGTTCGTGATGCTGAGGAAATCAAATCTTCACGAAAAATCCAGCATTTTAATCAATGGGATGAAGAAATCAAACAAACAGAAGACTGGCTGCTAACCAAAGATCAGCCGGTAAATATTGCTATCACTTCGGGAGCCTCGTGTCCCGATGTGCTGGTTGACGAGGTTATGCTGAAGATCCTCGATTATTTTGAAGATACCCAATCAGTAGAAGAAGTGATTAAGCCATTTGAAGAAAAGCTTGACGAAGTAGCCTAAATATATTGTTAATTATCCAGTACAATGAAGTACGCTACGCGCCGCGGTTGAAATGATCGCAACTTGATATGATATCGTTTATTTTTTTCTTCGATCTGTGGGGTAACGAAACCAGTAGAATCTTCTAAAATCTGCTGATAACTCACATGCACATTAAAGGGATTTTCATCCTGCACATCAGCATACTCTTGAATAGGCACATCGTATTTAATCCTAATAGCAAGCGGACTGTAACTAACCATACGCCCCGGTGGCAAGTTACGTGTGGTTATATTTGCCTGCATTTCTCCCTCAGTATATTCAGCAACCTCAGCCTCAAATCTAACTTCACTCTCCGATAACCTAATCAGCTCACTTGCCGGCTCCAGAGGTACGGTCCGGGAGATATCCGTAGAAACATTATTCATTTGTACGGAATCAGTAGACCACTCTTCAATATCTTCAAGAAGAGTAGCTGCTCCATCTATGGTGATACTGTCAGGACTTATTGTCGGCGGATCTAAAAACCCGTATTGTTCGCTAAAGTTGACGTTTACAGCAGAACGTACAGGCACTTTTTTTGAAACCCGATCTCCAAGCTGCACCCTTAAATTCTGCGGCTGTACACGCTGAATACTAATATTGAGCATCGCACTCATCTGCTGCTGCACCTGATCAAATAAATTAATCTCTGTATTACTGATATTAATATCTATGGTAGGCGGATTGTTATATAAATTTATCAGCTTCCATCCTTCTCCCGTCACGCTTACCGTAGCGTTAGAAGGGAGATCTTGGACCAGTGCTTTTTCGTCGGGAACGGCCCCAAGCTCAATGGGTAACTCAATATTTAATGTATAATCACGGCTTAAATTAACCATCAGCCATAAAGCCAGCGCTAAAATAAACGCAACGATAAAAACAATGATACGTTCACGGCCTAAGCCGGCAATCTCATCTTCGTTTGATTTTTGTAGGAGCGACTCCCATCCCTCCAGCAACTTCTTTTTAAATTCCTCAATTTTTGATGTATCCATAAATAATTGTCAGATCAATCGATCATATTTGAACAAATATCAACGATCAAATATACATTATGAGCGCACAACAATCTCTTTAATTATTTTCTCATCCACCTGATCATTTAACTTTTTGGCGATACTATAGCGCTTCATGTGGATTTCCTGTCGCCATGCCGGATTTTTAACATGAACCACTAAGTTTCCGTGCTCAAAATGTAGATTTTCTGTCTGTTCGGCAATACGTTCGCCCACCGTTTGTTCCCACAGCGATAAAATCATTCCTCGCTTTAATCTTTTACGATGAGGATAAGTATCCAAAAAATCCTTCAACGCTTCTTTCAAGGATTTCGGAGAATTTGATTTATATCGTCCCATAATTGCTACTATTGATTACGGTTTAACAACAGAAATCTGTCCTTGCTCCACTTTGTATTTTCTATTCCGTTCACCGTCAAAGGTTATATAATCATCAAAAGGAATAGGATTGGCCGCCGTAACAAAAGTCTGTCCGGCATGTTCTATAAGCGCATTCAGCAATACTTCGGTGCGCTGGGCATCCAGGTCACCAAAAACATCATCCAGCAGAAATATAGGCAGATCATCCAGCTCATCTGAAAAATACAAAAGCTGGGCCAGTTTCAAAGCAAGAGCAAACAGGCGATGCTGCCCCTGGGAGCCAAACTTACGCAGTTCAAAGTCATCTAAATAAAAAACAATCTCATCGCGGTGCGGACCAATGAGCGTCAGCTCTCGCTCAAGCTCATGATCCTGTTCTTTCTCAAGCTCCGCCTGGTAGCGCTCTCTTACCGTTTCCGCATCCTCGGAAGGCTCGCAAAACGTCTGATATTCCAGATGGGGCTCGTGGCGCATACCGGATATCACTTCGTACTCCTTCGCCAGATAATCCTGAAATTTATTCAATACCTCAGTACGCTTGGCCACAATACGTGACCCATATTCCATTAGCTGCACATTCCACGGCTCCAGGTAAGCCAGCAACACTTCGCGATTTCCCCTGAACTCCTGCAGCAACTTATTACGCTGCTTACGGGCTTTTCGAAAATCGAGCAAATCTTGCAGATAGGCCGGTGAAATTTGACTGATAAACGAATCAATAAACGATCGCCGCTGCTTGGGACCTTCGCTGGTTAACTTTTTATCGGATGGAGATAGCACTACCACAGGCACCATTCCAATGAGATCAGACAGGCGATCGAGCGGACTTTCATTAACAAAAATCTTCTTGCCTTCCCCACGGGAATAGGAACATCCCACATCAAAACTGGCACGTATGTTTCCCTCAAAATGCCCCTTGATCATAAAGAAAGTAGCATCCTGATTTACCACGTACATATCACTGCTGGAAACAAAACTGCGGCTCATACACAGGTAGTGAATAGCATCAATCAAGTTAGTCTTACCCGCCCCATTCTGACCAATAATCACATTCATGTGTGGTGCCCACTCAACCACGGTTTCCTCATGGTTCCGAAAATTCTGCAATTTTAAATTCGTGATCTTCATTGGCCCCTGTGATCAGCTAAAAAAATAGCGCGAGCAAAAACCCGCGCTATTATATCCTTATTAATTAATTTGTAACTCCTTAAAATCCAAAGGCATCACTTCCCATAAAAATCGCATTTTCGCCCAGCTGCTCTTCGATTCGCAACAGCTGATTATACTTCGCAATACGATCGGTCCGACTCATCGAACCCGTCTTAATCTGTCCGGCATTGGTTGCCACCGCTAAATCAGCAATGGTCGTATCTTCTGTTTCACCCGATCGGTGGGAAATAACAGCGGTATAATCATTCTTATGCGCCATCTCAATGGCGTCAAGCGTCTCAGTAAGCGTACCAATTTGATTCACTTTAATAAGGATCGAATTGGCCACGCCCTGCTTTATACCGCGTGCCAGTCGCTCAGTGTTAGTTACAAAAAGATCATCCCCAACCAGCTGAACTTTATCGCCCACAGCATCGGTTAGCTTTTTCCAGCCGTCCCAGTCATTCTCATCAAGGGCATCCTCAATAGAAATAATGGGATACTTATCAACCCAGTTGCTCCAAAATTCGACCATTTCTTCACTGCTTCGCTCACTGCCATCGCTCCACCGAAACTCATAAACCCCTTTCTCAGCGTTATAAAATTCGGCGGTGGCAGGATCGAGTGCAATAACCACTTCATCACCGGGAATATAACCGGCCTTTTCAATTGCGTTTAAAATTACTTCAACCGCTTCTTCATTGGAATCCAAATCCGGTGCAAAACCGCCCTCGTCACCGACAGCTGTACTATAATTTTTATCCTTCAGCACTTTTTTCAGATGATGGAAAATTTCAGATCCCATGCGCACCGCTTCAGAAAAAGACTTCGCTCCGCTGGGCATAATCATAAACTCCTGCAGATCCACATTGTTATCGGCATGCGATCCACCATTAATAATATTCATCATCGGCAACGGAAGCACTTTTGCATTTACTCCTCCGACATAACGCCACATTGGTATATTGAGGGCATTTGAAGCCGCATCAGCAGCAGCAAGCGAAACCCCCAAAATAGCATTCGCACCTAAGTTTCCTTTGTTTTCGGTGCCGTCAATTTCAATAAGGGTATTATCAATCTCCACCTGATTAAAGACCTCATATCCACGAAGCTCATTGGCAATCACGGTATTCACATTTTCAACCGCTTTGGTGACTCCTTTCCCCAGATAATGATCCGATTCGGTATCACGAAGCTCAACCGCTTCGTGCTCCCCGGTAGATGCACCTGATGGCACTGCGGCACGTCCCACCATGTCGTTTGTCAAAATCACATCGACTTCAACCGTGGGATTTCCTCTTGAGTCAATAATTTGTCGGCCAATAATTTCTTCAATAAAGCTCATTGTAATATCTTATTTATTGTCGTGGAAATTGTAGACAAAGGTACAAGGTTTTTATCTACTGATAAAGAGAAAAGAACAAAGAATAGATTGAGAGAAAGGCACTAAACTGGTATAGATACAAGATGCAGGATGTGGGCTCCTCATTTTCTTATATCGTATATCCCGTACTACCACATGCCGCCAAAAGTAAATTTAATCTGGGGTGTACCAAAGTATTTTTGGGCATCAAAAAATTCAACTCTTGATTTAAAAACCGGTTCACCATCGGCGTTATATTCGGTAGGTTTATACGGCTCCATAATTTGCAGTCCCTCGCTAAAATAGTAAAAGAAATATCCAAACTCGATGGTGGTAGGCGACTTGAATTCGCTCCCTAAATCCACTCCTACCTTAATCGCACCGCTGTATCCCCATTTGGTTTCTCCCTCACTCCATCCGGAAAAAAAATCATTCACCCGCTCAACGGGATATAGAAATCCATTGGGACTTACTTGAAAATCTCGAAACCCATTATTATTGGTGTCCCTAACATAAGGATAAGTAAAGGTAAGAGCCGGCCCACCGGCAGCACTCACAAAAAAGCGCATATTATCTTCAATTTGACGAGCAAAAAGACGCTGTTTAACCCCTAATAAAAATGGAAACGCTAACCCACGCTTATATTTATTGGGCACTATTTGTTGTCCCGTTAAAAAGCTCTGAAAGGTTTGCTCACTTGCATCTCTAATACCTGTTATACCAGTACGGAATGTAATTTCTGTATAAGGAGCTACTACGCGGCCATAAGTTCCTCCAATTCCAAAACCAAAATTGTTAACAAACAGATCGACACCAATGGCATTATGGTATCCTTCCGACAATGGTGTTTTAGGCTCTGCCTTTAAAACAACTTCAGGCTCTTTTATCTGGGCGATTGCGATATCCGATAACATCCCCAATAATAGTGTCAGAACAAGTACAGAAAATATTTTTTTTATCATAGATTTATTCATGTATGGCTGCCGCTGTGTTGAGCTTTCACTAATTTATAAACGTATTATGATAACAAACGTTCAGACAAAAAATTACATAGAAATTCGGATTGTTATAAATAAATATATGTTAAGCTACAAACAAATTTGACTCTGAGTATATAAAAACTTTTATTCAGGCTCTTTATAATGTATCAATCTACCAATTGAAGTTAACATATTATGGCTACTGTAAGCAAGTATCTTGTTTTTGGGCCAGCAGATACACTGCGTAGAATGCCCGAACAGCTCTTTAATGATATAGAGCCTAAGTATTTGTATAAATATCAATCAACAGACAACGGTGATGAAGTTCACGTTGCTGTTTATGAGGAGTACGAAAAGCAAATAAACGCAAGCGTGACTCTTACCTGTATTATTGAATTTACCGGCAAACAAAATCGGTTTGAGCTCAAAAAAACCGGTGGACGTATGGGATTTCGCGGTAGCTCGCTGGACGAAGAAAAACGCACTATTGATGATGAAGTAATAGACTTCATATTAGATTTTGGCAAACGTTTTGGACTTACCGTTCAACAAGAAAAAGAACAACAAGTCGAGGAAGGCGAGTCGTAACAACTTCACTACCAAAATATGAGTAAAAAGGTTGAGGAATGGACCGTCCTTTCCATGTTGGAATGGGGCACTGATTTTTTTGAAAAAAAAGACATTCCTGACCCTCGGCACAGTATTGAATGGCTGTTGGCCGAGACGCTCGATATCAAGCGGCTGGATCTATATCTAAAATTTGACCGGCCGCTCTCCTCTCAAGAACTCGATACGTTACGACCAATGGTCAAACGCCGGGCTCAACACGAACCCCTACAATACATTGTTGGGTTTACTGACTTTATGAATGCCCACATTTCGGTCAATGAGCATGTTCTTATCCCCCGCATTGAAACCGAACAGCTTGTTGAGATTATTCTGGATGAACACCAGTCTGATGAGGAGCTCTCTGTACTCGATATCGGAACCGGATCAGGCTGCATCCCCATTGCTTTAAAAATGGAACAACCCGATTGGGAAATTTTCGGAATTGATATTTCTGAAGATGCACTCAACACCGCCCGGGATAACGCGGAACAAAATGATACTGACGTTTCTTTTTCCAAGGGAGATATTTTGAACCTCAACAGCATTTCTGTCTCCGGCCCCTTCGATCTAATCGTTTCCAATCCCCCTTATGTTAAGCCGGAAGAAAAAGATATCCTCGAGCGACAGGTCAAAGATTATGAACCGGCCGAAGCGCTATTCTTTGATGATCTCGAAAAAATGTATACCAGCATCATCGAATTTGCATCTCAAAAGTTGACAGAAAACGGGCATTTATATTTGGAGTTACACGAAAATTACAGTCAGCAAATATTAGAACTTTTTAATGCGCAAAAGTGGTCAGCACGGATCGAAAATGACTACGATAAAAAACCTCGTTTTATCATAGCTCAACAGCGCTAATTAGCTATTTCCCTTCTTCTTTAGCCTATTTATATCGATTACATATTTTGGACTACTTACTCCATAATATTGATGTGGATAACTTGTGGAAAACTTTTTTATAGCGGTAATCCATAGATTGTTTTTTGGTAAAATCATTGTTAGCGCAATATTATGTACTGTCAAGTGGAATTTGATAGAAATGTGTATAAAATACTAAGTCGTTGCGTCGCATGCATTTATAATGTTTAGAGCAATGTGGATAACTTTTCCGCGCATGGGTAATATTTTTTTGACATCTGTCTCCGAAATTATCATCTTCGTTTCACACAAAAATGGGACAGCACATAAATGTGTGGATAACTATAGGGTACTTTAAGCATTAATTTTAAAATATTAGAAGAGGTTAAGGGACGTTGAGTAATATTTCTTCCGAGGCTGCGTGGGAGCAGTGCTTAGAAATTATAAAAGACAATATCAGCTACCAGAAGTTCAAGTCATGGTTCGAACCTATCGAGCCGGTTAAGCTGGAAGAAAACACGCTTACCATTCAAGTTCCCAGCCAGTTCTGGTACGAGTGGTTAGAGGAACATTATTATGGGATGTTGCGATCTACCCTGGCAAAAGTATTGGGCGATGAAGGCAAACTTGAATACTCGGTAGTACTCGAAAAGTCTGATGATAATACTGATAACCGGTCGGTGCGACTTCCACAACGCCCCATGCCGCCGGAAACTGATCAGGGACAAGAAATGAAAGGGTACTCGGAGTATAGCCCGGGGAAAATCGAAAATCCTTTCGTTATTCCCGGAATCCAAAAAACCAAGATCGACTCCAACCTTAATTCCAGCTATGTTTTTGATCGCTTTATAGAAGGTGACTGCAACAGGCTGGCACGATCGGCGGCCCAGGCCATTGGTGAAAATCCGGGAAGCAACTCGTTTAATCCATTCTTTATTTATGGCGGTACCGGGCTGGGCAAAACGCATCTTATCCAAAGTATTGGTAACAAGGTAAAACAGGAACACGGTAATGAGCTTGCCGTCCTCTACATCTCCTCCGAAAGCTTTACCAACGAATTTGTACAGGCTATACGGAATAACCGGGCCAGTGAATTTACCATGTTTTATCGGCAGATTGATGTATTGATTGTCGATGACATCCAGTTCTTCAGTGGCAAGGAAAAAACCCAAGAAGAGTTTTTCCATATCTTTAATGCCCTTCATCAAGACGGTAAGCAGATTATACTGAGCAGTGATCGCGCCCCTCGCGAAATTCCGGACATCGAAGAACGTCTTATTTCTCGATTTAGCTGGGGACTCAGTGCCGACCTGCAGGTTCCGGAATACGAAACACGATACGCTATACTGGAACGCAAAGCCTCGGATAACGGCATCGAGCTATCACATCAGGTGCTTGAATTTATCGCTCATAATTTCAAGTCGAACGTCCGTGACCTGGAAGGCGCCATTATTAAACTACTGGCTTTTGCATCGCTGCAGCATGTGGATGAAATTGAGCCACAGATGGCCAAACGCGTGCTCAAAGATATGATCCAAGAGTCCCAGACGACTATTTCTATTGAACAGATCCAGGATTACGTTTGCGATTATTTTGGCATCGACACCAACAAGGTGCGTGAAAAAACGCGCAAGCAAGAAATTGTGGAAGCACGGCAAATTGCGATGTATCTCTCTAAGCAGTTTACCGACTCGAGCTTAAAAACAATTGGTCTCCATTTTGGCGGACGCGATCACTCAACAGTTATTCATGCCATATCTACTGTTGAAGAACGCATGCAAACAACCGCCAAACACAAACGCATTGTGGAAGAGCTGCATCAAAAAATTGAAGTATCTACGCTGTAACATATGGAAACCCTGACACTTAAAAGTCTCCGCTTTAAAGGGTATCACGGATATTATAAAGAAGAGCGCGAGCAGGGTAATGATTTTGAAGTAGACATTATTTTTTCGGCCGATTTGCGCAAAGCAGGAGAAACAGACCAACTCGACGATACGATTGACTACCAAGAAGTGCTCCGCATCATTAAAAAAGTAATGAACGGTCCGTCTGTAAAGCTCATTGAAACACTGACTAAAAAAATTGGCGATCAACTCTTCGATCAATTTTCAACGGTCGCATCCCTGAAAGTATCCGTACGCAAGCTTCATCCTCCCCTCGACGTAGAAACCGCATATTCTGAGATTACAATGCAATGGCAACGGTAGTTGTAGCACTGGGATCAAACGTAGGCGATCGGCATCAACATCTGATGGATGCCGCTGAGTTTTTGGAAGAACAATCAGAACATCCCCTGCAAAAATCATCCATCTATATCACTGCGCCGGTAGGACCCTCAACGCGAGATTTTTATAATGCTGTAGTTGTGATGGAGAGCAACGAAAATCCGAAGCCGCTGATCAAAACGTTCAAAGATTTTGAACAGCAACACGGGCGCGAGGCCGATCAGCCGAAATGGAGCGCGCGCACCATAGATCTGGATATTATTTCGTATGGCGACTTGGTGATTCAAACGGATAATCTTATCATTCCGCATCCCGAATATCAGAAACGACTTTTTGTGTTAACGCCCCTGGCAGAGGTTATGCCCGACTGGAATGATCCCAAAACCGGAACTTCCATAACACGGCTAACGGCCGAGGCACCAGAGTTAAGACTTGAAAAAACAGATCTACGTTGGTAACTATGAAAAACGAGTTCGATTTTATTGCCATTGAAGGAGTCATCGGAGTGGGAAAAACCTCCCTGGCAAAACTGCTAACCGAACGTAATAATGCGCGCCTTGTTCTTGAACAGTTTGATGAAAACCCTTTTCTGCCCAAGTTTTATAAAGATCGAGAACGCTATGCCTTCCCTACTCAAATGTCGTTTTTAGCCAGTCGTTTCCAACAGCAGCAAGAGATGCTCAGCAAAGATCTGTTTCAACAGATGACGATCTCGGACTACATCTTTGAGAAGGATCGTATTTTTGCCCGGCTCAATCTTGAAGACGACGAGCTGGCCCTTTACGATACCATTTTCAAAATTATGGCCGGCATTTCAGCCCAGCCCGATCTCGTTATTTACCTGCAATCCAATGTCGATCGGCTGATGCAAAATATCAGGGAGCGCGATCGCGACTACGAGCGCGATATTTCTCGCTCATACCTGAAAGAACTTAGCGATGCCTACAATCATTTCTTCCATCATTACAATAAATCACCCCTGATGATCATTAATACATCAGAGATTGATTTCGTTAGTAACGAAAAACACTTAGATTACATAGAAGAACAAATTTTCAATCAGCCTATTCGCGGCAACACGCATATTCACATCACAGATTAACAGTAATGATTTTTCGCACTCTTTTATTTTTTTTGGTGATGTATCTTCTTATCAAGGTCATCAGTCGACTTTTTCTGCCTTCCAATTCAAAAAAGAAAAGCAGAAAGGGATCAGGCTTTTTCTATAAGATGTATCAGCAGCAACAAAACAAGCAAAATCGCGATTCGCGATCTAAGAATTCTCCTAAGCAGGATTTTGATGAAATTGAAGAAGCCGAATTTGAGGAAATTACCGACGAGGAAAAAACAACCTCAAAATCATCTGATTAACGCTTCAACATTCCTTATCTTTCGAAGGCATTATTGAATTTATACTTAACCACGAAAGCAGCTATTTCTCATGAACTACGAAGATCAGCTCGAAGAAGGATTATCGCTACTGCACGAAGGCGACTTTGATCATGCGCTGGATATTGCCCATCAGCTACAGAAAAAGGAGCCCGAATACTCCGATGGTTTCCATTTAGAGGGATTGGTATTCCAGAAGCTCAATCAGTGGGAAAAAAGTATTGAAGCACTAGAAAAAGCCATTGACCTGGAAGAGGAAAACAGCGGTTACTATAACTTGCGCGGTTTTGCTCACATGCAGCTCGAAAATCTTGACCAGGCCATTGAAGATTTCGACAAGGCGATCGATCTGGATGATTCTCCGGCGGCACACCGCAACAAGGTGCTGTATATGATTATGAATGGAGAAGCCAGCGAGGCCAATGAATATCTGCTTAACCGCATCAAACAAGATCCAAAGGATGTTGAGAACTGGATCTTAATGGGCGATCTTCTGCAGCGCGCCGGCCAGGAAGAAAAAGCAATGGGATTTTATCAGCAGGCTAAAAAAATGGATCCGGATAATGAATATATTAAGGAGCAACTTAGTGAAGGCTAAATATTAAGTTTTTCACCTAAATTTTGTTTCTAATTATCGGGATTAACTCCTATATTTGAGGCCTTAAAAATTACCCTGAGAGATCAGCTATTAATTTCAGTAGTGATCTCATTGTTCTTTTCAAAATGATAAAAAAGTGTCATCCTGAATTTATTTCAGAATCTATACTTGTGTAATATCTTGGAGTTCATGTATAGAACAGATGCTGAAACAAGCTCAGCATGACATGGCACTTTATTTCTTTGCCCTGGTGGCGGAATTGGTAGACGCGCTGGCTTGAGGGGTCAGTTCCCATTTAGGGAGTGCTGGTTCGACTCCAGTCCAGGGCACTTTTAGAAGTGCAATATTAGCCGTAAAGTGTTGCCTCGCAAGAGTTTAGCATTTTACGGCTTTTCTTATGGTAAAACATTGGTAAAACAAACCCATAGAAAAACCTTTAGTCCTCCCCTCCCACTCAAACAAATTATTCGCATAAACTTAATCCTGTAATAGCATCTATCTTGTGCGAACAGGTACTTTCCAGAACTAATTTCTTTTAACCATAATACATGTTACCAAGTACTAACTCTCTGCTATTTGTTCAAGGGAATAGTTCTGAACCTTTTGAGGCTTAATCATATAAAAACCATCCAAGATGTGGCAGTATATCGTTATTCTATCACTTTACTTTCTTGGGCACTATATGATATATTACTATAGCCGTAATCCGTTGGGACTCATTGCACTATCGGTTTACGGCTTTTGTTTTGGTAGAACAAACTGCCAGAAAAGGGTGAATGGAGTGGTTTTATTTAGGAAAACTTCCATCGGGATTTAATCCCCAAGCAGTGTAAAAATCCCGTATTAATTTTTTGTACTCAGTCCTTTGTTGTATATCTGGATAATTTTCTCCAAGTCTGCGTAATCCATCCATAGCTCCAAAATATTCCCAGTCAGTTGGCTCAATGTCTTGGTATGTTTCGATCGCTTTCTGTGTTTTTCCAAGGCCCCAATATCCCCATGCCAGATAACGGGGGGCTACGTTGGAAGTCTTTAGCTTGTTAAGATAATTCTGAGCCGCAAGTGTGTCTCCTTGCGCCGCCGTTATTTGTACCAGGTAGGCTTTAAACCAAGGCCCCATAATTGTTTCCAAGTTTTCTTCTGCCAGCTGTTGGGCTTGTTCATATTGTTTTAGATCCATGAGAGCTCGTACCTCACCACCAATCGCTACGGCATGTTCAAGTCCCATCTTTTTTTGAAGGCGCGCTTCTTCAAGACTTTTCTCTGGTTCCCCTATGGAATTGTAAGCATCGTAAAGCAAGTGGCGGGCCCGAGTATGTTGAGGGTTGAGCTCAGTAGCAATTTTTATATGATTTAATGCCTGCTCAGGGCGCATAATCTTGTAATACAATTCACCAAGCAGATGGTGAGCCTCCCAATAGCTTGGTTTAAGCTCGACTGCTCGTTCAAGCTGTTGTCGTGCTGCTGGAGCGTTCATGTTTTTAAGCTTTACATGGCCCATAGAAGTATGTGCCTCAGCTAAATTAGGATTTAATTCCAAAGCTCTCTCGGCCGCCGTTTCTTGATCAACCGGCAAAAAAGAAAGGGTATCAGGATGTGTTCCATAGTAACTTGCGGCGGCATCCGCCAGGCCTGACCACGCCAGAGCAAAGGTTGAATCTATCTTGATCGCGCGATGAAAGTAGTCTACCGCTTTTTTTACATGTTCATCTATACCATATGTCCGTTGGGCCAGTTCTTGCCGACCTTGAGCATAAAGACGGTACGCGTCAAGATCTCCCGATGGTGCACCCGCTATCCGATCCTGTTCTCCTGCAGAGAGTTCTGCTTGTAATGCATTGGCTATTTCTCGGGCAATAGCACCCTGAATGGCAAAAATATCCTCTGCATTTAGGTCGCGCTGATAGGTGTCCGCCCAGATGTGGGTATCAGAGGAAGGATCAATAAGCTGGGCGTTAATTTGTACTTTGGAACCGCCTTTTTGCACATTTCCTTCCAGGATCCATTTAACACCGAGGCTATCAGCAATGGCAGGAAGGGTTAATTCGCTTCCTTGGAATTTTTCGACAGATGTTCTAGATATTACTTTCAGGTCAGAGACATTAGCCAGTCGGGTCAATAGGTCGTCGTGGAGCCCTTCGGCCAGTGGTAAAGATTCATCACTGCTGCTTACGCTTTTCAGCGGTAGCACAGCAATGGAGCGATCAGTAATATTTTGTGGTGTGGCAGATTTCGTACTTGCCGTTGATTCCATCGTCAGATACCACCAGCCGCCAAATAGAATTACAACTATGATGGAAATACCGATCCAAAAGTACTGATCGTCGGGATTTTTTGCGCCCTCTGTTTCACTTCCAGTGGGTTGAGTTTTTTGCACCCCTTCCGGACTAACTTCAAAAGCCCATGTCATAATCAGTGTGACAGGAAAACCTAACAGAATAACTGTGATAATCATCTTCATCACCCACGATGGAGCCCCGAAAGTATTCGCTGCTATGGAGGCAATCTGTACAATCACCCAGCCGGTGATGCCATAAACTACCGCTACTCTGTAGATGTTGCGCCTCTTGAGCTCTCTAAAAAAAGATTTTAATCCCATAATTTTGGGGATTATTATCTAAAAAGAATTCCTCTACAACTAATAAAATTTATTGTCCAATTACTATACAGAAGCTTTTCGTGCGGTAAACGTCTCTATCTGCATGCTTTGTTTGTTCAGTAACCAACTTTTTATTTGACCTCATTCTAAGGACTGGAAAGGGAACAAGCAAAATTGAGATTTCAGGCTAAAGAGAAGGTCACCCTCCCCTTCCTCGGCCTTAGCCGATTACAATATTCCCTTTGCCCGGAATGAGCTGTAATTATCAGCGGTTAGGATAATATGATCCTCCAGGGTAATGCCCAGCATATCACCGCTGGACTTAATCCTATCTGTCAACTTCTGATCAGACTTAGAAGCATCAAGATTTCCCGAAGGATGATTATGGGCAACAATTATTGAAGTGGCATTTGCCAATAGTGCCACTTGATATATCGCAGAAGGATCAACAATGGTCGCCGTGCCTCCACCGGAGCTAATCTTGCTCCATCCGATGCATCGCTTGCTATTGTTTAACAGCAATACGACAAACTCCTCCTTCAGTTGAATGTGATCATTATCCCAAACCTGACGAAGCACCGCTACCGCCTCATCTGGACTCGAAACCTGAGGAAAAGTATCAGGCGATTGCTCTGTCCTGTAGGATAGTTTGACCTCGGCCAGCGAGGGTGATTTTTCGATAGTCATAGGGTTCTCCTTTTTTGATTAGAAATAAGAAAGGGAGCCTTGAGTGGCTCCCTGTATCTGTTGTTATTTTACTGGAGTATTTATCCGGCTCCATTTTGAGCGTCAGCATACTCCTCGGGCTCTTGGTAGTCCTCCCGCTCGATGACTCTGGTATAGTTCCCGCTGGGTCGCGTAATAAACCACTGAGGGGTGCCGTCGGATCCTTGTTCGGGTGGAAGTATTGACTGGATATTGGCATAGGTTCGCTTGTCGGTCTCATTGTGTGAGATGTACACAATTGCACTTACTCCAATCAGGGATTCTAAATCAAATCCAGAGTTTTTAAGCTCTTGAGGTTTAAATTTTTTATTTCTCCAACGCTCCAGATCCTGTCTGAGATGAGCTTTCTTATGGAGCGATTTTGTATACCTCTTTCCAACTATGTATCTGTTTCCATCCTCATCTTCGGAGTCCAACTCAAACATAATTGAAATTTTCGATTTTGGGCCCCACGGGGTCTCAATTTTTCCTAAATCAACACAGTCGATAGCTACTGCATTATAGATTCCCTCATCAGGAATTGGATACTCTTTCTGTTTTTCTTTAATGACTAATGACATAATTGCCTCCTTGTTAGTTTGTAATTGAATTGTGTAATTATTTGACCGAAAATCGCCGGTAAGAGCTTTCGGTTTGGTAGTTGGAGTAGACCTCGGGCTTCTCTTCTCGAAGCTTGGTAGAGTCAAGTCGCTGTCTTTCATAGGACTTCCACGTGACGAGTGTCTGTCCTCCGTAGACGAGTCGCTCCCCATCTCCGAGCTGCTGCTTCAATTTATTCTTAAGCTCAGACTCTCGGTCTTTCAGCTCCGACTTTTCCTCACGTACTTGCTTAAGCTCCTGGTAGGATTGTCGAGCGGAAGGGCTAGCCTCCACGACCTTGCCATCCGATGAGTCGGGATACAACATGAGCAAATCTTCCTCATTCTGTGGCTCAGGTCGTTTGCCACCAATCATGTGGACGTGCCACCATTTGATTAGCTTGGCCATAGTCTCCTCGATTAGCTCGTCGTCGCGTTCGATAAGAATGGGCTCATAGAACTCACAAGTGTCACGCTCGTATATGAACAAGTACGCATACTGATAGCCAGTAAGGCCCAGATAGTGTTGGATCTGATACTCCCATTCGATGGGATATCGTCCTCCAAGCGATTTAAGCCGGTAACTATTCGTTGTTTTTAGCTCTAGCACGCCGGTACCTTGGACTCCCTCTCCATTGAGGATCTGACGGTCGATATTAGCCCGCAGAAACCCGTGCTCCTTGTGGACAAACGGGGTATTTACGCGCCTGGTCTTCAGTCCAGTGAGGTCTTCGAAGTATCCTGATTGAACCGGCTCGAATACATTGCCGAATTCCATGATAGGCGTACTTTCCACGGGGTCAATCAGACCTTGTTTGCGCATCCACACCTGCAGCGGGGTCTTAAAGGAACTTTTTTGACATAAGGCGGCCGTTTCACTGCCTCCTATGTAGTTTTGGCGATCTTCAACCCACTCCTCTGTGGGAATTTCTAAGTTATAGTTGGTAGCCATAATATTTGCTGTTTAAAGGGTTCAAATTGGTTATTGCAATAAATAAGGCCGCTTAATTGCGGCCTTTTTGGTCATCTTTGGTTTTGTTGGCATCTGGCTTGAGAAGCACAATTAATGCTTGCTTGATGAACTCACTTGTTGCATCAATAAGATCTCGCATAGTATTACCTCCTTGTGATGATTATGATAATTTTGACAATGATTTTACCTAAGCTCATAGCAGCACCTATATCCCAAATAGTTGGGAAACACTACGCTGGTGACGAGCCCGGTGCGGCTTATCTACATCGTGACTGATATAGTTGGTCACACGGTTAAGCAGTTGCCACTGGGATATCCGGTTGACATCATGCTCTTCCATTATTTGATCAGCCAGTCGTTTGGATATTTTCTTGCTGATCCCTTCGACGAGCTCCTCGTTGGCAGACATATTCTCCAGCATACTGATCCGCTGTTGGATCTCTGGGAAATGGGCTTTGGCCTCGTCGAGCTTCTCCGAGAAATCTTCAAGGTTGAAGCCACTTGTATGTTTGGAGTAGTAGCGTCCTAAAATCTCTCCGAATATCATGCCGTTAGCACAGATGGCCCGGATGGCCCCGAAGTAGAACCGTACGCCCTCTGACATGTCATACGAATTATGTAAGAAGAGCGACAGGTTGATATCCGAATCCGAGTCATGTAGAGTCAGATTGGGGAACGTGATCATCAGCCGCATGCGATTATTGTGGACGAAGGAATGGGATTCATCAATCCTAAATTCCTCACCGCTGACAGCTAAGAACTGCAAGAGCTCGTTGATTAAGGTTTCGTTCGTGATAATTTTATATGAGTCACGGACAATGCTGATGACTTCATTGGTATCATCGCGGACGATACTTTTATAGTCATTCTGTAAGTAGCTGTTTTCGTTACCCCAGTCGACAAACTCGCTGGTGAAATCATCGACGGCCACGCGTCGTTCGGCGACGGGAAAGCAAAAGTCTTTTAAGTCCATAAGAACCTCTTTGGTTGGTTAAGAATAATTACAAAGGCCGCTGTATACGGCCCGCTTCATTATTCTTATACCAAGAAATACGAGATTCTTTGGAGCATACTACTTAATAAGATTGCTTCCTTTCCGGGGGCAATATATTTGTTATATCTATAATGTTAATTGACTTCTGTAACTTCGGATAGTCCCGGCAAGAGCATTTTTTGTCGCCCAAACTGCGCTACATTGCCGCTGGAACCGCCCGGAAACCCCAGTTACTCATCCCCTTCATTAACCAGCTCCTGGGTTTCTACCCAATCTGCTGCCTGTATGTATCAATCTTTCTGTTAATTTCTTTCAGTTCATCCAGAGGTGTGAGGGCATTCTGTAATGACGGGTTTTGTGCCAATGTTGCATATGGCAGAATAAAATACCATATTTTTGCTGACCATCTTATGATCTATCTTGATGAACTGGGGACCTGCATATGATCGTGTAGGTTCTCTTTTTTTTATCACCCTTTTCCTCAATAAATTTTGCGCTTGAATCTTATCCTTCCCTAGCGGCCTGCGGATAGCCCGAAAGAACTACAGGCCACAGCTGCAGTCAAAGAATACATAGATTACAAAACAGTAATCAAGATTAAGATCCTTTTATTTAGTCGCTTTTTTCTCATCTATTGCTGACATTGCTTGACAAGAAACAATTGATATCGTCGATCATAAAACCGATCGAAAAGATAGAGAGCTAACAATAAACAACTAAGCTGATGGGTAACAGCTATGAATGACCGATTATTTCACGCCTTGAGGAAACAACTTGAATATGAAGTGTTCTTCGTCTCCGACGTTGGCAACCCGTACCAAGATGTGGCAAACGATTTAAAAATTGTTGATTTCAATTATAAGGGACAACAGTGTCATCTTATCCTCAATGGAAACATCAAATTAAAAACACAACAAAACGAGAAGGAAATAGACTCATTCCAAGAATTAATTCGGGGCCTTATGGGCGTCGCTGCCTAGTCCGTGAAAGTAAAATACTGTATAGTTAAACAGTGATACTCCTAAAACAGTGGTAAAGGAGAACTAATATATAGATCTGCATGATGAACCCAACCGAACTAAAATATCCTCCTTATTTAAATAAATAAGCAATTTTACGTCATAATAGCTTCCCTAACATTTCAGATAGCTCTGGAGAAACATACAACCCTGGGTAAACGAAAAGGTTACCTCTCCCCTAATCGGCCTTAGCCCATTACGAGTATACCCTTCCCTCGAAATAACATATAATCAGAGCCGTGAGAATAATATAACCCTCCAGGATAAAGCCCTGCATGTTCCTTTACAGTTCTATTACATAGTATTTGTCAATCCGATGATCACCCAGAATAAGGGGTACTCATAAGTCTTTTGGCAAGAATATTAAAATTTCTTAACGTATTTCAACATCAAAACTTTAGGTTTAGAGAGTTATATCATGAGATCAGTTGGCGCAGAAATAGAGCAAAAGATAGGTCGGGCAATCCAAGCGTTGGAATCTGGGGAACCGCTATCTGACGAAATGAGGGGCAGAATAGCTGATAAGCTAAAACAAACCGAACAAGAGTTACATAAAGTAAGGTCATGGATGAGCTCAGCAGAGTCCCTTGCCGATATAGGGACTTGGATCGTAGATCATCAAGACGATAAGCTGTTTTGGTCTGATCAAACGTATCGCATTTTGGGGTATAACCTCGAAGAGGATGATCCTTCCCTTGAAGCATGTTTCAACCGTATACATCCTGAAGATCAGCCAAGAGTTCGGCAAGAGTTTAATAAGTCATTGGAAAACAAACATTCGTTAGAAGTTACGTATCGGCTTCACCTTCCCAATGGACAAATTAAGTATGTAGAAGCACAAGCCAGTCATTTTTATAATGACAAAGGGGAGCCCCTTTCAACTGTTGGCACCAGTCAAGATATCACGGATCGGGAACGTGACAAACAACGACTAGAAAACTCTCTGGAAGAAAATCGTACGCTATTGGGAGAAATCCACCATCGGGTAAAAAATAATCTCGCCGTCGTGGCAGGGTTGTTACAGCTCCAATGGCTACAAAAAGATGAACCTGAGCTTATTAACACGCTAAAAAAGAGTGCCAGTCGCATAAAAGCGGTGGCAGGTATTCACCAACAGCTGTATGAATCGGATGATTACCTGGATGTTTCGTTAGGTCATAATGTAACAAGATTAGCGTCAGATATTATTAATATGATGGAGCCTGACGTGGAAATTGAGCTAGTGACAGATTGTGATATGATTTATTTAAATATGGACCAAACCCTGCCCTGTACGTTAATTGCCAATGAGGTGGTAACCAATAGCATTAAACATGCTTTCGAAGGAAGGAAACAGGGAACTATTACGATTAATTTAGCAACCTCAGATAACCTTATTAGGTTGGAAATTAGTGATAATGGTGTGGGCCTACCTGACGATTTTAACAGCAGGGAAGGGTCGTTGGGTATGAATCTTATCCAAACGTTAAGTAATCAGTTGGATGCTGATTATAATTTCAGCTCATCTGAGCAAGGCACGACCTTTTCAATCCAATTTCAAAAAAAAGAATGATAGAATAATTGTAGCAAGATAATGATAAGGCCTGTCCGCCGTTAACGTGCGTATTATATCCCGTTTCAAAGAAGAATATTTCATTTATATGTAGATGATATTTTATAAGGGATTATAACAGACAGAAATACACGATGTTCACTACATAGTTCGCTTATATATGTATTTCAATCTGGGAATTATGTAAGATATTTCTGTTGAGGTATAATGCAAACGATCAGAAAATTAGGCATCTTGCTGTTATAAGAATTATTTCACATTAATTCCCCCTGCGAATGAGCAAAGATAAATGAAGATGGAACCTTTTGAAACATTTGAACGTGCAGGCAGTTAAAAGTGTGCATATAAGCCAACCTTTTTGAAAGGCAGGTAACCATTTCGCAGTTCAATCGTCCTATACTTATAAAGAATATCATAAATTAATTTTATACCTATGAAACTAACCAAGCTACTATCTTTCGCCACGCTGATTGCACTGCTGATCAGTTTTCTTACCAGCTGTGATACTACCGGTACCAATGCTGAGCCGGGAGATGGAAATGTAAAACTGCAATTTCAAACCGTTTCGGGGAGCAGCTCTTCCAAGACTGTTTCATCCGGCAATACGACTGCATCCTCCCATGTTTCACTGCTTATAGAGGGAACGAACGGCACACTGCAGATCGATGATATTCGATTTGTCGTTGCAGAATTTGAGCTTGACCCCTCCGAGGCCGATGAGGACTCTACCGAGCTTGAAGAATTTGAATCCAAGCCGTTTTTCGTTGATCTGCCACTCGGAGAAGAAACGCTGAGTCTGGCCAACAGCCAAATTCAGGCCGGCCTGTACGAAGAACTAGAGTTCGAGGTTGAGGACTTGGATTTTGAAGATGAGGAAGGAGATAACGGGGAGCGTCAAACTCTGGCCGATTCCATCCGCTCCGAATTTCCCGATTGGCCCGATAAAGCCAGTATGATTATTACGGGTAGTTTTACCCCTACCGATGGCGATCCGCAACCGTTCAAGGTTTTTGCTCAAGCTGAAATCGAGATTGAGCGGGAATTCAGTCCACCGCTTGAGGTAACCGAGGATAATATAGCGCAAACGGTGTCGGTACGCATCAACCCAACAACATGGTTTAAACAATCCGATGGATCCGTCATGGATCTTACCCAGCACGACTGGGATCAGCATCAGCAATTGCTTGAGTTCGAAGCCGAGTTCGAAAACGGCGTAGAGGAGATCGAAGCAAACGATGATTAAGTTCGTAGCTTATCACCATCTGAGAAACTAGATAAAGCCCGGGGCTCTGCTCCGGGCTTTTATTATTTATAGAAGCGTTAGGTTGTAAAGAGTACGCAATCTCATTGCCTCCCTGGCTGGATCTACTACCCTATTGGCATTGCTACCCGAAATTGGATCCTAATGGTCTTCCCCTACCAGTATCTGTGACGGGAAGAAGACAAATCCTTTGCAGACCATCCGCCATGGCGCGCTGGAGCCGCTCAACTCGATATTGATCACACTCACATGATCCCGCTTGCGCTGGCCGCATCTGAAGTAGTTGAAATGTTTAATGATGCCACAGATGGCGGTGATGTTAAAGCTACAAAAAATGAATTCAAGTCGTTCAATGAGCAGCGCTGTCCGTTAGTCCAGAAATAACGCTTTCATACAATTCAAATTATGTAGCTTCAGCTGAGTTATCCATAAAATCAAAGATCCTGGAGAAATCTTCCCGACCCCGCTCTTCACTTATTGCCTGTCCAAACAATTCCTTAGTGATATTATTCAGAAGTAACGGATGATCTTGTTCATATGCCGAAAGAGAAGCAAGGTGCAGGTCTTTATACATCAACTCAAGAGGGAATTGTGTTTCCTGATCATTATTTTTGATCATTTCAGCCTTGGCCTTTAGAAAAGGAGCTGAGACGGGGAGGTCTGGAAGGGTATTTAGTAAAAAGTCTTTAGAAAGTCCCATTTTCTCACCTAGGAGAACGGTTTCAGAAAAAGAAGCCATTGCAACGGCTAGTAAGGAATTTACAAGCATCTTCATGGAAGTTCCCTTTCCCGTTTCTCCCACATGCACGATCTTCGATCCCATATGTTCGATCAGCGGGCGCGTTTTTTCCACGTCGGATTGATCTCCACCTATCAAGAAAGTCAGTTCTCCATGCTCTGCCGGAGCTTTGGATCCTGCAACGGGAGCATCCATAAAGCGTAGGTTGTATTTTTCCGCCTCCGCCGCTTCTTTCAGAGAAAAAGAAGGATTTACAGTAGTACAATCAACCCAAAGAGCTCCTTTCTTCATGGAGGAAAGAAACCCATTTTCCCCCAAAGCTATTTGTTCAATCGCGTTAGGATCTGATACCATGGTGAATACAATATCTGCTTCTTCAACCGCATCTTTCAGCGATCCAGCGCCATGCGCTCCGGCCTCAATTAAAGGATCCATAGCCGAGCGGGTTCGATTATAAACCGTCAGATTTACATCATTCTTTTGAAGATTATTTGCCATGCGGCTTCCCATGATTCCTAATCCGATAAATGTGATCTTTTTGTCCATAACTATAAGTTTTTTTGATTTAATCTTGTTGTCTTAGAACAAGCGAAAATACCTGCTTATTCCATCGTTACATCAGCCAGTTACTTGCGAAACTCAGCCACTTCGACCTGCTTTTTGCTATTTAAGAATATGCGATTGTCGGTAGAAAGGATATTTGTGTGACTATTGGTATCCACCTCCCTTTATTATGTGGAGTATTCTTGAAAGATCCTGTAGGTATAACCATTACTTTAACAAAAAAATGCTCTCAGTATTCTTAATATGAGCATTTTATTCATTTAATATCTCATTAGCGGAATTAATTAAAGAAATTAGTCCCACTACATATATGTTCTCATATTGAACAAAGATATACCTATTAATCTATTTATATTTTAATAGTTCTTTTAAAAATTAACCTAAATACAGGAGTTTTTATGAAACGAGTAGACAATAAGGTTATAATTGTAACTGGTGCAGCATCCGGAATAGGAAAGAAAACATCGCAGGTATTAGCTTCTGAAGGTGCCAAAGTTGCTATTACGGATATTCAAGATGATACCGGTCAAGAAGTCGCCGAACAAATCACCAATAACGGAGGTACAGCTAAATACTGGCATATGGATACCACAGATGAAGAAGAGGTCAAAGATGCCTTTACAGCTATTGAGGATGAATTTGGCTCCATTGATGGTCTGGTTAACAACGCCGGAATTGAAGGTGTGGATAAACCAACACATGAAATCACGATGGAGGAATGGCAACAAGTCATAGATGTCAATGTTAATGGTGTTTTCCTGTGTACTAAGTATGCGGTTCCGGCTATGAAAAAGGCGGGCGGTGGAAGTATCATAAATTTATCTTCTATCTATGGATTAGTAGGCGCAGCTGATCTTCCTCCATACCACGCATCTAAGGGAGCAGTTCATATTATGAGCAAAAATGATGCACTATTATATGCCGAGGATAACATCCGCGTTAACTCTGTGCATCCCGGGTTCATCTGGACTTCGTTGGTTGAGAGAGTTGCTAAAGAACAGGAAGGCGTTACAGTTGAAGAATTCCGGGAAGAACTTGCTGAGGCTCATCCAATTGGCCATGTAGGCGACCCGGAAGATATCGCCAATGGAATTCTTTACCTGTCTTCCGATGAATCAAAGTTTGTAACCGGCAGTGCGTTGGTTATAGACGGTGGCTATACCGCACAATAACTGATTCTGTTGACATAAAGTAAAAGCAGCCTGCGCTTTGCAGGTTGCTTTTTTATAGCGATGTTATCAAATATAAAACCATTCAATTACTCTGGCTAAGGTAACGATTCAGTGCGTACTAACACGTCCTAAATCGCTATTCTACGTATTCTTTCACAACCGGAAGTCCCAGTGTGATCCAATCATGCATGCCTCCGCGGTAGTACCACATCTTTTCAGCGGGATATCCTGCTTCGAGCAACAGATTAATCGCCTTTTGCGATTGTGGACACTGCGGCCCATTACAGAAGAAAATAGTGGGCTTTGACCGGTCCAGCTCATCCATCCGATCAACAATATCTGAAATGGGTATTTCATTTGTACCGGCGATTCGTATGCCGTCACGGGTACCGGGAGCTCGTACATCAATCACTGGAAGCCCGCTTTGAAGATGCTTTATTACTTCTGGCTCACCTACGGTACGGATTCCATCGGCGACCTGGATGGGCTGGATTTCGCCCCACGTAATATCTACTGCTACCAGTCCCTTTGTATCCGGTATGTATTGGGGAGTCATTTGCATTTCGTCTCTTTTGGGAATACGCTCTATCAGTTGTTCTTTTTTGTCCATTCTACTTTTCTTTGTTTTGTATATCGACTTTTAAACTCCTATCCAGTCAATGCTGAATGTCGCTGACCGGCAGGTTTGATGTTTGATGGCAATTCCATACGAATATGATAAGTTACAAGGAACTCTTACAAAAGTTCACCCGACAGCGGGGAATTAACATGACATTACGTTAAGCATTAAATAAACTTTTCAATTCATCTTCTGTCGGAATAGGATCACCGTAGTCGCCACGGTAAACGACTTCTCCGTCAACGATAATGTTTGGTGAGGAATGGGCCTCATATTTTTCTACCAGTTTCGGATGTTCATCCACATACCGAACTTCGTACGAAATGCCCATCTTCTTAAGCCGCTCTTCCACCAACGGCCGATGATTACAGTCTTTGGTTGCTAAAATAAGTACTTCCATTTTTAAAGCTTTTGTGTTTAATGTTCAAGTTCTGGTTTAGAATTTCCTTCCGTGCTACACGGTACGCCGATACCAAACTTTTTCAGGATTTCCTCGGCCAGGCACCACTTGGTAAAGGCTGACTGAAACAAATTCAATCCCACAAACAGGGTAAATAGGTACCAGTAAGGGTTTACAAAGTAGCCCAGTATCAGGCTAATAGTTACAAAACTTCCTGCGACAGCTCGTATAATACGTTCCATTTTTTCATAAAATCGGGATTAGAGTCAAATTTTTTTAGTTATTTATTTTTTCGTACCGCCTGAATGACGTGTAGATAACAGAAAGCCTTTTAGCAGGGTATTGACAACCTCCTCGAGATAGGCTCCACGTACCCAAGCGTGCAGGAATATACCGTTTAGATTACGGCTCAGGATGCTGTGGAGTCGAACTTTCCTAATCGTACAACAATATGTGCCCAATCTCCATACGGTGAGGAGCTTAATATATTTTAGCCAGTTTGGTGCTTATCAAAAAGTCCAAATCATTTCTGGACAAGACTTAAAAATTTTTAATAAAAATCTAAGGGGCAAACCCAGGGGGTACTTTGATATGAAGGAATACCGTTTCTGAGCAAGAAAAATAAAAATAACACTACATGCAGACTCTACTTTGAAAACCAGGGGTATTTCTGTAAAAATCCTTGAGAATTGATTTTAACCAAGGCAATCCCCCGCTTTTTATCAACAAACCCTACTGCCAGCTGAAAGCTTGAACTAAGGAGGTATAGCAATGATGAAATAAGTAAGTAGGTGCGGACTGTCTGTTTGAGATTTCCTTTTTTGGAAAAACGAAAATTACAGCCTAATACGTAAACCTTACCCACACGTTCCGATTTATCAGGACAATCTGAATTAAAGAATGAAATGGAATGCAACCCAGTGAACCACGGGTTAAACTACCTAAAATAAGCAAAACCTGTCTTAAAAGGTGCATCTCCAATTTCTCATTTAATAACATCTTTTAACAGATCCTGAGTAGGTTGCCCAATGAATGGCAAAGCCTCCCTTTCCCCTCCAATTGCTTTGAGAATACCCATAACCCAAAATATGAGCAGCGCCAGAGATATTACCATCATCAAAAACCCAATCAGCCATCCGATAACAGGTATTCCGGAAAGCACACTTTGGACAACTCCTACCAATAATCCCAAAATCATAAGTCCCAGTGATTGACGAAGATGAAACCCAGCCAGTTTCGGTTTTTCCTGATTATTCTTATAGATTAAAAAAGCAATTATCCAACCAATGATCGTAATATAGCTAAGTATTGCAATCAATTTACTGTTGTTATTAGAACCAGTTTCAGTCGTTAATTCAGATTCGTCCATCGGATTTTAGGTTTAATTAGAGTTTTAAATTTACTTCTCAACGCTTTATCGGCAAAATATATCTGTTATCCCGACCAAACGACTGAGATCTCATTTATAAGCGTCCCCGTTCATAAGTTAAAGAGTGCCAAAACCTCTAAGCAATAACATTTAAACTCGAAACAGATTTCTCGATCTGTCAATTTGGACATGGATTGGAGGCTGCGAGCAACCAATTCCATCCGTTAATTACGTTAACCTCATTCACCTATCGAAATTCATAAGGTACTTTGCCAAATTCCTTCACAAGTAATAAGGCTTCCCACAACAGCCTTTGGAAGGCTTGTCAAATATTTAGTGCAGTAAAATGTAGATCATTTTTTCAATTCAGGCATACTGGAATAGTTATCAATAATTGTAAGGGATTTTATTATTCATTGTAAGACTTAACCCCACCCCATGACGATGGAATCCCCTATAAAAAACGCCTGATAAATCACGTAGCATATGATTGAGGTTTCAGCAAAAGCCTAAGAACTATGATCCGATTTTTGACTTACCATCTTCGCTTAAGTAATTAATCGGACTTTACATTTGATAATCAGTTAAAACCAAAACGTGTTGTGATGATTAAAAAAACTATTTTGTTTCCATTAGCATTGCTTTTAGTCTCCTTGAGTTATACAGCAAGTTATGGCCAGGAAGATGTAGAAGGAAGTGAAGATCACTCGATGATTTCCCGCTATGAGGGTTCTGTAATTAAAGGTTATGAACATGTTGATTATGATCGGATACAGTTTCCCTCGGGTTTTGAAAAAGGTAGTCTGGAAATCGACAAAGTCGAAGGTGAAGTCACAAAAATTCTTTATGCGGCTCCGGAGGGTTTGTCTGTTTTTCAAGTACAGAGAAACTATCAGATCGCACTTAAAGATGCCGGTTTTGAAATTGTCTATGAATGTTTTGGGGGAATGGACGAGATTCCGCGAGCCATTTATACAGATGAAGCCTATAGCCCTGGCTGGTTGGGTACCGGCAGACCATCATGGACTCATGGCGACGACGCCAGCTATTTTTTGGCCAGGTTGCCCGGAGAAGATGGTGATATCTACGTATCGGCCCATACGCTGCTGAGTGATAAATACGATGGCCGTCCCGCCACCGCTCTTCAGGTGCTTGAAGAAAAGCCGATGGATACCGGGAAGGTCGAGGTAGAGATAGATTCGGAAGCCATGAAAGAAGACATTGAGGAATCCGGCAGTGTTCGCATTTACGGGATCCATTTCGATACCGATAAAGCGACAATCAAGGGAAAATCCGAATCTACGTTAGCTGAAATAGCCAATCTTTTGGAACAGCAATCAGATCTTAATCTGCGTGTTGTCGGACATACTGATGCTACCGGAAGTTTGGAATACAACATGGATTTATCAATGCAACGCGCGGAGGCCGTCGTGGAGTTTTTAACATCCAACCACGGGATTTCGGCAGACAGGCTCACGCCTCACGGCGTAGGCCCCCTTGCCCCGGTTGCCAGCAATCAAGACGAAGAGGGGCGTGCCCGTAACCGGCGGGTTGAATTGGTTAAGATAGTAGAATAATAGTTTCCACGCTTGTGTTTCAAAGGAAAAAACTGAAGGGTAAAAAGAATATAAAATTATTAAAACTTGAGTTATGAGATATTTAAATAATAATATCGTAGTGATAGCAGCCATTATGCTGTCTGTATTATTTCCCAAAACACTGCTTAGTCAGGACGCAAAAGCCTCCGAGATACTGGAAACACTGCAAGAAAATTACGAGGAATCCATTGAGGGCATAAACGATTATGTCATGGTCACAAATAAACAAACCATCTACTATAAAAAAGCTTATGATAATGGTCGGCCTTATTTTAAAACCAGAACGGAAAACCCAGAAGGGGTAGAATCAACGTCAGCAGCGAATGTTGATTTTTATTCACAATTGTTTGACCAGGTAAAAGAGAAGGCGACCTACGAGAAACCCGGAGAAGTTGAAAATCAGAGAGTACATATTCTTTATGTTTATGAACTGGAAGTAGAAAGTTTAAATAATGACCCTGACATAGATAATACCATTGAGAATCTCTATTTATATATTGATCCTGACAAATGGGTAATCCGGAAACTGGAATGCACAATGGATATGATCTATAAAAATGAACCCCATGAAGTTAACGCAAAAATGGTAAAGAGTGATTTTCGTAGTGTAGAAGGAATGCTGATACCATATGAAATGACAACTGTTATCAGTGGTCTTGCCTTATCTGAAGAAGAATACCAAGAGGCCAAAAAGGCCATTGAAAAGTTTGAGGAAATGCCCGAATCACAACGACGTATGGCAGAACAAATGATGGGTGAAAAAATAGCAAAATATAGAAAAATGCTTGAAGAATCCCGGTATGAAGTCGTGCGACAAGTAAAAGAGGTAGAAGTCAATACGGGAATGGAAAATTTTTAGAGCTGCTGCAAATGGAATTATATTTAATGATCTACTTTAGGGACAGGCAATAGTAAGTACAGTAGCCTAAGTATTCAACTGGTCACTTTCTCCCCATGAAAAAGTAGTCAGTGAACTTGTTAATTAATCCTATGGATCATTTGGGTTGCTTCGATGCCATCAAAATTAATTAAGGTTGAAATCCTTAAAGCTCAAATAATGTCAAAAAATTACATGAGAACTTGTTACAAGTTTTTTTTCAAAAAATAAAAATCCGACTTCTAAGGTAGGGGATGGTTTATTTGGAGGGGTACCGTTTTTGAGCAAGAAAAATAAAATTAACATTGCTCGCAGACCCTGGTTAAATAATGACGGGGGTGTTTCTGAGAAAATCCTAAAGATCTCGACTAACCATGGGGTACCCCCCCCTGTCTTGATCAATGATCCCGGTCGCCAGCGATAGGTTTGAACTAAGGGATTTATAGAAATGATGAAATAAGTAACTGGGTGAGGACTATCTGCTTGACATTTTCCTTTTTGAAGGGGTTAGGGTGCTAAGCTTAAGTTGACAATAGCACTACAATTGAAAAGTGATAGATGTCAAATATTTATTCTTTGAGAAATTGTAAGTTTTTAGCTCGTCTGGCATCTAACCGAAAGCCTGATATATGTCCCTTATCGTTTCGCGTAAATCGGTAGAACCTGCCTGAAGATTGAAATTGATCTGGCCCCATTGGATTCAATTTCGATGATTCATTGAATCCAATTCTCATATGTAGCTGGTTTTCTTCGATAAATAACTTGTAGGTTACATCTAGCTCTTCACTATAATAACTCCCAACATAGTTTTCTAGATCAATGTCTATATTCTCAGGTATCCTTTCTCCAGGAAATTTAGATCCGGCTTGAATGAAGATCAGTGAATCAGCTGTCTCATTTTTAAAATCCGAGAATTGAAATTTAAGCGTGTTATCCGTAGCCTTTAGAAATGTGTTACCGTAAAGTCTGCTGACATTATATGAGGAGTTATCCCACTTTTGTAACACATTAAGCGAATCGTTTTTAATACGGACTTCCACAACAAAACCTAGTTCCAAAGCATATTGCCCCGTGAGGTTATTTAAATCCTTTGGTTTGGTCTTAGGGCGATCAGCTGAGGTAGTTTGTTTGGCTGTGTCTTCCGTTTTGTTGAAATGCTTTTTTAAATACAGGTCAGCAATCTTATAACTCATTACCTCTGGATCTGCATCACTTCGATTTGACAAAAAAAACAATGCTAAAATGCTGTTCGGGAAACCTTATATAATAGGCACGGTACCCAACAAAAGCTCCACCATGAGAGATAGTCTCTACGCCCTTATATGATCTAATACTAAGTCCAGCAGCGTAGTTAATTGATTCTCCGTTATTTAGTTTCCCCTTTTCAGTCATCGCATCCCAAAACGATTGTTGCAAATAATCCGAATCATGAAAGGAATCGCTCCATTTCTTCATATCATTGATAGTTGTGAATATACCACCGTCTCCAATCATGTCTAGTGTAGTGGTATTTATTAGGAATGTGCTATCATTTTTGGGTTGATAACCGGTAGCACGATTCTTAACAACCCGTTTATGATTATCATGAAAATGGGTATTGTTCATTCCAAGTGGTTTGAAAAGCTCACTTTTTGCAAAGTCAGCCATTGGTTGACTACTGACCTCTTTCACAATCTGCCCCAGCAACCAGTACCCGGTGTTGCTGTACAAATGCTCTGATCCAGGTTTGAAATTGGGTTCTTTTTGATTCTTCAGCCACCTCATTACTTCATTATTTGTGTAGTAATCGCTGGCTGTATAGCCTGATAACGATGCCAAAGTAAGATAATCTCTTATGCCACTTGTATGATGGAGTAAATGTCGTACGGTTATCTTTTTGGCATAGTCAGGAAAATCAGGAAAAAAGGAATTTAATGAATCATCAAGGTTCAATTTCCCCTTTTCTTTTAGTAAGATGATGCATGCAGCGGTAAATTGCTTGGAAACTGAGGCGATACGAAATACAGATTGGTCGGTAATAGGAATATTATAATCTAGGTTTGCCATACCGTAGCCCTTCTGAAGAACAAACTCACCATCTTTGATAATTGCTACAGCAGCTCCGGGAGTATCTGGTTTATCCCATTTAGCAAAGAGGCTGTCAACTTTGGTTTCATTCTGGGCTTGTACGACAGTACATAAAGCAACAAAACTTAATATTAAACAAAGTGAGATTGATGTTTGGAGCACTCTTCGTTTAATCATAATAGGACTCAACTAATTCTAATTATATGTGATTTATCCCAAAAATATTTTTGCACCAAAGTAAAGCGAAAAAATCCCTGTGCCAATGAGTGTTTCCGGATGGATACGATGCTCTCTATATAGGTCGTAAACAAATACTGGCCCAACCATAGCTACTGCCATGATCTCGGTGCTCCAAGTTCCAAGCAGATACCCCATTCGAGCAATTGCGGCTATGATGAGAACCATAGTTGCAAATAACATGTATCTCTTGTGTGTTGCAGGGTTCTTGCGGAATCGATAACCAAGATACAATAATATGGGAAATTGAATCATTTCGACCTCGGATGGCCAAGCAAGCATTGGAACTCCTGACCAAGTTACTACACCTTCTTGCACAAGACTTTGTCCCTGTGCATAGATTATAAGCAGCCCTGACAGAAACACTACAATCCCGAACGCAGCTACATAGTAACCACGACGCATATGAGTACTCGTTTTATCACGGGCAATATAGATGGTTTGAAACAACATTAAGCCCATCTAAGTGAGCATAATCAGTCCATGCACGTGGAGTATAAGTGTATTTTCTATAAGGCTTTTCGGATGGCCAACTTCTTCGCCAGAAAAATATGGGCCGAAGTAGGTAGGCCAAAAACCGGCAATAACAATTACTGTCAGATAAATAGCCATGCCTACAAAGAAGGTAAGCGAAAATGTTGATTCCTTATTTTTAGTGGCGATATCTGACGTTTTATTTGCGCTAACCATAACTGTTTTACAGCATTATTTAATTTCTAATGATGAAATAGGTTTATCTCATAATAAGTTTACCATAAATTTTTACAGGAGCGGGAGTAGCACCGAGCGTAATTCCTGGGCTATTGTCTCTGCCATAGTGGCCCACGTTTCAGAAACAGCAAAAAAGATAATAGAGGCGCCACGTAATGCGATGAGTGCTGTCCCCCACCAATAGGCTGGATGTACCCGTTCCCGAGTCCACCAGTCATATCCAATGGCTAAAAATGCTGGGAGTAATGGTATACCTAAAAGTATTACTACAGAAAGTAGTACGGATTCTGCAAATGCACTTAACCGCCCTGCCGGTGCAAACAACAGCACTGTGGTAGATAGAATCATTAGCCGTTTATGAAGCTCTGGCTTTGATCGGTAGAAAATTCCTAAACTGAATAAGATTGCAAAAACTAGGATATCCCCCAGTGGAATCGGCAATCCTTTAATAAATTCCGCAAGGGTGTCATATTCGGTTGCAATTGCTGGAGAAACCCTGCCAAATCCTACTGCTATACCCAATAGTATGATAAGTATACCCCAAAAAATGCCAAGACGTTTACCGAATAGTTGATGCAGCTGGGTTTGACCATTCCAAACAAGGCTTGTCTGAATAATTAATAACACCATCCAAAGCGTAAAGGCCGCTCCATGGAGATGAAGCAGCCAGTGAAACTCTCCGTTACCTGTTATCACTGGCCACCAATAAGTTTGCCAAAAACCACCAATGGCTATGACAGTCATTAGTAGCGCCAGTGCTAAATATCCCCAATTGTGGCTCACGTTCCCTGTTCCATCTATTTGTTCTCCCTTTCCTTGTAAGTTATCCATCTTTTTCTCAATTAATCTTTTACATTTATTCTCTCGTCTTGCACATCATTTTTATTTCTCAGAAGTCTTCACTTCGCCATCTTGAATGACTATTTCTACATCTTCCAACGCCGACAGATCCTCAAGCGGATTTCCATCCACCACAATCAGATCGGCAAGTTTACCTTCTTCTAACATTCCCACTTGGTCTCCCATCTCCAAGGCCTGGGCGGCATTGGTAGTGGCAGCTTCGATGATAGCCTCTTGTGACATTCCGCCCCAGCGCAGCATTTCCATCTCAGTAATTGTTACCATACCGGGCTGAACAGCGGGATGGCTTACGTCCAATCCGCTCCACCAGTCGGTCCCGACCACGACCGGAACTCCGGCCTCAGCAAAGGTGTTCATTTCACGGGCCAGCGATTCGCCAGTTTCGCGAGCGGGCGACTCCCCTTCGAGCACAGTATCGATATGCTCATTGGTCGTCCCGCCTTCGGCGTACAGCAGTATAACTGACAGCGTCGTTGTAACTGGCGTGCCTTCGTCCGCCAGCACTTGGGCCAGTCGCTCCACTTTTCCACCGGGGATAGTAGCTGGTAACACAGAATGGACAAACCCATCCATGCCCATCTTGGCGTAGCGTTCCATGTGCTCGGCCTCATAGACATGGCCCACTGCCCGGAGTCCTTCACTATGGGCTTCCTCTACGATGGCCCCGACAATCTCCTGATCAATCTGGACAGGGGCGGTAACGCTATCGGAGACAAGTTTGATAAAATCGACTCCTTCCCCGGACAAGCGGCGAACGGCTGACCGCGCCTCCTCGGATCCGCTGACCACTTCAGCCAAATGGGCGCGGCAATAGGAATTAGGACGATCTGTATCGAGACCTGACCATTGATCCTCACAGACGGTAGTAGCAGGATGACCTCCCTCAGCCGTAAACACAGGCCCAGAGGTAATCATGCGTGGTCCATCGAGCTCGCCATCGGCAATCCGGTCTCGAAGCTTCCTTTCCAAGGGCCAGTAGCTTCCCGTCGAGCGGACGGTGGTTATCCCATGGTCAAGGAATCCCTGGAGAATGCTAGGGACGTTTCCCTTGAGATGCTGGGCAACCGCGGTAGAATCTCGTCCTTGGGGGGGAATAGTAAGATGGACGTGCGCATCAATGAGCCCAGGTAGCACTGTTTTGCCTGAAGCATCAATGCGGCGGGCATCAGGCGCTTCAACAGTCTCCTGGGTTACTGAATAGATACTATCGCCCGCAACTACAACCGAAGCCTGTTCAAATACCGTCCCATTACCAGTAATCACGCGTCCGTTTTCAATCACAAGTGTGGGCTGGGCTACGGCTGATGAACGACAAAACACTGTAACAAGAATAATCAGCAGAAATCTGACGAAGCTAACTCCTGATTCTGACTCATTAAATAATCTACATTTTTTTGAATCGCTCCCTGATAATCTCATAATTAACCCCCGGATTTATGATTCAGAAGAATGAGTTGTTGGGTTACCTCAGATCATACTCTCCATTTATGTTAGGTATGTGATCATTTTCTTAATTAAGCGTTAAGACAATCCGTTTTATGCCCAATGATTTTCATGTATATGGGCGTGGCAATAAATTTGCCAATTAATTAGAAACTGCGGTTTCATGGGCATGTGCAATTTTCCATTGCCCATTTTCACGAGAAAACATCCCGCTAATTACAGCGGTGATTTGAGTGGTATCCCCATTTGATCTTACCAATGATTGGTTATAACGAAATTACAGCAGCATCAGAATCAAGGACATTTACTTTTGAATCTACCATCGTAATGGTGGACTCCTCAAGTCCGGCCATGTATTTTTCAACAAGATTTTTAAGTTCCTCCCGGGATAGCATGGACCCTCCATAAACAAGGCTTGCATCCTGACTGTAATAGGACATATAAGACTCAGCATCTAAATTCTCCCAGGCCGCATTTACATCCTTGGCAAGCGTCTGTATTGAATCAGCTATGGCAGCTTCTTTTTCTTTTGAGAGTTGCTGTGATTCTTTCTGGACGCAACCTATAGCTAGCAGGGATAGAACTACAATGCAAAGAATCGTTTTTATAGCGTTGTTTATCCCATGTTTGCCAGGCGATACTCCCTTTTTGGTATCATACATAATGAATGAGTGTTATTGTTAGATTTATTTCTAGTTTACCAGTATTGGTACATCTTGTAATACCTACTGCTTGATTAGCCTTAGGGTTTGTCGAGTGAATCAGATGTGTTCATCTTTTTATGAGTACATCCGGGCGAACGTAATGTGTCCGTCCTCTACTGCATATGCGACCATCGCATGCGCCTCTTCGGGGAACCCCTCGGCCTTGAGACCTTGAAGTTGTTCTTCGTCGATAACCCAGTCCCCGACGGTTGTTCGATTTACGATATCACAATGAAGATTCGGACTATTTTCAAAAACATTACGGTAGAATGCCCGTATCTGCTCGCTCCCGCTCATCATTTCTTCGCCACCCCCGTTTTCGACGGTGGCATCGTCTGCGAACGCTTCCATAAAAGCGTCGATATCTCTGTTGTTAAACGCTTCAAGCTGGTGTTGGACAGGATCTTCCATAATAGTTATCCCCTCTTTCTTTAGCTTTATTTATAATTAAAGATTAGTGATAGCAACTCTGTAACACTCTCTTCCTTATTTATAAACTTTATACTAAATCAATGACGGTTTATAGCTAATTTTGAAGTCGGTTAACCACTTGACTAATATTTATTGCCATTATCGTTGATAACGAAATATTGTTTTGCTTTGCATATTTTCTTCAACAAGCTTCCGAGTATACCAGACGGGCCGCATCTGCTTCTCAGATATTAATTCTAATTGTCTATTATCCTGGCCGGATGATTGACTAGTATTCCCATACGACATAAGTACTTCAGCCCTGGGGCCACTGCGGGTAAATTCAATTACCGCACTCCACGTATCTCCAAAAGCAGGTCGATAATTTTTATAGTCTGTTGATCTGTATTCTATCACATGATACACGCCCAACGGATCGCCCGGCGCTCCGGTACCCGGGATATCATCTGAGAGACGCATAACCTCACCCCAGGGAATATCCAATCTGCCAAATTGATCTTGTACCTTTCTGGCCACTTTTCCTAAAAGAGCTGCGGCACTGTCGGGTTCAGTCAAACCATTTGGCGTTTCCAACGGATTTGCCATATTCCAAGGCTCTTTAAAATTACAGAAATTTGTGAAGTGACCTTTACACTGTTCCAAAGCCCAAAACGTAAATAATACAGCCCCTTTGCTGTCTGCATTCGCACGTTGATCCCAACCTTCCAACACGCTGGCGGCAACTCGCGTGAGAGAATCCGACGATGTCTTAGCCGTGGAGGTAAGATCACTGATTACCTGATCGGCCAAAAGCATCTTACTTGAATAGCGCATCTCAACTAGTTCTTCAAAGCTTATCGACTGATCAGCAAGCAGCATTTCCAGCCCGCGCTGTTCGCGGGGAAGCAGCCATTCCGGGGAAAGGTATTCCGGATAATCATTTGGATTTAACGGCGAAGGTTTTGTAGCAAACCACGGCGGACTGTTGGAGTTTTGTACAAATCCGCTCTCGGGATCAAGTACACTGGGCAGTTCTTCGAAGTCATGGATATCAGACCATACTGTCCTCGATGTATCACCCGCTACAGGTTTTTGCCAGTCACCAAAATCACCAAAGGGGCGTTCCGGCACCTGTCCGTTAAATAAGTAATAAATATGTCCATCACCATCGGCATAGGTGGTCGTAAGCATGGGAAGCTGAAGCTGCTTAAGTGCTTTCTGAAATTGGTCAAAGTTCTGTGCACGACCCATCTCCCAAAATTGCTGAAGCACCCCATGCCGCTCAAACATCAGAGTGCGTACAGCAATGGCCGAACTGTCGGTGGATTGAATAACGGGACCGTGCTTGGATCGTTTAATTTCTAACGTATCCCGCTTAAGCTCATTATCTTCCCCACGGACTCTAAGAATTTTGGTAGATTCATCGAAAGATTTCGTGTCGCCGTCAAAGTGATACCCTTTGCCCTCTAGCTTCAGTCGATAAGTGTCAAACACATCGGCTGTATTTATGGTATGCGACCACCCAAGTTGTTGATTAAATCCTATCATAATTGCCGGTACTCCGATAAGCGTACTACCATAAAGGTTAGAATCAGGGCCAACGAGCTGTGCCTCATAGAATCGCATAAATGGTATGTTCCAGGGAAGATGCGGATTTTGAAGCAACATAGTATTTCCGCTTTCAGAGCGGGAAGGACCGATTGCCATCGTGTTGGAACCTATTAGCGCATCCGTGGGCATTCCGTCAAAACCCATTATCGGCTGCTGGCTACCCGACCAAGCAACAAAGGTAAACATCAATCGCTGCGTGTGGCGGATCAAGTCTTCAGCCTGTACAGGCAAGACCTGCCGGACATTTTCATCAATTGCTTGCGGGTGTTTATTTGCATAGTCGTTCATTCCGGCGGCGAAAGCCTTAAGATATTTTCGGAGCTCAGTAGGCTGTTCCCCAAGAGCTTGTTCAGCTCTTTGTGGAATACCTACCCTGTGCAAAAGGCGATCCGAAGGCAAATAGTCTTCACCCCAAAACTTGGCACCATGGCCCCGGGCAATGCCATAGAGTTTAAGTATATCATTGCCATAGCTTTTCATCTGAACCCAGCCAAAACCGTAACCGAGTTCTTCGAAAGATTGCCCGTAGATATGCGGCACATCCCAGGAATCCCACAAAATCTCCGATTGCTCTGCCTGTTTTTGTTGCTGTGGACCCTCTGTAACCCCTGTTGTTTTACAAGAAATGATTAATAGAAAAAAGCTAACTAAAAGCGTAAGCGATAGTATATTTTTCTTTATCATTTTTGGCTGAACATGGAAAAGATTGAAATTAACATTCTGGGCAAATATTCCGGCAGATGAACTCAGCTGTTACATAACAACTCGGAAAAGCCCGTCCCATCATTAGCTGTTGCAGAAAATATCACCGTGATATGTTTCTCTCGTTATCTCCCATCGCATAACCCCCTTTATTGTATTTATTGCTCTTTCTGATGAATCAAGCATCACTAATTCAGCTCTCATTAACCCTATTTTTAACTAAGTTTTTAAAAGGACCCGAGAATGGCAAATTCACTATATACTCTTTAATCTTTCATTCCCTGATTAACCTTCCGCTGAAACATATTCAAAATCACTCTTATTGTTGTATGACCATTGAAGAGGCCAATCCTTACAAAATAATTTTTATAAAGGTATCAGACGTCCCAATATCTACTGCTAAAGCCAGGTTGATAGGAAAATTTTAAAATTATCTTTTCCTGCTCCTTCTGTTTTATAGCCAAAATAAAAATCTGACTTTCGAAGGTAGGGGGGGTACTTTCATATAAAGGGGTGCCGTTTCTGAGCAAGAAAAATAAAATTTCCTCGGGCAGACCCTGGGTCAAAACCATGGGGGTCATGTATGGAACCTAATCTCGGAAGATCTGAGTTAACCTACCGGCCCCCCCTTAATAAAAAAGCCCCGGCAAATACCAGGGCTTTGGATCTAAATTTGAACAATTCAGAATATCTTAATTCAAGCTTCGTACGTTAATAGCACTTAGCCCTTTGTCTGTTTCTTCGACTTCAAATTCCACGGATTCCCCGTCGTCAAACCCTTGATCAAAACCAAGATCCTCGATGTTGTTTCTGTGAACGAAAATATCATTGTTCCCTTCGTCGGGATTGATAAATCCAAAACCTTTTTGAGCGTCGAAAAATTTTATTTTGCCTTGTTGTATCATAAGAAATGTATTTTTATGCACCCGTAGAATTCTCTTAAGAAAGGAGTTGGACTAACGCGTCTTTTCAGTAAAGTTTGCTTGGCAGGTGTGTAATTAAGTTTAAGTCTATAAGGTAGGCCTAATAACAGTCAATAACTATTTATACTTTTAGCCGCTATATATTGATTTACTGCTAGCGAATAATATGCGGGGATAACACCAACTATCTTTCCCTTTCCTGCTCCGGGCTTTTCTTATTTTATGGATCTGCTGATATTACAGGAAATATTTGGAGATGAACTTGATTCAAATCTTGAACAGTTAGTTGGATAGCGATCACACGTTCAGCTCATCACAAGAAGGAACGACGTTTACACTTCAGTTTCAAAGAGAAGAAAATAATATTTAAGCCCTTCTATGTGTATGAGTACCATTTTTTCATGTCAGGGTATTTCCCTTAATCGATTATCCCATTATCTAAAAAAGACATACTTATTTAAAATTGATCTAAATAAGCATTATCTTCCATATATTATTCAATCCCCGCACTTCTAAGTTATTATCTCATACATTTGTAAAAAGAGGTCCTTATGGATCTACAACACCAAGAACAAGCCTATCAAATCGCCAGTATTGGCCATTGGCAACTTGACATCGTAAATGGACAACTCTACTGGTCCGATCAGGTCAAAAGTCTCCACGAAGTCCCCCTTGATTATCAGCCGGACTTGGCGTCGGCTCTTGCCTTTTACGCAGACGGCAAATCCACAGACAAAGTTCAAACAGCTGTCGACGAGGCTATCGACGAGGGTAAATCGTTTTCCGTCGAAGCCAAAATCATTACGGACAAGGGAAACCTTCGTTGGGTTCGGGCTGTCGGCGAAACGGTGACCCAAGATGGTCGTTGTACGCACTTGTATGGCAGCACCCAAGATATAACGGATCGAAAGTCCCTGGAACGGCAGCTGCAGCAAGAACGTGATTGTCTTAGCGAAGCCGAACGAGAGAAGACCCGTATTTTAGAACGCATCGATGACGGGTTCTTTGCCGTGGACAAAGATGGGATGGTCAACTACTGGAACACCGAAGCAGAACAAATAATAGGGGTATCCCAAGACGACATCATTGGTCGCAATATCTGGGAGGTATTCGAAGAGGCTACCGATATTGATCTTTACGATCAGTACCACAACGCCCTCAACCAGCAAGTGACGGTTCAGTTTGAAGAATTTTGTGATCCGCTGGACATGTGGATAGAGGTTACCGCCTACCCATCCGAGGGCGGCCTATCGGTCCACTTCAGAGACATCACCGAGAAAAAGCAAATCCGACAAGATCTACGGGATAAGCAAAGGCAATTGCGAAATATTGCGGATAATATCAAGGGGAGTATTCTTCGTTACCGACTCC
Organism: Fodinibius sp. AD559; assembly: GCF_052712805.1. Lineage (NCBI taxonomy): Bacteria > Pseudomonadati > Balneolota > Balneolia > Balneolales > Balneolaceae > Fodinibius > Fodinibius sp. AD559. The sequence goes on from NZ_JBQPVW010000008.1 coordinate 67,690, forward strand.
ATCCGGACGGCAGCGATGAACTGATCTATGTTAGCGAAGGCATTAAAGATCTCCATGAAATTACCCCGCAGCAGGCGATGGAATCCGTTGACCTGATTTGGTCACAGATAGCCGACGACCACCGCGAGGAGCTGCGAGAATCCATTGAAGAATCAGCTGAAAATATGACCCTATGGGATCACACGTTTAAAGTAGAAACGCCTAGTGGTCAGCAAAAATGGATTCACGGGCGGGGAACGCCCCGTCGACTTGAAGATGGGAGTGTCCAGTGGGATACTATTGAACACGATATTACGCAGCAAAAACAGCTGGAAGAGCAGGTTGCCCGACAGGTTACCCTCCTGAATCATATTTTGGACAGCCTTCCGGGCTTGTTTTTTATCGCTGATGAGGAGGAAACGTTCGCGCGAGTAAATCAACATACGGAGGAGCTCTTTGGCCTGTCGGAAGAGGAGCTCCAGGAAACCAATGTGTTAGAATTTGTAGCACCACCAGAAGTATCGGGGGCTAAAGATGCCATCCAGAGGGTATATTCTGAGGGCTATGCCGAAGTTGAAACCATACTGCTGGACGGCGACGGCCGAGAACATCACTATTACATATGTGGCACCTATTTCGAACCTGATGGCCGAGAATATATACTCGGTAGTGGCATCGATATTACCGCCCGCGTGGAGGCCGAAGAGGAGAACAGCGTTCTGCTCCAAGAGGTTCACCACCGAGTGAAAAATAATCTGGCCATCATTTCAGGCATCCTGAGCATGGAGGTGGACGATCTGCCTTCCGGCAGCCGGGATCGCGAGCCTCTCGAGCAAAGCATAAACCGTATCCATGCGATTGGCAAAGTACATGAGTTGTTATATCGGTCGTCTAGTTTCTCAAAGGTGAGCGTCAACGAATATATATCAGATCTTTTCAATACTGTAATGGAGACGCTACAGGCAGAACGGGATAAAATCGACATTCAATTGGACATCCCAGAGCTGCAGATGAATATCAATGAGGTGATTCCCTTGGGTATGCTGCTCAATGAACTGCTCACCAATTCCCTGAAACATGCTTTCCCCGATCAACAGCAGGGTCTCATAACTCTGGATATAACCAAACATCAAAAAACCTATACGGTGACCTACCGCGATAATGGTCGAGGTTTTGAACAGATAGACTTTGAAGAGTCCCAAACGCTTGGCCTCACGATTGCTAATATATTACTCCAACAGCTGGAAGCGGACTATGAGATCGACACCGAGGGCGGATTTGAAATAGCCTTCACCTTTAAATCACGGAAAAATGGATCACACGCTAATATTTGATCATCACCTATAAAGTTAACCATTGGACCCATTCGTAGTTTATTTCTGAAAGATCAAAGAATTTCAAATAAAAAATTCTGAGGCGCACACCCAGGGGGTACTTTGATATGAAGGAATACCGTTTCTGAGGGAGGAAATTTAAAAAAACGTTACTTGCAGACCCTAACTTAAAAACCATGGGGGTATTTCTGAGAGAATCCTTAAGAATTGAGTTAACCGAACTTGATCAACGATCACCAGTTGCCAGTTAAAGGTTTAGAAACAGGAGTTAAAGAAAGAAAGTACACTGAAATATATGTAAGAATGGCCTGCAAATAATATTATATGGTAAAATGCTAACATAAAATAGGCCCGCACTTAATCAAAAGTACGAGCCTTTAGGGCTATAGAAAATGATAAATAGAACTTATACGTTAGTTCTGCGGTACATCCACCGTTCCAATATCAGTTGTTGATTCAACGGTTACATCCACACCGGTAACTGTTTGTTCGCCGTAGGTGTCATTTCGAGGATGCACTAAAACATCATAGGTTCCTTCCTCCAAGCCAATGAGCTTGAAATATCCGTCAGATGTATCTGCAATCGTAGAGGCAAGCGTATCAGAGCCGGCAATGGCAGATACTACGGGCTGGGCATCGGCGGGATTGGCCGTACCTTCAATGTTTCCGGTAATGGCTTTTTCTGTCGCTGTGATTACGGGCTTCAATATGTATGGGTTCTGGTTGTTCTGCCCGGCTTCTACAACAGATCGGCTGGCATCAAAATCCAGCAGCAAGACATATTCAATGTCTTCTTCGATTTCTGCATTAATATTGAGCTTTACACCGGTTTGTGGTCCGCTGGGTACCTTCATATCGTAAATACTACCATCAATTTCGACACTGTGCCCGTCACTGCTTAGAATCAATCGGATTTGCGGGTAGGTCCCAGCTTCGAGTTCAGCGCTACCAATAACAGTGGTGGCACCATTGGTAAGCTCCAGCAGATCATATTCCTGCTGCGGTTCGTTTAACGTGACCCAGCCATACGAGCTGCCTACTCTGTTTACTTCCACGCGTTCAATAAAGACGTTTACGGCATCGGCAGAATCGATCGGGGCATCAGCCATCTCAACGGTCATCGTACCTGATCCAGAATCGGAATCCGTACCACAACCGACAAACATCATAGATAAACCTATGAGTAGTGCAATGGGGAAAAGCGTTATTCTTTTTAGTAACATAATAGTAGTTCTTTGATAATGAATAAGATGATTTTCTTTCGGTTTCTTCAGTATATAAATATGTGAGAATATATCGTTACATATTTGTAGGGAAATCGTTACATATTTACTTGGTTAGCCAATATGCTAAAGGAACATATTTTACGATGATTCACGGTTGTATCCGCTAAGCTAACACCATATCTCTTTAATTAGACAGCGCTTTAAAACCGAGATTTGGGGGGACCTACCCTCTTCAATTGTCACACAGAAAAAGGCCCCGCTCTATTTCAAGCGGGGCCTGTTTTTCTTGGGATTAAATCTTCTTGACGGTTAATAATCTCTACTATGATGGTGCTAATCCCAACACTTATTTTCACCCAATCAGCCTCTCTTTTGATGGCGCTGAAGTATTGCGTTACCTGATAATTATATTTTTGCTATTTAATCAGCCTTGACGGTTTAGTAATTAATAATGAAATAGTTTTATTACCTTTCGTCGTTTTGGATAATACAGGATTAGTTATTCGATAGGAAGAACATTTATGAACCAGTTCGGAACCTCAGGTCTGTACTGTTTGATAATTACGAGATATTACGGAAAAGAGCTGAGTTTTAACCTCTTATTTAAATTAAAAAGAACGACGTTCGGCGACGGCATATATATGTATTACCGCAAAAACGTCTTTTGGGCTAATTTGGTGAGATAGTACGGCTATGTACCTCCCGGAACTGTTCGTATCATTTATAGATGTCATATTATTTATATGAATAAAACAATTGTACTACAGGAGATGATATTTTCGCGGTGTAGGAATGGATTTGGCTTTAAAAAAGGGATCAGAATTTTTGGGAGCATATTGCCATTAGCCATCGTGCTTGTATTAGTACTCATGCCTCTCATTGGATCAGAAGCTGTCGGCTCAGATAGTAAGAATATAAGTAGGATAGCGGACCTGCTGGCAGATCGCGACGGTGACGGACGTATTGATCGGCTGGGCGAGGAGGTAACCGTAAGAGGAAGGGCTACGGTAGGTGCAAATGTCTTAAATGACCAATACCTGATGCTATATATGCAGGACAGTACGGCTGGCATAATGATTTTTTCGGATACGCTGGATATCTCCGTATCGAAAGGCGATAGTCTGCAAGTTACCGGTACGCTCGAGCTCCACACCAGCAAGCCGGAAATTGTGGTTGAGAATCTGGAGGTAGTTAAATCAGAACCCCGTATTCCTGAATCAAAACCGCTGAGTCGTGTTTTTAAGAGTCCTGATCGTTATAGAGGACTGCTGGTGAGTGGTCAGGCTGTTGTACATAGCAGAAGCACTCCGAAAGATATTAAGATGCTGCGAATAGCCCCTCCGAGCGGCTCTGATGACTCGCTTCATATTTTCGTATCCCGTTCCAATGCTCATTATGAAGATTTTAATTTTAATACACTTAAAGCCGGGGACCGGATTCATATCCGTGGTATTCTTATCCGTTATATCTCCGACTACAACGGCAAAACGTATTACCAGATTTTGCCTCGTAAGCGAGATGATCTTACTATAAACAATCTACAGCCCATGCTGAAAGAGGGGTCATTTATTTATGCAGATATGGACCCCGCATCAGGAACGATCTACATGTTACTCGAAAGTGGTCTTTGGGGGTATAACCTGTCCAATAATAACTGGCGTTTTCTTAATACTCTCGGGGATTTTGAAGGAGCGTTTGGTACCTACGAATTTGGTTTTAATGCACACACCAATGTGATTCAATTGTGGTCGAGAGGGATGGGCAAGCTTTACAGCGTTGATCCCAAAACCTACGGTATTGAGAGAGTAGACCATTCATCTGAACACCAGAACCAGTTTGGACATTTTCCTTTTTACCGGGATAGCACACTTTATGCTTTTGGAGGGTACGGATACTGGGATTATCACAATATGATGGTTCGCTTTAATCATTCGACGAATGAGTGGCGTGTACAGACCGTTGATCGTAGTTCCCCATATCCCAGTCGCCGGGTTCCCACAACCGGCATCTATGATCCCCGGCAGGATCGGTTATATATCTTCGGGGGACGTGGCACTCAGTCAGGATATCCCGAGGACCAGAATGCAAGGGGCCAGGAATTTCGGGATATCTGGAGCTTTACGTTCGACAGTCAGAAGTGGAAAAAGATCATGACGCTTGAGCAGCTTAAAAATGGTTCGGGCGTTGTTATCCATCCCTCTAAGATCGGGAAAATCAACAAGCGATCATCCTCATTATATCTTCCGGATGAGCAGTTATGGTTTATCCCCACCTTTGACCCGAAACCACTATATGACACTTTCAATTTTAGGGTCGTAGGGTTGTCATCACACAATGCGAAGGGGATTGTATCACCAGACTTTGATCGTTCTAATAACTTTATGCCCACAAATTATTTTTACAACCCGAATGAGGATGAAGTGGTGTTTGTAGGGATCGATAATCTTGCAAATGCTGATACCTACCCCGTACGTATTCACCGGATGCCTGCTGATTCGTTGGTCGCCAAGATCAGTAAATCACCTTTTTATCTCTCCACAAAACTATACTACTATCTGATCGGACTAGCGGTACTCGGAGGGGTTCTATATTGGTTTTACCGAAATCCGGCGAATGGGGAAACGGTGGAAGAGCAGGAAAGTGAAGCTATATCCTATCACTCCCTTCTACAGGCCAGCTGGTACAACAGTCAGGAGAAAAAATTGTTGGAGTATATGCACGGGCAGGATCGATTTTTGGATTCCCAAGAGATCGAAGAGCTACTGTGGAGTGATATTGAATCCTACGACTATCGACGGAGACTTCGGAACGACATTCTCAAAGAAATTAACAGTAAGTTTAACAAACACTATCCCAACCTCGACAATATAATTCTTCGGAAAAAAGATCCCAATGATAACCGTCGCTATCTATATGGGCTTAATAAACAGCTGATAGAGGAGTAGAATTTCCCAAAGGGCATGTATAAAGGTAATTAATGCATATTGAAAGATATTTTCTTGGGGTGAAGAATAACTCCTTTAGCAGAAGTTGTTGCAGTAAGTTTTGAAATAATTCAATTATTCCTAATTCATTGGTTTTGTCAACAGTTTCCTCAAGACCGATTGTATCTTTGGACTGGTAGCTATCATTCCTCGGATCGATCTAAACAGTATACGATTCTTCTCCCACACCGATCAGTTTAAGTGATCCCACCGGCGTAGGTAAATAAGCCTATACGACCGAAGCCATCACAACAATAAGCATAGGCTTATACGCATAATTTGCCCCTTTTAAGGTCTAATTACTTGATGATAGTTATCCATTTATTTATAATTGGACGCGCCCTACCTAGGGCGTCTCTCTTGATGAATAGTTAAGCCCTCACAACTGATACTTGTGAGGGCTTTTTTACTGGTAACAACATTGGGAAGAATCCAACCAGTTTTTAAAACGTAGGTATACAGACTATCATCTATACAACAAATCATATATACAAATCAGGTTTTCATAATACTGAGGCGATCTTAGAATGGACCTAAAAACAGTGTTCCTTGAGCTTGTAACCAGTCTTCGCCAGTAGTGACAGGCGAAATATTTTTCTCTAGGGACTGGAAAACGTTAAAAAATCCTTGTCGCTAGGTTCCCGGAACATATTGAGGTCAAAGAATTCTACAGCAGCACAGAGTTCGCCAGAAACATCTGGCTTTAGACCTCTTATTACAGCCAGACGGTAGTATTGGTAAAACAGTAGATCTCCAGGCCCTCCGTTCCGAGCTGGCGAACCATCACGGTCATATACTGCTTAGTTTAGGGATGGTTTTTAGGTGAAGTTCCCCATACTGTTCTGAACACTCCAAGATTGGTTATTCGCCGTCCATTTTTCACTTGGTGTTCATTTCGATTATCACTTTATTCTTATAGATCTTTTTCAGATCGTTGCTAAAATTTAAAGAGTCTACTATTGTGAATTTGGATTTGTAATAAAGAAGTGAACTGACATACTCATAGATTCTATCAAAATCTTCTGAATTTCAAGTCGACCTATACAAATGACCACGGGCATATTTCTCGTATTTTTGTTGATTCTTGTGGCATTTGTGCTGTTTTTTTTCGAGCCGGTCCCCATCGACGTTACTGCTTTGGGCATTATGGTGTTGTTGATAATCCTGGGACCCTGGACGGGTATCTCCCCCCAAGAAGGAGTTGCCGGGTTTGCCAATCCTGCTACCCTTACCATTCTTGCGATGATGGTGCTCAGCGAAGGAGTACGCCGAACGGGAGCCATCCAACACCTAGAAACTAAAGTATCTTCTTACACAGGTAACAACACATACAAACAACTCGGAGCTACTATTGGTACGGTGGGTCCTCTTTCTGCTATTATCAATAATACAGCGGCGGTAGCCATTTTACTGCCCATGGTCAGCGATCTAGCCCACAAAAATAAAACCTCTCCTTCAAAACTGTTACTTCCCCTATCCTATGCCTCAATGCTTGGCGGGATGCTCACACTGATAGGAACCTCCACAAACCTTCTTGCAAGCGATATTTCTTCTGACTTAATCGGACGTCCATTTTCCATGTTCGAATTCACTCACCTAGGCCTCGTGGTATTCGCTTTCGGAACCCTATACCTGTTCACGATAGGGTACCGCCTCGCGCCCTCACATATAACACCACGCAGTAAACTTGAAACTACGGAAAAGGAGGAGTTTCTAACGGAAATAATCATTGGGAAGGATTCCAACTTTCCAGGCCTGACAATTCAGGAAGCCCTAAAACGGGTAAACTTTGAAGCTAATATAACCCAATTGATTCGCAAGGGAGATTATTATCGCGAACCTCCGTTATCCACGGAAATTCGAGAAGGAGACGTATTTACAATACGGTTGACTAAAGACGCTCTTCGTATTCTTCTGGACCTCGAAGGCGTGGAACTAGTTCCCGAAGTAACTTCAGAGAAGGAAATGGAAACACTGGGTCCCGGGCAGACACTGATCGAAATAGTTCTGACAGCTGGTTCTGATCTCGTGGGTGAAACTATTGGAAACGCCGGGTTTCGAGATCGCTTTGGAGCTACCGTCCTTGCCATCAGGCGTGGCGGTCAAATTGTCTACGAACGATTCACTCAGTTTTCACTAAAGCCCGGTGACATGCTGCTCATTGAGTCCAGAGAAGAATCCGTGGATCGGTTTGCTAACGATACAAATGTTATTGTAGCAGGCGAACTCGCACTACAAAAATTTCGTTCTTCGAAGCTTCTCCTTGCTATCGGTATCGTCCTGGGCGTCGTCCTCATAGCTTCGCTCGGTATACTATCTATCATGGTTGCTGCTTTTGCGGGGGTGGTCCTCATGATGACAACGGGCGTGCTTAAACCGTCGGAGGCCTATGAGGCCATACAATGGGATATTATCTTTCTTTTGGCCGGCGTAATTCCCTTGGGAAAAGCACTTTCCGAAACTGGAGGAGCAGAATTAATTAGCGATGTAATCGTATCAACTGCCAGCGTTGCCCCGACTATATTCATCTTAGGTTTGTTTTACGTTGTGACGGCCCTAATGACTAACTTAATCAGCAATCAGGCAAGTGTCGTTCTGCTTCTTCCTGTCGCTGTGGAAGTCAGTCAGCAGTTGGGTACAAATGATTTTGCTTTTGTTCTCGCGGTGACCTTTGCTGCCAGCACCGCATTCATGACCCCGGTGGGTTATCAGACAAATCTATTCGTTTACGGTCCTGGAGGATATCACTTCAATGATTACCTCCGGGTAGGCGGTCCCCTTCAATTGCTTATGGCCATCGTGACCACCATAGGCATCGCTCTTTTCTGGGGAGTGTAGAATAAGAATAGTTTATCCGTTTTAATGCGCCGATTTAGATGGCTTGCTGGGCAACTCTTGGATCAACAGACTTGTGTACTTCTCAGGTAATCCTCAAAATTATTTCAAAGCATAGTGGGAGAACCCATTTAATAGAAATGCCCTAAGAAAGTGGAACGTAAGACAATATTACTACAGCTAAGCAACTAACCACCAGTAAATGAATAGATCATCCTATTAACCCCGAATAATCTGGCCGAAATTGAGTAGTAATTCTTGGAATGGTTACCCTTACAGCATCCCTGCAAATTCGAACTCTGTTTGAAAAAGCACAAGACATTTTTCGGTTATACGAACAAAACTTTACTTTTTTACTGTGGTTATTCCTATTCAGATACAGAAGTTTTTTTTATATTGTGAGCGGGTACTCACAAATAATCTAAACCATTTTTCCCAATCAGTGGCTACTACAAAAAAAGAGGCGATCCTAGAAACGGCGTTGGAACTGTTTGTAGCTAACGGTATTGATGCTACATCCATTCGTTCCATTGCCGAAGGTGCAGATACTGCCGAAGGCAACATTTATCGACATTTTAATAGTAAGAATGACCTTGCAAGGACAATTTTTTTAAACTGTGCCAGTAAATTCCGAACGGAGTTAAACGAAGCGGTTCAGAATCAGTTCGGTCCTAAGCAAAAGATTGAGACATTAGTACGCACATTATTTAATTTTGCAATCGATCACAGACGTGAATTCTCTTACATAATGATAGCGAATCACCGTGATGAAATTATTACGCAAGAGATGCTGGCGAAACCGCTGCCAAAAGATGTATTTATTGAAACCTTAAAAACCGGCAGGGAACAAAATAAATTTCAATTTGCGGAGCCCACTATTGCGGTCGCGTGGATTGTAGGAATGGTTCAACGCAGTATTATATTTATCCAGCGTAATATTACGTCACTGGAACCTGATCAGGTGATTGATGAGACGGTGAAGGCTGTTTTGCGAATGCTGAAAAAATAATTTCATTTTTAGACGCCAACTTCATTTGGATAACATCTCGTTTATCAATTCTACTTTCTTTTCTATTTCTGCGGGATCGGAATGAATGGGGGAGGATTCGATTATTTTAAGATTTTCATCTGCTATCATAATTTTCGGCTTACCTCCGGAAATGCCAAATTGTTTGAGAATCTCACCATTTTTATCCATCACAACTGGATAAGGTTCACTTTTTAGTTTACTCTTTTGAATGTTGTAAAACGGGAACGATGTTTTGAACGGTTCCACTATCAAAAGTGAAAAAGTTTGCCTATTCATGGATGTTATCTTCTTCATCCATAAACGAATATTTTTAAAAGTCTTTTTCCCTTCCGACTTTGATCCCGGTTTAGGTAGTAGAAAAAGGATGAAACTTTCCTTTTGCATTTTGGATAGTGTAAGCTCGTCTCCTTCAACAGTTTCAAAGGATTGTTTAGGAGTATGGGTTAAAGGAATTGCGTCTGCGGATAGTTGAGCAATTGCCGGCAAATTAATCAATAACATCAATCCAAAAAGTGCTATTCTCTTATTAAATAAATCCATAACTGATGATCAATTCCTTTTTTATTAATAAATACCCCCGGTTATCAACCGGGGATACCTGATGGGATTGTTGGTTAGGTTAGGGATGTAGGTAACATTCTATTGCGAGTTCTTTGCTAATTTTATTTCGGCCAGCCAAGTTGTTAAATCATCAATAACCGTATAGAAAACCGGCACTACAACCATCGTAAGAATGCTTGAGGCCGTCAGTCCGCCAATAATAACGATGGCCATCGGGGAGAATCGTTCAGCTCCCAATGCCAGCTCCATTGCCAGTGGCAGCATTCCAATAACTGTTGAGAACGTCGTCATCATAATAGGACGAAATCGAACGGCAACGGATTTCTTCACGATCTCTTCGCGACTCTCGCCTTTCATCTGGTGCAGAATAAAATCAATAAGGATAACCGAATTATTAACAGCTATACCTATCAGCAGGATAAAGCCGATCAACACAGACATGGAGATTACTTTACCGGTAACGATTAAAGCAATTGCAGCACCCACCGCAACGAGGGGAACCGCAAGCATAACGGTAAACGGATGAATGAAGGAACGAAACTGAGCAACCATCAGCAGATACACGGCAACCAAAGCAGCCAAAAGCGCCGATAGCATTTGCGAACGCGCTTCCTGGAGATCAGAGTTTTCACCGGTCACCTTCATTTCATATCCGTCCGGTACATTCATTTTGTCAATCGATGTTTCAATGTCAGCAATAACGTGACTGAATGCTCGGTCGTAGGTAAATCCTAACACGTCAGCTGTCCTTATCAGGTTCTCCCGCGTGATGAGATTGGGAGCAAGCTGCTTGTCAGTTTTTGCAACTGAGGATAGCGGCAAACCCGGTTTTAGTCTGGTCTGAAGCACATCATCAAGTACTTTGCGCTGGGTTGAATCATATCGCACGACAATGTTAGGATCAGTACCATCAGAAGCATCCAGTCGCGTAACCGGCAAACCATCAACGGCGGCAAAAGTCTCTTGTGCTATGTAACTCGGCGTAAGATCATAGAATGCGGTATTCATCCGATCGATGGTGAATTGCACTTCGGGTCGTTCGAGCGTCCACTGGCGATAGATATTGACCGCTCCTTCCACATTGCGAACCCGTTCGGCCACTTTTTTAGCCAGTTTGTTAAGTTGCTCTAAATCCGGTCCGGATATGCGCACGTCAATCGGGGCCGAGGTAGTACTTTTCGCCGTCCCACCCATTGCCTTCAAGACGGCCGTACGGATGCCGGGGATGCGGTTTATTTTATCCCGCAGCTGTTCCTCAATTTCCCAGATCGAACGGTCGCGCTCTTTACGGGAAACCAGATCAACGGTAATAAAAGCCTGCTGGACACCCATGGCACCAGCATCGCCAAAGAATTTAGCATCAGGTTCAAATCCAATCTGGGATGTATAGTTTATTACATCCTGATCCTCATTGAGCAAATCTTCAATATCACGGACGATCGTTTTTGTCTGTTCAAAGGAGCTTCCAGCTTCGGCTTCCATGGATATAAAGAACGAACCGGAATCCAGCTTGGGCAGCACCTCCATTCCCCGCATCGCCAGCAGAGCCATGCTTCCGATGAATATTATCAGGATACCAGTCAGCAGAATGGCGCGGTGCTTCAGCGACCAATCCAGCAGAACCAGATATCCGTCCCGCAATTTGTCCATGCCACGATTAAATGGTGCAATATATTTTTTGATCCATGAACCAAATTCTGACTTATTTCTTTCAAGAAGAAAAAACATGAGTGGGATAAGCGTTACAGCCATCACGATGGAAGCGCCAAAGGCAAAGATCATAGTAAGCGAGAGCGGCCCGAAAACCTTGCCTACAAAACCCGTCAAAAATTGGAAGGGGATCAATACTATGATTGTCGTGGCCACGCCCACCAATACGGCAAAGAAGACTTCTCCGGTGCCATCAATAGCGGCCTGTTTGGCAGATACGTCTTCCTCGTCGTAATGCCGACTGATATTTTCAATAACAACAACCGCGCCATCCACAACCATACCGACCGCCAGAATAATAGCTGAAAGGGTTACTAAATCCAGCTCCATACCGCTGAGTTTCATAAGGGCAAACGTCAGCAGAAAACTCATAGGCATAGCTATACTTACGATAAAAGCACGTCGAAAGCTCTCCAGGAACCCAAAAATGATTAAGGATGCCAAAAAGAGTGCAAGGACAATGGTAGTGGCCATATTTCCTGTTACCTGCTCGGTAAAGGACCCTTCCTCGGTAGCTACTTCGAATTTCAAATCTGAATACTGCTCTCGCAGCTCCGGAAGTTCAGCAGTAACGCGATCCACTACCGCCACAGTATTTGCATCATCCTGCTGCAACACCTGCACGGCTACTACTTCCGTGCCGTTGGCACGGAATGCACTTTTCGGGTCAGCCACACCATCTTCTACCTCAGCAATGTCCCCGATTAGCAATCGCTGATTGTTCTTATTTTTTACGGGGATACTTTTGATCTCCTCAGCTGTAGTCAGGGATTCATCAAAACGTAGTAATACTTCGCGACGGCTGTTATCGATACTGCCCAACGGTCTCGATATATTGGCTGTCTGTATAGCTTGGCTGATAGCTCCCAGCGTCAATTTTGCTGCTACCATGCGGTCACGATCAATTGAAATATTAATCTGCCGTCGGTATCCTCCAAAAATATCAACCGCGGCGACCCCTCTCAGACGCTGTAACGCCGGAGCGATCTCGTCATCGGCCATTTGCCGAACCTTCCTCAAGTTGCCGTCATGCGCACTTATGCCAAGGGTTATAACCGGCTTGTCGCTTGAACTAATTTTTAAGACACGTGGATCATTGATCGTCTCAGGAAGACTACCCCGAATTCGACTAACTGCATTCTGTACATCGACAGCAGCCAAATCCACGCTTACATCATATTGAAACTCAGCTGTGACGAGCGAAAGGCCATCTTGCGACTTGGAGGTCACTTTGGCAATACCATCAAGGGCGGCCACTTCTTCTTCCATATCCTCCGAAACTTTTTCGGCTACATCCAAAGCCGTCGCACCCGGATATTGAGTAATAATGGTCACTACCGGAGGAGATGTTTCCGGGAATAGCGATATCGGAAGCGTCAAATAAGACTGCGTCCCAAATACTAGAATGGCAAGAGCCAGTGCATAAATCGTGTACCTATTTTTTATTGAAAATCCTGCCCAGTTCATAAAACCTTGTGCTCTAAAATTTAATTATTCAATGTTCTTTCACGAACGATTTCTACTTGGTCCCCGGATTCTACATTATTGACTCCGGAACTGATAATGTTATCAGTTGGAGAAAGGGGACCTTCCACCTGTCGATATTCTTTACGTTGAATACCCAATTGTACCGGTATAGCTTCTGCCTTTTGCTGATCGTTAACTTTGAAAACCCGTGGTGAGTCTCCTCTTAAATCGATCGATGATACGGGCACCAACAAGGCATCTTTGTACTTATTGATTTCGAAGGATAACGATACCCCGGCCCCGGAAGGGCGCCCACTGAATGGCCCATCTGGGAAACCCACAAAAACGCGTACACTTCGGAACGGTGGTTTGGCTTGAGCATCAATTCGTTCTACACTGCCTTCTATACGTTGATTCTTCCATTCTGCTGTTACCGGACTGCCTACGTTAATACCTTTTTGAATATCTTGCTCTAATACGTCAGCATAAACTACAGGCTGGCCCTGATGGAAAAAGAAGACCGGCTGGTTTGGACCGATATTGCTTCCCTCACGAATCATAATGGATCCAATGGTACCTTCTGCGGGGGCCTTCAGTTGTGTTTGTTTTTCCCGCTCTCGCACTTCTTCCAACGCTGCTTTTGCAGAATAATAACTACTTAACGCCTGCTCATAGTTAAAGGCTGTTTTATTAAAGACAGTTTGGGAAATAGCTCCCTCATCATATAGCGTACTATCGATACTGACTTCCCGTTCCCAAAACGATTTAGCTGATTGCGCCTTTTCAAATTCGCTCTTTGTACGACGAAGTTGAGCATCCAGCTCGGGGACAGAAACAGTAGCCAATACCTGCGCTTTGTTAACTTTTTCTCCTTCCTCAACATGTATTTCGTCAAGTGTACCCCCTATGCGGAAAGATAGCTTACCGTCTTTTGATCCGGCTATAGTTCCTAAATAGGGAAGATTTTCATTAATGGTCTGTACAGAGGGCTGAGTGACTTCGACGGCAATGCTGGTATTTTCTGTAGAATTGTTTTCTTGCAGCGCTGCAGAACTACTCTCATCAGTAAGCCACAAAATAGCTACCGTTCCCAGCAGGGCTATCAGAAAGACGGTTAAAATATCTTTTTTGTTCAAATTCATAGTGGTTCACCTTCAGCCAGTTTTATTGCCATTTCTTTATTTAGTTGTCCTGTTAGTACTGCGATATTTAGATTAATCATTCTAAGTTGCGCACGCATTGCAATCAGTTCAGCACGTACGCTGTTTAATTTAGATTCTGTTGTCAACAGGTCGGTCAACGTAGATCTTCCTTCACGATACGAAGTGTTCTCAACGCGATAGGTTTCCTCCAGATACGTTATCCGCGTTTGGGTCGATTGAATTCGTTTTTGCGTTTCAAATTGCGCATTGGTTAGCTTATTAAGCTGCTGGCGGTATTGTTGACGGGTTTGCTCCAGTTGGATTTGTTGGGATTTTGCTTCCTTCTTCTTGACTTGATTATTTACAATTCTTTTACCGGCAAACAGTGGAATACGTAAGCGAACTCCGACCATCCACTGATCATCAATTTCAAGATCACTTCCCGACCGAAATCGTTCGGCTGCGAAAAGGTTAAACTGGGGCAAAAAAGCGCGAAACGAAGCTTTTGCTTTAAAATCTGCTGCCTCCTTTTGATGCTGGGCTGCAATTACGGAAGGAGCATCTTCTGGAGCTACGTTATCCGGATTGAAGGGGTAGTCATTTTCAAAATCAATCGGTTTGATATCAGCTAATGTGAGTTGTTGTTTCAGGGCTAAATCATCCGAAAGTCTTAATAAGGTTTGGTCAATACTGTTATTTGTTGAAATAACAGCGGCTTCTGCATCAACAATTGTGTCATCCATTTTTAACAAGTCTACTTCGGCGACCCTCCCCTCATGATATAGCGACTCCAATTGCTCTCTATTTTTCTTTAAAGTTTGTATACGTTCCTGCTGTACTTTTTTTAGCTCTCTAAGCTGCTGGAGTTGAATAAAGGCAGAACTGGTCGATTCGATCGTCTCCATTTTAGCCAATTCATATTTGATATTGGCCGCATCGGCAAGCGCTTTCGTTTTTTTACGTATAGCACGACTTTCCCCAAAATCAAAGACTTCCCAGTCGGCCTGTATATTGGCCTCGTAGATCTGGTCATCGAGAGGTGGAAAGGCTCCTTTCTGACGTATTGGGGTTACAATTTGGGGGTATTGTGAGCGGGTATATGACAGGCTGCTATTTATTTTGGGGAAATAATCAGAAGACAGTATTCCGCTCGCTGCATCTGCCGCCTCTTTATCCGCTTCGGCAATACGTGAACTTGTAGCATGCTCTAAAGATCGATCTATAGCCTCAGACAACGACGTGGGGCTTTCCTGAGCCTGTGTCGTCAATACAAAACCACTAACTATAAAACAGCTGATAAAAAGTATACGTGCAAGTTTCATTAGTCTTAATTATATGTGAGCGTTCACTCACAATATAGTTACTTGCATTGCTCGTGTCAACAGTATACTTACACGTATATTACAAAAGGGGCTGGTATTGGAAAGTTTACCCACTCTCTACAGACAAATGATCCTCTCCACCTTCCATGATTAGACTCATTGTATGATACAGCAAACCTTTGCAAGCAATCGTTCTTCAAGCTATTATGCAATCCGAAAGCTTGAGATTTATGGCAAACCCACCGACTGTACCGCCATAGGCATGAGTTGCAGGAACGAGATTACAGACCTTGAAAAAATATCAAAAAATAAAATCGGAGAGGCGCACCCAGAAGGGCAGTCTATGTAAGAGGGGTATCGTTTTTGAGCAAGAAAAATAAAATTTCCTTGGGCAGACCTGGGTCAAAACGACGGAGTATTTCTATGAGAATACTTGAGAATTGAATTAATCCCACTTATAAAGAGGATGCCAGTTTTCGGTCTATTGGTAGAGGTTACAAAAAGGGAGTCTTTGAAGGGATTGAATCCTAAGAGACCTATATAAAACGGACACATTTTTCTGAGAAAATTGAGATTCAATTAAATAGGTTAATCACCATGACGTATACTCAGATGTGGGTAGGGGTGGTCGTTTTAATTTTGAGGAGACCGAAAATTGTATTTTAAGTTTTTTGGGCAACCATGAGGAAAATAGGAAATAGTTTAGTTTCACCATTTTCATCAACCTCTTGTTCCATTTTGTAGGCTGTGGAAAAGTTTATTTTTGTAAAGTCCTGTTCCTCTACCAAATTTGCTAACTGCTTTCGATCAAAGCCTTTATGGACATCATCAACATCATGACCATGAAAGGAGCCATCTTCTTTATCAAGATCAGCTACACAAAGGTATCCCCCAGGATTTAGTAGCTTATAAAATTGGTTGAGGATACCTCGGGTATCTGGAATATGGTGGAGAGTCATCATCGTATAAACCAAATCAAATTGCTCGCTGGGTAATGGGTCACTGGTTAAATCAAGCTCGAACGGTTTCATGTCATCAGCTGCCCTCGTTCTTATTTTGTCTCGCAGTACTTCTAACATTCCTGTCGAACTATCAGCTAAGGTGATAGGACCTATTTTTTCACGGAGTTCGAAACTAAGCTGTCCAGTACCACAGCCATACTCGAATGCAGACATGTTGTTAGAAAGTGGGACCTGTGAACTAATGACATCCGCAATACTTCTTGCCCGTTCTTGACTTTCAGGGGTATCCCAATCTCTGGCTTCTTCATCAAATCGTGACATAACGTAAAGGTTAAACTAAATTTTAGGTAGGGTATCTATAAATGAACCTAAAGTACTTCAATTTGCTACTGGTTTCCAAAATGGCTAACGACCTTGCACTTAACCGGCAGGCGCCGGAGCGTTGATTTATTTATGAAATAAAAGATTAATTAATAAATGGAAGGGAGGCAAGGAGAGGGCGAGGCCTGTCCGTCGTTGACGCCCTTTGTTATATTATCCTTCAAGGGTGAGTACATTATTAATTCTTATATCCTGTCTTGTAAGAACTTATAAATGGTTTCAATCCCCTCGTCGGTAAAATGACTAAACTTATTTTGGCTCAGGTTGTCACAAAAGAACAAACAGCCAACTGATAGTAATGCCTCTTGTTTTTTGTAGCTCTTTCATCTCAAGCATTGTAACAAATATACATCGCTATATCATTAGCTTAGTCAATCAGAGATCCAATGATTTTAGAAGTGCTAATAAGCAGAAAGTAAATTTATTCTCATCGCCCTTAAAAGGTATTTACAAATACCCTGCTTACATTTATTTATGTTACTAATTCTATTTTGTGTTATAACTCAACATTCCAATTAAATCAGCATGCCATGAAACGGACGTTGTTAACCACGCTATCGATCCTTTGCATTTTTATGGGGATCACTTTTCAATCTTCAGCTCAACAACAAGCAGACGAGCCCAGTCACAAGGATCTACCGTTGGATGCCCAGCGAACAGTATCCCTGGATACTAATGAGGGAACTTGGATGTCGCTGGATGTTCATCCGGACGGCGAAAAGATCATTTTTGATTATATGGGTAACCTCTACGAGTTGCCCATAGACGGCGGAGAGGCGACCCAGCTTACCGAAGGCATGGGGTTCGACTCGCAGCCGCAATACAGTCCCGATGGACAAAAGGTCGTATTTATTTCCGATCGGAGCGGCGGTGAAAACGTCTGGATTCTTGACCTCGAAAGCATGGAGGTCGAGCAGCGGACGACCGGCAAAAACTATCGCATGCAAGGTCCCGCCTGGACACCGAACGGTGAATATATTGTGGCATCGCGAGCCGATCTCAGAGGCGGCGTCCACAAAATGTGGCTCTATCATGTGGATGGCGGAAGCGGCACAGAATTGATGGATACGCCCGAAGATCTAAAAACAATTGAGGCGGCCTTCGGCGGCGACGGCCGGTACCTCTGGTTTTCGCAGCGCGAAGGCGACTGGGATTACAATGCCACGTTCCCGCAGTACCAGATAGCGAAATACGACCGCAACACAGGGCAACGCCACCAACAAACCGCTCGCATTGGATCGGCATTTCGTCCGACGATCTCCAGCGACGGCAAGTGGATGGTGTATGGCACGCGATATGACACGGAAACCGGCCTTCGGCTTCGCAACCTGGAAAATGGCGACGAACGTTGGTTGGCTTATCCCATTCAGCGCGACGATATGGAATCCCGGGCTACCCGCGGAGTACTGCCACGCATAGATTTTACGCCGGATAATAATGCGGTTGTTGCCTCTTATGACGGTAAGATATGGCGCATCCCCATTGCTAAAAACAGTGAAGCTACGGCTATTAATTTCTCAGTTGATACGAATCTGGACCTCGGTCCCCGACTCGATTTCGATTATCCAATCAGCGACAGCAACGAATTTACGGCTCGACAGATTAGAGACGCCGTTCCGTCGCCGGACGGCAGCAAGCTCGCATTTACCGTGCTCAATGACCTGTATGTGATGGAATTGCCTGACGGCACGCCCCGCCGTATTACCGATTTTGACTTTACGGAAGCGTTCCCAACGTGGTCACCGGATGGGGAATGGCTTGCCTTTGCGACCTGGAACCCCGAAGAAGGCGGACACATTTACCGCGTCGAATCCGATGGCGGAACGCCCGAAAAGCTGACCGAAAAGTCGGCCATCTATCAACGACTGGCGTGGTCAAAAACACAGGATCGTATTGTGGCTGTTCGCGGCGAAGATCGTAGCTATTATCAATCGCCGGGCCCCTACGTCCCTTTTTCGGCGGATGAATTTATCTGGATTCCTTCCGATGGAGGGACTGCCAATTTCATTGCCAGCACTGAAGGACGCGACCACCCCCATTTCATTACCGACAATGACCGCATTTATCTGACGAACAATGATGGGGAGCTTGTTTCTATCCGCTATGATGGAACCGACGAACAAAAACACGTCCGAATTTTGGGCGCCACCGTTCCGGGATCCGACAGCCCGGAGGAAGCCTCCGTCATTCTAATGTCCCCTGAAGGAGATCAGGTGCTAGCTCAAGTGAACAATGACTTATATACAGCAACGGTGCCGGTAACGGGAGAAACCCCGTCTATCAATGTGGGCAGTCCCGACGATGCCTCCTTCCCGGCTTCAAAACTGACCGACGTTGGTGGACAATTTCCCGCCTGGGGATGGGACAGCAACACCGCTCACTGGTCGATCGGTAATGGACACTTTATGTATAATCTGCAAGACGCGGCCCAGCAGGAGCGCAACCAGAAGAAATACGATCGCCAGAACGAAGAAGAGAATGAAGGTGACAAAAACGGGAACGGTGATGAAGAGGACCCCGACCGTCCCGACGATTATGAGCCCGAAGAGCTAAGCATTGAGCTTCAGGCTCCACGGGATATCCCGCAGGGTACGCTGGTACTGAGAGGAGCCCGCATCATCACTATGGATGGCATGGAAATCATAGAAAATGCTGACCTTGTTATTACGGACAACCGTATAGAGGCGGTAGGCAAAAGCGGCGAAGTGGATATTCCATCCGGAGCAGAGGTTCGGGATGTAAGCGGCAAGACCATCATTCCCGGTTTTGTGGATACGCATGCGCACGTGCGTCCGTTCCGCAACCTCCATCAGCCACAAATATGGTCATTCATGGCCAACCTGGCTTACGGCGTCACCACGCTGCGTGACCCGCAAACCAGTACCACTGATCTGCTTACCTATGCTGACAAGGTTAAAACGGGCGACCTTTTGGGCCCACGTATTTACCAGACCGGACCGGGCGTTTTCTGGTCAGAACAGATTGAGGATCTCGATCACGCGCGGGACGTGCTTAAGCGGTACAGCAAATATTACGATACCAAGACGATTAAAATGTATGTGGCCGGTAATCGCGAGCAGCGCCAGTGGATTCTACAGGCGGCCAAGGAGCAGGAGCTGATGCCCACCACCGAAGGGTCGCTGGATATGAAGCTGAATATGAATATGCTTATCGACGGCTATCCCGGCCAGGAACACAACTTTCCTATTTCCCCCGTTTACGAGGATGTCATCAAAACAACGGCCGAATCCCAGATGGCCTATACGCCTACGCTACTGGTCACCTACGGCGGCCCCTGGGCAGAAAATTATTTTTACGAGCATGAAGATCCGTCCAATAACAAAAAGCTGCGCTATTTTACCCCACGCCGCGATCTTATAAGTAAAACACGTCGCCGGGGCGCCGGATGGTTCCATGAAGAAGAATACGTGATGGATCGGCAGTCGAAAATTGTAAAGGATCTTTACAATGCCGGTGGCATTATTGGCGTTGGCAGCCACGGCCAGCTGCAGGGACTTGGGTACCACTGGGAGCTGTGGGCCATGGCCTGGGATGACTTGGATCCCCATAAAGCGCTGCGTATTGCCACCATTCACGGGGCAAAGGCGCTGGGACTTGACCAAGATGTGGGAAGCATCCGGGAAGGCAAGTTGGCCGACCTGGTCATATTAAATGACAATCCCCTGGATAATCTTCGCAACACCAAGAAGATCGAGGCTGTCATGAAGAACGGCCGGTTGTATGATGACGAAACGCTTGACGAAATATGGCCGCGCCAGCAAGACAGCGGCCCCCTTTGGTTCCACCACGATGAGCCCGATAATCTTCCGGGACTAGAGCGTTAAGCGTAAATACTTATCAACACCATTGGAGGGCGGGATATTCTCCCGTCCTTTTTTATATCAGCAAGTATTTCTAGGCGATAAGAATGCTCTTCGTTGCATAGCCTCCCCCTCTTTTCAACCTGTTGTATTACCTTATCCGTAGCTACTGCATAAAACGAACGGATTGGATATCTGCATCTGCTTTCTCGTAATATCTTTTGACAATATATCTCAGCTTGTCCTCTTGATCTGTTTTAATTGCCACTCCAATTATTCCAACCTTTTTTCCATTCATTGCTCACTTAGCTGGACACTAATAGTATTATCCACAAAATTATTTTCAGCTGACCTTTCAAATTCCGCCATATATAAAACGCTACCGCTGAGCAAATAAGCGCCTCACAGGAAAGTGCCCCTCTACTACTGAGCCACTCCTACTAAGAACAAGAATTCATAAGTTTGGGGAAAGGCAGGACATGATCCCGAGGAGTTGTCCCATTGGTTAAAGAAAACACCTCCGTTTTAAAACTTGTCTTTTAAAAGCGGACGTGTCGGTTATATTGCCATAATAATAGCTATTAAAAATACATTTATTAATCCAATCGCTATCCAGTAGCGCCAGTGTACGATGAAGTCCCAAGCTTTATGTATGCCCTCTCTTTGTGAGGCAAATTCATTTTTATGGCCTTTATAGATACGATCATGACCTTTTCTTTGCATGACGCCCCACTCCATGGTGCCCCTAAAATAGGAAAGTAACCCTTGTAGTCGCCACCAGGAATGAATTTGACGGTATCCAAGATTCTCTACTATTGCTCCCCCTAACAGTATAAATACATCTCCGATCCTTGGATATTTGCGTAAGGTATATTCTTCGGCCAACACTGAAGAGATCGAAAGTATTATTCCCAACAGGACCGTTGCTATTAGAAATAGTACGGCAAACTCAAAGTACACGATACCCAAAAACAGTTGCACCGCGAATAACAGATAGCTGCCAATTTCAATGATGGGTCCGAACAGTTCAAAAATCAAGAAAAACGGAAGAACAACCATTCCCAGCAGGTTATGCTTCGGGTTAAAGATCATACTTTTATGCTTGAACATACTGTAGGCCAGTCCCTGCTGCCACCGTTGGCGTTGCTCTTGGAGCGTATCCCAGTCCGTAGGTGCTTCGGTCCAGCAAACCGGATGCGACATAAACTTGATATTGTAGGGAATATCGTTTTCGCGATACCACCGGTGAAGCCGTTGTACCATTTCGACATCCTCTCCTACGGTTTCTTTATCATACCCACCAACGTTAATCAGACTCTCCCTTGTAAAGATGCTGAAAGCCCCCGACATGATAAATAATCCATTGAGGGTATCGAATCCCACGCGACCAAATAAGTATGCTCGAAGATATTCGACCGCCTGAATCACTTCCAGGAACGTACGAGGGGTAGATATCTGTTTTATACGCCCGTTTTCAATTTCACAGCCATTGGCCAATCGTACAATACCCCCCACAGCAATGGTATTTTCGTCGGCCGAAAAGGCAATCGATAATTTGTTGAGAACATCGGGTTCCAACAGGGAATCGCTGTCAACGGAACACACCAGCTCCTTGCGGGCGGCATTTATTCCTGCATTCAGGGCATCAGCTTTACTGCCTCGTTGTTTATCAATAACAATAAGATTGTCAAAGGTTTCAGAACCGTAGACCGCCTTATTCGGTTGTTGTTCAATCACTTTCGGTATCACCCGATCCAATTCGAAAAGCTCAAAATGCTCTTTCAGACGTTTCATCGTCTGATCGCTGCTACCATCATTGATAACAATCACCTCAAAGTCATGGAACTGTACTTGCAACAGTGATTGTACCGAAGAGATAATATTTTCTTCTTCGTTATAGGCCGGGACAATGATAGACGTGGATTTGTATTGGTCCGTTTCATATTGGCCGGTCAGCCGGAATGTTTTCATCAATTTCGACTGCGTGCGAATTTTTACCAACGAAAGGCCAAGCAAAAACAGGTAAAACCCATTTATTGAGAAAAAGTACAGTAGTATGCCGAAATTTAATACCTCTAGTAAGTCGCTCATGTGCTAAGAAATCCTAAAGAGATGTGATTGCACTTCCTGCGACTCCTTTTTTACTCCGTAAAAAATATTCTCTGCAGATATTGTTTTGTTATATGCCAAATACGCTAACAACTCGTCGACCTCCCCTCCCGCCTTTGATAACGCCTGCGCAGCTTCATACTGCACGTCATAGTTGCTGTCTAGGAGCAAAGGTACAATCTCTCGATGATCCTTTTCGGTCCCGAACTTTCCCAACGCAAAAGCACAAGCCTGCCTGATGCCAGAGTGAGGACTTTCCACAGCTAATTCCCGAATAAGGGGCGCTGCCGTAACATAGTAGAGCCTGCCAAGAGCTCGTATACATTCCGCTATAACGTTGGGCTTTCCTTGTTCTTGGTTTAGAATAATAAGATAACAGTGCAATGTATCAGCCTGTTCCAAGTACCCAAACTGGGGAACGCAACGTAGCAGTGCAATTTTTACATTCGCTTTAAGATCGTCTCGAAACAGCAGCGACGGAACTAACTTGGATTCTTTAGCCGTCTGCTCGAGTTCCGGGCGATGGTATTCGTGCAAAATTTCCATAAAGGAATGCAGAGTAGCATCGGACCGTTGAATATATTTTTTAATTGCTTTCCTGCGCACCATGACATCGGTGGCTCGCATAAGTGCAGAAGTAGAGGCATGGGCCAGTATCAATGATCCCCGATCGATGTATTTCCAAAGTTTATCGACAATGTCATCCGGGAGAGCATGAAGATGACGAAAGTAGTCAAGAGCATCCAGCTTTTTGTGCTCCGAGAACGTACCTAAATACGTCTGATAGGTATTGTATAGCAAGTCAATTTTCAGCAGGTCCTGTAACCGGTCTTTATAGGACCCTTCCAAATCCTCAATTAGCTCATATACAATCTCTTGAAACGCCCGGGCCGTGGACCAACTACCATCTAAATAGGATGTTATTTCTTCTTTTGAGGCTTCGCCTTCCACATATCTAAAGACCAGGGAAAGGATTTCTTCCTGGCGGTCGGTCCGTAACGTTGTTTCCCAACTATTAATGAATCTCTTGCCCACAGCTAAAAGCACCACTGATATCGTAATGAACCCCAAACCAATAGTCAGATTGTACAGTAACGCATAGCTGATAAGCATCGTAATAACAGTTATATCTTAATGTTGAATACTACCCAATTAACCTTACGACTCTCATCAAAAGTTCTTCCACTGAGAAAGGCTTCGTCATATACTCATCCGCCTGAAGATCAAACCCCGTCTTTACATCTTTTTCCTGCCCTTTGGAAGTCAGTATTAACACTTTCATATCCTTCGTGGACTCCCTTTTGCGCAGTTCCCGCAATATTCCGAACCCATCCATTTCGGGAAGCATGATATCCAGAATAAGCAATGCAGGATTTTGCTCAATCGCCAGGGCTAACCCTTCCTTTCCGTTCCCGGTTTTAGTGACTGAATAACCTTTCTGCTTTAATTTGAGCCCCATGGTATACGATAACACCATGTTATCTTCAACAATTAAAACATCTGCTACATCTTTTCGTGACCTATTCTGAGTTGATTGTGACATAAGAAATACCCCTTTAGATAATTTATCTCTCCTAGTAGTTACTCTTGAATGCTTAATAACCTAAAACCAATTATTTGAACACACTGATCACCAATTTTAAAAAAATTGCTATAAATTTCTAATAGATGAACAGATCTTAATAATACAAGCGTACCCCCTGTCGATTCGTCTGCATTTATTACTTTTTAAAACCTATAGCATGTCGATCTCTCCATAAAAAAGGTCCCGATAGCCTATCACTACCTCGGTTAATCCCAGATATAGTACACGGCGTAGGTAAACCAGCACTTTGCTCACCAGTAGAACAATTTATGGTCAAAGACTGGAAGGGGAATATTTTACTCCAACCGATACAGGGACCATATAACGGGGCCGTTTCAGTGTAATCCCGACCAATGACGGGAGGCGGTTTCGTTTGTGATGCAATGGCGGTTTTACAAGAGAGCATTTAGGCCTGCCTTATATAAATATCACCGCAGCTGAGTATCCCCTTGTCAATATACTCGTCCATCAATTGTTGGGGGGGTCGCAATAGTGTTTGCCCGCTGGCAACGCTAGTTGCAACCAATCAGTATCCGATGCATAGCAGAAATGTGTTCTATTGCATAATAGATACAACGTGCTGCAGATCCCAATAGCCTTTAAATCCGGCCTTACAAAATTCTTTCAAAAAATTTGTAAGGATTACCCTCCTCATCGGTCTTACTAACTTACTAAAACCCAGCCTACAAGGGTTGATATAATTAGAGATAATTTAATATCTTGGCTGAAAGAAGAATTATCGCAAGAAGAGACAATAATATTCTGGCTATGGATGATGTTTCATCCAACTGCGTTGGCAAAGCATACAAATTACTGGACATTTCGGTATTTACATTATAAAAGGAGAGTAAACAATAGGTAACTAAACTGGGGGTAACAGTTATGAGTGACCGTCTATTTCATGCCTTGCGGAAACAACTCGAACACAAAGTGTACTTCGTCAATGATGTTGGCAAACCATATGACGATATGGTAAACGAATTGGAAATTTTTGATTTCAAGTATAAGGGACAACAATGTCAACTTATTCTCAATGGAGACATTACATTAAAAACACAGCAAAATGAAAAGGAAATCGGCTCATACCAAGAGTTAGTCAATGAACTTAGGCATTCCGCTTCCAACTCTCGCGTAAACTCGTAGATTACTCAGTAACCTGAGTAGCTTCTGTGACTGCCTCTTAAACAATCTCAAAGAGCTTCTCCTCAGAAGTTATGTAATTTTAAAACTCCATAAGGGCGAGCTATAAATTTTTAAAAATAATAGTGGAATAAATTATTAATAACTGACCTATAGGGGACCATTGGGTATCGTTCAAACGGTTCTAATTGATCGTTATGTGATTGGGTATCCATATTTTTCCTACCTTGGCTAACAATATATTGCTGTCCACCTATGCCGATAGCTGGCGTAGCGATCCGGTGCATAACATTCATATCCAAGCGTTTAAAAGAAGCTTACGGTTGGGACATTATCCAGCAGTTGCCCTTTCGGCTCATGCTTTCAGTGATGGTATGGAGACCCAGATCCAAGATGGTATCCCATGGGAGAGCTCTGGACTATGACATCCAACTTGAACTGCTTCGCATATTACCTATGGGTTTGTTTTTTTCTTTTGATCTGTCATTAGATAACCCGCAATATACCTTCACTGGGGGCTATTCAGATATAGCAGGCTCACGTGACCCTTCTAAATGGACTCCTCTTCCAGGTCCGCTTCTAAGAATGTCATTTCGGGCTTGGTCAGTAATCTTATAAGGCAGATTACTATATATTCCTTCTACGATGTTTTCCCCAAAACTTTGACAACAATACCGCGGCCCCTAATATGAAACCAATTGCTATAACTATCCAATAAAATCCCATGCCCATCACTCGTAATACTGCTCCCCCAGCGATGAACAGCCCACTAAAAATTCCCATTGCTATCTCATCTTCTCCTGGTAGATTAATCATGGTTTTCCCGTTTAGCCAACATTTTTTCCCTTATTTCAAACATTGATAATTTGAAACCAAAATAAAATTAACTTCTTTTAATGTTCTGTAGTTTCGAATTCTCCTGCCGACAGTAGGTCCGCACCACATTTATTTACTTATAATGATTAATAGGAAAATAAAAAGCGGGCCGCAGCGATGCACTAATACGAGAAAAGTAGGATAATATCCTGTAGGAAAGCTAAATCATGAGTTAAGAGTATACTGAAAACTAAAATTTCAGTACTCAGTAAATATTACTCATACATTTGGAACAGTTTGTCACCTTACTTCCCGATTTGACAACACAGAATAACAAAAACCTGCTCTTATAATCCATAATAGCCATCTTTTTTATAACAGAATACGTTAATAGAATATTGGCCTAATATTTGTAGCTATTATTCGTACTGTACTTTCGGCTAAAATTGTAAATGGATCATCTTATTGAACTTCTCTATGTTTGGTCGCAAAATAATAGCACTTCCTGTCCTATTTAGTCTTATTATGGGATTTCATCTCAGTGGGCAATCGCAATCCCTGGAATACGGATTGACGGCAGGGCTGAATATTAGCAATCACACCGATAGGTTTCGGAACTACGAGAGCAATCAATTAACACCCAGTTCGGCCTTGGGTTATCAAGTGAGCTTTATGACTCGAACAACCCTAAACCAGTTGCTGAAAGCGAGTCTCGAACCTTCGATTATCATGTTGGGAGCCAATTATAATGAATCCATTACATTGAATGGGAGAGAATTTCAAACCGATATCCGATCGAAGCTGTACTATTTGCACCTGCCGGTATTGGTACAATTCTATAACGAGCCGAAAAAAACAGGGCGCACCGTATACGGGAATCAAATCATGCAATACTCCTATCACTTTACCGTCGGAATATTTGGGGAATACTTGCTAAACGCGCGCCTTACCGGTGACAATATTGACGGCAATTTAACTCGAAGCGTTTTCGAAAATGTTATTGACGCTTACTCCAAATATGATGCCGGTGGTGTCGTAGGCTTTGGCATGGAGTTCATTGATAAATATGGCTTTGAGACTCGTTTACAGCGTACCTTTTTACAGACTTATAATGGAAATCCACAGCTTAAACCCAAAAATTATGCCTTTAAACTCTCTTTTGTTTACCTACTGTAGCCACCGTTAAAAAGTAAACTGACCAAATAAGCGGAATAGTCTGACAAAACGCCTGTTGGTCGCCCCTTCTCTATTATTATAATTGTCCGTGATGTTAACGCCCATATCAGCATCCAGCCAAAAGTTAAAACGGATATCATGTTTGAGATCAAACACTTTTGTCCCCATAGGCTGATAACGAAAATAAAGAGAAGGACGAATGGTACGCTCTACTGTTCCTGCTAAAACTGCAGGCATCGGATTCCCATTGGGTAAGAAAGACGAGCGTAACTCTCGAAAATCTTCCGTACCCTTCCAATAGAATGTAATCGCTGGTTCAACTTTGAGTCCATGCATCCAATCGGGATAAAAAGTTGCGTAGGCTTTCGTCCTGATATAATCACTAAAATTCGTTGCCAATCCCCGCTGAGCATAAGTCCATTGATTTTGATATTGATTTGCTCTATAAGCATTGGTAGCTACTATATCAGTTTCCACACCCAGATCAAATTTATTGGCAAGATCAGTAACCGTAACAGAACTATTAATAG
Organism: Fodinibius sp. AD559; assembly: GCF_052712805.1. Lineage (NCBI taxonomy): Bacteria > Pseudomonadati > Balneolota > Balneolia > Balneolales > Balneolaceae > Fodinibius > Fodinibius sp. AD559. The sequence goes on from NZ_JBQPVW010000008.1 coordinate 95,800, forward strand.
TAAAAGCGAGCGGAGATTTTGGAGATCCCGCGGGATCTTGACTTTTAATATCCATGTTATCAATCATCCCCTGGAAGAATAACGTAAACGAGCCCGTTTGATACCAAATACTACCGCCAAGCATCATATTACTATCGTTATTCATAGGGGCATTATGACTTTCAAAAAACAGGAAATGCAGCGGCAACAGGTTTCGCATTTGAATACTGGCCGTCTCACTGAAATACATTTCTCCCTCGATAAAGCTAAGCTTGAGGTTCGGGACTGGACTCCAATCTAACCGATGTAAAAACAGATATCGACGGAAGCGCCCCAAATCCATACGATCGACCAGTGAAGGTGCTGTCTGCGCCCATATTATCCATCTCTCCCAGTATGCTGCTGAACGATATCTTTGAGCTCCCAAGCGTAAACTGTATCTGATCAAAAGATTGTGGATTATCCGTTAAAAAGGATCCCTGACGATCAAAAACACTCCAATGATTATTGAAACGTCCTACATAAAGATCTACTCGATCACCATTAAAACCCAAATAAGTATCTTCACTACGGATATACAGCCGACGAACTGTATCCAACCCATCGGGATCAATATCGTAAAACCAGTCGAAGGTAATGCCCGCCTGACCTATCCAGTTTTTCCATTCGAGGTAACTATTTAACCTTGCCCTTGGTAGTATCGGCTTACCTTCTCCCATCGGATCGTCTACATTGAGGCGGTCACTGCTACTATGACGAGCACCGGGCTCAAATAATCCACCGACCCGCATACTGTCCACATTTTCTGGACGTGATTCAACACTTTTCTTAAGCATATTAACCCATCGCCTTTCCTTTTCACCCAAGCTGCTTACTTCCAGTTTTTTCAATGACTGATGCAGATCCTTCACAGCATACGGAAGCTTACTCGGATGCATTTCCAATAAATGTCCCCGTTGCTGCAGACGCTTGATATATTCATATTCCCAGCTGTTGGTATGTATAAGCCGGTTATCTTGGGCTTCCCCTTTTAAAGGGATGAGTAACAGCAGTACCCCCATGAAGAACATGAGCAATAATATATTACTTACTCCCAAGTAGTTTTTTCTGTGAATCCCTATCATATGTTTACACAGCATTTTCCAACGGATGCTAATTGAAATAGTGAATTCCAATATCCTCTATTTGTGGAGGAATTTCATCTTGAAATTATGAACAGGAAATAATCTTTTTAGTAAAGATAAAGCGACCAAATCATAGGCAGAGCCGTCCGCGCCACTACTTCCAAAGAAAATTTCAAAATTATCCTTTCCTACGCGACGACTTCTTTCATCTCATCTTTCCCTTCTTCAGCTTCTTTCTGATCCACTTTCCTGCCCACTGTCTTTGGCGGCATGCCGTATTTCATCTCCAAAATCTGAATTTGTCTTCGTGACGGCATGTTAATCCCTAACTTTTTTAAAAGTCGCCGTTTGATACGTACGGTAGGAAACAGTAACACGGTTATACCAAGCACGACTGCCAACAAGGTATTTACCTCCATCCATGAGAGAGCAAACGTCATCCCGGTAATGCCGACGGTATAGGCGTAAAGTATATAACAGGCCGCACGGTGAGAGAATCCCATATCGATAAGCTGATGATGGACGTGCCGGCGATCGGCTTTGAATGGGGATTTACCGCGAAGTACCCGAAAAAGAAATACGCGCAGGGTATCAAACAGGGGAACAATTAATACCGAAAGTACTATTACGGGCACGGCATTTTGATAAGGAACTTCTACAGGTGATGTAACTCCGGCCTGAACAAATGCCACGGCCAAAAAAGCCAATGAATATCCCACAACCTGCGAGCCGGTATCACCCATAAAGATAGAGGCCGGCTGAAAGTTAAAGCGCAGAAACGCAAGCAGCGATCCGGCCATGATAAAGGCAAATACGGAATGGGCCATCATGCCCGTCTCCCAGAACCACCATCCAAAAAATAGCGAAGCTATAACTCCTACCCCCCCAGCCAGTCCGTCAATACCGTCGATAAGGTTATAGGCATTCAAAACCACGATCATCGTAAAAAAGGTAAGCCCAAATCCGGCTTCGTAAGGAATTTCATACAATCCGAAAACGCCCCCTAGATTCGTTATAACCAACTCACCACCTACCATTAATGCCAATACGGCCATTACCTGTATCAAAAGCTTTTTGTAGGGATCAATAACCAGGATATCATCTTTTATACCAGAAAAGAATAGCAGCGTAAGACCCGCAGCGAGATAGGGCGCCCAATATTGCGTAGCATAGCCAGAGATGGAAAATACGATAAACACGGTAGCAAATATAGCTACACCGCCCAGATTGGGGATAGCGGTTACGTGCAGCTTGCGCTCATCCGCAGGATCATCAAACAATCCTTTGAGGTGCGATACATCAATGATTGAGGGTATCAGCCAATACGTTATTATAAACGCTCCTATTGCAGCCAGTATCGGTAACGTCTCCTTTAAAATGATTAATGCGTCCATCACATAGCCCTTTTTCGCTATTAGCCAACACTCTTGCTTTTTGGACTGACAAGGTATTAAAAATTTGGGAAAAGGTGAACTGTTAAACCCACCATTAATTTTTTTAATATTTATAAACTTTCTAATTCCATACCACAAAAAAGTTTTGATGCTCCCGTTATCAGCCTGTGTACTCACATACCATACTAATGATATTATAAAGGGAAATACCTACTGGGGTTCTCTTTTCAAAGATTAGTGGCAATTTTGAGTTCTACATTGATCAGTCAACAAGTTTGATCACGCCTGCCAGATGTGGATATCAGATTTACGCTCGATGCCGTTCATTTCGTTACGGCTGTCAACAATACAATCCGACCACTCAACCAGTTGTTGGTAATCAATATCCGAATGATTTGTTGAAATAACGACTGCGTCAAAACTGCTAATCGTTTTTTTATTCCACTGAATGCTTTTTTTACCGGTCCAGTGATCGTACTCCCGCGTCGGTTTTATTTCCGAGATATGGGGATCGTAGTAGGAAACCTCAGCCCCGTATTTTTCAAGCAGATTCATGATTTTAAAGGTGGGTGATTCACGCTGATCATCGACATCCGGTTTATAAGCCAGACCGATCACCAGTACCTTGCTGCCGTTCATCGGCTTTTTGTGAGCATTTAGTGCTTTCAAAGTCTGGTCGATCACATACTGCGGCATTTTTGTATTAATCTCACCGGCCAGCTCGATAAAGCGGGTGTGCTGCTCGTGCTCACGGGCTTTCCACGTCAAGTAAAAGGGATCAATGGGAATACAGTGACCACCAAGACCCGGACCGGGGACAAACTTCATAAAGCCAAAGGGTTTGGTGTCGGCGGCATCAAGCACTTCGTGGACGTTGATGTCCATCTCCTGAAACACCACTTTAAGCTCATTTACCAAGGCTATATTTACAGCCCGAAAAACATTCTCGGTCATCTTTACCGCTTCGGCCGTCTTTGTATCGGAAACCGGAACCGTTTGGACAATAGCCGTATCATACATGGCACAAGCCAGATCAATACCTTCCTGGGTATGTCCGCCCACCACTTTAGGAATACTTCCCGTATCAAAGTTAACATTCCCGGGATCTTCGCGTTCGGGGCTGTACGCCACATAGAAATCTTCTCCAGCCGTCAAGTTGGACTTGGATTCCAATATGGGAATAATCAGCTCTTCAGTGGTGCCGGGATACGTGGTTGACTCCAAAACCACCAGTTGTCCCTTTCGTAAATTCTCTCCAATCGTCATGGCCGTCTTTTCCACATACTGCATATCAGGCTCGCGGTGCTCGTCCAGTGGAGTCGGCACGCACATCAGGATCGCATCAGCTTCAGACAGACGCGAAAAGTTGACTGTAGCATCACACCGATTACTCTCAGATAGTGTTTGCATCATGTTTTCATCCAGATGCTTGATATACGATCGTCCTTCATGAATACAATCGATTTTCTTCTGGTCGATATCGTAACCGATGACAGGTATGCCGGCTTTGTGGAACGTCCACATCAGGGGGAGTCCTACGTATCCTAATCCTACGATGCCAACGGTGTACTCTCTCTCGTCAATCTTTTGTAATAACTCTTGAAACATGTTTTCTCTTTTTGATCTGAATTTTTGGGAAAGATGAATATAGCGGATTCGAATTTTAAGTGAAAAGTTTAACGTAGTCTATAGTTTATTTTCCCCACTTTTTCTATACTTCATCAATAAGGCCTCGTCCAATAATGAACATCTGATAGGATTGCGTAGCATCTGAAAAGCCCCATCTCCAAAACGATTGCGAACAATTTTCGAGAGAATTCCGCGCTTCATTTTATTCTGCTTATAACAATCGGGCATTATTCCCTCGCCCCCACTGCGCCTCGTAATACTAATTTTCTTTGAAGAATGGAAAGAACTGTTCAATCTTGGTAGTTCTCTTTAAAATTTGAGCTTTTAATCCAGTCATCGTTCCCAAATCATTATTCTTCCAAGCCTTATAATCTTCAATAAAGGCCTGGATCCTACTTTTTAAACCGTCATTACTAACTCCTCCCGAACGCATTTGTACCAATACTTCCGGGATGTAGGAAACTGGCACTTCATTTTTGTATAAAAAGCGAAGTATTAGCTCATAGTCAGCAGCAATATCAAATTCTTCATTGTAGAGACCGTACTCCTCATAAAGTTCACTTCGGACAAAAAGCGTTGGGTGGGGAGGCATCCAGCCGTTCTCGAATTTTTTAAGAGCAAATGGACCCGCTTCCCAGTTTCGAAGCAGCTTATCAGCATTACTATCCAAATACTGCAAATCCCCATAGACGGCTGACGTTTCTTCTTTTTTAAAACTGGCAACTACCATTTCAATAACATCATTAGAGATATACTTGTCATCGGCATTAAGGATTCCAATAATATCTCCCGTCGCACGCAATATTCCCTTATTTATTGCATTATAAATTCCCTCATCATTTTCAGAGATCAATTTATCAATTCCAGCACGGTAATTGTGAAGAACTTCGAGCGTTTCATCCTCTGAATTTCCATCAATTATAATGTGCTCTATATTATCATAACTTTGATCTTGAACACTCTGAACACTCTCTATAATGGTAGCCTCACTGTTATAACAAGGAGTAATGATGGATACTTTCATTCAATAATTCTGTTTCTTTTTTCCTTAGCAGGCACACCTTGGTAAATGGTATATGACTCTAAATTGCCGGTAGCCACCGAACCTACCGATAAAATACTATGTGATTTACATTCAACTCCCGGACATACCACAGACTGTGCCCCGATCCATACCCCTTCTTCAATTATTATCGGTTCAGTAATCAAATCAAATGACTGCTTTGTATAATTGTGATTACCAGTTAATAACATCGCACCCTGAGAGATGCATACATTTTTCCCAATATGAACATCTGCAAGGTTATCAATCCATACCTCCTCCCCTATCCAGCTATTATCACCTATATTCAAATTCCAAGGATATTTTATATTAACGTTCGGCTTAATTACCACATTTTTTCCTATTGTGGCGCCAAATAATCGCAGTAATTTTACTTTTAAAATTGATAATACTGAAAAAGAATTTTTTAAAAAAAGCACGTTAATAACATACCAAAGTGATCGAACTATTACTCCTCGACCGGGAGAATACCAATCATTATTAAATTGAGATAGATCCGTCTTGTTTAACTTATTCACATCAATGTCTAAATATTAAAGTTACCTTAAAAAAAGAACTTAAGTTACAGTATGGTAGGTTTCTATTAATTTCTGGCCAACCCTATCTAAAGAAAAAGTTTCTTTAACTGAAACTGGCCCTTCTTCAGCACATCGCTTACGATATGGTTTATCTTCAATAATGTCGATGATGGCATTGGCAATAAGTTTCGGATTACGTTTAACTACTTTGCCTGTATTTGACTCCTTAACAAAATTGCATAATTGTACTTCAGGAGAAATAACTACCGGCAATCCCTCCGCTATAGCTTCAAGAACAGCAATACCAAAATTTTCATGATATGAAGGAAGTGCAAATAACCAAGCCCTTTCAATTAGCTCTCTTTTTTGCATCCCTGTAACAAAACCTTTAAAAGTTACGGAATCAAACAAATCCAACTTAGCAACTAAACTTTTTAAGGATTTCTGGTATTCTTTCTCACCACTACCCGCTACCAATAATTTAGAGGTAGGATATTTCTGAACGACCTGTTCCCAAGCCTGAATTAAATCTTCTAAATTTTTTTTAGGATGTAAACGTGACATAAATAAACAAACTGGTTCGTCAAATTTCTCTGACGCACCTGCATAATTATCATTTTCAAATTTAAAAGGTGGGGGAATTACATACTTCTTTTCAGAAAAATTAATATTCAAACGATCAGCCACCTCATATTCAGCTTCCGTTGTAAAGTGCACAGCCTCAGCTTTACGTAAATTCGGTTTGTCGATTAGTTGATACCAAGGTTGTTTGAACCATTTTCGGCGTGAAAAAGTGTATCGGGAAAGTGTTCCAAAGGGACGGATGATATATGGTATTTGTTTTTTACGGCAAATTGTAGCCGAAAAGCTGCTTACCGGATTGAATAGACCGTGAATATGAATAAGATCATAGTTTCTGCCATTATCTGAAAGCCATTTCCACAGCTCGGGTGAACTCACCCAAGCATGACGGCCATAGGTTTTAAACTGATGAAACTCTACAAAAGGTAACTGTTCGCTTAACCATTTGAAATCTTTACCGGGACACCTCGGAGAAGCCACCTCTAACTGAATATCTGAAACCTTATTTATTGCCTGACTATACCCAATTAAGGATTCGGTGGGTCCACCAAATGATCGGGCAATACTGGGCATTATTTGTAGAATCTTCAATATGCTCTTAGATATGATTGTTCATAAATAAATGTGAATTTAATTTTGTATCTCAAATCTATCACAGAAAATCTAATCTACCCATTACTAATTCTGGCATAACCTAGAAGCAACCACATTATCAGTCCATTTCCACCAATTGAAAGAAGGGCTGCTTCAGCAATATTAAATAGTAACACTCCAATAAAAATAACAAGTGATGGAAATACTATATTTTTTGATAAAATCGGTACAAAAAAACTTGCCATAAAAGTCAAAAAAAGAAGTCCTCCTACTAATCCTGTTTCTTCTAAAATAGCCGAGTAAAGAAATCCTTTTTCAATTGGTGCACCAATTGGTAAACCGAACAAGGGATCTCTCGTTATATAAACCTCACTTGGTAGTGAAGGAACTCCAAAACCAATCCCTAAAATAGGATTTTTGTAAAAATTCCCCATAGATTGAGTTATTAAAAAGCCGCGCGACTTTTCAAAAGCTTGTTCAACTGTAATACTATTTCGTTTAAAAACAAACTCTGATGTTGCGTCGATAATTGAACCACTGTAAATTATCCCAGCTATCATAATCGCTCCAACTATAGGAACTAATACCGCCGCCACTTTGATATTAATCGACTCAATAATTTTTTTATTTTTAAATACGCTAACAAATCCAGAGATAATAACTCCACCACCAAATACCAGAAGAGCAGCTCGTGATTCTGATGCAATAATTGATATACTTCCAACTGCCATTATAAACCAAAACCACAAGCTTTGGTTATCCTTCGAAACTCTATTTGCAAAAAACCAACTTAACAATAGTGCTATAACCGGACCGAAGGCCTGAGGATGATTTAAAATCCCTTGAAATCCAGTCCCATTTCGAGTATATCCCCATTCTAATACTATTAATGGTAAACTAACCAAGAGTAGTGTTTGTAAGAGGGTTGTGAACCATGCCTCCCAATATTTATTATTATCACTCTCGATTTGAAAGCCCATTAATATGGTCATCACTCCTATGCAAAAACTCAAAACTTTAAAAAGCGAAACCAAAGGTAATCGGCTACTAATAAATGCCATTACCATTATACCAATTGTATAAACTATTAACCATACGACTGCTCTTGGGATATTATAGTCCCTTGTAAAAAAGCCAACACGCATAACTGTAAACGCTGAAGCAAACAGAGGTAACCAACGCAAAAAACCTTCAAGACTGCTTAAAGAATAAATGCCTGGATTCAGATATGTTAACAACCACAACAATGTCAAACCCTCCAGACTCCTCCGAACACCCAACAAGCACCAGGCTGCTACCAGTAAATAACAAGCAGTATGAAAAATACCCCCAAAAATTGGAAGTAGAAGTATCACCAAAAACTTAATCGCCGCCATTTGGGAATTATCCAACGTAAGCTTTCCCAGACCGGTATAAACTACAGTAGAACTCATTTAATTTTGCTTAAACTCTTTGATTCCCTCTATCAATGTATCCGCCCACAAATGGGGAGTAAGCTGCTTTGACAATTCAAAACTTCGCTTACTCATTTTTCCATATTCCTTATCTGATAACTGATGCATCGTTTTCATCTTATTCACCAGATGGCTTGTATTGCCCGGTTCTACCAAGTATCCATTATAGCGATCCCGCAACAAAGCCGTAGTAACCCCACAGGCAGAGCTGCATATCAGTGGAAGACCCGTAGCCGCCGCCTCATGCACTACTACTCCCCAAGGTTCTTTTAAACTTGGTAACACAAAGGCACTGGCCTCAGTCATAAGTTCAGGAAGCTCATCCGGCTGCGTAAACCCGCGGTTCTCGATGCCGTTTACCCTGTCCAGTTCTTTTCCCAGAGGACCCTTACCGGCACACACCAGTTTCCAGGGATCCTTTACCTCCTCACAGTACTGCTTGTAAGCATCAATGAGCTGGGGAATACCTTTTCGATCTATATAACGACCCACATAGATAAAGGCTCGCTGTGATTTGTCAACGTTCTTATACTCAGCAAACTTTTCCCAGTCACAAGAGTAGAAACCATCCAAACAATTCTGATCCGTATACCCTAATTTATAGGCCAATTGCCGCTGCCGTTCTCCGGAAACCCACAGCACATCTATTGCAGAGTGTAGATAAAACGGAGCAATCCATTGAGCCGCTTTTTGACGAAACGTATTTTCAAATTGAGTATCAGAACCAGCTATAACAGGTATTCCATTACCTTTTATTCTACGACAAGCTTTCAAATAGTCGCTATCTATCCATCCCGAGGTCAATATAGTATCGGGATCAAATTTTATAAGCCTTTCAAGTATTTGACTATAATCATCATTTTCTTTTATATAATGATGATCAATAAACTGAAATGTTTCTTCATCAAATGGAGCATTGGGAGATTGAGGCCAACTGTAAACCAACAGCTTAACATCATATTTCTCTTTTAATGTTTTTAAACAGGCAGACATATAACCTGATAAACGGGAAGAAAGGAAAGCAATTTTATTAAAATTCATCTCCAACATTTACTTAGAACCTTTTACTTCTTGGTACAGATTTTCGTAGTGCTTATATGCTTTTTCTAAACTAAACCGCTCTTTTGCTTTTTTAATGGCCGTTTTAGAAAACTCTCCATACAACTTTTTTTCTTGCAAAAGCCTTTTTATTGATTCTACGAAACAGTCAATATCATCAGGGGGGCAAGTAAAACCTGTTTTGCCATCAATTACCACTTCCTGTAGTCCTCCGACCTCACTGGCCACAACGGGCACACCACGGGCAGCAGCTTCGGCGGCCGTTATTCCAAACCCTTCCCACTGCGAAGGCATCAATAAGATATCAGCCTCATTAAGTTGTTGCTCTACATCTTGTTGAAACCCCCTGAATTCCGTAACACCATCTAAATTTAAATCCTCTGTTTCATTCACCATTTTGTCGTAGTCTTTCCCATCCCCGACAACGATAAACCGGATATTTTCTCCCTCTCTGTGTAATCTTTCTATCACAGACAATGCGGCCCCCAATCCCTTCTTATCCCAGATAAGACGGGTGAGCATAAAAATTTTGACAGGCGTCTTGTTATCTATCTTTTTTGAGGCACTCGAAAAATTAATATTCACAAAATTATAAACCCGGGGGATTTCATTGGAGTCAAGCCCCTGATAATTCACCAGATCTTTTCTGACTGAATTACTTATAGCCACATTTTTACATGCCGTTTTTTGCGCAAATTTTTTCTCTATATGAGTCATCAATTTTGACTTGAAATCTTCTCTAAACCACCAAGGACTATTGTCATGTTGAGTTTGAAGTATTGGGGGCATTTTATTAGACGACAAACCATACAGTAGAATTTTAGGTATAAATAAATGCTCGTGAATAACGTCGGGACCTATCTCATTAATCTTTTCTTGTAACAGCCTTCTAAGATTTAGGAGAGTAAAAAAATTCTGTGGTTTAAATCTACCTTCATATTCAAGACTGTGATAGTCAAACATATCTTCTTCCAATAGTTCAGGATAATCTAGACTATCAGTTATTGATAGAAAACTTACATCGTGACCCGTTTGAATTGCTTTTTTAGCAAGTCCTACTATAATGTTTTGCGCCCCACCAAATCCAAAACCGGACGTTAAATAGAGAATGTGCATTAACCCGTCCTACTTCCTTTTTTATAGATTTCTAATAAACTGTCCGATTGTTTTTGTGCAATAAAGTTCTCTTTAAAATAGGTATATCCGTTATTACCCATTTTCTTTTTTTGCTCAGTGTTTTGCAATAGCTTTTCCATTTTTGCTCTTAACATATTTCTATTCTTTCGCTCAACCAAATAGCCATTATAACCATCCCTTAACCAGTTATGTATACCTCCAACATCAAAGGCAATTACTGGTTTTCTTGAAGCCATGGCTTCTATACCTACAATACCAAATACTTCATCCCATATTGAGGGAACGACAAGAAATTCACAGTTACCGTAAAGCCACGCCAACTCGCGATCCCCTCTCCAACCAAGAAAGCGAACCTTAGCCATTATTTCCAAACTCGATGCTTTCGTTTTAATCTGCTTGGCATATTGACCATCACCTACAATCACCAACTGTGGTTTAGGAGTATCTAACTCTGAATAAGAATCTAACAAATAGTGTACTCCTTTAGATTTAGACAATCTCCCAACATATAGAATATAGTTCGATTCAATCTCTTCAACTTGTTTTCCCTTGCTCTCAAATTTTCCAGCATTGATACCGTATGCTACTTTATCAAGTTTTTCTTTGGGTATTCCCGCTTTAACTGCCCGATCAATCAGGTACTCAGATGATGTTACAAACTGAATATTCTCATTATCATATAGTCCTTTCTTTCTATATGCATTACGAACTGAGGGTACCAAATGCTTAGGGTGCCGATTGTTACATTTCTTTATATAGGCATTGGGCACACACTTCCAGCACGTAGTGAGATCACAATTCTCCTCGGTTCTGGAGTGAAAAAGGTCATTGCCTGGGCACCACCATCCATAATTATGCAAAAAGACAAAAGAAGGAATACGTCTCAAAAATTCTTCTAGCAGATCCAGGTTTTTTACTTCATGAAATTGAACAACATCAATATCATACTGCTTAGCAATATGCTCTACCTCCGACCTGTCACAACCGCCGGTAGCAGTAACCAAAGGGCTGTAAATATTGGTAATTCCATCAATTTTCTGATCCAGTTTTTCAGAGGTCAAGGTAAAAACATTGTGACCTTCCTTGGCCCAAAAGGGTGCATACTCCCGAATCATACGGGCCACTCCTCCGCCCTTAGTGGAGATATCCTGGTTAACTTGTAAAATATTCATTCGATAATAATTCTTTGAGGTTGCACAATGTAATTCTATTTATGCTTTACACTACTTTCTAAAATTTTTTCCGTCCGGTCCACGACATCATTCCATGTATGATGCTTCTCTATATCACTCCTGATGTTTTTACCAAGCTCTTTTCTTAACACTTGGTCTTTTAGCAGTTCTTCCAATTGTTCATTAAAGGAAGACTGTGACTCTTTATAAAACAGCAGACCATTCCTGCCGTCATCTATAATTTCTGTTATTGAACTACGGTTGGTAGCCAATACTGGTCTACCAGCTGCGCCATAATTAAATAATTTGACCGGAGAATTATAAGAACTGGACCCCGGAATAGTACATATATCCATTGCTTTTATATGTACAGGTACTTGGTTTTGCGGTACAGCACCGGTGAATACAATATTTTCTTTTAAACCGAGCCGATCCACTTCATTAAATACTTTATCTAGTTTACCCCCGCCAACAATTAGTCCCTTTACCGGATACCCACCTTTATTCAACTGCGCAATTCCTTCCACCAAGATATCCAACCTGTGCCAAGGCAAAATATGGCCAATAAAGCCAATAACAACATTATTTTCACTGAATCCAAAACTGTTCCTTAAATCTGTTATCTTTTTGCTAGGCACCTCATAAACATCCATCTCCACCCCGTTATGGAGCACAGAAACTTTGCCTTCATCAATGCCAAGACCTACCATTTTCTTTTTAAATTCACCGGAAACCGCTATAAGATGGTCAGCTGACTTCCACTTTTGAACGTGTCTTCTCTTATACAATTTTTTAAAAGCCAAACCATCAAACATCTGTTCTTCCCAGAAAAACCCATTGCATTCAATGATATAAGGCAAGTCATATTTCTCAGCTAATTTTTGGGATTTAAAGCAGTATACTCCATCACGTTCATAGATGAGATCACATGATTTTAAGCCATTCTCCCAACCGTTAAGCATTCGCATGTTTCTGCGATACTTAAGATAATTCTTAAATGGGCGGACAATCCCCCGGGGTACTATCTTTTTAACACTATTTTTGAAAAGATTTTTAAAAGAAAAACCATTAACCCCGGAATTAGAATTACTTACTCCATCAAAGTTATAATTATGCGAAAATAAATTTACTTTATGGCCTTTATTTCTCAGACCTTCGATAATTTTACTTACATGGACGGATGCTCCGCTTGTACCATTGGGGTTGACGGGTTCTGACAGGATATAACCTATATTCATATATCTATATCAACTTATCGATTTATACCATTTATGATCAACCTTTCTATTTATTAACTCACTGATACCCTCATTTTGCTAATTAAAATAGTCGTCTAAAAATTTTCGGGTTTCTTTATTCATTAAGGGTTTATCCGAAATCACCGGATTCATGATATGATGCAATTTATCAATGGCTCGCCTTAGAAAACCCTTAGTATTATTTTCATTTCTAGGCATCCAAGGTAGATAACTGTAGGATACCCTAGGACCAGTAAACTTATTTCTTAACAGTTGCAACTTGAGACTTTTCCTTGCTGAAGCTTTATTTCTATGAGCATTTAATTTTGATGGATCTATTTCACTCAAATCTGCCCCAATAAATCTCATAACCTTCTTCGTAACTTCTCTTATATCAGACACAAAATCTTCAAACAAGATAAACTTAACCTGTTCTCTAGGAATATTGTCCAGTAATCTTTTTATCTGAGCTTTATAAAGACTTCTCTGAATAATCGTATTTTCTCCAAACTGCAGTTCCTCTTCAAAATTTTTTGTAGTTCTACCAGATTTCACTAAATGAAAATAATGTGAGTAACTTCTACTTGCAGGATCTCTTAGCATAATTATGATTTTTGTATCCGGTATTATTTTTGAAATCCTTTTAGCAGCATTTTTTGATGCAATATACGTCGTAGAATCCTCCCCTATTATTTCGTAATCCTTCCCATCTTCAAAAAATGAGCTATACCAGTTGGAGGTATTCTACTTTATTCTTCATGAAATTGGGATAATACCATTTCCCATTTTTGTACATTATGAAATCTTTATGTTGATCAAATTCATCTAAATCAAAAAAATTAATCTCTTCATCTGGAATAAAAATTTGAGGATGTTTAGACAGAATATAATGTAAAGAAGTGGTCCCACATTTCATTGCACCTGCAATAATAAAATCAGGAATAACCATTTATCAGTTTATTACCCCTTTAAGTACGTTAATATTCTTAACTATCTGCTTTTTCATGTCAAACTCACTCTCCATGTGCTGCCTTGCATTCTTCCCAAGTATTTTACGAAGTTTCTCATCCTTAGCAAGCCTTGCCATCTCATTTCCCATCCTTTCAAAGTCACCTTCTTCAACTAATAAACCTGTATCTCCATCTTTAACAACATCCGGAAATCCATTGTGATTAGTTGTAATCACCGGTATACCGCTTGCAGAAGCTTCGGCTAATGTTACTCCCATTCCTTCTTGATCACCATTTGGAGCCGTTACAGAATGTTGTACATAAATGTCTGTTTTCACCAGATATTCAGGAATTTGCGCGTGTGGTATATACCCCTCAAAATCTACAAATTCTTCTAAATGATTATCCCTTACAAATTTTTGGGAATCAGACATAAGCCGGCCATCTCCTACCATAATAAGCTTGCATCTGATATTTTCAATCATGTCTAAACAGCATTGAAATGATTTTAGCAAAAGAACGGGTGATTTCTTCTCCACAAATCGACCGATAAAACAAAAAGTCACCTCCCCTTCAGATTCATAGCTTTTCTTAACGTTGAAATCTTTAACACGAATACCATTATGAACTAAATGAACCTTATCCTTATGGGCCCCTAACCATTTTACTTTATTACAAATATGATTGGATACCCCTACAAATGCTGAGAAATCGGGAAAATGTTTTTCATATTGCTTTACCCAACCCTCATGTTGTATTAGTCTGGATACATCGTAACCATGGAATGTGACCACCAGGGGTATATCCAACTCATCAGCTATTGGAGATATAAGAACACCATTTGGACCAAACTGGGCGTGTATAACATCTGGAGCTATCTCCTGAACTTTTTGTTTTAATTTTCTTCGTATTTGAGGCCAAGATGCTGTTATCGGTGTTTCTTCAGTATAATCCCAAATTCGCCTGAGAACCCGTTCAATATTCCATTTCCCGGGTTTTTGAACGATATGGACATTATCAAAAGGCCTTTCTTCCTCATTTTTTCGTTCAAACGTCAAGACATGATTTTCAAAACCCTTGTTTTGTAATTCCGTAACGTAATCATAGATAAATGTTTCAGGTCGTGTAGAAAATTTTTCGCAGAAATGTAAAATTCTCATAAATAGATTTATATGAAATAAACTTAAAAGATACCGAGATATTTTTTACCCTTTTCACCGTACCTTCTAAGCTTTAAATACAATGTTTTAATTCTAAGAGAAATTGAAGGTTTGTAGGCATAATGATAAAGCGGAGTATGGCCAAAACTTATTAATGGTTTATAATTATACGAACTTAAGAAACTAGTAATCTCTTTAAATTTTTTTTGATTTTGAGCCTCTATAAATAAATGGGGGTGATATGCTTTAATGGTTTGGACACTACCTTTTAAGGCATTAAGCTCCATACCTTCAATATCCAATTTCATATAACTGACCTTATAGTTATCCTGCTGTATGATTCTGGCAACAATCTCATCCACAGTAGTAATTTCTATACTCTTCTCACTATCTGTACCAGCGGAAACCAATTTAGAAGCACCCAAATTATTCCTATCGATAATATTGATATATCCTTTCCCCTTTTCCTTATCTACTGCTTTATTAATCAAAGAAAAATTATTCGGGAGATTATTCTGAAGATTACGTTGAAGATATCCAATGACTTCATGATTGGGCTCGATTGCTACTACATAATCACATATATAAGTACCAAAATATATTGCATGGTTACCAATATTAGCACCTACATCAATTATTAAAGATTTTGTGCTCCCTTCATCGAACTTATCTCTAATACTAAACAAGTACTCCAAGAATGTTAATTCATAAAAAGATCCATCCTCTTTAATATTTTTGTAGATGTAATCATTACTGTGTGATTCTATATAAAATCTATTCTCTCTATAATTAAATTCAACTCCCATTTCCACTTATTTTGGTTTAATTCAAAGGCTTCTATATTGTTCATACCCTAACCATTTCATTTGATCAGCACAAATATTTTGGATTTTATTTAAATCCTCATGTTTAAATAGACTCTTAACATCTATATTTCGATTTTTGCCTCTTGGTTGAAAAGTATTATTTACCAAGTTTTCAATGTCGTATTGCTGATTTATACCCATTTTAGCACATAAGTTTTCGATCTCCTTTTGTTTATTACCACAAAAATCTTCATACTTAAGTATGAGTGCTTTACTTTTTAGTTGCTGATAATTACTGATAGCGATATTCCAGCGCATTGACAAATTATAAATAAAATCTGTAGGCTTGGGATCATGCCACTGCTTTAAATTACTTCCATCTAAAACACTTCTCCAAAAGTTATTAATAGTATCGTTACTATAAGGTTTTACCTTTACCTGCATAACGTCTGATGGTAAGTTATTGGGATCAATTTCAACTCTATCTAAAATACTCCTTATATTATCAACGGGATGTCGTACTACGAATATGTATTTGGAATTGGGATATATATTAATTAGCTGATGAGTTAGAAATATTAACTGCGGTTCTTTTATTAAATCATTATTAAAGTATTGTGGATAATTTTTTATATGCCTATAAAGAGTCTCTTCACCTTCCATTAAAAGATTTACCTCATTTGCAATGCTGGGTATATCGATTTTCTTCGAAAATCCAGCACACTTAGCAATTAAGCTGGCAATTACCGATGTACCTGATTTTTGATTACCTATTACAATTACTTTAGGTTGAGGAAATTTTAGAAAATGTTGATTATACTTTTTTTCAATATAATTTTTAAATAAGCTGTGTTCAAGTAACTAATGCAACACTGCGGTATTTTAGCGTTTGTTGAATGGGATTAAGATAGTCAAATTTCCGTACCGGTCGAAAGTTCAGATATTGCTCCACGGTTTTGATGCGCTCCTCGGAAACCGTTCGAAGATCCATACCCTTGGGAAAGAATCGGCGAATCACGCCAATACGGTTTTCCACGGTTCCTTTATCTTGCGAGGTGTACGGGCGGGTAAAGTAGGTGTCTGCCTGTAGCTGTGCAGCTATCTGCTGGTGTTTGGCAAACGCTTTGTCGTTGTCAAAGGTTAGGGTTTTGATGAACCCTGAAGGAATATCGCTGAGTTGCCGAACAATGTGGGAGGCCATCGGATCGGCCTTTCGGGAGGTGACTTTCTGGAGCTTGGTAAGCAACGTCGTGCGATCAGTCAGCACCAGCAGGGCGGACTTGTGGGCTTTGCCCATCATCAGGTCGACTTCGATATCTCCCAGGCGGGTCCGTTGGTCGACCACTTCCGGACGGTTAGTAATTGAGGTACGCCCTTTGATTCTACCCCTGCTATCTTGGTAGTTGCCCCGCTTGCGCTTCCGGCAACCGTGTTTGAGATGTTTGTAGAGGTTCTTATCGGTTGGATCGGTCGTGCGTTTGGCTGCCCAGATCCACCGGTAGATCGTCTCATGGGAAACCCCATCGATACCTAAGATCTTCCAGCGACCACTGATCAGCTCCGGAGAGAGCTTCTCTTCGGTCAGCCACTGGCGGGCCTGGGCTTTAAGTTGGTCGGTAAAACGACGGTGTTTGGGTTTATTCCGGTGGCGTTGGGAAGTCTGCTGCTGGGCTATCTCTGGGCAGTATTGGTTGCCTGTGGAATCGCCATTGTCTACATTACGTCTAAGTTCCCGACTGATTGTAGAGCGATGTACACCGATAGTTCGGGCAATTTCACTCTGATTATGGCCTGCTTTAAGCAAAGCCTTGATCTGATGACGATTTTCTAGGCTGAGTTGGGTGTATTTTTGCATGACAACATGAATATAACCCGCTTGGTTGAAGACCTCAGGGATTTTTCCCTGGGGTCTTACTTCATGTTGCACTTACTACTTGAACTCAGATAATACATAAATTTGACTTGATCTTCGTCTAATTCCATTGTAAAAATAACTATACATAACTCATCTACTTTCAAACGGTCAACTTTCAGGGAATCTTACATTACCAGAACATCCCGCCTCAATGCTGAAAAATGAGTTCTGGCTCATGCTGAAGAAGAATGTTTTCTTTATTTAAGACATAATAAATGTCTTTAAAACGTGACCTAATAAAAGAGGTCATAGTATCTACAAAATGTAATTTAATCAGACAATTCTAGAATAAATTCTTTCCACTTTTTTAATGCCTCATCATCAGTCCATGCAAAAGTATCTCTAAAATTATCAACGCACTGATTACGTCCAGGTTCATTCCACCATGTCTCTGGATCCTCAAATATTTCATTTACTGTTTGCGCTGCAGATTCGGGGGTTCTATGAAATATATCGTATTCTTCCAATTTCTTATAATAGGGCTTGGCAATGTCCCTAATATCTTCGTAGTCAATGTCTGCAAATAAAATAACTGGTTTGTTTAACCCAATAAGTTCGAGAAAACTTGTAGAACCAAATTGATCAAAAACCACTAATCTTGCATTTCTAGCTTTTTCTGTTAGCGATAAACTCCAATCATCTAGACTAAGCTTCTTCAAATTTTCAGTAGGCTTCCCAGACAAATCCAAATAATGATACAATACCTTTTTTAGATCATCATATTTTATATCTACTGGCTTAAATCTTATTTCAATATTTTGAATAACTTTTTCGCTTATAGAACCGGCAAAAGTATTATTCCATTCTATAAAATTTTGTCTTTCCCCAAATATTTGTTGCCGGGTAATATTCAACCTGTAACGTCTAGTATTATAGTGTTCTACTGAGTTAGTTATCCATACTACACCACCTCTTTTTTTTGCAGTATATTCATTTTTTCCTATAAGTTTACTTGCTGGTAGTGGGAGGTCTTTATCATGCTCTTTCCAACCCCACGTAACTAAAAAATCAGAAACCGACCGCTCAAATTTTTCCTGATTAAAATCTACTTCACCATATCCTCCCCCATGTTGTATGGCAACCAATTTACTATTTCTTTCAACACACTCAGCTTGCCATAAACGCACTAATGGGTCCGAAGATCTTCCAGTTAAGATAGCAGTAGGATTTTTATTCAGATCCACATTATCCTCTAATATTCCCCTCGTTAAATCGAATCCTTCTATATAAATTTTAGGAATATTTATTGAGATGGCTTCAATTATTTTATTCTGAAAATCATCTTCAGTTCTTATTTCTTTTAATTTTTCACGTTTACCATCATCTAAAGTTATTTTTTTTAAACTGGGTAAGTCACCTACTTTATAAGCCCCCCAAACCCTTAATCCTGTTAACAGAGTTAGCTTCCATCTATTTATACTTGATATACCTCCAGTTCTTAGTGCAAATTCTGACTCAAACCCTTTATCCCTATAATTAAATACTGAATTTAAAGTATTCTTAAGTAACGCTAAGTAACCTGAACTTTTTGAATAATCATCTGCTTGTTCCCGACTAAAAAAATCATCCGCCTGATTAAGTTTTACAGATAGTTCAGATTCATAATACTCATTATCAACAATGAGTTGACTAAACAATTGTAAATTAAATGTATGATTGTATAACATAAGATAAAACAAATCAACATCAGGAGTACCAAAACTATCATTTGCTATCAAAGAAAATTGTACATTCGAATATTTATCCAGAATACTGTCAATATATATCTTCCTCTCTATTAATAGCTCAATCTGTCCATATACAAATTGACCTAATAATATCTCCCAGAATCTCATACTTTTATTAAGGCCATGAATTTCATTCAATTTTTCAGCAACTATACGAATTATTCTTTCATAGAGAACTTGTGATTTTTGAGATGCCCATTTAAAATCGTCGTGATCTAAATTGGTTAATGTATAATCAATTTCATATTCATAATTCTCCTGGTTGCCATTTAGACACCATGGAGCTATAACAATATTTTTTTTATTTTTTTTCCAAGATAATTTTAAACCCGTTAGGACTATATTATTTTCTCTCATTTAAGATTGCAACTAATTTCGTAATGCATGTTTACTTAGAATCAATATTTCTGCTGATTATGATATTATAATAAATACTACAAGCTATTTTCCAATCTAATTCACTATCAATATCTATAGAACTCACTTCATCCATTACATACTTCTTAACTCTTCTAAACTCGGACACTTCTTCATTTTTTAATGAGTTTACGTTAATGATATAAATAGCACCATTCAGCTCCCAGACCTTGGGACAATCCTGTCGACGTTTAAAGCTACCTTCTTTAGATTTTTTTAAAAATCCCTCTTCATTTTCTTCAAATAAAACAAAATAGGGATTCGCATCAGTTTCTTTTACGGAAACGACCCTGTCTAAACCAAAATGATATTTTTCTAATGCCTCGTTTATGTGTTGCGCTGTTCGAAATGGCGAAGTTGGTTGTAATAAAATAATGGTATCAGCTTTATAGTCCATTTCTTCTTTGTAAAACTTAAGAGCATGGAGCAAAACGCCACGGGTTCCTGCAGTATCCGTGGCAAATTTTTCGGGGCGTAAGAAAGGGACCTCCAAACCTGTTTGTTCAACAACTTCTTTTATCTCCTTATCATCAGTAGAAACACAAATTACATCATCATCAAAAACTTCTCTTGCTGCTTCTATGGTGTAATAAATAAGCGGTTTGCCACCAAGCTCTTTGATATTTTTTCGAGGCACTCCTTTTGATCCACCTCGAGCGGGAATAACTACTAACGGTTTCATGAAACATTCATTCTTTTAATATCCTTTTGAGCTTTCTTAAAATCCTCATGCTTACCCACATCAAGCCAGTAACCAGTATGCGGGTAGGAAAAAACTTTTTTGCCATCTTCGATTAATTTCTCCATTAAATCTGTTGTATCATAAAATTCTCCTTTAGGGATATAATCAACGATTTCTCGTTTCATCAAGTAGATCCCACCATTGGAATAATAAGTATATGTCGGCTTCTCTTTAAAATTCATAACGTGTCCATTTGATGTTTCCAATACGGCATAAGGTACATCCACTTTATATGGTATGGTAACAACTCCAAAATCAGCATTCTGGCTTAAAAACTCCAAAAAGAAATCTTCATAATTAAGGTTTGTAAGGATATCAGAATTGGTCAAAAGAACATAATCATGGCGAAAATTATCAATATTAGACAATGCGCCCGCTGTTCCCAATGGGTTGTCCTCCCACACGTATTCTATCTGAAAATTCTGGGAATTTCCATTTCCAAAGTATTCCTCAATCTGTTCCCCCAAATAGTTTACTGAAATCCAAAAATCATCTATTCCAAATTCACACAAACGTTGTATGTTATGTTCCAATATCGGCTTATCCCCCACTTCTAATAATGGCTTGGGGGTGTCTTCAGTTAACGGACGAAGACGAGTTCCTTTTCCCCCGGCCATAATTACCACATCAACGGGCAAATAAGACTTCAGATAATTGAAGTTGAGTACATTAATCACCCGATCATTCTCATCTAAAATAGGCAGTATCTGAAAATTGTTTTCTCGGTATTTTATGATCTTTTCGATATCATAGTCACTCTTTCGAATAAATTTCGGATCTGGCTGAATGATATCATCAACAGGCTGATCTGTTTGTACGTCGTTAATCAGTCCCCGACGCACGTCACCATCTGTTAAAGATCCTAACAACTTATCATCTTCATCAACAATAAAAGTAATAGCATCTTTAGCCAGTTTATCTAAAACTTTTAATGCTTCCTTAATAGGAGTTCCTGTTTGAATAAGATGTTCTTTATAATGTCTCAAAACGATAAGATTTTATTATTTGAAATGCTTCTGCGTACTCCACACCAGCAGTGGCCCCACGGTGAGTGGCTAACGCCTTTATATTTCGTTCAGAACGTGGAAATGGATGATCCCCCATTTCAGACTCAAAAATATTCATGATTTCTATCTTCTCTTCAAGCTCGGCACTGATATCTACATAACAGTTTGGCTGAAATCTTTTTTCAGGCAACGCCGGGGCAAACTCCGTCTCCGATATGCATTCATACATTAAAACTTCCCTAATAAAAGGATAGCGAAAAGATTTTGTACAGGCCATGACCGCATCAAATATAATGCGGTGATCAGAATGGGCATCTGATCTGTTCATTGTATAGATAACTTCCGGTTTATACTCCTTAACAACTTTTGAAATATCTGAAATTAGTTCCCCTAAGTCCTGTGAACTCAAACTCATTGTCGGATAATCAAGCTTGACCGTATCCTCAAAATTAAAACGCTCGGCTACCTGCTCAATTTCTTCTTGCCTTTCAGATATTCGCTGTTTGCTAAAACCCTGATGTTCAAAAATATTGGTTACAATTAACCAAATAATATCATCTCCCTGTTTCGAATGGCGTAATATTGTGCCTCCTGCCCCAAGGGTCTCATCATCAGGATGGGCAGATACAATTAATACTGTTTTACTCATAATAAATACTCACCTTTCTTAGGTGTTTCATCTAACCCATGCTCTGTAATCCATATAGCCTTATCACCCGTTTTAACTAATATCTTCCTATTATTAACATCAAGTACTTTACCCGGCTCAATATTTCGGGGTGCCTGCTTCTCTATTTTAGTATCCCAAACCTTAATTTCATCATCCTGATATTCAAAATGGGCTCCTACATAAGGTTCGCTTAGTGCTCGCACCAAATTGTAAATATTCTCCGAAGACATTCTAAAATCAACCTTCCCGTCTTCCTTTCCTCTTTTCCGCCATCTATTGCCAGTACTTGTATCCTGGGGAATCCTTTGGATATCTCCCGTTTCAAATTGTTTAACTATTTCTTCAAGTTGTCCTGCCGCAGTTTCTATCATTCTTTCATAAACATCAATTGCTTTATCTTCAAAATGGATTGGGAAGGACTTTTGAGAAATAATGTCTCCGGTATCCGCTCCTTTATCCATAATAAAAAAAGTAGAAGCTGTCTCGGTTAATCCTAATACTATAGCCCATATTAATGGATGGCGACCACGATTATAGGGTAATTTGGCGGGATGAAACCCTACAACACCTTTAGGAGAAACATGTAATACCTTCTCTTTTAATAATTGTGACCATCCCAGACAAAAAATTACCTCTGGTCGTTTTTTTTCAATCCAGTCAACTGTTTCCTTTGAGTTTACATCATTAGTATAGTGATTAGGAATATTATGTACTCCTGCTAATTCCGAAAGATCGACAAAATCAGCATTAAAAGCGGAACGTTCTTTCGTAACTACTCCAACTAAGTCTACATCAAGACTTGTTAATTTCTTTAATGCTTTTTCAGAAAATTCAACACAACCAATAAAAAGTACTCGCATATCTTTTAGATATCGTAAAACTCTTTTTTAAGAATATTATTTAATTCAAAGTTTTTAAGTATTGGAGTTATCTTATCAGATGACAACCCATTATCATAGGGATTATGTTCTTCCTGTATTGATTTTATAAAGTCATCATCTAATGCCTTATGGATACCTTTAATAATATCATCAGTATTCGTTTTAACTTGTAGCACGGTCGGACCGGCTACTCGTCCTTTCTGTCGATCCCCAATATTTACCGTAGGCGTTTTAAAGGAAGGGACTTCAATTAAACCACTTGAAGAATTACCAATAACCACATCTACATATTTTAAAGCAGACAGATATCTAATTTGTCCCAGTGACTTAAATGACACACATCGGGCAGAATTCTTCTGCACATAATTATTTATCCGCTTTATTATTATTCGACCATCCGTATCTGCATTGGGCATTGTAAAAATCACTTTTGCCTCTGTAAATTGATCTATAGCCTTTAATAATTCATTAATTTGTTTTTCTGCTGTCTTCTCTTCAAGAGTTACCGGATGGTAGGTTACCAAAAAGGTAGGAGAATTTAGCTCAAAATCTATACTTTCCTCAAAATCCGACCTATCTAAAAGATCAAGTCGATAAATATTTTCAATACCCAATGCTCCAACATTAAAAACCCGATCAGGTTGTTCTCCCAATTGGATTACTCGCTTTTTATACTTCTCTGTAGAAGTAAAATGAAGGTGACTCATTTTGGTAATAGAATGTCGAATAGGTTCATCAATCAACCCTTCTGTTGCCTCTCCTCCATGACAATGTGCAACTGGGATGCGAGCGATCATGGCAGCTGATACCGCTGAGAAAATTTCGAAGCGGTCACCCAAAACCAATACTAAATCTGGTTGCAGATCATTAAACGCTTCAGAAAACGAAATCATACCTAATCCCATAGATTTACTAATCCCAACAGGGGTATCAGAAGAAAGCAAAATTTCAATTTTTCTTGCAATGGGTATGTCTTGTTCTTCAATATCTTCAACCGTAAAACCAAATTCCGGAGATAAATGCATACCTGTTACAAATAACTGTAACTCCAAATCAGGATCATCTATAATTTCTTTTATTACCCAATAAAGCAACCCAAATTCGGCTCTTGTACCGGTAATAACGGCAATTTTTCTTTTACTCATGCTAAATCATCCCAGCTCAGTTGATCATTTGCTTTGAGATTATTGGTTACTTTCCGCCCAATTATATTAGTAAAGTCCATAGGTGATATCCCATCTCCTGGCCGTAATGGAATTAGATCCTCTTCTTTAAGTATTTCTCCATTCCTAACATCTCGCTTCAAATGAAGACTTTTCCGAACAACTTCAATATTTTTTCTCTCACTTCTACTTGGCTTCTTTATGCCATCTCCAGAAAGAGCTTTTTCAATATTTCTGATCCCTTCAACCATAGCTTTTAACTCATCAGGCTCTAATGAGGCCCGGTGATCAGGCCCCGGCAGATCTCTATCAAGCGTAAAGTGCTTCTCTATCACTCTTGCACCTCTTGCCACAGCTGCTATCGGGACCTCTATTCCTAAGGTATGATCAGAATATCCCACCTTAACATCCAATTCTTCTGCAATAGTGTTCATTGCTTTTAAATTCACATCTTCCATGGGTGTAGGATATTCGGTATTACAATGAAGAACCGTAAGATTTTCTTTTTTTAAACCAAATTCAGTCAATACCGAAATCGCATCCTCCACTTCCTGCATGGTTGCCATACCGGTGGAAAGGATAACTGGTTTCCCTTTTTGTCCCAGTTTTCGCAAATAAGGGTAGTTTGTAATTTCACCGGATGGACTCTTGAAAAACGGTAATCCTAACTGATCAAGATAATCAATGCCATCTTCATCAAAAGCAGTAGATAAAAATCGGATATTGTTTTCTTCACATTTCTTTATAATAAATTGATGATCCTCCTCGCTCAACTCTACTGATTTCAACATGCTGTACTGATCATCAGAACCACTATCAACATTATTTGACTGATATTCTGCTTTCTGCGCCTTTGTGCTTACTATTTTATCTGCGTTAAACGTCTGAAACTTTACGAAATCGACGCCCGCTTCAGCCGCAACCTTGATTAATTTTTCCGCTATACTACGATCGCCATTATGATTAACACCAGCTTCTGCAATGATTTTTGCTTTATCAGAATTCATATTTCTCGACCCGGATTACCTACAATTTTTTTATTATGCGGTATATCATTAATAATGGTTGCACCCGCTCCTACGATTACATTTTCACCTATGGTAACTCCGTCCTTCACAACTGCATTAGCACCAATAAACGAACTTTGTCCGACTTTAACATTTCCTGCTAATACAGCCCCCGGTGCAATATGCGTACCATCAGCAATATGACATTCGTGTTCAATCACACAATTCGTATTCAGAATTACAAATCTTCCTATGTTACTCAAGGCATTAACGCTTGCTTGGGAAGAAACAAAAGTTCCCTGCCCAACATCAGCACTTTTGGAGAGCTCAGCTGAAGGGTGAATAATAGTCAATAATTCTTCTTTCCTGCTCGTAACTAATTTGCCCAGTTTGGTTCGAATATCATTATTTCCTATTCCCAGAATAAAACCAAACCCTTTGTTCCAGCCATCAAAATCATTACCCCCTTCATAGCCCAAATAATCCAAATTAAATGGATCATTTTGAGCCTCTTCCTTATCGGCGTAATAATGAATTGCTATACCTGCTTTAAAAGCTGCCTCAGCAACTACATAAGCATGTCCTGAATATCCTAATAATATATTCTTGCTATTTGACATAAACGCTGCTAGGTATATTTACAATCCGATCTTCCAGATATTCAGCATGCGTCTGGTCATCCCGGAAACAATCCTCATACATAGGCAAACGATACATAAGCTGCCATATAGGTCGGGTCATAATCCCCTTTTCATTTGTTTTCTCTAAAAAGAGGTCTCGCTGTTTTCGATCTTCCAATTCCACACACATTAACCAGTAATTAGCTTTGGTATCCGTGTTTTCTGTCCGAAATATAACCCCTTCTTTCTCAAAAAAGTCTGAATACTTTCCAGCTAAAGCACGTTTATTTTCAATAAACCTGTCAAGCTGCTCCAACTGAGCACAAATTAAGGCTGCATTTAAATTGGGCATACGGTAGTTATAACCCAATTCGTCATGGTAATACTCGTAGTCATGGGGCTTCTTTGCAGTCGTTGTTAAATGCTTTGCATGTTGTCCGGCTTCTATCTTATCCGTAACAATAGCCCCTCCGCCACCGGCTGTAACAATTTTATTGCCGTTAAATGAGAATATCCCAAATTCTCCAAAACTACCGGTAGGCTTTCTTTTATATAAAGATCCCAACGATTCAGCAGCATCTTCTACGATTGGTATATTCCATTCTTTACAAACAGACTCCAACTCATCCAAATGAACAGGAAAACCAAACGTATGCATAGGCACACAAGCAGCAATTCTATTGCCTGTTTGTTTATTATAACACCCGTCTTCACGAATTTCAGCAAATTCATCCAAAAACTGTTTTACAGCTTTGGGTGATAACCCCATAGTATCACGGTCCACATCCAAAAAAACAGGGTCGGCACCGTTATATCGAATGGCATTAGCTGTAGCTACAAATGTTAAGGCCTGGGTTAGTACTTCATCCCCATCTTCCACACCTGTTAAACGCAATGCTACTTGGAGTGCAGAAGTACCGTTCACTACGGCCACCCCCCTTCTGGTTTCCGTAAGTTCTACAATTTTATCTTCAAACTGATCTACGTAGGCCCCAACCGAAGAAACAAATGTTGAATCAATGGTATTAGCTACATATTCTTTTTCATTTCCTAAAAATCTAGGTACGTGAAGAGGGATAACATCCTTCGTTTCAAAATATTCTCTAATAAAATTGACAGTATTATCTATTAAATCTGACATCAAATATTATAAATATCCGTCTTAAAGTGTTTTAAATTCTCTTCTTTACTGTACCAATCAATCGTTTTTTCAATTCCCTCTTTTAGGGAATATTCAGGAACCCATCCTGTATATTCCTCTAATTTTTCATTGGAACCATACAATCGATATACTTCACTTTTTTCTGGTCGAACTCGCTGGTTATCTTGTTTAATTTTAGCATTAGGATTTATTTGATCAATAATTTCCTGTGCTAAATCTCCAATACTAATTTCATTTTGTGTCGCAATATTAACCTCTTCACCAATAAGGTCATCACATTTAGAAGCTTTCAGAAAGCCCTTTGCAGTATCCTTAACATAGACGAAATCTCTCGTAGGGTGTAAGTCTCCCAATTCAATTTGATCCTTACCACTTGCCAATTGTGTGATAATAGTAGGTATAACTGCCCTTGCAGACTGCCTTGGTCCATACGTATTAAAAGGACGAACCATAGTAACAGGCATATCAAAACTTCGATAAAAAGATTCGGCCATATAATCTGCTCCAATTTTAGAAGCAGAATAAGGTGATTGCCCCTGTTTGGGATGTTTTTCCGTTATTGGCACATATTGAGCAGTTCCATACACTTCCGAAGTAGAAGTTACTAGTACTCGCTTAATATCTAAATCACGAGCTGCCTGCAAAATATTCAAAGTACCTTTTATATTAGTATCTACATAACTATCCGGGGAATGATAACTAAATGGAATACCGATTAAAGCCGCAAGATGAAAAACTACATTAACATCTTTCATGGCAGTTCGCACCCCATTGGGATCTCGAATATCTCCGGTAAATATTTCTATCTCATCCAGCTTATTTTTTGGGAACGTATCCAGCCAACCCCAAGAGTTAAAAGAGTTATAATAACAAAAGGCTTTAACGCTGTAGCCTTCTTCTAAAAGTGATTCTGTCAGGTGACTGCCAATAAAACCATCAGCGCCTGTAATTAAAACTTTCATATAAATTATTCTACATTTTACAAACTTTGCATTTTAACCATTTCCTTAAATCGGGAATCATCATGCGAATATAGCTCATCATACGATCCCTGTTCGATCACTCGCCCTTCGTCCAGAACGTATACCCGGTCCACGTTCTTAATCGTGGAGAGGCGGTGAGCAATAATCACTACCGTTATTTCTCCTTTGAGTCCGTCAATGCTGTCCTGTATGTATCGCTCCGATTCGGTGTCAAGAGCACTTGTGGCCTCGTCAAGTATTAAAAGATTGGGCCGCTTGAACAGCTCACGGGCGATGAATAGCCGCTGACGCTGACCGCCAGAAAGGCGCACCCCGCGGTCACCAACTACGGTATCGTAGCCGTTAGGCAACCCTTTAATAAAGGGCGCCGCATAGGCTTTTCCAGCTGCCGTTTTGACCTTCATTTCCAACTCGCCCTCTTTCATCTTGCTGTGTTCCCCGGCCCACATACTGATGTTATTCGCAATAGTATCATCAAATACCACTGTCTCTTGCGAGACGTATCCCAGTTGTGAACGCCAAGTCGGCAGATCAATGTTGGATCCTGCTATTCCATCGATATATATATCGCCCTGCTGGGGTTTTAGCATAAGTGTCATCAGGTCCACCAGCGTCGATTTACCAGCCCCCGATTCTCCAACCAGAGCCACCGTATTATTTACTGGGATATCAATGTTGATATCCTTGAGCACAGGGCCGTCATCTTTATCATATGCAAACCAGACATTGTCGAAGGTTATACCATTTGCTAATCTCCCTACCTGCTCCTTGCCAGACTTTTCCTGCCACTGCTCTACTTCGTTAAATTCGTCGTCTACCATCTCCACCGAGCCTATTTTATCCATCGTTAACTGCCAATTACGCTGAATACCTATCATCGACTGCATACCACGATGAAATAACAATAATGAAACAAAAATAGGAGCCAACGGTTGCTCATATACCGTAACCTGCAAAGCAATTACCATCACAATAAAAAATATGGAAACAGGTTCCTTGATAGCGTTAGTGAACGCCCCAGCAATTTTCTGCCAGTAGGTATAGCCGGTCCAGCGGTAAATGCTGTCATTAATGCCCTGCCGCATATGGTCCACCTTGTCGGTAGATACAATATACTTAAATGCCTGCAGCGCCTGTACCAACAGGTGGTTCAGATGACTCATCTCCTTAGACGTTTTGCGAGATAGATCTCGCACATATCGATTCAAATAGGTGAATAGCAGTAAGATTCCACCGCCAGCGACCATTGCCATGAGAGCAAATCGCCAGGTCATCCAAAACGCAATAGCCATATAACCCGCCGTGGTGATAAACATGGATAAAAACTTCGTGAACTGACTAAAAGAACTATAGAACCTGTTGGTCTGCTGGTTAATAACATTAATAAAGTGGCCGGTGTTGCGCTGATTGTAGTAATTAAGCTCCATGTTGCTGTATTTATCGAACAACCGTGTTTTCAATTCGCGCAGCAGCTGCGCCTGCAGGTAGCCCTGGTAACCCTGCTCGGCAAACTTCAGCAGTCCCTTACCCAGGAAAGCCAGCGCAATAAAAACAAGGATCGCACCCACCGAGTCGGCCATCCCCATGGTATCGAGAAAATCATACATAAGCCGGGTTTTGGAGTCCATTTCGGCAGCATCTGTTGCATTAATCGACTGCAGCAACGGAAGTAGCATGGCAATGCCAAATCCTTCCGCCAGGGCGGCCAGCAGCGTAAGCCCGAAGATTATATACAGGCGGCGGCCTATATAGCGCTGATAGATATCCAGGTAGCGTTTTATATTTCTGAGTATATCCATGCAATTAGGTTAAGCGTATTTAACGAGCTTATGTAGATAAAAAAATTTTGAACCAATTAGAAGGATTTGTCACCTTCTTATTGAAACTT
Source organism: Fodinibius sp. AD559 (assembly GCF_052712805.1). NCBI lineage: Bacteria > Pseudomonadati > Balneolota > Balneolia > Balneolales > Balneolaceae > Fodinibius > Fodinibius sp. AD559. The sequence continues at coordinate 125,841 of NZ_JBQPVW010000008.1, forward strand.
TCTAAGAAGTATAGCTTGTGAAAATTTGCACATAACTGAATAGGCTAGATCAATCTCCCATAGCCCGTGGAATAACCCAGTTGAATAATAAGGTTCCACAGGATAAAACAAATTCCACTGGGCCTGCATCCCTCTTCGCCAAGAGGGACTTTCTAAATAGGTTTGTTAATATTCATTTTATTAACTTTTTCCTCAAAGTATTCGAGGGTTTTCTTAATTCCCTCTTTACGATCGTAGCGTGGTTCCCAATCTAGCTCCTCTTTAGCCCGATTTATGTCCGGCTGGCGCACCTGCGGGTCGTCTTTAGGCAATTCTTCAAAAGTTATCTCACTTTCAGAACCAGTTAATTCAATAATTTCTTTGGCAAAATCCAAAATGGTAATTTCATCGGGATTTCCAATATTTACTGGTTCTATAAAGTTTGATTGCGATAGTCGCCACACTCCCTCTACCAAATCATCCACATACATAAAAGATCGGGTTTGTGATCCATCGCCGTAAACGGTCAGCGGATTGCCGTTCAGTGCCTGCCTCATGAAAGTTGGCAAGGCGCGCCCGTCATGAATACGCATTCGCGAGCCATAGGTATTAAAAATACGCACGATACGGGTCTCAACTCCGTGATAGCGGTGATAGGCCATGGCCATCGCCTCAGCAAAACGCTTTGCTTCGTCGTACACACCGCGATCGCCAATGGGGTTCACATTCCCCCAGTAGTCTTCGCTTTGTGGATGGGTCAACGGATCACCATACACCTCGCTGGTGGAGGCCAGTAGAAATCGGGCATTTTTCTCTTTGGCCAATCCTAGTGCTTTGTGAGTTCCAAGTGATCCCACCTTAAGCGTCTGAATCGGCATCTCCAGGTAATCTATGGGCGAAGCCGGAGACGCAAAATGAAGAATTAGATCCAATTCCCCGCCCACATGAATAAAATTAGTGACATCATGGTTGATGAATTCAAAGTTCTCATTCCCAAAAAGATGAGCAATATTATCGGCATTACCGGTGGAGAGGTTATCCATACAGATTACTTCGTATCCCTCTTTGATATAACGGTCACAGAGATGCGAACCGAGAAAGCCGGCACCGCCCGTGATGAGTACTCGCTTTTGTCTATTTTCTTTATTCAAAATAGTTTCAATAATTATATTAATAATTGTTCTGACAGATCCTAAAATAATTCCAGGAGGACATATTAGTTTAGGGTCTTATGAAGTTAAGCTCTCAAAGAGGGTCCTCTCGGAGCTTCTCCAGTAAGACGTTATATAAGTTTTTATTTCGATGATTAAAACGGAATTCAGTTTCTTTCAAATAGCGATAAAACTTCCTTTTGGGAACACCATTGAACTGGGCCAACCGGCGTTTGGCAAAGCTCCAGAACGACTCGATCCCATTAATATGGCGGCTGCCATCGGCGAACTGGTCCTGGCCATGATTCACGCGGTAATGCTTGTCATATCCAACGTCAACGAGGCCGTCATAGCCGCGCCAGCCATCGCTGTGAATGACGGTTCCCGGATCAATTTTCCCGCGAATAACGCGTTGCAGCGTCTTTTTTCGGGCGTCCGGAACAATTTCGGTGTACACTTGGCCTTGGCGCTTGAAAATGCCAAAGACAATCGTTTTACCCGATGCTCCGCGGCCCCGTTTACCGGGAATCCGTCGAGGGCCAAAGTAAGATTCATCAACTTCAACGGTTCCACCGAAGGGAGCCAGTTGCTCAGACCAGCGAGCAATTTTGCTACGCAGTTTGTCAAAGATCACTGTTACCGAACGCAACGAAATTCCAGTCAATTCGGCCGTTTCGGTCGCAGTCAAATCCAGTGAAAAACACTTAATTAAATGTCGGAATTTGGCCTCAGAAATTCTCGAACGCTTGTAATACTTGTTATTCATTGTATAGCAATATGTTACAAACTTCTATAACATGCTATACTTCATAAGACCCTAGTTTATTCTGCTGTTTCAAGTTCAGGCTCATTTACCGTTGGCCTCCCCACACTGATATAAGTGATACCTGCTTTCTCTGCTCGTTTGAGATCGTAGAGGTTGCGCCCATCAAAAATGACGGGATCTTTCATCTCATCGGCAAAATTGTCGACCGTCGGCCGGCGGAACTCGTTCCACTCGGTGCA
>NZ_JBQPVW010000009.1:0-118486 GCF_052712805.1 Fodinibius sp. AD559
GTCTTCCCGTGGTCTACGTGACCTATCGTTCCTATGTTTACATGTGGCTTGTTTCGCTGAAATGTCTCTTTTGCCATAATACTATTAGTTAATGATGTTTAAGATCGTTCTTCCAGAATTTCTTTTTCTACATTGTCAGGGACAATCTTAAACTCAGCAAATTCCATCGTGGAAGTTGCACGTCCCTGCGTCATTGATCTAAGATCAGTCGTATAACCAAACATTTCTGACAGAGGTACTTTGGCTTTCACAACTGAACCTTCTTTGTTGTTATCCATCTTGCCAATAATACCTCGTCGTCCATTTAGGTCTCCAATTACATCTCCCATAAAGTCTTCGGGGGTAATCACTTCGACGTCCATAATCGGCTCAAGAATCTTCGGTGAAGCCTTTCTTGTTGAGTGACGAAATGCCATCTTCGCACAAAGCTCAAAACTCACCTGGTCAGAGTCTACATCGTGATATGAACCGTCAAACAAGCGAACCCCAATATCTTCGACAGGATAATCAGCCTGAATACCAGAATTCATAGCCTCTTTAAAACCTTTTTCTACAGAAGGAATAAACTCGGTTGGAATATTACCACCTTTTATCTCATTGATGAATTTAAATCCTTCTTCTTCATCAACAGAAACGTTCTTATCCTCCTCGTCAAATTCTTCAAAATGCTCAAGCGGACCGATTTCAAATTCCATATCGGCAAATTTACCGCGGCCACCAGACTGCTTTTTATACGTTTCGCGATGGGTAACGCTTGAAGTAATGGTCTCCCGATAAGACACTTGAGGAGCACCAACATTAGCCTCAACTTTAAACTCGCGTTTCAAGCGATCAACAATAATTTCCAAGTGGAGCTCACCCATTCCGGCAATAACGGTCTGACCCGTTTCCTCATCAGTATTTACCTGGAATGTAGGATCTTCTTCAGCTAATTTAATCAATCCGTTCTGCAACTTTTCAGCATCAGCCTTTGATTTAGGCTCTACAGCCAGCTTAATAACCGGTTCGGGAAATGTAATATCCTCAAGAAGTATTGGGTCTTCCAAATCACAGAAAGAATCTCCCGTTCTCACCTGCTTAACCCCAACTGCAGCAGCAATATCACCGGCACGTACAATCTCGAGGTCTTTCTTTTCATTAGCATGCATCTCAAGTATCCGGCCAACTCGTTCCTTTTCACCCGTCGTGGCATTATATATATATGAACCTTTTTCCAGTTCACCAGAATATACACGGAAAAATGTCAACTTACCCACATAAGGGTCTGTCATAATTTTAAATGCCAAGGCAGAAAACGGTTCCTGCACGCTGGGCTTACGCTCTAACTTCTTGTCGTGATCCTGGGGATGCTTACCAATAATTGGAGGAATATCATAAGGACTTGGCAAATACTTAATAACCTTATCAAGTACCGTTTGAACTCCCTTATTCTTAAGGGCAGAACCACACATTACAACAGTAATATCTCTGTTTAGTGTAGCTTCACGAAGAGCATTTTCAATCTCCTCTTCACTAATTTCTTGATCCATCAGATAATTCTCCATCAGAGCATCATCATGATCAGCAATAGCCTCGATCATTATCTTGCGATACTCCTTAGCCTTTTCTTTGAGATCATCCGGAATTTCAATCTCGTCATACTCCATACCGAGCGTTTCCTCATCCCAGATGATACCCTTCATCTTAATAAGGTCAACAACGCCACGGAATGTATCTTCCACTCCGATTGGAATCTGAATTGGTACCGGATTCGCATTCAGCTTATCTCTCATTTCCTCAACAACGTTGAAGAAATCAGCACCAACACGATCCATCTTATTCACAAAGGCCATTCGGGGCACATCATACTTGTTAGCTTGCCGCCAAACAGTTTCGGATTGCGGCTGAACAGCACCAACTGAATCAAAGACACCGATCATGCCATCCAAAACTCGAAGCGAACGCTCTACCTCAACGGTAAAGTCAACGTGACCGGGAGTGTCAATAATATTAATGCGATGATCTTTCCAGATACAGTGGGTAGCAGCAGAAGTAATTGTAATACCTCGCTCCTTCTCTTGATCCATCCAGTCCATCTGGGAAGCGCCATCATGCGTCTCACCAATACGATGCGTTATACCTGTATAATACAGAATACGTTCTGTCATCGTCGTTTTACCAGCATCTACGTGAGCCGCAATTCCAATATTACGGGTACGCTTAATGCGGTCTACTACTTTTGGATCTGTTTTTGTCTTCGTCTCAGCCATTACTATAAATTAGTATCGTAAATCGTTTAAAATCTAAAGTGTGCAAATGCTTTATTTGCTTCAGCCATGCGGTGAACTTCATCCTTCTTTCGCACCGCTCCGCCTTCATTATTTGATGCATCTAACAGCTCACGAGATATCCGTCGAGCCATCGACTTATCGTTTCGCCCCTTGCTGGCCGAAATCAACCAGCGCATTCCAAGCGCAGTACCTCGATCAGGACGAACCTCCACAGGTACCTGGTATGTTGAGCCACCCACTCGTCGTGCGCGAACCTCAACAACCGGCGTTACATTACTGAGGGCTTCTTTAAATACTTCCATCCCCTCTTCACCGGTTTCTTCTTCAATTATTTCAAAAGCCTGATAAAGAATTTTTCGGGCAACATTTTTCTTGCCGTCTCTCATCAGATTATTAACGAAACGCGTTACCAGCTTATCACCAAATACGGGATCTGGTTGAACATCGCGCTTATCTGCTGTCTTTCTTCTCATATTCTTATCGGTTTATTTCCTACTCAACAATTATATCTAATTTGGCTTCTTAGTACCGTAAAGACTTCGACCCTGCTTGCGATCCTCAACACCAGCAGTATCGAGCGTTCCCCTTACGATATGGTAACGAACACCGGGCAAGTCCTTAACACGACCGCCACGAACAAGCACAATACTGTGCTCTTGCAAATTGTGTCCCTCACCGGGAATATATGCAGTTACCTCATATCCATTCGTCAAACGCACACGAGCAACCTTACGCAAAGCCGAATTTGGCTTTTTGGGCGTAGTAGTATAAACTCGAACGCAGACTCCGCGTTTTTGCGGACAGTTTTCTAAGGCAGGCGCCGTTGTTTTACTCGGCTTACTTTTTCTACCTTTGCGAATAAGTTGTTGTATTGTAGGCACGATTTATAAACGCTTAATTGATTTTTCGGTCGAACAAGAGTTGCCAATGATAAGGAATTTGCACCTACTAATGCAAGAAAAAAATGGTATTTATTTCTATTTTTATCCCATCGGACTCTTTAGTTTGTAAAACGCCCATAAAGTAGCTCAATTTTCCTCAAATAAGTAGTATAAAGTAATATATCAGTATATCTATTTTGAAATTAGTTGATCTTCCAAACTTAAGTACCAAGCGATTAAAGGCCCTTTCTGAGAGCGGAATCGATTCTCTGCTGGACCTGTTAAATTGGTTTCCACACCGGTATTTAGACCGTACAACCGTTCTCCCTATTCGAAAAGTGAAAGGCCAAGGCGAAGAAGTAACTGTAGCTGGGCGCATAAAAAAAATACAGCACAAGGGATACGGAAAAAAGAAAAGACTTGAAGTTATTTTACAGGATGATACTGCATCCCTTAAAGGCGTATGGTTTAAAGGAGGATATTATATAAAGAAACAATTCTCTGAAGGCGACGCAGTGGCCTTCTTTGGAAAAGCCAAACAGTATGGACGCTATATTTCTATGGCACATCCCGAATGGGATAAAATTGATGACACTTCGGATATACAAGATCTCAAACAGATAGTACCCATTTATCCCAGTAACAAAACATTTTCGAAGCGCCGAATCACCAGCAAACTTATTCACCAATGGCAAAAGGTTATCCTAAAACACGAGCGTCCGCCGGAATTTTTACCTGGCGAAATTCGCAATCAACACGATCTGCCAAAGCGGCACGAGAGTTACCGCATGATTCATTTTCCCGAATCCCAATCGGAATACAAACAAGCTTTTAAGCGATTCAAATTTGAGGAGCTCTTCCTTTTTGAGCTAAGTGTAGCTAAAACAAAGCATGAAATTATTGAAAAAGCGCAAGGTCCTCTTTTTGAGGATATGGAAAACTACACCCAGCAATTTTTTAATGAACATCTCCCCTTTAAACTAACTGGCGGGCAAAAGTCCGCTCTTTCGGATATCAAAAAAGATGTGCGCTCGGGCAAACAAATGAATCGACTCATTCAGGGCGATGTGGGATCAGGAAAAACGATCGTTGCACTCGGTGCTATTTTGATGGCACTGGACAATGGTTACCAAGCTGCATTTATGGCTCCGACGGAAATTCTGGCCGAACAGCACTTTCGAACACTTTCGGACTTTTTGGATCCGCTGGATATCAATATTCGGTTACTGGTTGGCAATCAAAAAGCAAGCTTGCGAACTGATATTCTTACTGATATTGAAGGCGGCAATTGCGATATTGTTGTCGGTACTCATGCCGTTATCCAGGATAAAGTCAACTTTAATAAACTCGGATTGGCGGTCATCGATGAACAGCATCGCTTTGGCGTGAAACAGCGCGCCGAAATCCTCACCAAAGGGTCACATCCACATGTGCTTGTAATGTCAGCCACCCCTATCCCCCGCTCATTGGCAATGACTTTATACAGTGATCTGGATATCTCTATCATTAAAGGGATGCCCGGCGGACGCAAACCCGTTAAAACGGCTGTTCGCCATCAAAGTAAACACGATGATATCTATAACTTCGTAGAACAAGAACTCCGTGACGGCGGTCAAGCATATGTGGTTTATCCATTAGTAGAAGAATCTGAAAAAATGGATCTCAAAGATGCTACCGCCGGATATAAAAAACTCAAAAAACGCTTTTCGGATTTTGACGTCGGACTACTCCATGGACAGATGAAATCTGAGGAAAAAGATGGCGTGATGCAGCAATTTATTAATAATGAAATTCAGGTACTTGTTTCAACTACAGTTATTGAAGTAGGGGTTGATGTGCCAAACGCCAGTATTATGATTGTAGAACACGCCGAGCGATTCGGGCTTTCTCAACTCCATCAGTTGAGAGGACGCATTGGACGCGGAAAGCGACAGAGCTACTGCATTTTAGTGTACGGACAAAAAGTAAGTAAAGAAGGACAATTCCGCCTGCGAAAAATGGCACAGACGAGCGATGGATTCAAAATTGCAGAAGCGGATCTCGAACTACGCGGACCGGGAGATTTTCTGGGTACCAAACAAAGCGGACTCCCGGAATTTCGTGTAGCTGATATCGTTGAAGACCAATGGATTCTGGAGCAGGCAAAATCAGCAGCATGGAAGGTTATGAATGACGATCCCGATCTGCAAATATCGAAGCACCAAGAGTTAAAGAAAGTCTTCACTCCCTATTATAAAGAAAAAAGTAAATTTTACGGGATGAGGTAGGAATTAAAACTGATGAATTTTGAATCATGACTATTGTGCTGACGACTAACAATTTCTTTTGTTTTTCCGCATTTGGCCCGAGCTGTCAATTTATTCTAAAATACCAGATCGAGTAGTTCGGCAATAGCCCATCCGATGAGCAGAGTAATCCCTATAAGTATTGCAATAAACTGAATGATCACAAACCATATCCACAGACGACTTTCGGTGGTTGTCTTCTCAGGATGTTCTTGCAATTCATCTAAAATACGGGCATTGCGTAGATTGGCTTTCCAATAGACATCAAAAACTTCTCCTAACACTGGGATTGAGCCAATGAGTACATCCAACAAAATATTGATAAACATACGCCCCAGTACCGATGCCTTACCTCCTAACAAGGCAGCCTGAATCAGAAAATAGACCGAAATCATACCCGCAAATACATCTCCAGCTCCAGGAATAAGTCCAATCAGGGGATCAATTCCAAAACGGATATTGGTATTAGGAATTTTGAACTTGCTGTCAAGGAGTTCGGCAAATTCAGTGGCAGATTTTTGGTTATTGTTTGGCATAAAGCATTTTCATTGTAATATCGTCCTTTTTATTTCAGAGGATCATATTAAACGCACAATAGTTTCCAAGTTGATCCACATACAGCCAAAATAAAAGATGCCATCACATAAGTAATGACATCTTTATACAGTACTTACTTTTGTAATTACCTATGCAAACTGCTTATTCTTCTTTGCTCGCTTACGCTCATTGAAATCGAGATGTTTTTTGCGGATACGCAAACTTTTGGGCGTTACTTCCAGTAGCTCATCATCATCAATAAACTCGATGCACTGCTCCAGACTCATCTTCTTAGCAGGAGCAATTTTCACATCATCAGCACTTTGTGTAGCGCGATGATTCGTCAAATTCTTCTTTTTCACCACATTTACGACCAAATCATCAGAGCGGTTATTGATACCAATAACCTGTCCCTCATACACTTTGTCGCCGGGCTCAACCAGAAACGTACCGCGATCTTGTAATCCTTCAAGAGCATAACTGGTTACTTCTCCTTTTTCCAGTGCAATCAATGTTCCACTATTACGGCCCGGAATTTTTCCTGCAAAAGGCTCATAAGCATCAAACTGTTGATGCATAATACCCGTACCACGTGTTTCGGTAAGCATTTCACCACGGAAACCAATCAAACCGCGGGAAGGTACCTTAAAAACAAGTCGATTGTTTTCTCCCTCCTGGGTCATAGATGTCATAATTCCTTTCCGTTGCTGGAGATTATCAATCACCCGGTTGCTGTAGTCTTCGTGAACATCTACCACCACCTCTTCAAAAGGTTCGTGCTTTTGACCATCAATTTCTTTGTAGAGCACTTCGGGACGAGATACTGAAAATTCATATCCCTCGCGCCGCATCGTCTCGATAAGGATAGCCAGCTGTAGTTCACCACGTCCGGACACTTTATAAATATCCGGATCTTCGGTCTGCTCCACTTCAATAGAAACATTAGTGCGAGTCTCACGCATCAATCGATCTTTAATCTGATTGGATGTCACATAATCCCCTTCCAATCCCGCAAAGGGAGAATCATTCACACGGAAAAACATCGCCATCGTCGGCTGGTCGATATCATAATAATCCAGTGCAGTCATATCGGTAGTGGCCGTAAGCGTATCGCCGATATCCACCTTTTCATATCCGGCCAGCGCAAAAATATCACCGGCTATCGCCTTTTCAACGGGCTCACGCTTTAATCCATTAAACGTAAAAAGTTTTGTCGCCTTGGCTTTCTCTTTGAGATCTCCATTGCGATCGAGCAGTGCAATCTGCTGCCCCTGCTCAATAGTTCCCTGCTCCACACGTCCGATGGCAATACGTCCTACATAATCGTTCCAATCCATACTACTAACCAGCATCTTAAAGGGAGCATCCATCACCTGCTCAGGAGCAGGAATCGTTTCAATGATTTGCTCAAAAAGCGGACTCAAATCGTCGTTGTCATCTTCAAGCTCATTTTTTGCGATGCCGTTGATGCCTTCAGCATAAATGATGGGGAAATCGAGCTGCTCATTCGTGGCATCAAGCATCACAAAAAGATCAAAAATCTCGTTCAATACATCATCGGGACGTGCGTCCTTGCGATCAATCTTATTAATGACAACGATGGGCTCATATCCCAGCTGCAGTGATTTGCGGAGCACAAACTTGGTCTGCGGAAGCGGACCTTCAGCAGCGTCTACCAAAATAATGACTCCATTTACCATTTTAAGGATGCGCTCTACCTCTCCACCAAAATCGGCGTGACCGGGCGTATCCACAATATTGATTTTAGTATCGCCCCATTTAACGGCAGTGTTCTTCGAACTAATCGTAATTCCTTTTTCTTTCTCCAGATCGCCGGAATCCATCACACGCTCAGCGACCTCTTCATTCTCGCGAAACGTACCGCTCTGTTTTAACATTTCATCGACCAACGTTGTTTTGCCGTGGTCAACATGAGCAATAATCGCAATATTTCTGATATCCTTGTACATAAACTGTATTGATTAAAATCGGATTGAATGCCTCACAGCACTAAAATACTATAGTATCACCCTGAATTTATTTTAGAATGACACAGAAGTGCATGTTGATGAGTCGAACAATCCTATAAAATTTAGCCAGCAAAGATACGGTTTTATTTCCCCAATTCATTATTATAAAATTTTGCTTTTCCTGATCTCTGCTTAGTCTTCGATTGCTCATAGATTCTCATTTTGGTATATATACCATCAGTGAAGACTTTTCTATACAATTTGAATATAATTTTTACAAAAGATGGATTTAAAAATTGATGACCAGCGCTTTATCGTTTGTGGCGCAAGCAGCGGATTCGGACGTGCAATTGCGGAACTATTACTGGATGAAGGGGCAACCGTTATTGCCGTTGCCCGCCGGGAAAATAAACTTAAGGAGCTCAAAGAATCATACGATGAACAAGTAGATATCGTAGTCGGTGATTTAACGGATGACGAAACCCACAACGAAATTGAAGCGGCCATCGGCAATGAGCAGCTCCATGGGGTCGTTATTAATGCAGGAGGACCTCCGGCCCTGAGCCCGCTTGAAACAGCTATTTACGACTGGGATGAAGCATACGAAAATGTAATGCGCTGGAAAATCGAGCTGGTACTTCGATTGGTCTCCTATTTTACCTCTAAAGAATACGGGCGTATTCTATTTATAGAAAGCCAGTCGGTAAAACAACCGATTCCCTCATTGGTGCTCAGTAATTCATTCCGCGCCGGTGTAGTAGGATTTGCCAAATCGTTATCACAGGAAGTTGCCAACCAAGGCGTTACAGTAAATATTCTCGCACCCGGATCACACGATACCCCCGCCATTGAACGTGTTATCAAAAAAGTGGTTGATGAATCTGACAAATCCATGAAAGAAGTTCGCGAGGAGATGGAGGCTTCTATTCCGGTCGGACGCTTTGGAAAAGGTGAGGAGCTGGCTTCGCTGGCGGGATGGATTTTATCTCCCCATGCTTCTTACGTTACCGGACAGACCATCAGTCACGACGGCGGCAATATTCAGGGTCTTTTTGGATAATTAATAGAACACGGATAACACAGATTTAACAGATCCTCACGAATTTTTATTTTTAAATCTGTGGAAATCCATGCAATTCGCGTTATCTGCGTTCAATCCTATATTAATATGTGGCATCAAACAAAAATAACGCTTTCGGCGAAGTCACGGGGCTACCATATCATCACCGATAAAATTCTAAAAGAGATTCCAGAGATCAAGAACATAAACACAGGCATTGCCCATATCTTCATTCAGCATACCAGCGCCAGCCTCACCATTAACGAGAATGCAGATCCATCGGTGCGGCGCGATTTTGCCACTCATTTCAAGCGAATGGTTCCAGAAGATACCTCAATGTATGAACATACGCTCGAAGGACCCGATGATATGACTTCGCATATCAAAAGCTCAATATTGGGTCATTCGGTGAGCATACCGATTACTGACGGCAAATTTAATTTGGGAACCTGGCAGGGTATTTATTTATGCGAACACCGCAACAACGGTGGTCCTCGAAAACTGGTCGTAACATTGCACGGAGAGTAAACTATTTTCCCTTGGCAAACCGACACTACAAAATTACTGTTATCCCTTCTTTACCGATTGTAACTTCTTATATTGGGCATCATAAAAATTGAAGATCTGTGTAGTATAAAAGAGGGTCATTACTATTTTGAGGATTGCTGACCAGCTCCAAAAAGGGATTGAATACATACAGGAGGTTTCCCAAGACGAACAATTCTACCTTAGCCTGCGTCATGCTGTCGGGGCTTTAATTCCTCTTGTGATTGGCGAGATGCTGGGCTACCAAACGATTGGCCTGACAATGATGCTTGGGGCCTTTTTTGTATCCGGTGTAGATATCGCAGGTACTTTCCAATCAAAGGCTAAAGCGCTACTTATTACTACGGCCTTGTCGCTCTCTATTACCTTTCTTTTGCTACTTGCCGGAGGACAACAGCTGTTAATACTTGTTTTACTCTTTGTCTTCATTTTTGGTCTTGCCTATATCTCTCCCTTTAGTCTTCGCTATTCTCTTATGGGGATTATGGGGTATCTGGCTATTATCCTGGCCATAAGCATGACTGGACGTTTTGATACCGTATCACAGATATTACACCACTGCTTTTTACTACTCGGCGGGTCGCTTTGGTATATAGCTTATGCTTTAGCCATACACTTTTTTACCGGTACCCGGGTTATTACCCGGCGTCTTGCCCGATGTATGAAACAAACAACACATTACTTTCAACAGCGTGTGGCTCTTGTTGAGCCCGAAGTTGATCATGATCGGGGTATATTCAAATTAGCACAGCTCCAGCAAGAGCTTAACGAAACCCAAGAAAGTGTCCGTGAACTATTATTCAGCAACACCTCTTTACTATCAGGACGAAGTTCTGAGCGGCGCCGGTACTATCTTATCTTTATTGAACTTGTTGATATGCATGAATTGGCCATGGCAACCCCTATTGATTATCCCAAGGTCCGAGACCTGCTCCATCGCTACCCTGAGTATAACATTATTCGTGAAATCATTGACAAGATTCACAATGAAATACATTTACTGGCCGAAGTCTTACTCAAAAACAAAGAATATAATCGCCCTCTTAAACTTCAGGAGGAATTAGAATCACTGGAGCGGCATCTAATCCAACTAAAGCAAGATGCTTTCAGCGACAAAGAACATGATGAAGAGGCTTACCATACCTTAAAGCGCATTGAGCTGTACCTGCATAAGCAGCTCCAAAAAGTAGAAGTAATCCAAAATGTTGTCTTAGACTATAAGACGTATGAAGAAGACAAAGAGGTAACGGATAAAGAACCTTCTACCGACTTATCAACAACTGACTTACCGCAGTTTATTACACCGAACCCATTAAATTGGGGCAGTATTATTGATAACCTCAGCTTTGATTCCAGTTACTTTCGGTATGCACTCAGAACAGCTACTACTGCTGTTGCCGGCTATTCACTGGCTCATTTTTTGGGGTTTCAAAACGCTTATTGGGTACTGTTAACGATACTTGTGGTTATGAAGCCGGGATACGGCGCTACCAATAAACGCTTTTTCCAGCGTATTTTCGGTACACTCATTGGAGCTGCTATTGCCTATGGATTATATCTACTTGATCCCACCCACCTAGCATCACTCGCTATTTTCGGTATTTCCCTAACCCTGGCCTTTACCTATGTTGTGCGCAATTATGTGGTGGCCTCCTCTTTCTTTACTATTTTCGTAATATTTATGTATAGTTTTCTAAATCGTGAAATCCCCTCCATGGTAGTATTTCGCGTAATTGATACCATCGTAGGTGCCGTTCTCGTTATTGGTTCTGTACGATATTTATGGCCTTCATGGGAGTACCAAAAATTTCCGCTCCTATTACAACACTCTCTTCGTGACAACAAAAAATACTTACAAAAGGTCGTAAATTATCTTTTTCAAGGAGACTATGATGAAAAAGAATACCGCCTGGCACGTAAACAGGCCTATGTTAATATGGCGAATGTTATTTCTTCTTACCATCGACTCTCCGATGATCCTAAATCCAAGCAAAAAGGGGCTCAACTATCCTACGATATGGCACTACTAAATTATATGATTCTATCTACCACTACATCTCTGGGGATATTTTTGCAACGACATCCTAATCAACAGTTCCATTATAAAGAGTTTGAAATTATTGGAGAAGGCATTCATGATAACTTAGAACTTGCGGAATACTGCCTGAAATACTCTTCTAATTCAGCGCCCGAAAGTAAAGTTGCTAAATCTGAGCAAATTGAAGAAGCCAGCGAGGCACTGTCTAAACAGATTTATACCCTGAAAGAACAGCTGGGAACTCGTGATATGCCCTCCGCGAATCCCACGGACACGTATTTGCATTATGCCCATTTTAACTATTTGAGCAGACAATTACGCTGGATGCTTGAGCTTAGCCGGTCGATTCTAAATCGTGCTGCTTACCCTGAACGCTATACCAGTGCTTCAGAATCTGTAGATGCTGAAACAAAGCCTGTCCCGACTCATCGGGGTTCAGCATGACATGGAAATAATATTTAGAGTAGCCAACAAGTTACTTCCAAACACTTAAATGAACTACAAACAACAAAAGGCTTCGCCGAGCAAGCTTTTCCAAGCCTGCTCAACAAAGCCTTGGCGTAGTTGAGCGGAGAGGGAGGGATTCGAACCCTCGATACCCCTTATGGGGGTATACTCCCTTAGCAGGGGAGCGCTTTCGACCACTCAGCCACCTCTCCAATAAAGAGTCGCAAATATAAGTGCCTTAGCAAATTTTATCAATGGTTAACTTATATTTCTTTTTATTAATAGAATTTATTTCTCCGCATCACTATCAAGAATATAAATTTGTGCTAAATTTCGTCCCTCTTGGGCATAATCCAATCCATATCCCAATACAAAAAGCGTGGGAATTTCAAATCCCACGTAATCGAGTTGAACATCGTGATGCGTTGCTTCCGGTTTGTGTAAAAGCGTTACCGTAGCAATAGATTCAGGATTTTTCTTCTGCAATTTATCCACCAGATAATTCATCGAGAGCCCGGTATCCACAATATCTTCTACCAAAATAACATGGCGTCCTTCGATATCAGCATCAATATCTTTGAGATCGGTTACTTCTCCCGACGACACTTTTTCATCACCGTAGCTACTGAGCTTCAAAAAGTCGACCTCGCAGGAAATATCAACCTGGCGCATCAAATCAGAAAGAAAAATATACGCCCCGTTAAGTACGCCAATAAAAATAGGATCTCTGCCTTCATACTCCGATGAAAGCTCATCCCCCAATTCCGCTACTCGTTCTTCGAGTTCTTGCTGAGTAAGATATATGTTGAATGTTTCACCGTTACAAGTAACGGTTTCGGGATTATATAGTGACATATATTGGAGTAATTACTTTATTGTAAGGCAATATTTTGTTTCGGAATCACACTTAACCTGTTCCGAAATTGTGCCCGGGGATGACTGATTTTTAATTGGCGGAAAGATAAGAGCACAGATCGTTTCTTCAAAAGATTCTATGACAAGTGCTTTCTGTTTATCAGCAGCACTTACTTTACGGTTTGTTAAGTGTTCTGCAACGGTTTGATGCCCCTGCATTCCCAATGGCTGTAATCGGTCCCCCTCTTCCCATTGACGTATTGTGATAGGCCAGGATATTTTATCGGCATCCATAAAGAGAGCTTTGCTCAAATCAGGTTCGCCAAATTGTTCTACAGTTAGCATATGGTCACCAACCTCAACTTTAAAATTCCCCAACTTGCTTCGCGTAAATGTCTGGGGCTTAAAAGTGTTCTCCCCACTTCGAGTGATCACATAATATTCACGATCCCGGACGATCGAGAACTCTGAGGTAATCCCAATCTTTTTTCCCGTTTGTAATTTTTTTAGCTCGCTAACGCGATGTAAATTTTGTTGTGATATTTGAATACCCGGTTTTTGTTTTTTGATCAGGTACAACACTAATGACCGCTGCAACCCCGGATCTAAATCATCAAAAGCTTGTTTATTGAGGCCATCTTTATCGGAAATCCGGTTGACAATCCATTCCAGTGCATCTTCATAGTTTTGAGCCTCATCCCCTACGCTAAGTATATTCTCTTCCCATCCCGGGAAAAATTCTGATAGTCTATCCGTCCACTCATTGCGCAAAAAGTTCCGGGCAAAATCATTTTCTAAATTAGATTTATCAATTCGATATGGAATTTCTTTTTGTTCAGCATATTGTTCAATTTGTTCGCGTGAAATTGGTAACAACGGACGAAAAAGCTCTCCATCCCATACATCCATACTACTCCAGCTGACCATGCCCGCACCGCGCAGAAGTTTTTGCAATATCGTTTCTACCTGATCGTCTCGGTGATGGGCCAACGCAATCCCATCGGCATCATACTCCTCGGCCAAATCCCTAAAAAAGCGGTATCGAACATCGCGTGCCCACCGCTGAAAGTTTTGTCCCCGGGCTTCGTTGAGATTGGCTTTTTTAAGCTCAAACTCAAATCCCCATTTCTCTGCTTGCTCAGCTACAAGCTCAGCATCTTTATCAGAGGCCTCTCCTCGCTTCTGATAGTTCACATGCGCAACAATTCCCGAAATATTAAACCTATACAAGCTATGGAGTAAACTCATAGAATCTATGCCGCCGCTAACTGCGATAATCAACACGGGCGCTGTACTATCAAAAGTAGAATCTATCGACTCCTTAACGGCCTGTTCAATTGGTAACGAGTTGGATCTGCTCATAAGAAAATGAATCTATTCCGCCATCTCTGTTCAACATCAGTAATGCTCCGTTCTCATCAATACCCAATAACTTATACAATTCATCTTGTATCTCATCATCAATTTTGAGACCAATCCATTGCCCGTATCCAATAATATTCCGGTTAATCGCCTTTATTAAAGATGCTTGCTGCTGCTCCCATAATGTATATTTATACTCAATGCGGTTTAGCAGATCTGCCAAAAATTTCTCGCGATTTATGGTTTCTCCCTTCTCCAGCGAAACAGAGGTGGCAATATCTTCTAACTCATCGGAGAATTTTTGCTGATTGATATTCAAACCAATCCCAATAATTAAACGATCAAAAGTATTACCGCTAAAAACCGTTTCTGTTAAAATGCCGGCCGTTTTTTTATCATTCAGGATAATATCATTGGGCCATTTTATAGCTGCACATGATGCACTTAAAAAGTCATTTAGCTTCTCAACTATCGCTAATGCACAAGCTAAGGTCAAGACATGAAAACGTCCGGTATCGGCAGGTGTAAGCACAATCGAAAATGTAAGGTTTCGTCCTTTTTCGGTCTCCCATCTCCGCTCATATTGTCCCCGTCCCCTCGTTTGATAATCCGTCAAACAAAACAGTCCATGTTCTATTTTTTCGGGTGCCAGTTTTTTTAGATAGGTATTCGTTGACTCTAACTCCTCAAAATACCGAACGCTGTGCCCCAACCATTGGGTATTCAATTGTTGAAGAAATACAGACTGATCAAATGTTGAACTCAATGTTCTGAAATACTAAGGGTTAAATATTATGCTTCAGCCAACTTACTTTTAAGAAGATCTATTTTAGTAATGGGCGTAGGATCTATATTATTCACTATTGCCAGATAGAAGCTTGTCCAGTCAGCCAATTGAATGAGTGAAAACATACGTGTGAGACGTGTTTGTCCTCTTGTTTTCAGGATATGGAGTGAAGCAGTTTGATCTTCTACCAGCTCCTCCACAATCTCCATACGGCGCTGTATCCTCGGATTATCCTCCTTGTCAACCAATAAGATCACCGACAAGCGGCCGGTTAGGTGTACAATACGCTCCCAACCTACAATTTCATTGTGATTCATTTCCGGAAGCGTATTACCGTATGCCAACGTCTTAGCATTTTCTGCAAACTGATTTCGCCACCTAATATTCACCGACTCCATCATTGTAGCATCGGAGTAAACAATCGGTAACGTATCGTTAATCTCTTCCGCTAAGTTTAGTGCTTCGTTATCTTGTGGATTTGAAAATATATCATTCTGCTCGGATAAAAATCGAGCTGTATCTTTCAATGCCCCATCACGCTCGTCGACTATTCCCAAGTGTTGAAAAATTCGATACAACGGCACAAAACTATATCCAAGTGCTGCACGCGGAGGCATTCCCCCGGGGATTTTAATGTAATCAAATTCCTCCTTAGCTGCCTTTACCATCAGCTCACCGCCAGATGTTACGGCTATAATTTGTGCACCCTTTTCTCGCGCAGCCGTTAAAGCCTTTAACGTCTCTTCCGTATTACCAGAAAAGCTACACGCTATAAACAAGGTGTCCTCATCCACCCATTCTGGTATTTCATAGTGTCGCACTACCTGAATAGGATATGGACTACTGTCGTAGCAAAACGACCGGATAAGATCAGCTCCCATTGCGGAGCCGCCCATCCCTGCAAAACATATATTGGAGATATCTTCTTTATCAATGGACAACTCAATATCCTTTGTATTCTTTACAGCTTCTTTCCACTGCTTGGGAAAGGTGGTTAAAAACTCCCACATATTTTGACTATCAATCGATTTAATGTCCTTCAGATCCATATACACTTATCCTTTTGTCTCCCAATTTGAAAATAAATTATCAATATCATCCAACGTTTCAGCTTGTAATACTTTTTTAGCCAGCTGTTGCATTTCAGCGTGAGAATACGATCGCAACATCTGCTTTACCGATGGCAATACCACCGCATTCATGCTCAACGTATCAATTCCGAGCCCCATTAAGCAACTGGCTGCAATCGGATCGGAGGCCAGCTCTCCACATACACTTACCGGTATTTTATTACGTTCACCGGCTTCGGCAACTTCTTTTATTAACCACCAGATAGCTGGATGACGCTGATCGTACAAATTCGATATACGCTCATTCCCCCGATCTACTGCCAAGACGTACTGCGTAAGATCATTAGTACCAATACTTAAGAAATCTGCATGACGGGCAAAAAGATTAGCCTTAAGAGCCACACTCGGTACCTCTACCATTAACCCCAGCGGTATATTTTTGTCAATGTTAATTCCCTCACTTATTAACTCTTCCTGAATCTCCCCAATAATGTTTTTAAGCTTACGAATTTCATCCATCGCTGAAACCATCGGGACCAATATGCGAATACGTCCCATAAAGCTTCCGGATGTTTTAAAGATAGCCCGCAGCTGATTTTTTAACAATTCCGGCTGCTCCAATAACATTCTAATTCCCCTCCAGCCGAGAAAAGGATTCTGTTCCTTTTCTTCATCACCAAAAAACTTATCTCCTCCCACATCAAACAATCGTATTGTAACCTGATGGGGAGCGGTCAGTTCAAGAATGGAAGTATAAAAAGCTACCTGGTGATCAATATTTTGAAAATGTTTTCGGCTTAGATAAATAGACTCTGTTCGCAGCAATCCCACCCCTTGAGCCTGATATTTATTGGCGATACTCAGCTCCTCGGCAAACTCGATATTAGCCTGCAGCGTAAATGGTTTTCCATCAGATGTTTTATTCGGCTTTTTACACAAAGACTCAAAATCAGCCTGCCTTTTACTCTGCTGCTCAATCAGACTTTCATATTTTTGCCGTGTTTCATTTTTAGGATAAACAATCACCTCTCCGTTACGTCCATCAAGCACCACTTCATCATCAGAGTTGATAATTTCAGTCGCCCTTTTAGCTCCTACTACTGTAGGGATATTCATCGACCGGGCAATAATTGCAGCATGTGATGTGGCTCCGCCCCGATCAGTAATTAATCCTTTGATATCACGGCTGGAAAATGAAATAATCTCCCGGGGACTCATTTCTTGGGCTACCAAGATCGTACCCTCTTTAATTTCATCCCCTTTGTTGTGGATGATCTGTAACAAACGATCGCGGATATCAGAAATATCCACTGATTTATTTTGGAACGTCTCTCCATGATTTTCGCGAATTACCTGCAGGTAATTTCGAAAAATACTTTCTACTGCTGAATCAACCGGTTTGTTATTTGCTGAAATTTCTTGCTCCACCCGATCGTGAAGTTCCGGATCTTTTAAGATGGCAATCTGCATCTGAATGAGGTCAGACAAATCTTCCATATCAGTATTCTTCAGCAATATCTCAAGTTCATCCTCGGCTATATCAAGAGCCTCATAGAATTTATGGATGTGATCTTCTACCTCATCATCGGCAATTTGAGTATCAGAGATATGCGGACGCACGCGTTGGTAAAGACTGGCATTACCAATCACAATACCAGGACAGGCAGGAGCCCCGGAAATATACCTCTCTTTATGATCCACCTGGTCACTCATTTTCATCCTCGTAAACTTCACCAAATCCATCATTAATCAGCTCACTAATAGCCTCAAAAGCTTCTTCCTCATCAGGGCCGTCAAGTTCCAGCTCAAGCTCTGCTCCTTTTTCAGCAGCAAGGGTCATTACCCCCAGAATACTCTTACCATTTATCTTATACCCATACAAATGGATGTAAAAATCTGACTCATACTTCGATGCCAACTTTACCAATGCAGCAGCAGGTCGTGCATGCAAACCGGCATCATTAACAATAGTTATTTTCTCTTTTATCATCCTATATTATTTAGTTTAATGCGTAAAATGCCAATTATTAAAGTAACTATCCACAGCTGTTGACAACAAAATACCGTTCACAGAAGGCTTCGAAAGAATTGTAAACTTAGCTGCTGTTTTCTTAACTTATTTGCCATTTATAACTACTAAAACTAAACTTCATGTCTGTAACAAAAAAGGACGTAAACTACGTTGCCGATCTGGCTCGTCTACAACTGAATGAAGAGGAAACGGAATCGTTGGTGAATGATATGAACCAGATTCTTGACTATATGACTACCCTCGAAGAACTCGACACATCTGATGTAGAACCACTCGAGCACGTTATTGATCTGGAATATCGCCTGCGTGATGATAAAGCTAAAGAACCGCTTTCGCACGAAGATGCCCTTAAAAACGCACCCGATGCTGACACCGATTACTTCCGCGTGCCGCGTGTTATTGAATAATATTACTCATGTCATGCTGTCCCGACTATTCGGGATAGCATCTGAATATACTCCAAAACTTAGATCCTGCATATAAGTTCAGGATGACATATTTTAAATTGCATTAAGTCCATTGCCTTGAGTTCTAACAAAGAACAAACCCATTCTTTAAAGGAAGATTTTATTTCAAAACTATCAGCCAATAAGAAACATTGGATTTCACTGGCTGTGCTTTTTATCCTACCGCTGTTGCTATACTCAGCCATCTTTTTTGGCGGCAAGCAATTTCTGGGCAACGACGTTCTGCAGTGGCGGGCCGGTGCCGAGTCTGTCATAGAACATGTTGACACCTACGGTGAGCACCCGCTTTGGGCATCCAATATGTTTTCAGGAATGCCGTCAACTGTCATACATAATCCTCCGCCCCCACCCAGTATCGATTCTTTCTTTAAGTGGATCGGAGGACAAACTCATCCCCTGGCGTTCTTTTGGATATTATTGAGCGGCGCATATGTCTTTTTTGTCGTTCAAAAAGTTCGCCCGTTTTCGGCCGCCATTGGGGCTATCCTTATGGGATTTACAACCTATCTGCCCATCGTTATTGAGGCGGGTCACTACGCTAAATTTATGGCCTTTGCGTTTATCCCCTGGATGTTTGTAGGCTATTATCTGATCTCCCGATCTCAAAAAAAACTGTTAGCCTTTTTTACTTTTGCACTGGCGGTGACGCTACAGCTCCGGGCGAACCATCCCCAGATAACTTATTACTTTTTGTACCTGCTGGGTTTTTGGTGGATGTACGACAGCTGGCTGGCCTATAAAAAAGATGAACTATGGGATTGGGCGCAGCGCACCGGGATCGCCTTTGGAGCGGGTGTTCTGGGAATCATCTGCAGCATCGATTTATACTGGCGGCTCTACGAATATTCACAATACAGTACCCGGGCAGGATCCACCCTCGAAACATCAGGTAGTGGGGGATTAACACTCGAATATGCTTTCAGCTGGTCGCAGGGGGTTGGAGAGCTATTAACACTCATCATCCCGGGACTCTATGGCGGATCATCCGGCGAAGCCTACTGGGGACCAAAATCGTTTACCAGCGGTCCGCACTACTTCGGAGCCATCGCTTTCATCTTAGCCTTAATAGGACTTTTCGCATACCGCAAGAAAATAAAGTACCTCTTCTTTGGCGTGGGTTCGCTGACCCTCATGTTTTCGCTGGGCCACAACCTGCCGGCATTCAATGAATTTGCATTCAACTATATCCCCTATTTTGATAAATTCCGCGTGCCCGAAACCTGGCTTATTGCAACCGTTTTCTGTTTTGCGGTCTTGGCTGTATATGGTATCGAAGCTCTGTTTGATATCGCAAAAGACAAGCAGAAATCCATAAAAGAATTATATACCCCACTGGGTATTGCCATCGGTTTGGGCGTTATTTTTGCCTTCGGCAGTAACGCGCTGCTTTCTTTTGAAAAGCCGGGAGAATTCAAACAGTACGCTCAACAAGTTGCACAACAGAACAATGTATCGCCTGATAATCCCCAGGTACAACAGCGTGTTCAAAACTTTATCAACACGCGGCTAAAACCCGATCGCAAAGATATGGCCAGTAGTGATTCGATCCGCTATCTTATTTTGGCCTTACTTGCAGGGGGACTTATTGTCGGATTTGTAAAACGGAAAGTCAGTAAAGGATATCTGCTCATTGGCTTGCTCGTTCTTGCGGCCTACGATATGCTCAGCGTTGACAGCCGCTACGTTAATGAAGATCAAATGGCTTCGGATGCCCTTGAAGCCGAGCAAATGATCCAACAGCAGCAAACACCGGCCGATAAATTTATTATGCAGAATATTAATTCCGGAGACGGCTATCCCTATCGTGCCTTTGCATTGGATCGCAATCCCTTTAACAACGCCATTCCCTCGTATTTTTATCCTACCCTGGGCGGATACTCCGGGGCAAAGCTGGCCCATTACCAAGACCTGATCGATCACTTGTTAATGGATAATCAAACGGGCTTTAATCACGCTGTTCTGGACATGCTGAATACAAAATATATTACCATTCAGCAGCAACTTCCCTTTGGGGGATATACGGAGGTATTCAGTAAAAATAACCAGCGGGTGTACCGCAACAATGATGTATTACCCAAAGCCTTTTTTGTGGATTCTGTTGCCACCGTTGATTCACCTCAACAGGCCGTTGACCGAATGAAACCTTCGGCTAATTTTAATCCCTCTGCAACAGCTATTGTAGAAACAGATGATGCAGTCAGCTCATCTGCAGATACTGCGGCTCAGGTTACTATAGAAAATTATAAACCTAATGAAATTACGCTCAGCACCAGATCCGAAAAAGAACAGTTTTTAGTACTGAGTGAAATCTACTATCTCGTCGGATGGGAAGCCACCATCGACGAAGAACCTACCGAAATATATAAAACCAATTTTGTGCTTCGTGGGCTGGAGGTTCCGGCCGGTGAGCATACGGTACAATTAACATTTGAGCCGACATCAAACATTTGGGGCGGACGCATCGCCTGGGCGGGACATATTGCGCTATATTTTCTGGGGATTACAATTGTTGTTAAGTCCTTTAGAAAACAGGATCAAGAATAAAGAACTATGGGAAAAGCGTCCGGCATTTCTTTTGTTATTTGTACCTATAACCGGGCACAATATCTACAGGACACCCTGCAATCTCTGCTCGAAAATGAAGCCGATCCCGATCGTTTTGAGCTTTTGATTGTCGATAACAACTCATCTGATGAGACGCCTGATATTGCTCATACATTTATCGACACCTACCCCAACCACGATATCCAATATATAAAAGAACCACAGCAGGGACTTTCATTTGCGCGCAACCGCGGTATCAAAGAGGCGAAAAATCCAATCATTACTTTTCTTGATGACGATATCTCAACGGATATCGACTTCATAAACAACTGGCTTCATTTTTTTGATACTTATCCCAATGCACAATGTGCAGGTGGAAAAATCGAAGTTCAGTTTGACGATCCGCGTCCCCATTGGATGTCTCACTTTCTGCTTCCACTATTGGGACACCACGATTGGGGGGATAGAATTAAAAAATACAAACGGCACCGATATCCATTTGGCGGGAATATGGCATTTAAGCGATCCGTTTTTGATGAGTACGGCTTTTTTGATACGGAACTCGGTCGCAAGGGAAATCAATTAAAAGCCAGCGAAGAAAAAGAGTTTTTCCAGCGCCTGAAAAACGCAAATACTGATATCTATTACGTACCCAATGCAAACCTGTATCACCGGGTTGATAAGCAGCGGCTTACCAAGGAATATATCAAAAGACAAGCTCTTGGATTAGGGCAGAGTATTGCATTACAGCTGAAAGAAAAAACAGTGGCAGATAAATTCGTCAAAGGTGCCGGCGAAATTTTCAAAATGATAATTACGCTGGGATTATTCCTGCCCTATACCCTAACTTTTCAACTTTCGAAGGCTGTAATGCTTATCAAATTTCGTAAATGGATTATAGAAGGCTACCTTTCGGTTAGTAAATAAATTTATATCGGTTTATCGATTCAGATTTATATCTAATTTTGCCTGACAATGATTTTAACAAACGACTTTGTCTTTATTCATTTTCCAAAGAATGCCGGATCATTTGTCACCCAGTGCTTAAAGAAAGTCTACGATGGCAGATCCGATAAAACCGAAGAGAAAAAAATAACAGACTACTTTTATTACCTCTTCGACGGGGAACGCACGAACTATTCCAAAAAATACATGTCGAAAGCACTGGCCTACACCGGGAAAAAAATAAAGACGCAACATCAGGGGTGCGACGAGATTCCACAAAAACATCGACATAAGCCCATTGTAAGCACGATACGAAACCCATTTGACCGGTATGTATCACAATATAACTTTGGCTGGTGGAAAAGGAACCCGGTTTTAAAAGAAGAAAGGCTCAAACAGATATTTCCCAGCTTCCCGGATCTCAGCTTTTCTGAATACCTTGACCTTGTACTGAATTACAACTTGGAAAATACCAAGCAGAAAAATGATATAACGCTGGATATCGGTATTTACAGCCTCTACTACATCAAGCTTTTCGGCAAAAACTATTTAGAGTTACTCTCCTCAATAAATAGTATTGATGATCTGGAGGAGCACCATTTTTATGATGCAGATTTCCTACACCAGGAAAATTTACGTGAAGATCTGTTTCAGTATCTAAAACAGTTTGGATGGCCTGAAGAAAAACTTCAGGTGGTCTATGAACACAACAAAGTAAATACCAGCCGAGATGATTTTTCGTACCGTGAATATTATTCACAGGATAATATCGACTTGATTAAAGAGAAAGAAGCCTTAATATTCAAGTTATTTCCATCTTATTCATTTTAAACACGTGGGGAATTTCCCTGATTTTAACATCTATGGTTACTCTTCCCACAATGAATATTTTATGATAAAGAAGTTAACAAATTATTTTCCTGCTGGATTAAACATATTTGCAAGAAGAACACTCAACAAGCTTTTAAAGCCTACGAAAGAACGAGTTTTTTGCATCTCCATGCAGCGAACCGGTACGACTTCAACGGGTGATTTCCTGGCTGATCACGGCTATTCTGTCGCCGGATGGACGGTATCAGACTATTATAATTGGCCGTACCTTTGCTCCACTGGCAACTATAATGCTATTTTCAATTCTGCTTCTTTTAACGCACATAATGCCTTTGAAGATTCTCCGTGGTATCATCCCGGCATGTATAAAAAGCTGTATCACCGGTTTCCAAATTCTAAATTTATTTTATTTCAGCGGGATAGTGACAAATGGTTCGACTCAATGATCAGACATTCTGGTGGCAAGACCCCGGGAAACACCTTTCGCCACTGTCAGGTCTATAATCGATTACCGGAATTTTACAAACGACTGGAAAACGACGATGATTTTCGTCCGACGCTTAACCAAAACGACAACCTTATGAGCCTAAAAGGAAAAAGAGAACACTACAAAAAGGTTTATGAAAGTTACAACAATGAGGTTATTTCTTTTTTTGAACACTCAAATCCTGACAGGCTGTTTACTGGACAACTTGAGAACCCGGATAAATGGAAAAAGCTGGGCGACTTTTTGGACCTTAGCGTAGATAACAATTATCACAAGCATTCTAATAAATCCTGATGAGCACTGTTTTAAATATAATAGCTCATCAACAAAACGTACCCGATGGAAGATAAGATACCTGTTACACAACCTTTTTTGCCTCCGCGTGAGGAATACGAGTCATTCCTGGCAGATATTTGGGATCGCAACTGGCTTACCAATAACGGACCTTTGGTACAGGAACTGGAAGATAAGCTGAGTAACTATCTTGGAGTCAATGAGCTCAGTTTAGTCAGTAATGGTACTATTGCACTTCAAATTGCTATGAAAGCCCTGAATTTGGAAGGTGAAATTATTACAACACCTTTTTCGTATGTAGCAACCACAAGCAGTATTGTTTGGGAAAACCACACCCCTGTTTTTGTTGATATCCATCCGGATACGTTTAACCTGGATCCTCACAAAATTGAAGAAGCGATTACCCCAAAAACATCGGCCATCATTGCCACGCACGTTTATGGAAATCCTTGCGATATTGAAAGTATACAGGCCGTCGCCGACCGCCATGATCTTAAGGTTATCTATGATGCAGCCCACTGTTTTGGCACAAAATATAAGGGGCAATCTATCTTCAACTATGGAGATATCAGCACATGCAGTTTCCACGCCACAAAACTTTTCCATACCGTAGAAGGAGGAGCCGTTGTCACCGATGATCCAGACTTGCGACAAAAAATAAACCTGATGCGAAATTTTGGTCACGATGGGCTAAACAATTTTACCGGCGTAGGCATTAACGGCAAAAATTCTGAGCTACATGCGGCCATGGGGCTGGTAAATCTCCGGTATATTGATTCAGTACTTGCCCAACGCAAAAAGCTGAGCGGAATCTATGACCGCCATTTAGAAGATGCTGATATTAGCAAGCCTACCATACAATCCCATTCGGAATACAATTTTTCTTATTATCCGGTGTTGTTTAACAGCGAAAAACAGCTTACCGAAGTTCAGGAAAAGTTAACGGAAGCGAACATCCAAACGCGCCGGTACTTCTATCCCTTACTTTCCAAACTCGATTACATAAACGGAAGGGCTACACCTGTTGCAAATCGAATTTCTAAACGGATTTTATGTCTCCCCTTTTATCATAAGCTTTCTGAAGAGACGATTACAAGAATCTGTAAGATCATAAAAAGCGTTTAATTATGGAACTCAAACGAGTTTTTATCCTTTACTCAGAACGGTCTGGCAGCAACTTACTCCGCGTTCTTTTAGGTAATCATCCCGATCTTGCAGCTCCGGTTTCTCCACAGTTTTTTGACAGCTTTACCCCTCATGTTGAAAAGTTTGGGGATCTTAGAAAAAAGGAGAACAGCATCAAGCTTATTTCACATTTGATCAAATATGCCAATCATCCATTCAGTGACTGGAACCTTGATATTTCAGCGGAGGATATCTATTCTGAATTCAGTCCTCGGAATTTTATTGAAGCAGTGGATGCCTTATACGCTTCCAAAGCTCAAGAGGAGGACAAGTCAGGCTATGTATGCAAAGAAAGACATTTATTTAACTACAGTGGACTTGTAATAGCCAGCTTATCTGATATAAACTGGATTTTTCTGCATCGCGATCCCCGTGATGTCGTAAGTTCCTGGCTAAAAAACAATATGCTTTACTTCACTGCCTACGAAGCAGCACAATCTTGGAAAGAAGATCAAAAAAAGTGCCTCGCATTGCACCATGCCTATAACGTCTCTTACCATCAGCTGAGTTATGAACAACTTATTACCGATACAGAACAAACCCTGACGCCCCTGTTGAAATATATAAGCCTAAATATCGAGGAACAGTGCTTCCAAAATGAGCAAGATAACGAGGAAGCTAGTCGAAATGTGCTGTGGAAGAACCTGAACAAACCCATTGATTCATCAAACAAAAAGAATTACGTGGATATTCTTTCCCAAAAACAAACCTTGATTGTTGAATCCGTCTGCAAACAACAGATGAAAACACTTGGCTATCAATTAGAAACGGATGGACAATGGGCTCCCGCTATCGGAGAGAACAATTATCAATATTTTAACAAGGTCAAAGAGCTTTTGAATCAAAAAATACGGTCAAATAACGAAACCTCTGATCTTCTACAAGACCGAAAGAAATTGAAGCACGAACTTATAAGCCGTTTATAACATGAGTATCGGAATTGTCCAGCCATATCTCTTTCCCTACATCGGATATTTTCAACTAATATCTGAGGTAGATACCTTTGTTTTCTATGATGATGTGAACTTTATTACGCAGGGATGGATCAACAGAAATAAAGTGCTTGTCAATGGTAAGGCCAATTATTTTACCATTCCATGCAAAGACGCCTCACAGAACAAGTTCATCAACGAGGTCAAACATGCGATGACGGACAAAAAGCGGGGCAAGCTTCTCCGAAAGATCAAGTTTTCTTATAGCAATGCCCCCTTTTTTGATGATGTATTTACCATTGTTGAAAATGTACTGCATACCGAAAGCAGCTATATTGCCGATTTGGCGATGCAAAGTATCCGCCAAACCTGCAGTTACCTGAACCTGGATACTACATTTAAAATCAGCTCTGAAGAATACCGTAATACAGATCTTGGAAAAGCAGAACGACTTATCGACATCTGCAAACAAGAGAAGATAACAACGTATATAAATCCCACAGGTGGAAAAGAGCTTTACAGTAAAGCGGAATTCCAAAAAGAAGGCATCACATTACAATTCATCGAACCATCCCTAAAAGAATACCAACAATTTGATAACGATTTTGTGCCCGGATTATCCATTATTGATGTTATGATGTTTAATTCTCCTGAAAAAATACGCAACGATCATTTAACAGCCTATAACCTGGTATGATATGCAGAACGTAGCAATTTTCGGCGTGCCCAGATCAGGAACTTCTTGGCTCGGCCAAATTTTCAACAGCTCACCAAAGGTAGTTTACCGCTATC
Source organism: Fodinibius sp. AD559 (assembly GCF_052712805.1). Classification (NCBI taxonomy): domain Bacteria; kingdom Pseudomonadati; phylum Balneolota; class Balneolia; order Balneolales; family Balneolaceae; genus Fodinibius; species Fodinibius sp. AD559. The sequence goes on from NZ_JBQPVW010000009.1 coordinate 26,618, forward strand.
AACCGATTTTCGCCTATTCATTTGATGGAAGTCTCACTGCCGAAAGCAGCTCCAAAGAGATCGCCCGGTTTCATGAAGAGCTATTGCACACGGATGATGATTTTGTGTGTCAAAAACAAAATATAAGCGGCAATCAAACGCCAACATTTTCTAAAGAAGAGTGTACTCATCTGGTATGGAAAGAGGTGCGATACCTCGATATCATTCACAATCTTTTAGAACAATCAGAAATAAAAATTGTTGGTATTGTCCGTCATCCCTGTGGAACGATACATTCCTGGCAGAAAGCCCCAAGGGAATTCAATAACCAATGGGATATTTTAGAAGAATGGCGGCATGCTGATAAAAAGAATACTTCTGAACACGATTTCTACGGGTATGAACGCTGGCTGGATGCCACCCGGATGTTTCTCCACCTTCAGGAAAATTTTCCAAATCGCTTTCATCTGCTTTGCTATGAAAAATTGGCTGATGATCCCGAAAAATATACAAAAGAAGCTTTCGATTTCGCAGGACTTGCCATGGAAGAGCAGACAGAAACTTTTTTAAAAGAAAGTACCGCTTCCACGTCGGATGATCCCTATGACGTCTACCGGAAAAATAAAACCGGATTTGAATGGATAAGTCAGCTTAATCCCGTTATCATAAATGAGATTAAAACGGATGACCGATTTCTTGAAATTGAAAAGCATTTTGGATGGAATACCTTGGAACAGAAAAAGCGGTAAATAAGATAGAACCGCAGGTATCAGTCTGTATCACCACCTATCAACATGCTCCGTTCATCAAAAAATGCGTGAAAAGTGCACTCGAGCAACAGACGAATTTCCCGATAGAAATTATTATAGGAGAAGATGAATCTACCGATGGAACGCGAGAAATTTGCAAACAGTTAGCCGAACAGCATCAGGATAGCATTCGGCTGTTTCTGCGCTCGAGAGAAAATGTGCGCTACATAAATGGTAATCCCACCGGACGTCATAACTTTTTGGAAACGCTGAAAGCAGCCCGCGGGAAATATATCGCTTTTTGCGACGGTGATGACTATTGGATCGATTCCCGAAAATTGCAAAAGCAATATGAGTACATGGAATCGAATACGGATATTTCCCTGTCACTCCATAACGCCTATGTGGTCGATAAAAAGGGGCAGAAAAAATCTATTTTTCCAAAAATACAGGATCAGTCCATTATCAATCCGGAAAAAATTATTGAGAAAGGAGGCGGATTTTGTGCTACGAACAGTGTCTTTTTTCGTAGCAATATGCTAACAAATATGCCAGACTGGTTTATCGATTCCTATGTCGGTGACTACTCGCTGTACTTGCTGGCTATCGAACACGGTAAAATCGGGGCCCTGCCGGATATAATGAGCTGCTACCGAAGCGGGCATACCAATTCCTGGAGTAATTTAAGTAACCAAGCACAGCATTTGAATCAATACCTCGAATCATTAAAGATGATGCTCTTTGAATTCAATGAATTTTCAGATCATCAATACAACTACAGCATCCATATCCGAATAGCACTTGAGGAGATATACACGGCTTTTAAAATCATTCTCAGTGGTAAGTTGAGCTACCTCAAAAAGCTTTCTATCCATAATAAACGGTACACCTTGCCCGCTTTTAAAAAGATTTTAAAACGTAAACTTGGATTGTGATATTTTCTACACAACTCCTATGATAACCGATCAAAAATATTATTAAGTTCTCATACCTTTTTAAATAACGAGCAACCGTTTTGGGAGTCATATTCAGGCAAAGCATTCAAAACACGATCATCTCCTATATAGGCGTAGCCCTGGGATTTGTGATTACTATCTGGATGTATCCCAATATTCTCACTCCTGAGCAGTATGGACTTACCCGAGTACTGTTGTCACTGGCTATGGTCTCGACTCAGCTGGGCAGTTTGGGCATCAAAAACACGATCATACGATTCTTTCCCTTTTTTAGAGACAAAGAAGAGAATCATCACGGCTTCCTATTTTTATCTCTTATTGTTCCCCTTGTGGGATTCCTATTACTCGGATTGGGACTCTATATCTTCCGCCCCCAGATCACCCAATATTTTGTAGAACGCTCGGAGCTGCTTCTCGATTATTACTGGTTTATACTTCCACTGGCGTTCTCCATTCTTTTCTTTCATGTTATTACCAAGTTTGTACAGGCACTATACGATACAGTGCTCTCTTCATTCCTGATGGATGTCGCCGTCCGCATTTTAACGGCCCTGTTACTAATCATCTATTTTATGGGATGGGTCACTTTTTATCAGTTTATCATCCTGTTCGTCCTAAACTACGGCATCGTCCTTTTTATTCTTTTTGTCTACATGCTCTGGACTTCCAACGTATCACTCATTCCCGATTTCGATTTCCTGAACAGGTCGCTCATTCAAAAGATGATGAACTACAGCCTGTTCTCTTTTTTCGGAGGCATTGCATCCATTATTGTCTCCAATATCGATATTATCATGCTCAGCTCCCTCGCTGGACTGGACGATACCGGAATTTATGCCATCGCATTTTATATTGGATCGGCAATAACCATTACCCGGCAATCAATCTATAAAATATCATCGCCGGTAATTGCAGATGCTTTCAAGGATCGTAACTTTGACCTCATCGAACAGATCTACAAACGATCTTCACTAAATCAGGTTCTGGCCGGTGGATTACTATTCTGTGGAGTGATTGCAAGCCTGTATAATCTTATGGATATACTCCCCGAGGAATATTCGGGAGGTGCAAGGGTCATTATCATTATCGGGCTGGCCAACATGTTTGATATGGTAACCGGCATTAACGGGGCGATTATCCTTAATTCAAAGCACTATCGGTTTGACCTCTATTCAACGGTACTGCTCATTATCATAACCGTGATCTTAAACTACCTATTAATTCCTATATACGGGATTGTTGGCGCCGCTATCGGTACCGGATCAGCGATCATTATTTATAATACGCTCAAATTATTTTACGTGTGGTTGCGCTTTTCCATGCAACCTTTCCAATGGAAAATGTTGCTGATAGTACTCATTGGGATACTGTCGCTCGCAGTCGCTTACCTCATCCCCCATCCCATAAACAACTATTTAGATATACTTTTACGCTCTGTTGTTGTTACTATTACATATGTACTTCCCTTGTGGATGATGAATATTTCTGATGAATTAAATCAGCTTATTGAGGGTATTCTCAACCAAGCAAAAGCACTATTATCTAAAAAGAATTAAACGACTTTCTACTGTTATGCAAGCAATTCACGTTATCAACCAGGATGAACAAAATACTCTTGAAATTGGCCCAGTCCCAGATCCCAAACTTTCGGATAAAACCATTCTTGTAAAAATAGAAGCCACCGCGCTCAACCGTGCCGATTTGCTTCAACGTACGGGAAACTATCCTCCTCCTAAAGGTGCCAGCGAAATATTGGGACTCGAGATGGCAGGTGTTGTGGAAGAAGTTGGTTCCGAAGTTACAAAATGGCAAGCCGGCGATCGTACCTTTGGATTACTGGCCGGCGGCGGATATGCGGAATACTGCACCATCCACGAAGATATGGCGATGGGGATTCCGGAGAACCTGTCTTTTGAAGAAGCGGCCGCCATTCCCGAAACCTTTTTGACAGCCTTCCAGGCACTGGATTGGCTGGCGGAGCTGAAAGAGCAAGAAACTGTTCTCATTCATGCTGCGGGCAGCGGTGTGGGGACTTCAGCTATTCAACTGGCACGCCACCTATACAATGCAAGAATCATTGCTACCGCCGGAAAACAGCACAAGTTGGATACGGCAAAAGAGTTGGGCGCAAATTATGCCTACAATTATAAAGGGCAAAATTACGCCGAAGAAATCATTAGTGATGTCGGTCCGGATTCTGTTGATGCAATTATCGATTTTATCGGCAAGCCCTATTGGCATAAAAATGTGGAGGTACTGGCCATGGATGGACGGGTGGTCTACCTGTCGTTTTTGGGCGGACACAAAGTCGAAGAGGTAAGCTTAGTACCTATTCTCCGCAAACGATTGTCTATTATGGGATCAACGCTGCGCAATCGATCCGAGCAATATAAAATTGATCTCACCAAGGATTTTACCCAAAAAGCACTTCCACTGCTTAAAACCGGGTCCCTCTCTCCTGTCATCGATTCTATTTATGACTGGACGGATACCGAAGAAGCCCACCAGCGCATGCAAAACAACAAAAACACCGGCAAAATTGTTTTGACAGGAATGTAGGTTTAGCCACAGATTTTCACTGATTTAAACTGATTTGTCTTTAATCTGTGAAGATCTGTGGCCTCATAGTCACTTATCAAAAATGAATCTCTTGAACTCGGGTTTATCACCAAAATTCATTAAAAGCCCCAATTCAATGTCAGTAACTTTCAAATAATTGATCAATTGTGCTTTATGCTCAGGCAATAATTTAGAAACAGCCTTTAATTCAACTATAACCTTATTTTCAACCAATAAATCTGCCTGACAATTACCCACAACTCTATTTCTAAATCGCACTTTAATAGGTTTTTGAGTAACCGCATCTAAATCAAAATTATCTTTTATTACCATTAACATTGCTTTCTCATAAACTGACTCAAGAAAGCCAGTACCCAACTCATTATAAACTTTGTAATATCCTTTTATAATTTTACGAGTTAGCTTGTGATATTTATAAGTATTCATCAGTCTATTATCTGTGTTGATCTGTGGCCAACTATAAGTAAGACCATTATTACAAGCACTCCTTACGAAATTGGGTGAGAATTTCTACAGGCAGACTCTTATCTTTGGAGCGAATAATTTTTAGAACCGAACTGATTTACATTCATGGCGCAACCGACCTTTAGCACGCATGTGGGAATGGTAGACATCCTGCCCGGCGAAGTAGAAAAATGGCAAGCACTGGAACGCATCATCCACGAAGAGGCCAAAAAGTTTAACTTTGAGGAGATCCGAACGCCCATCATGGAGCAAACTGAGCTTATTGCTCGCGGCGTGGGACAGCTTACTGATATCGTCTCCAAAGAGATGTTTGCCTTTGAACGCGGTGATGACCAGTATGTGCTTCGTCCCGAGTGCACCGCACCTGTAGCGCGCGCCTTCGTTGAACATCACCTGGAGCAGCGCGGGGGCACACAGAATCTTTACTATATCGGACCAATGTTCCGGGCAGAAAAGCCGCAAAAAGGTCGACAGCGTCAGTTCCACCAGTTCGGGGCAGAAATTATCGGCGCCGATGATCCCGCTGCTGACGTCGATATTATTGCGCTCATGATGTCGATTTATGATCGCGTCGGTATCACCAATACCTCGCTAAAGATTAACTCTGTAGGAGATCCTGAAAGTCGAAAGGCGTATACCGAAGCGCTCAAAGATTATTTTCGTCCCCATCTTGATAAGATGAGCGATATTTCCAAGGAACGCTTCGAAAAAAATCCCCTGCGGATTCTGGATTCTAAAGAGGAAGAAGACCAGTCATTTATTGAAGATGCGCCTGTAATAACAGATTTTCTCACAGAGGAGACAGAAACACACTACGCCCGAGTCAAAGAATTACTGAATGAACTGGAAATTCCCTTCGAAGAAGACCCGTATTTAGTACGGGGACTCGATTACTATACGCGTACCGCCTTTGAACTCATTAGTCCAGATTTAGGAGCACAAGATGCGTTGGGGGGTGGCGGTCGCTATGATCTTCTTATTGAAGAAATTGGTGGACAGCATACCCCAGCGGTGGGATTTGCAGCCGGTATGGAACGATTATTTATTGCTTGTGAGGAGCTCGATATCAATCTGGTGGAAGAAGAAATGCTGGATGTGTATATCGTTACGCTCGGTGAAGAGGCACGCACTTGGGGAATGAAACATCTGCCGAAACTTCGCAAAGCCGGACTCTCGGCCTCCATGGATTACATCGGTCGCTCGATAAAAGCACAAATGAAGGACGCCGACCGCGAAAATGCACGTCATGTAATTATTGTAGGCGGCAATGAACTGGCTGAGGGTAAATTCACGCTTCGCAACATGAAAGCCAGCGAAGAAGATGCTTATAGTTTTGAAGAAATCCTTAACAAGCTAACGAATTAAAACAGTGCGCATCCTATGAAGAACATAAAATATTATCTCATAGGTGCTCTTGTACTTGTTATAGCTATCATTGGGTATCATTTCTTAGCGGCCTCACAAGCTGAACAGCAAATTGATGAGGCTATCCAGGAACAGATTGGAAAATCAAATTCGATATCGGTTCAGTATTCCGAGATTAATATTACCCCCTTCTCGGCAGATATCGTCATTAGTAACCTCAATATTATTTTCGGAAATCATATTGAACGAGCCCACCAACTCAAGCTCGATCTGGGATACTTTGATTTTCTCAATATCTATTTTGGCGGAACCGAATACGGCTTACATCATTTAAATAAGGCAATTATAACTGCTGTATCCTCCTCATATACAAACAAGGTAGAGCTGCAAGAAGTTAAATCCGATTCACTTACAATTACATACCAAGGTGATGCCTTTGATGGCATTCAAAGTGCTGTCAATGGTACCCCATTTGGTGCAAATCAGTCTATTGAAATTCAAGGTAGTAATATAACTTTTTCTGTCCCCCGAACGCTGCTTTCAAAAGTTAAAGCACAAAAGCTGAATTATTCAGGCACTATTTCGAAAACACAAACAAACTTTTGGAAAGAGGGTACTCATAATATTCGTTTGGATTCCCTGCTTTGGACACCCCCAAAATCATTTCAAAACAAGTACAGTTTCTTTATCAAAGGTTTTGGCTACCCAAGCGATGCCATCCCCTTCCAATCTATAGAACTGCGGACAAAACCTGTCTCTCAAGCTGATGATACATTAGAGATTAACTCTACCGTTAAATCGGAATTGGCTTTACTTACCAGCCGGGGAAACATCATTCTAAAAAAGCCCTTGCAAGATTCCGAATTTCAAAATATGAAGATTTCCCTTTCTAATTTCTCGGAAACATTCAGCAACGTGTTAAACAATATTGAGCAACTGTTATCTATCTCACTGCCAAAATCCAAAGAGGGAATAACCATTCAACTACAAGGCTCTATTGATAATCCCAAAGTCACTGAATAGAATTCATCTAAGCTTCCCATACTTCTTGCCCAATCCCCCATAAACTTCAATGAATATCCAATAAAAAAGGCGACCCGAAGGTCGCCTTTTTTAACTATCAAACTAAGTTATGTGAGAATTAAGAAGTTGCCTCGCTTCCCTCAGGTACATCGTAGGGTTGTTGCGTTTCTGCTCCGTAATCCGGACGTCGGCTCAAGAAGTAATAACCCAATAGGCCACTGGCAAGAGAACCAATTAAAATTCCCACCTTCCCAAATTCAAGAACTTCCGATCCAGCCTCAAATGAGAGGTTTGCAATAAACAGTGACATCGTAAATCCAATTCCGGCAAGCAGCGCAACGCCATATACTACTTTCCAGGTTTCCTTATTGTCAGCCAAATCAGTAAAACCTAACTTGGTGAGTATCCAGGTAAACCCTAAGATGCCTATCTGCTTACCCATAAATAATCCAATCGCGATTCCCCACGTTAAGGTCGAAACAAATGCATGTCCCATCACTTCAGCATCAAAGACAACGCCGGCATTGGCAAAAGCAAATATTGGCATAATGAGAAAGTATACCGAGAAATGTAGCTTGTGCTCCAAGCGATGGAGAGGTGATTCTGCGTGACTCACGGTTTCTTCCATGTGATGAAGTGCCTGTTCTTTGGTAACGGACATATCTTCGTCTTCAGCCTGCTTAAACAGATCAAAGCCTTCCTGTGCGTATTCTTTCAAGCGCTCCAGGCTCCATCCGCGGCTGGCCGGCATCACAAACCCAAGCATTACACCTGCGATGGTTGCGTGAACACCGGATTTTAGAACGGCCCACCACATGATAAATCCAATAATCATATACGGAGAAATTCTATTAACTCCACGATAATTAAGAAGCATCAAAAAGAGGAAAGAAATACCGGCAACGCCCAGCGCCATCATACTTATGGATTCGGTATAAAAGAAGGCAATAACCAGCACAGCAATCAGATCATCAACGACTGCAATAGCTGTCACAAAAACCTTGGCCCAAACCGGAACACGGGAGCCAAGTAGTGCCACAATACCAATTACAAAAGCAATATCGGTAGCCATCGGAATGGCCCAGCCGTCCATGTAGCCCGTTCCTGCATTAAATCCCCAGAATATTAACGCCGGTAATGCAGCCCCACCAACTGCCGCTACAGCCGGTAATAAGGCTGACTGCACGGTTGAAAGCTCACCATATTTAAGTTCCCGTTTAATTTCTAACCCAACGAGAAGAAAAAATATGGCCATCAGCCCATCATTAATCCAATGGTGAACCGATTCATCAATCATCAAGTCACCAACTCCTATCGAGATATGGAGTTCTAACAGATGATGATACCACTCATAGAGCGGACTATTTGCTACAATTAGGGCAAGTATGGTAGCATACAAGAGCATCATACCTGCCGCTGAGTCTCTTTGGAAAAAACTCTTAATTTTCTGTGTTAAACCGTTACTGTTATCTGTCACTTTCCTATTATTTTGGATTTAATATTATTTGTTCAACAATTCATTTACGCCTTAATCGAATACCAATTAATTATTAGCCTCTGATTTTCGCCACTCATTTATTTTCTCTATATCTCCAACTTCTCCTATTATCGATAACTCATCCCCTTCTTCCAATAGCGTATGGCCGTGAGGAATTTTGATATCTCCGTTTCGCTTTAGAATAGTTATTAAACTCTCACCCGGAAGATCAATATCCATAATTTTTTTGCCGATGAACTTACGAGTAATATTACTTTTACTAACCTTAATATTTATAAATCGTTCGTCTCTTAGTAAGATCTCCCGCAATTGAGATTCATTATCAGCACTTTTCCAACGTTCAATAAAATGTCTGCTATCAATCATCTCAGCCAAGTGTGCAATTAATCGCAAGTGTTGACTGGAATTTTCAGATGAACTCACCAAAAAGATCATTGCACATAAGTTTTCAACTTCTCCTGTTTCATCTTCATCGAGCACATCAAAGCCCTCGGTAGAAACAGTTATACTTTCTGGAATACGCACCAGTACCATCTGTGGCTCACAGTCTTCATCAACTCGAATATGATTAATAACTGTGTTATTGCCAAGCGGAATCGTACCCATGTCCTGAGCCTTGCAAAAATTATTAACAAGAAAATCCCGGTCCAAATTCAAACGATCGGCAAAAATATCTGATGCCTGTTTTATAATCGTTTTATAACTCAGCTTTTTATTTGGCTCATCTATAACCGCAGCACTGGCCACTACATGCTCATAAGGATCTTCTTCACGAAGTCCTTTCTCTCGAAGTATACCACGCATTTCTCGTTCGAGTCCCTGATCTTTGCGTTTACCAAGACGAGCCGTTACATGAAAGATAGCTCCTTCGCGCTCTATCTCCCCATACGCATAGTAATAAAACCATCCTACACTGAAGATACTCACCACCAGGGTAAAGAGAATGGAGAGGAGCCCCATCTCCAAAATAAGAACAGCCGAAAGAATCATCCCCGCTATTTGAATCCAAGGATAAAATGGTGAATTAAAACCGGGATCATATTCCTCAATTTTACTTTCCCGCATTACAATTACTGCCAGATTCAGTAATCCAAACAGCAGTAGCTGAAAAGCACTGGCTAATTTTGCTACCTGGGCAACATCAAAAGCTACAAGAAAGAAAATCATTAAAAATACTGTAGCAATAATTGCAATCACCGGCGTACCCATTGTACCAATTTTTGAAAACCGGTAATCAATAAGCTTATCGCGAGCCATCGCCAACGGATAACGCGAAGCAGACATAATTCCGGCATTTCCGGTTGAGGCAAATGCGGCTACCGCTGCTATCACAACAAGTATTATACCCAGATCTCCCGGCAACCAACTCATAAAAGCTTCTCCGGCCGTGGCAACGGGTGTAAGATCTTCTCGAAATTCACCGGGATCCAACACCGAAACCATGATAAACACACCGGCTACATACACAAATATCGCCGACATAATAGAGAGGAACATGCCCCACGGAATATTTTTATCGGGATTTCTGACCTCTTCGGCCACACTGGCTACTTTTGTGAGTCCGGCATAGGATACAAAAACCATTCCCACTGTAGCCCAAAATCCGGTAGCCCCATCAATAAAAAGAGGAGTAAACTGATTACGGGTCACCTCAAAAAAGTCAGCAGAAAAAACAGAGAATAATCCCTGGGCGATGTAAAATGTCATAATACTTATCAGAGCGGCAACAAGAACTTTTTGAAGCGCCGTTGTTTCTTTGGCACCTACTATATTTAACAAACCAAAAACAAGGGTGAGAACTATGGCAACCGGAACAATAGGTACCTCGATAAAAATAGAGATATAAGCCCCCATCCCAATCAATGCAAAAGCACTTTTTAATACTAATGCAAACCAGGATCCGTATCCACCAACCGTACCCATCACCGGACCAAGGCTCCGGTCAATAATATAATAAGTCCCTCCTGCTTTGGGCATGGCTGTAGCCAACTCTGCCACGCTAAACATGGTTGGTAGCACAAGGAGTCCCGAAACAAAATACGCAATAAATACCGACGGACCTGTTATTGCTGCAGCAATACCCGGCAATAGAAAAAAGCCGGAACTAAACATCGCTCCAGTAGCAATTGCATATACATCCCACAATCCAAGTTGCTTTTCCAGTTTTTCGTGCTGCATGCTCTTTTTTAGATTAAAACGTTTATAAATTTTTAATTCAGAGTTTAAGAAAATAACTTATTTTCTTAAAAAACTTCTCAGATATCTTTTTTTAATACAACATCAATAAACGTAGTACCTTCTTATTACTGTACCGAGTGCCGTTCCCAACTATTTTCTTTTGAGTTCTTTTATCTCCTCAATATCCTCAATCTGTCCGATGATCGACAATTTATCTCCCTCATGAATTTCTGTATTGCCATGGGGAATATTAACACTTTCTCCTCTTTTCAATATAGCTACAAGGCTTTCTCCCGGTAGATCGATCTCATATACTTTTTTCCCAATCAACTTGGACGTTTTGTCATCAGAGCGGACATAAATATTAATAAACCGTTCATTTCGTAGTAATACTTCCCGTAATTCCGCCTCATCTTTTGCCGAAGTCCAACGATCAAAGAAGTTCTCATTATCAATCATTTCGGCCATATGAGCTAAAAACCGGAGGTGCTGCGTAGCATCTTTTTCTGAGCTAACTAAGAAGAACAGAGCATAAAATGTATGTTTTTGCTGATCTTCGCCCTCATCCTCAAAACAGGTATCTTGCGTAACTAACCCATCTTTTATTCGCACGATAAACAGCTCCGGCTCTGCCTCAACAGGTATTCTTGTATGATTTAGCGCCGCTCCCTTACCAATCGAAAGTGCTCCGAAATCATCCTCTGTGTGGAATGCCTTAATCAGCTCTTCCTTATCCATACTCACTTTTGTTGCCAGTGTGGCACAGGCTTTTTCCACAATATCTTCATAGGATGTCTGTTTATCGGTTACATCCAAAATTGCAGCCTTACTGACTACCAGCTCGTATGGATCTTCGTCACGTAATCCTTTCTCTTGCAAAATATGACGCATCTCATGCTCAAGGCCACGATCTTTATATTGCCCCAATCGCTCATGGACATGAAATATAGCCCCTTGCCGGTCAACCTCTCCATAGGCATAGTAATAGTACCAAGCTACGGACAATATGGTAATAGCTACAGTAAACAGAATAGATAGAAGGCCCATCTCAAAAATCAACAGTCCAGAGGTTAACATGCCCAGCATTTGCACCCAGGGATAAAATGGCGATTTATAACCGGGATCATACTCCTCAATTTGGCTTTCGCGCATCACAATAACAGCCAAATTGAGGAGCCCGAACAGCAATAACTTAAAAGCACTGGCCAGCTTGGCCACTTCTTTTACATTAAAGACTAATAACAGGAATATCATCATCCCGGTCGTTGCAACGATGGAATAGACCGGGGTATCAAACTTGCCCAACTTCGAGAAGTTGGAGTGAACCAGCTTATCGCGGGCCATAGCCAATGGAAATCGAGAGGCAGACATAATACCGGCATTACCGGTGGAGGCAAATGCGGCAATTGCAGCTATAACCACTAAAATGAGACCTGTATCCCCTGGCAGCCAATCTAAAAATACGTTACCGGCAGTAGCAACAGGGGTTAAATCTTTATAAAAGGCTTCAGGTTCCAATACGGATGTCATCAAAAAAACGCCTGCAACATATACCACGATGGCGGTTAGTATCGATAGAAACATACCCCGCGGTAGATTTTTATCCGGATCTTCCACCTCTTCTGCCACGCTTACAACTTTCGTAAGTCCAGCATAAGACACAAATACCATCCCTACTGTAGCAAAGAACCCCTGCATCCCATCCTTAAAAAATGGAGTAAACTTCTCCCGATGGATATCCAACATGTCTAAGGAAAAGAAGTGTGAAAATCCTTGCACCAGGTAAAAAGCCATGACTGAGAGCAGCGTAATGACAAGGATATTCTGAAGCCTGCTCGTTTCTTTAGCTCCAAATATATTAAGTGCGCCAAAGGCAATTGTTAAGATAATTGCAACCGGTGTTATAGGCACTTCGAAAAAGATTGAGATATAGGCTCCCATTCCAATGAGCGCAAAAGCACTTTTAAAAATCAGGGATAGCCACGAACCAAATCCACCAATACTACCCATTAACGGACCCAAGGTCCGATCAATAATGTAGTAGGTTCCACCGGCACGGGGGAAAGCTGTCCCAAGTTCTGCTTTGCTCAACATGGTGGGCAGCACCAATATGCCCGAAACTAAGTAAGCCAAGAAAACTGACGGGCCCGTAACACCTGCTGCTAAGCCTGGCAACAAAAACAACCCGGAACTAAACATAGCTCCCGTTGCTATTGCAAATACATCAAATGCTCCGAGTGTTTTGTTAAGTTTTTTGGAATTTTTCAGTTCTGCCAAAGTGCAATAATTGTGATTTTGAAGCTATTCAGAATTGAAAAAACAGCTTGTTAAAAAATTATTTGCCGAGAAATGTTATTCCCGTTCTCCGGATTCTTCTTCATCATCGTCAAAAACAATGACTCCCTGTTTACCCATTCTTGCAATCATACGAATAATATATGCGATTACAACAAGACCGATCAATCCTTGAATCTTAACCCCCAATATCGGATGCAGGTCGAAAATCTCTATAATAGCATACTCTAATGCAGCTGATGCAATAATAATTCCCAACAGCCAGGAAAATTCTGTAATAAGTTTACTTTTTATTTGGCTGTTCATCTTTCTTTACTTAATAGGTTATATTGATTGAGAGCACTTAAAATACAAGGATTGTATTGTTCTTAAAATTATTGGTGCAATTTTAACAAATTTTTGATCATATATAGTAATATTAGGACATTCCATTCCCAAGTTATTTAACCAAGGATCTGTCACCAAAAACTCTTCAATAACAAATCTGGAATAATTTTGTTTCTAACACCTCATTTATAGATTTTCACCTTCTACAATTATAACAATATTATTCCCGACAATTTATGGGTGAACATCTCTTAATTGGCATAACAAGCATTTTAGTATTTGGTATTGGGGCACAATGGATTGCCTGGCGCTTTAAACTGCCTGCTATTTTACTTCTGCTTATTAGCGGTGTCCTTGCAGGACCGGTCTTTGGTCTTCTTGATCCAGATCATTTAATGGGTGATCTGCTGGCTCCGTTTATTTCGGTTTCTGTTGCTATTATTCTTTTCGAAGGAGGCTTAAGTCTTCGCTTTTCAGAACTCAAAGATATTGGCAGCACCGTTGGCAATCTGGTAAGTATAGGGGTGGTTTTAACCTGGGGGATTACCTCTGTATCAGCTTACTACTTGTTTGTGTTTGACTGGGAACTTGCTATACTCCTCGGAGCTATTCTGGTAGTCACCGGTCCAACTGTTATTATCCCTTTGCTTCGTCAGGTTCGCCCCTCAGGACAGGTAGGTTCTATTCTTAAATGGGAGGGCATTGTTATTGATCCCATTGGAGCCATGCTTGCTGTTCTCGTCTTTGAAGTGATTTTGAGCACCAGCTTATCAGCTGCTACCAGCGTTGCTGTGATGAGCATAATGAAAACAATCTTTTTTGGCACACTCGTAGGCTTGGGAGGTGCCGCATTAATATATTTCCTCCTTAAGCGTCATCTCCTTCCCGATTATCTGCAAAACCCGGTAAGTCTGATGGTAGTAGTTACCGTATTTACCATTTCTAATATGCTTCAACATGAATCAGGGCTTTGGGCCACCACCTTGATGGGTATTGCATTAGCGAACCAAAAAACGGCTCGCATTAATCATATCACAGAATTTAAAGAAAACTTGAGAGTACTTCTGCTGTCTGCGCTATTTATACTTTTGGCAGCACGGGTAGAGTTAAGCAGCTTAATCCAAAACCTAAACTGGAGCCTCGCAGCCTTTCTTGCTATTCTCATTCTTATTGCCCGGCCAATCGGCGTCTATATTTCTACTTATTTTGCGGATATTAACTGGCGCGAAAAACTTTTCCTCTGCTGGATGGCACCGCGCGGTGTTGTGGCAGCGTCGATCTCTTCAATTTTTGCGATAAATTTAGCACAAAATGGTTTTGAAAATGCCGACCAACTGGTGCCTGTTGTTTTTCTTGTGATTATTGGAACGGTAACTATTTATGGTCTGCCGGCCGCATGGGTAGCCCGTAAATTAGGTGTTGCCAAACCTGTACCCAACGGGGTACTGATACTTGGTGCTCACAAATGGGCCTTAAAAATAGCTGAAGCAATTAAGAAAGTAGAATTGAAGGTCTTGGTTGCAGACTCAAACTGGAAAAATATTTCCAAGGCACGTTCCAAAGGACTCGAAACATACCACGGCAATATTTTATCAGAATTTGCTTTGGAAGAACTCGATCTTGATGGTGTTGGACGAATGCTTTCTTTAACCCCTAATGATGAAACAAACTCACTTGCCGCCTTGCGATTCGGAGAAATATTTGGACGTTCTCATGTTTTTCAGTTGGCTCCCAATACCCAAGGTCAGATGGAAAATACAGATGTAACCAGCCATCTAAGCGGAAGAATTCTGTTTCACGAACGCTTGAACTTTGAAAATTTGTCGCGCTTCTTTTCTGAACATACCGAAATCCAATCGATGACGTTTGACGAGGAAAATCTGGCAGCTGAATTTGAAGAACAAATTGGAGAAGAATATATCCCTCTTTTTTTAATTACCCCAAACAACGAAATTCGTCCTTATACAGTTGATAATCCCCCCTCACCGACCAAAGGTGACAAAGCATTTTATATCAATCTGGATGATGAAATCCGCCAACAAATTAAACAGGAAAGTAACTCCTTGGAAGATTTGGCTCCTGATCAGCTAAAATCATAGAATCTCATATACTAACCGGATTTAGTAATTCGTTTTAAAAGTGGTGAGAGGTTTTTGTAAACTAAGTAAAACCATTCAGTATCACTTTTTGCAGCAGCTTTTAAGAAACAATTACACCATGAAAAATTGGTTAGCAATATTATCCCTGTTTTCCATTGCTTTAATACTTACTTTTTGCAGTAGCACTCAACAATCAGCTTCTACCGAATCTTCTGGTCAGCAGCCACAAGAAGAATATTCTGAATACTACACTTCTGCTTTTCCACACAAAGATATCAGTTCACAGTTAAAAAATGCCCAGCAATCGGTCGTTCGAATTGTATCTACCGGATTTTATGACAACTATAACTTTAGCGACAAAGCTATAACGTTGGCTGATATCAAAACCAACAATCCGGGAGATATTGCCACATCTCAAACATCTGCAGAAGAAAGTACCAGCGGAACAGCTATTATTCTGGGCCGAAATAAGCAAAATTCTCTGCTTATTACCTGTGAACATACGGTCTTTTTCCCTGATACCATGATTACTTATTACAAGGGGCCGGAGATTCCTGAGGAGACTTACATCGAATCTATCAGTATCAAAAAAAACCAAACCAATCTTGTCTACACTTCTTCTGAGTTGCAACCATTCGAGGTTATAGCCACCAATCCTCGCTCAGATTTAGCCCTCCTGAATGTAGAGTTCGAACAAATTGGAAACCTCGACCTTTACCCCCTCACAATAGAAGCGGGCAACAGCGACTTTTTACAATTGGGCTCTTTTTTATATGTCTTGGGATTTCCCAAAAGCTATCCCATGGTTACACGCGGGCTGGCCAGCTCTTCAGAAAGCTGGAATGATCGTTTTTTTGTTACCGATGCCACCTTTAATCCCGGTATCAGCGGGGGATTGATTCTTGCTTCGGATACTAATTATGAAACCTTTGAGTGGGTAGGCATGGCAAGTTCATCAACGGCTTCCAGAGAAGAAGTGCTTGTCCCTCATCCCCAAAACGACAACTACTCGAGAATAATACGTCCCTATTCTGATTCCGTTTTTGTACAACAAAAAACTCGCATTAATTATGGCATCACTCAAGCCATTCCTATTAACCAGATAAAAGAGTTTTTGAATGCTCAGCAATCCCTTCTTAAGCGCAAGGGTTTTAAACAACTATCCACATTACAATAGGTCAAAATTTTGTTTGTAAAATCGGATCTTCCCTATTTTTTTACGCCCATTAATAAATTATCACTACAAAATTAGAGGTTGATGCATATCCTCAAGTTCGGCGGAACCTCAATGAGCAACGCAAAAACCTGGCAACAGGTATTTGATATTATTAAACGCTATGAATCTCCTTTCGTAGTTGTTTCTGCTACAGCTCGGACAACCCGATCATTGATAAAAGCGGCCCATAAGGCCATTGACCACCCCCAAGAAGCACAGATGATTGCCGACGATATTGCAACCCGCCACAATAATATCGTCGAACACTTTTTGGCGGATTATGATGATTCCAGCCAAACCCTTATGGCTTGCCATAACTGGATTAACATTTGTATCGAGGAATTGAAAGAACATCTTGCCACCATCCACAGTCAACAGGAGCTTACAGAACAGCTCAAAGATGTTATAGCTTCGATTGGGGAACGACTGTCTTCCTATTTATTCACCGAGTGTGGATACGCAGCAGGATTATATACCACTTGGCTGGATGCTACTCAAATTGTTCGTACCGATTCCAACTTTGGAAAAGCTTCCCCGAACCTTGATTTTATTTCCGGTAAAATAAATTCACTGCAACAGAAAATATCTGCTGATAACATTCCGGTTATGGGGGGCTACTACGGAATGGATGCCAACGAAAACATCACGACTTTGGGTCTTGAGGGCTCCGATTACTCCGCAAGCCTTATTGGGGCGGCCCTTGACGCCGAAGCCATTGAAATATGGACCGACGTAAGCGGCATTTATACTTGTGATCCCCGCTTTATATCCGATGCCAAACCAATTCCACAGCTCAGCTTTCAAGAAGCCACTGAGCTGGCTTATTTTGGTGCCAAGGTACTACATCCCTCTACAACCAAACCGGCATCAAAAAAACAGATTCCCGTCTGGGTGAAAAATATTTTTGAACCCGATGAACCCGGAACCTGTATTTCTACAGAATCCACCACCGGCGGACCGGTTAAAGCGATTACCTATAAAGAAAACTGCACAATCGTTACGGTCACATCCTCACAAACCGTAATGGGCTATGAATTTTTGGCGGGCGTTTTCGATATTCTTCGCTGGCACCATCTGGCTGTCGACGTCGTCACAACAACTGAGGCATCCGTCTCTATTGGCATCGAAAATGGTGCCAACCTTGATGATGCCATTGAACAACTTAATGGCTATGGATCGGTAGACGTATTAAACAATCAGGGGATTATCAGCCTGGTTGGTTGCAACAGTGATAATTGCCTGGTTACCGATATTCTTTCTCAAGTTAGAAATGTACCGCAAAATTTAATCTCTTACAGCAAGTCCAAAGGAAACCTTAATCTTGTTGTTGATAACGATCAGGTTCTTTCAATTGTCAAGACTATTCACAAAAAACTGTTTAGCTGACTGACCACCTGGAGTTCTAATCTTCTAAAACATTAGAAATTATTGTAGATGTACCAGAGCACCTTTTCCATCTCTTCTTTTACCACAGATGAAGAGCCCACATAGTGATTATTCATAAAGCTGAAGTACAGCTTCTTGCCACTTTTGGTCAATAAGTAGCCACTCAACGAGTGGTTATTGCTGAGTGTGCCCGTCTTTGCAAAAATGTACGGTTTTTTTCTGTTATCTCGGGGGGCATACCAACTACTGATTGTCCCCCGTTCCCCTCCAGCCGGAAGCAAGTGAAACAATTTTTCATCATTGGCAAACTCATCATCAATAGCACCCAACAGACGAATCATAGATTCGGGCGTAAACATATTATAGCGCGACAATCCCGATCCATCCACCCACTGCGGCTCTCTGGGCAGAATATCCAGATACTCTTCTTTCATCTTCTCGATCACACTTCTGGAATTCAGCGGCTTCCCCAGCTCCGAGGCCGTCACCAGCAACAGCTGTTCGGCAATAAAATTATCACTTGGCTGCAACATCCGCTTGTAAGCCGTATCCGATTTTATGCTGTATACTTCTCTCGGGGATTTCGGACGCTCGATATCCACGTACTTTACCGTTTTACCCAGCGTGTCAGATAACATTTCAGTAACTAACTCGGGACTATAATGAAATGGCTTATCGATAGTATAGGTATTGGTATCGGCCTCTTGGTCATATAAAAATGTATTATTAGTCATTCCACGGTGCAGAAAATCATCGCGATCTCCATTTTCTTCTACGAATGACTGAAAGTATTTGGGAGAAACAGCCAACCCGCTGTCAGTTTCGGCAATCTTGCGAAGTTCAATCTCCTGTATCGTAAACCGGGCTACATTTCCAAAAATAGGAAAAGGTACTTTCTCGGTCTGATAGTAATACTGATAATCGCTCCACGACCATCCCGGACCCAGCAGCTCATCATCAAAATTGGAATCGGAAAAATAGAGATCTTCATCCCGGTTTTTTAGAAACTCATAGACCTTTTTATTGCCAAAATCTGGATGCAAAAACGAGGGATCCCCCGTTCCCCAGAAAATAAGTGAGTCTCCGCGCACTTCGTACTCCAGTGCTTTCAGCGAATCCGGCAGGAGTTTCAATCCGGTATAGAAGGTAAAAAGCTTGGTGTTTGAGGCCGGAGTGAAATAACGATTCCCGTTTTGACTGTGAATCATTGAATCAACCTCCGGATCATAAAGGGCAAATCCCGTCAGATTTGCCGAAAATACTTGGGAGGTATCAATCATTGCTGACAGCAGAGTTCGCGGCGTTTCTTTTTCTGATTTCTTGGTTTCTGAGAATGGTTCTGAAGATTTACATCCCACCGCCAGTATAGCAATCAAAAGAACCGAAACTAATATTTTCCTTTCCATCTTTCTCAAACTAAAGATTAATATTTAGCCAAACTCTATGCATTAACTCCACTAAAATAAGCGGGAGCTGTTATGTCAAGCATGGTCTTAAGTCCCGGCGCAGCTCTGCTTATCGATCGTATCGCATTCACAATGATAGCAGAAGTTGCAATATCACCGTTTATTCCACCGTCAATAGTAGAAGTAAACGTAGGACTCCCGATTATATGAATACTGTCATGAGATTCTTCTATTCCAACGGCTGCTTTGAAAACTAAAGTAATTACTTCACTATCGCTTTGGTAGCCGCGAGCCACTTGTCGAACACCTGCAACATCACCCTCTTGGACCTTTCCACTGTCCATTGATATCGTTTTTTCAGCAAAAACAGGATGCATCGTCTCACTTACTTCACTTAGTTTCCAGTTCATAGCTTCGGCAATCATGTGGACCGATTCGGGCAACCCCACATGGCGAATGGCACCCCTGTTTTCCTCGAATTCAGTACCCGTAAGCCCGGCCCCAATTTTATCTCTAAATGGCTTGCGACGCGGTCGTGCGTCTTGAATACGCTCCACTTTAATATGCTTTACCTCGCGACAAACCGACGTAAGTACCGAAGGCAGATAATCCATCAAAAAGCCGGGGTTGACGCCCGTACCCACACATGAAATATCTTTTTCTTTGCAATAGTCATTAATTCTGTGGGCACATTCCGGATGCGTTTTCCAGGGATGCGAAAGCTCTTCACAAGTCGATACGATATCTAATCCGTAATCTGCCACTTCCCGAATTTGGACTTCCATCTTTTCCAGGAATGAAACCGTAGATATTATAGCTACATCAGCCTGCCGAATGGCAGCACAGGAATCAAGATTCGGTGAGATGGAAACACCCAACGCTTTAATATCGGCATGCTCTCCCACATCTTTTTTAACCTTTTGGGGATCAGGATCAACTGCTCCCACAATTTGTATTCCTTCTCGCTCGAAAAGATATCGTGTAAGGCGCTGACCAATGGGTCCTAACCCCAGTTGTATTACGTTAATCATTATATCTCGTACATATCTTCTACGTCAATGATATTACCTTCTTTATGCTGCAGATATCGACGCGATTCGAGATAGCGATTAAGATTATATTCATCGTAGTTTTCTGCTTCAGGATCAATGCTGCTCACCTTTACTCTTCCCGCAGAATGGATGAATTCGTCATTGCCAATCCACATACCTACATGTACAACGCGCCGATCCCGTTCTTCGGTTGCTTCACTACCAAAAAATAGTAGGTCACCAGGACGTAACTTCTCAAAATGACCGGTAGAATCAACCAATTCGCCAGCATGAACCTGCTGAGATGCATCACGCGGGATAATCCAACCGTTCATAAAATAGATGGTCTTGGTAAAGCCACTGCAATCCATTCCTTTAGAGGATGTTCCTCCCCACAGATAAGGCGCCCCCTTCATCGATTTTGCCTCTTCTACCAGTTTGTTTTCGGACGCTTTGACAGATGCCTTCCAATCGTCAAATGAACGGGCTTCAGATCGGTTTACAAAACCGGTTCGCCCATCGGGATAGCTAACCTCATAATAATTTCCTTCTGTCCCTGTAACTTTAAGGATGCTTCCGCTCACCAGATCAGATACTTTTAGTGACTCTCGATTCGGCTGCTCATAAGCATATCCATTGGTTTCGAGATAAATAATTTTATCCGCTGATTTCCACTCTTCATATTCCTCTTGGCCCATTTGATGGATCCCTCCATAATCAACCCACGACAGGTAATCATCCGGGGTCTGTATAAAGTACCAGCTGCCTTCTTTTCTCAGAACCTTTACGGGCATACCCAACGTAGCCTGGGTAACGAGTTGTGCGGGATGTGAGGGGCGTGACCGAAGGTTCGCTACCGAGTTATTAATAATTCCCAGCGTCTTCCCCTCGAGCTCATCATCCGGCAGCACATTGATGCTGTCAACAGTCGTAACATTCATTGCAGAAAGCGAATCAAGCAATGCCTCTTTGGCTTTGGGAAGATTTGTTTCTCCCTTCAGAACCCATTTCCCATCATTTGATTTCGCTTCCACATCAAATAAAGCCACTCTACTGTCGGGCGCAAAGTGTTGAGAAGTATTGGTAATTTTCTGTTGGATATCCCGCTCATGGGATGGTCCGCAAGCTATCAGCGAAACAAATAGAAAAATTATTAATGGTATGGATAGATATCGGTACTTCATCAGGTTACATTTTTTTAATGAATATTAATGCTATATAAAAGGCACAGGGATGTAACTCCTGTGCCTTTTATCAAATTAGTGGAACAGTTTTATAATTACCAAGCAGAGTTTATTGCTTTGGGATTATTCTACATCCCACCAGAGTCGACCGTAAATTGAGTTGTCGCCATTAAACTGACGATCAACGGCTTCCTGGTAGTTTTCGGTATTGTTCAATTCCTCATCAGAGGTATAAGCCTGTCGCAACGGCACATCTCTGCCTTGTGGGTTTACCATATTATCGGGAAAGCCGGTTCGACGATATTCTGCCCATGCCTCATATCCATGCATGAAAAGGTGCAGATATCGCTGCTCCGATATCATCTCGATGCCATTAGCAGGATCATAAATAACATCGGGCTCATTCAGATAGCTTTGCACACCAGCATCACTACCCGTCCACTGCACAATAGAAGCCTCGATAGCCTCATTGTAATGTGTTTCGGGGATATCTGTCGTCCAATCACGCTCGGCCGCCTCTGCCAGTGCAAATTTGGCCTGTGCATACGTAACCAAGTAAACCGGGGCATCCTGCTCATAGATGTCTGTTCCTAATAGTGAGTAATCATCGGCCTCAACACTATTGGGAGTACCATACGGCAAACCGGTATAATCGCCGGTATTTGCAGCCTGCTCTGCATAAACCGGTAGTCTGGGGTCATTGTTCGGTTCCATCATATTAATAATTCTAACAGGAATGGCCCACCATACCCGAGATTGCCGTATAATCTGATTATACCAGTAATTTTCATTGTTTTCGTTCGCCAGATGCTGGAATACGAAATTATCATCATTCGATGTCATAATTCCATCATCCATGGCATTAGTGAACTCATCTTCTGCCCATGCTTCGTCTCTTTCAGATAAGCGAAGTGCCATCAGCATACGAACAGTATTACCGAACTTTCTCCACTTTTCGATATCACCATTATAGATAATATCATTTGAAAGACCAGCACCCACTTCGAGCTGATCTCTGGCTTCTTTCAACAATGCAAAGAGATTTTCATAAATCTCTTGTTGCGTATCATAGGCCGGAGTAAAATCTTCGGTCCCGTTCAACGCTTCAGAATAAGGGATATCTCCCCAGCGATCCGTCATATGCCAGAAATAATAGGCTTTGAGGATCTTGGCAACAGCCGCCTCATTAGCAACATTAGTGTTTTCGATAGCTGTTTGAAGATTTATCAATGGTCCTTGGTACAGCCAATAAAAACTGGTTGTACTTTCAGGATAAAGAGAATCATCGATATAAATAATCTCCGACAAATACTGTGCATTGTACTCTCCTTGTGGAGAAGAGCTCAATGACGGCAGCGAAAGCATCGCATTGGCAATAAGCTGAGAAGGTTCAGCTTCACTCGGTAAGTTAGGGTTTTTATTTATGTCGTCATCAAAGTTTGCTATTTCACAGCTACTAACCAGAAATGCAATAACTGTTATGGATAATATTAGTTTCTTCATAGTTATACTCTTAGAAAGTTAAGCTTAAGTTCAAGCCGAATGTGCGGACGGTATTTAACTGTCCAGTCTCTGTCCAGGTGATATCCTGGCTCCCCGTTGACAACTCTGAGGGATCCAACCCTTTTGGTGCTGCCTGCCAAATCATAACCGGATTTTTGGCATAAACAGCAACTTCAGCTGAACGGATAGGCAACCTATCCATCAAATCGTTGCCAAACGTATATCCAAATTTAACTTCGCTTAGCTTGATATACGAAGCATCGGTAACCCAATCTTCATAAATATCATCGCCCAGCACACCTCTATAATAGTCGCGTGCATCAACGTACGTAGAAACTTCTTGTCCAGTAGAGGCTGAAATACCTTCTACTTTAACGCCACCGCCATCTGCAACAGGATCGCGAACGTTATTGCCGCGATCATTGACAGCCGCTGTAGCCGGTGCCAGTCCTGTTTTGTGGGCCAGCATTCGCGACCAGCTAAAGAACTGTCCGCCAGACTGGAAACTAATCATCGTAGCAAGGCTAAAGTTTTTATAGTTGAATGTATTCTGGAAACCACCGGTAAATTCAGGAAGAACACTTCCAAAATTGTGGGTAGCATCTGTCCACATCGGCAAATTATTATTATCCAACAAAATTTTGCCAGTCTCCTCATCGCGCTGATAAGCTTGCCCTACCAAAGCACCGTATTCTTGCCCTTCATAGGAGTTCAAATAGCTTTCTGTACCGGAATAAACATGACTACCGTGTGTATAAACATCAATATCCGGGTGCAGTTCTACAACTTCATTTTGATTTCTTCCCAGGTTAAATTTCGAATCCCACATGAAATCACTCGACTCAAGGGGAGTCCCAGAAAGTGCTACTTCAATACCTTTGTTTTCGATAAGTCCGGCATTAATAGTAGCAGTATTATATCCACTGGCTCCTGAGATATCCAATGGAATTATCTGGTTTCTACTCTGCTGTTCGTAATAGGTGAAATTAAGCTTCAAGCGTCCAAAGAAGCTTAAGTCAAAACCACCTTCATAAGAGTGTGAAAATGATGGTTCAATTTCCGGATTGTTGAGATTGTTCGGTACCGAAAGTGTATTTACTGCGTTTCCTTGCTCACTATAAACAGTACCAATGCTATAAACAGAGGTGGTCTGGTATGGATCCAAATCTGAACCTGCCTGTGCATAACTCAATCGGAGTTTACCAAATGTTAACGGATCCCAATCAATTAGCTCGCTAAAAACGAAACTACCTGATATTGAAGGATACCAGTATGAATTATTATCCTCTGGCAAGGTGGATGTTTTGTCATTACGGAGACTTACATCCACGAAATACGTTTCATCGTATCCCAGAGAAAGCAGTCCATACGCACTGTATATCTGCTTCTCAAGTTTATAAGACGTATTATCAGGGCGATCGACCGAGGCTGCAATATTGTAGTAACCCGGTGTTGACAGCCCGCCTACCGTTGACTGGCGCAGATATGAATAATTGCGATCATAGATATTTCCTCCGAGAGTAGCATCTACAGAAAACTTATCCCAACTGTTGGTATATTGAGCCGAAACATCATAGTTCATTTCTCGGTTTTCGTATTTGCCAACCGTATAGCCGGAAGTTCCTGTACCACCGACTGCTGACTTCCACTCAATATGCTGTACGTATACATCCCCCCGAAGTGACGCATTCAATGTCAATCCGGGCATTACATTGTATTCTATCCCGAAGTCACCAAATACGCGGTTTCGGTCGTCCTGAGTCTCATTTTCGTGAGCCAGAAAATAAGGGTTATCCCAATAAACAGCACTGGGGGTTTCGCCCGGAGAAGGAACCCCAATATTCCAATGTTTAATGGTCCCATCATCATATTGATAATCCTTCAATTCTTTCATGCTCACATTACGCTGGAACCACTGTCGAAAATATTGGGATCCATAACCATAACCCTGAGGCGGACGTTGTCCACTGTTTCGAGCATAGTTGAGATTTGTAGTAAATCGCCAATCTTCATTTATATCAATGCCCGCACTTACACCCAGATTATTTCTTTGGTGCCAAGTATTCGGATAAACTCCTTCAGTTCTGGAATCATTAAAACTCAACCGATAGTTACTATTTTCACCACTACCGGAAATAGTAATTCCCTGGTTAGATTTAAACCCGGTTTCAAAGAAGTTCTTCACATTATCCGGATGGGGTTCAAATGGAGTTAATTCTCCATATCTCGGATCCTGCGGATAAAAGCTGAAATATTCCCGAACCATGGTGCCATCCATTCTGGGTCCCCAGCTTTCATCCCAATTCGTTGCTACATAGGGATCACCATTGCTAAGGGTATTAAAATCCAATTTGTAACCGGCACCATACTTATTCTGGTATTCCATGAAATTACCGGCTCGCTGCACTTCAAAACTTGAATTGAAATCTACAGAGAAATCTCTTTGCCCAGAACCGCTCTTGGTTGTAATCATTACAACTCCATACTGGCCACGGATACCATATAATGCAGAAGCAGCCGGCCCTTTAAGCACGTTTACTGATTCGATATCATTGGGATTTACATCCTGTGCCAAGTTACCGAAATCGGCACCACCACTACCGGCAAAATTCTGGTTGGAAATAGGAGTACCATCAACCACAATTAATGGCTGACCTTCACCGCTTAACGAATTAACGCCGCGAATTTTAATAGTCTGAGTACCTCCCATACTTGCACCGGAAGATCCCGAAATTTGAACACCTGCAATTTTACCTGACAGAGAGCCAATTACATTTTGATCTTGGGAATACGTAAGCTCATCTCCTCCTACTTCCTGGGATGAATACCCAATGGATCGTTCATCACGCGTAATTCCCAATGCCGTTACTACAACATCATCTGCAAACGTTTGTACCTCAGATTGTAGTTGTACATTTATGGTACTTCGCCCATTAATAGGGACTATCTGCCGCTGATACCCGATAAAAGAAAACGCTAAGCTATCAGCTTCATCGGGAGCTGTAATAGAATACTCCCCATTCTCATCGGTTGACGTACCAACCGTAGTATTGGGTACCATCACGTTAACTCCAGGCAACGGATCACCTGTTTCAGCATCCGTTACAGTACCGGAAATTTCCTGCTGAAACTGTATTAACAGAGGTTGAGGATCAGGCCGATCCCGCAATACTATTTCTCTTGTTTTCGAAATAGCAGCCTCATACGGCGTGCTCTTAAGCACCTTTTGTAAAGCTTCGGCTACCGTTACATTTTTCATATCAACCGTTATTGACTGCTCTAACGAGAGCAGCTCGGCATTATAGGCTATTCCAAGATCTGCTCGCGATACAATATTCTCCAACACTTCTCGTATCGGCGCATCCTCCACGTCTACTGAAATAATTCCCTGTAATTCCGGAATACGATCGGAATACTCGCTAACCGAGTAAAATGATTTGTTGATGGACTCATTTGCAGCAGACGTAAGATACTGTCCCTGAGCATTGGTCGTGTATGCCTGACTTACTGGCGAAACCAACAATACCGCCAGGCACCAGAGCACCGACTTTGACAAAATATGCAATAACGATTCTTTCATAGAACCTCCGTTTGGATTGATTTTTTATTTTAAACTTATCGCTTTTGAATTACTACGTTTTCTGTTTTAATGAAACCGGTTACAAAACATCATTTTTATATCTCAACTAATTATTTCATAAAAGTGACTTTATTGTCATTTAATTGATATTCAATCTCCAAAGATGTTGTAATCACATCCAATACGTTCCGGAGCGACCGACTCTTTAAATATGCTGTAAGTAAAAGATCCTTTAGAGCCGGATCCTTGAAAAAGACCTCCACATCATATCGCCGCTCCAAGGACTTCGCTACATCATTCAATAATGTTTCTTCAAATTTTAAATAGCCATTTCTCCAGCTCATATATAATTCAATATCTTCCACCGTTCGAGTGGCTACGGTATGTGTTGAAAGATCAAAAGTTCCCAATTCATTACGATTTAAAATCGCTTTTTGATCCTCCGCTTCTTTTTTTTGCCCGAATGATACCCGTCCTTCTTCAACAACAACTTGTACCTGTTGGTCTTCGGGATATGATCTTACAGAGAAAGCCGTTCCCAGAACCCGAACTATTGACCCGTTCGAGTGTACTAAAAATGGTTTGTCCACATTCTCTGATACTTTAAAATAGGCCTCACCGTCCAGATGGACTTCACGAACATCAGCGGCAAATTCTGTTGGAAGTTCAAGTTCACTATCAGCATTAAGCATAACTTCAGTGCCATCGGCCAGTGTAAGGTTCGCTCTCTGTCCATTATCGGTACTAATTTGTCGCAGGACCGGTTCTTGCTCTTTTTGCTCTGGCTGGTACCAGTTATGGTAGGATAGTACCCCCAAAAGACCTGCGACTAAAAAAACCGCAGCTATTCGAATAAATTTCTGAGTTCCCGAATGGATTGAAGAACTCCGAAAAGACCAATAGCGCTTTTTATCGGCAATCTTACCACGTGATGAAACCTTCTCTTTACTTATTTGTCTACCGATCCGATTCCATTCCTGATCAACATTCCACTCCATATCCTTAGACGAAACGGCATCGCTGGAAAGCTGCCAAAGGCGGCGTAATTCCTGAAACTGTTTCTTATTCTCTTGATTCTGATCAATCCATTGCTCAACCTTTCTTCGTTCCTGGACGGTACATTCGCCCGCCAGATAGTTGGCAATCATTTGGTACTCTTTTCCATTTAGCTCCATCACACTGTCTTTTAATGATCGATCTCTTCTTCACCTATAAGACAGTTGTAACAAGCGCTCCCCCCAATAAAACTTTAGAGAGGTGAAAGCTGTATTTGAAAAGAATTGATAGGGATTTAAGAAGGATTCTCACTAAAAAATAAACCCAATAATGGTCTTGGCTTATCCCATTTGTGCGCGAATATCTTTAAGAGCTAATCCCATGTGATTTTCAACAGTCTTGCGACTAATATCCAGTACTTCAGAAATTTCGTCGTAACTAAGACCATGTCGGTGATAAAGGATAAATACTCTGCGTCGGCGTTTGGGCATTGCATCAACAGCTTCCCAGATTTGATCAACCAACTTTTTCTCTTCCTCAAGTCCCAAATCAACCGATGGCTTTATATTTTGCAGCCTCTCTTTTGAAAAAGTCTCCCGGACTTCACTGCGATGCCCTCTTTTGTTAATGTGATTAATTGCGGAATTGCGAACTGCTTTTAAAAGATAGGCCTTAACAGAACGGCGAATTTTCCAGTTTTCGCGGCGATTCCAAATTTTTACGAACACATCTTGCACAAGATCTTTAGCCCTTTCATTACAGCTCGTAAACTGATAAGCAAAAGAACATAAATCATAATAGTACTCACAAAAGAGCTTCTCAAAAGCCTGTTCGTCCCCTTGGCGAATCCTTTCCACCAGATTACTGCCAGGCATATTCTTTTTTTCTTTTGTGAGATTCATACGTTAGCAAAAACTGATATTACAATCAGTATTTCCGTCCTAATGTCCGTTCTAATTAAGGGTTAGGCTAATATTATTAGTAGATTAGTACCTTATAATTAAAAATATAAATGAAAATAGATACCATAAAATACCTCATTCTCAAGTTTTCAATTAGTGCTAAACTTCAGCAGACCTTATCCACACTATTTTATCACACCTACATGTTAAAGTCCTTATTATTTCTTTAATAGAATACAATCTATTAGGTGCATTTTACTAAAATGCTGATAAAAATATTTAACCTCATTAAGAACGGTATTAAATACACTTCATTCAGAAACTTATAAATAATGATACAAATGGCGAGCCTAAAACAGTAAAAAAATGTAAGTCACATTTTTAAATGTATAGGATAATCCCTATTAGCACCCGATTATTTGTTAATTGTAAATGATTAACAAATCAAACAAATAAGGTATTTACTACAAAGGTAATGCCGAAAAAAGTTTATGGGAAAGTTTTTTTACCAGTTGTTACGAAGCTGAATCCAGTGAAGAGGCATCTTCGGGGACAATACCCAAGCGCTTTGCCCGCTCCATCCATTTCTTGCGCGCCATCTTCTGCATATCTTCGATCGTATCCACCTCATCAATGATTTCCATGCCAAGCAAGGTTTCTACAAGATCTTCCATACTAACAACTCCAGCAAAACCACCGTATTCATCAACTACTATAGCGATGTGCTCCTGCTTTTTCATTAACTGCTCAAAGAAATCCTGCAGCGGCATCATCTCAGGGACAATAAGAATATCGCGCTTTAATTCTTTTAACTCCTTATCTGTTTCACCACGTGCCAACATTAGTAAAATATCATTTTTAAGTACATAGCCGGTAACCTCGTCGCGACCGTTTCCATAAATTGGCAACCGTGAAAAATGCAGCTGCTCGATATTATCCCTGACATCATCCACCTTGAGCGTTTCGTCAAAACCTACCACAACCGTTCTCGGCGTCATTATATCCTTAACACGCAATGAATTAAAGCGAATTAAATTTTTGAAGATCCGGGATTCCTCCTCCTCAAAAATACCTTCTTCCACTCCGCGATCTGCCAATGCACCAAATTCTTCGCGACTAAAGCTTGGCATTTTTTCATCCTCTGCAAGCCATCTTGTAATGGCTTTCGACATAACTACCAACGGATACATCAAAAACAACAGTACGCGTAAGGTTTTTGCTGCGAAAGGCGCTAATCTTCTCCAGTAGGTTGCCCCAATAGTTTTGGGGATAATTTCAGAAAGTACCAGAATCAGAAAAGTAAGCACAGCTGATGTGATAGCTACATATGCATCCCCAAAAACAATTTGCGCCTGTGCCCCCACTCCTGCAGCACCTACGGTATGGGCAATGGTATTTAAACTAAGAATAGCGGAAAGCGGACGATCCACATCCTCCTTATAATAGCGCAACAACTTACCGACTTTTGTACCCTTCCGCTCCATAATGGCGATATATGAATGACTCACTGAAAGCAACACCGCCTCCAGAACCGAACACAGAAACGATACGCCAATAGCAAGCGACAAATAAAATATCAGTAAATACATAGATCAAAAATAGAACAATTGTACCTGATTAAAAAGCTTCCTTCACGGAATTCGAAATTGCTCGTTTGTCAAAAAAATCTAAAAAATCATTTAGCTCCACGGCTTTGATGGTTATATTAAGTGCCAATTTTAAAGAACTTATATTCTTGCTTCAACTCGAAAATATATCCCTTTCATTTGGCGACGAAACGTTGCTCGATGGCATCAGCACAATCATTAATCCCGGCGAACGCGTCGGACTCGTAGGTCCGAACGGTGCCGGCAAATCGACTCTGCTCAAAATTATTGCTGGAGAAGTTGAACCCAACGGCGGAAATATCACCATGTCGAAAGCGGCTACCGTTGGCTATCTGCCTCAGGATGGAGTAGATCCTGACCCGGATTTGACGGTCTATGAAGAGATGGAAAGTGCTTTTGCCGATATCCAGGAGCTGGAAGAGAAAGTGCAAAAAGCACGCGAAGAGTTGGCAACTTTTGACGAAGGTAGTCAAGAATATAAAACAGCTATGGAGCAGGTTGGCAAGCTCCAAAATCGCATCGAACAATCCGGGGCTTATGCACTGGAATCAAATATCGAAAAAGTTTTGATGGGACTTGGATTTACACCGGATGATTTTCAGCGTTCAACTACAGAATTCAGCGGGGGCTGGCTGATGCGTATTGCGCTCGGTAAGCTCCTGCTTCAACGTCCCATGTACCTATTATTGGATGAGCCCACGAACCATCTGGATATTAAATCGCTAAGGTGGATTGAGCAATTTTTGAATGGCTACGAGGGTGCAGTCATTATTGTATCCCACGACAAAGCTTTTCTGAATAAAATTACCACACGCACGCTGGCGCTGGAACGGGGGGATCTGCACGATTATGCCGGGAATTATGATTATTACGAGGAGAAACATGCTGAGCGAAAAGAGCATCTGCGCAAGGCCTATGAAAACCAACAGCAGGAGATCAAGGAAATCCAGGAATTTATTGACAAGTTTCGCTATAATGCCAGCAAAGCCGCACAGGTGCAGAGTCGCATCAAGCAGCTGGAAAAAATGGATAAAATTGAGCTCGATGAGCGCGAAGAGGAGATCTTCTTCGAATTTCCTCCGCCCGAGCGCAGCGGCGCTGTCGTGATGAAGCTCAAAAATGTCCGTAAGCAATACGATGATAACGTTGTTTTTGATGATCTCTCCTATTCCATCGACCGTGGGGATAAAATTGCGGTTGTGGGTCCCAATGGCGCGGGAAAATCTACGATGATCCGCATACTTGCCGGACTTGAGGGTTTTGATGCCGGTGAACGTGAACCCGGTCATAATGTGACGACCTCCTACTTTGCCCAGCACCAGGCCGATGAGCTGGATCTTGATAAAACAGTCTTTGAAATCATGCGAGAAGCCGCGCCTAAAACCGATGAAACACGTCTACGTACTATTTTGGGATGCTTCCTTTTTCAGGGCGATGACGTGTTTAAAAAAGTATCAGTATTATCGGGCGGAGAAAAAAGCCGTCTTGCCTTGGCGCGCATGCTGGTACAACCGGCCAACTTCCTGATTTTTGACGAGCCCACCAACCACCTTGACATGCAATCCAAGGAGATCCTGCAGCAGGCGCTCGATCAATATGAAGGTACATATATGATCGTTTCACACGACCGCGATTTCCTGGATCCCATCGTAGACAAAGTGCTGGAAGTACGTCCGAATGAAACTAATACCTTTTTTGGCAATGTTTCATACTATCTGGATAAAGTGGAAGAACGAGAAGATACCGATAAGACTGAGAACCAACAAAATAACAGTTCGAATTCTTCCAATAACGGATTATCGCGCAAGGAAGAACGACGGCTGGCGGCACAGCGGCGGCAGAAAAAGCATGACAAGCTGAAACCATTGAAAAAGAAGATTGATCCGCTGGAAGAGGAAATTGAGAAACTCGAAGAGCGGAAAGATGAGATCGAAGATCTAATGGCCCAGCCGGACTTCTATGACGACGAAGTGCAGGTCAAGAAAATTTCAATGGAATACGAAAAGCTCAAAGGAAGGCTCGTTGAGATCTATGCTGAATGGGAGGATTTGGCAACGAAGATGAGTAAAATTGAAGAGGAGTTTAGTGAATAGTAGTGAGTTATGAGTATTGAGTAGTGAGAAAACTACCGTCTCAATACTCACTTCTCACTACTCATGACTACCAGCCATTACGTTGCAAAAATCTGGTCTTTATTTCGAAAAGCTTTGAACTCGAGCGCATTCCCGCTGGGGTCCTTGAAGAACATCGTAGCCTGTTCGCCGGGTTTGCCCTCAAATCGAACGTACGGCTCAATAATAAAATCAATTCCTTCGTTTTCCAGTCGCTCGGCAAGCTCCTCCCATTGCTCCCATTCCAAAATTAATCCAAAGTGCTTAGCCGGTACCGCGTGTCCGTCCACATCGTTCATGCTCGACTTACCGGCTTCTTCGGGACTTAGATGTGCAACAACCTGGTGTCCCCAAAAATCAAAGTCGATCCAATGATCCGAACTCCGCCCGGTATCACAGCCGAGAACATCCCGATAAAAAGTAAGGGTTTCTTCCAGATTGGAAACCGGAAATGCCAAATGAAAAAGTGGTGTGGGTTGATCTGTCATAGTAAGAAAATTCTTTTATATCTTATCTGTTATCTGAATGAATTCACAAGCAACAAAATATAAATCAATGAGGACTCATGCGATCAGAAAAAATCACGTTTAAAGGAGCCTTTGGAGACCAACTTGCAGCCCGGGTAGATCAACCTGAAGATAAAACCAAAAGTTATGCCCTTTTTGCCCACTGCTTTACCTGCTCAAAGAATTTTAAAATTATTAAAACCCTCAGCAAAACACTTACCACACACGGTATTGGCGTATTTAGGTTTGATTTTACGGGACTCGGAGAAAGTGAGGGCGATTTCGCCAATACCAATTTTTCATCCAATGTCGATGACCTTATTGCCGCATCAGAATATATGGAATCACATTTACAGAGCCCAGCTGTTCTAATCGGGCATTCGCTGGGCGGGGCAGCTATGATTCAGGCGGCTTCCCGAATTGCATCCTCAAAAGCGGTAGCAACTATTGCCGCTCCCAGTAGTCCCAACAGCATCAAAGAAAAGTTTGGGGCCAAGCTCGATACGATAAAAACCGAAGGTAAAGCAACTGTTACGCTGGCTGGACGTGATTTTACTATCAAAAAACAGTTTTTAGATGATCTGGATAAAAACAACATGGACGAGAAGATTAAAAACCTGGATCGCCCTCTTATGGTTTTCCATTCACCGGTAGATAACATTGTCGGAATCGACAATGCGGCTCACATCTACAAAATAGCGCGTCATCCCAAAAGCTTCGTATCTCTCGATGATGCAGATCATTTGCTCAGCAATGAAGAAGACGGCATCTTTGTAGCTGAAATAATTGCCGCCTGGGCGGATCGTTATTTTTAACTTTCATTGAATGCCAATACATTAGCTCTTGTTTAAAAGAATGGATTGAAACATTAACTCAAATAAAAACACATTTACTCATGCAATTATTAAAAAAGTATTTCCTGTCATTTGTATTGCTCTTTTTCGCTATAGGGTGTGCCCAGCAAGAGATGGAACAAGAGGAAACGACAACTGAGCCGGAAACTAATTTCACTAAAGCTGTTGCAGTTGTTCATCCCACTGATAATGGGGACGTGACCGGAACCGTCACCTTCCAACAAGAAGGAGATAGCGTGCGCGTTCAAGGTGAGTTTGAAGGTCTGAGTACAGGCAAACACGGATTTCATATTCATCAATACGGCAATTGCACAGCCGGTGATGGTACTTCTGCAGGCGGCCACTACAATCCTACAGGCAACGACCATGGATCACCAACGCAAGATAATCGCCACATGGGTGATATGGGTAATCTCGTGGTAGCTGATGGAGGTTCTGCCAGTATTAATTATGTTGATCCCAAAATTGAATTAAACGGTCCTAACAGTATTATTGGACGTGGAATTGTAATTCATGGTGGTGAAGATGATTTTGAATCACAGCCTTCAGGTGCTGCCGGACCACGAATGGGATGTGGAGTTATCGGTGTAGCTAATCCCGATGCTTAATCTCTATTTCGCTTAAATAAAAAGGAGTTCACTTTTGAAGTGAACTCCTTTTCTTATTTTAACTATTCTCCTGTATCAAGCGCAGAAACTTAACACTTCAAATCTATTCCGGTTTCCATCTCTTCATCTTCTCATCAATCACTTCTTTAAGCCGACTGACAGGAACACGATCCTGCGTCATATCATCGCGATAGCGGATCGTCACCGTATCTTCACCTTCCGACTCAACCCCATCAAAATCAACGGTAATACAGAACGGTGTGCCCGCTTCATCCTGGCGACGATAACGCTTACCTATTGATCCGGATTCATCATAAAGCACGTTGTAATCCTCGCGTAGATCATCCGTAATCTTATGCGCCAAATCCTGTAGCTTATCTTTTTTAATCAGCGGAAATATTCCGACTTTCGTTGGCGCCAACTGCGGATTCATCTTCAGTACCGTCCGGGTAT
The DNA here is from genome assembly GCF_052712805.1 of Fodinibius sp. AD559. Lineage (NCBI taxonomy): Bacteria > Pseudomonadati > Balneolota > Balneolia > Balneolales > Balneolaceae > Fodinibius > Fodinibius sp. AD559. The sequence goes on from NZ_JBQPVW010000009.1 coordinate 61,475, forward strand.
CACCATCCACTTCCTCCTCTCGGTAGGCATCACACATCACCATCATGACCGTGCGATCAAGACCAATTGAAGTCTCAATTACATAGGGAACATATTTTTCCTGCTTCTGCTGATCGTAATACTCCAGCTTTTTGCCCGAATACTCCTTGTGCTGACTTAAGTCAAAATCAGTGCGATTATGCACACCTTCAACCTCTTGCCAGCCAATCGGATATTCATATTGAATATCGGCAGCCTGTTCGGCGTAATGGGCCAATTTATCTTCGGGATGTGGGTGCGTGCGGAGCTTGCTTTCACGAATTCCCAATTTCTTATGCCATTCAAGACGCTTGTTAAGCCAGTGATCATAACTTTCTTCGTCAGTCCCCGGCTCTACAAAATATTGCATCTCCATCTGTTCAAACTCCCGCATGCGGAACACAAACTGCCGGGCAACAACCTCATTTCGAAATGCCTTTCCAACCTGGGCAATACCAAACGGCACTTGTTGACGAGCTGTATCCATCACATTTTTAAAATTCACAAAAATCCCCTGAGCCGTCTCTGGACGAAGATAGACCGCATCGTCACCATCACCGCCGGAAGAAGTTGCCCCAAACTGCGTCTTAAACATCAGGTTAAACTGTCGCACTTCGGTCCATTCAAACGCACCGGATTCCGGAGCGCGAATCTCTTCATCCATTATAATTTTGTACAGATCTTCGCAAACCCCTTCGCGTGATCCCGCCGTATCGAGCTGCTCTTGCAGTTCATCCGCCTTATCTGCTTTACCATCACTACGTAGCTTTGCAATATGATTTTCAATCAGCATATCCGCCCGATAGCGTTTATTTGACTGCTTGTCATCAATCATGGGATCATTAAATCCATCCAAATGACCGCTGGCCTCCCACACTTTGGGATGCATAAAAATAGCTGAATCAAGCCCCACAATATTGTCATGACGCTGGGTCATCTCTTTCCACCAGAAATCGCGGATGTTCCGTTTGAGCTCTGTGCCCAACGGCCCATAATCGTAGACGGCTCCGAGTCCGCCATAAATTTCAGAGGATTGATAAATGAAAGCGCGGGACTTTGCTAACGATACAAGCGTATCTAAACTATCGAGTTCGGTAACTGACATGAACGTGCTAATGTTTGGGTTCAATAATGATTTTAAGATGCCCAAAGATAGAAAAAATTACTGCTTTAATTAATTATCCTTTTATCCGTATTTTAGGTGCTTTTGAAAAGCTTAATTGGGAATGCTTTTCCCATGAATTCCATTGACAAACCTAAACTATAGTTCAAAACAAAATCTATTTATGCATTCATATCAGGTTGGTCTACTCGGTGCTACCGGGGCCGTCGGACAAAAATTTATTCGCTTGCTCGAAAATCATCCTTGGTTCACCCTGAAAGTATTGGGAGCCTCAAAACGATCTGCCGGCAAAAAGTACAAACAAGCTGCCCACTGGATTGAAAAGACCGAACTGCCCTCGAACGCAGCGGAACTTACCGTTCAAGAATGTGATCCAGATAAATTCAAAGGAGTAGATTTCGTTTTCTCTGGACTTGATTCATCCGTAGCCGGAGATATCGAGCAAACTTTTGCTAAAGCAGGCATTCCGGTAATATCCAATGCGAAAAACTATCGCATGCACGATCAAGTGCCACTGCTCGTTCCCGAAGTGAACCCCGAACACGCTAAGCTGATCAAAAAGCAATCTTTTGATCCTAATGGTAATGGCTGGATTGTCACTAATCCTAACTGTGTTTCCGTACCGCTTTCAATGTCGCTAAAACCACTGCACGATGCCTTTGGCATTGAATCGCTTGTGGTTACCTCCATGCAATCCGTTTCGGGTGCTGGCTATCCCGGCGTTTCCAGTATGGATATCGTAGCTAACGTCGTGCCGTATATTGGTGGAGAAGAACCCAAAGTACAGACCGAAGCGACAAAAGTATTAGGTACACTGTCGGATAACTCGATCAATTTTAATGATTTTACTATTCAGGCCACAGCTGTGCGCGTCCCTACAATCGAAGGACATCTCCTTTCGGTATCGGTGAAACTGAAAAATCCACCATCCACTATAAAAGAAGCCGAACAAGCATTTACTGACTGGCAGAATCCCATTGCTAATCTGGATCTGCCCTCATCTCCGGCAAATCCCGTACGACTGTACAAAGAAGATCGCTATCCCCAACCCCGTCTTCATGCTGATCGCGAAGGCGGCATGCAAACAGCAGTGGGACGACTTCGAAAAGGTATGGTCATGGACTTAGGATACGTAACCATGGCCCATAATACTATCCGAGGTGCAGCAGGTGGAGCTATATTAAATGCTGAACTCTTAGCTGCAAAAGGATATATAAGTTAATTTTCATTCTTTAAACTTTATCCCTGCCAGAAATTTAAGTTCCGGCAGGGATTTATCATTTCAAACCTTACCCTTCCGTATTCTCACCATCCAATTCTTTAAGCTTGTGCTCAGAAAGATGAACCCGGGCTGACGAAACGGCATTTTGAGCATCATCGCGATCGGAGCGTTTAATCTTTAACTTCAACCTTCCCTGCTCGCTTCCCGGCAAGGTTTCAAATACTTTCATTGATGTCCCTTCCAGAATAATTTTTGCACTCCACCACCCTTTTTCAAAACGGATATCATCCAGATCAGCATAGGTGATCATAGCCGATTTAACACCGGAAGTTATTAATCCCACAATACTATCCTCAACTTCAAACTCCAGATAAAGTCCATCTTCTTTTACTTTTAATAATCCCTTTGCAACCTGGAAGCCATAATTAATATTCGGTATTTCAACGGGTACCGATGGGTTGGATGAGTAATTCATTAGGAGTGTTTTGGATTTATAACTAACGGTAAAAAGTATATAAAAAATTATCGAAAAAACTTTGTAAGGATTTACTATCTCAACGGTCTTACTAACAGAAACGCGTAAAAGCGTATAAGCCGTTGAAATAGAGAGCAATATCAAATGTCCTTCCGGGGTGAAACTGTTGAGAGCAGTTTCACCCTCTTTTTTTGTATCGGATGCTTTTTCTTGCCATTATTATTTTTCTCTATTATTCTTCTGGCAGACTATTCATCAAGAAAATCGGTATGATATACAAAAGCACGTTGGTTTTCCTTTTTATTGGGATTTTCATTTCTATTACATCATCTACCTTCGCTCAATCAGTCACCATTGATGAAGATTTCTCAGATGGGGACTTTACAAATAATCCTACTTGGACTGACGGTGAATCCAAACATACCGTAAATACCTTAAATATGCTTCAGCTGGATGCTCCCAGTGAAAGTGCTGAAGCTGTAATCCATACGGTCTCAACAGCCGCTTATGGAGAATGGGAAGCATATATTGAACTTGGTTTTAATCCATCAAGCAGTAATCTGTCAAGATTCTATATTGTAGTTGATAACCAAGATATGAAAGGTGATATAGATGGATATTTTGTTCAAATAGGTGATACTGATGATGAAGTGAGCCTCTATCGCCAGGATGGCAACAGTACAACAAAAATTATAAATGGAACTGATGGTATTGTTGATACTGATCCTGTAACTGTTCGTGTTCAGGTAACCAGAGATCTCAATGGAAATTGGGAGCTTTTTGCTGATCCCACCGGAAGCACCTCATATACCTCTCAGGGAACTGCAAAAGACAATACCTATGCCCAAAGTGAATTCATCGGTCTATTCAGTGATTATACCAGCACCCGATCCAATCTGTTTGAATACGATGATATAAAAGTCACTAAAGTTAATCCGCCACTGGATATACAAAATGTTACAGTCGTAGATAATCAAACTATTAATATCTCTTTTAATCTTGATGTTGATCCAACAACTGTTCAAACATCAGACTTTAGTATTAAGCCTAATATTGGAAATCCCAATATCACCAGTACTTCAGACAATGTCGTTCAACTCACATTTAATAATCCTATCCCCGGCGGAAAATATACCCTAAATGTCAGCAATATTGCTGACAACGAAGGCAACACCATCGATCCTAATACTGAGTATAAATTTCAATTTTTTGACTCCTATGCCCAAGGAGATATCATCATCAACGAATTTGTTTACGATTATCCGACAACAATCAATGAAGAATACATCGAGATCCGAAATACCAGCAGCAAATATCTAAACCTTGCCAATTGGCAAATAGTAGATAATAACAGCAGTTCCAGTTTAGGTTCGGATCCCATCGCCGTAGAACCCGACAGCTTCTTAGTTGTTTCAGCAGACACTACTGAACTACTTAATATATTCGGTAATCGAGCTTACCATCAGGCAAGCTTTCCTGCTCTCAATAATACAACACCTGATGCAGTACAATTAATTACCAATACTGGTGCTAAAGCAGATTCTCTAACTTATAACTCCGACTGGGGCGGCACGAATGTGGCACTGGAACGACGATCAGCATCAACGCCAAGTATTTACCATGAAAATTGGGGCAACTCTCCCAATCCTAACGGGGGGACACCGGGTACAACCAATGAGGTGACCAAAGATAATACACCTCCCAAACTCACTAATATAAATATCATATCTATCCAAACGCTACAAGCCGTTTTTGATGAGCGCTTGGGTCAACCCGGCAACTATAGCATCACCAACAACAGTATTTCATCAGTAAATCAAACGGCAGCTAATACCATCGAGCTCTCTCTGGGGTCCGGCCTACAAAATGCACAGGATTACACATTATCCATCGGAGATGCAGAAGATATTTTCGGCAATACAATATCTCCAACCGATACCTCTTTCACCTATTATGAACCGTCACCTGTGGATTCGGGAGATGTCGCTATCAATGAATTTATGTTTGCCCCGCCGGCAAACAGCTCTGAATATATCGAGCTCTACAACCATTCCACTAAATCTCTCGACCTGCAGGAATGGACGCTCAGTGATAACCGTGAAAGCTTTGAAGGGACAATTTCCAACGATCAATTTATTGTGCCGCCGGACAGTTTTGTGGTCATTGCCCCAGACAATACTATTGAATCAGAATATCCGAATATTGCTCTGATTACTATGGGAGATTTCCCCGCCCTTAATAACGGTGGCGACAAAATTATCATCCGGGACCAAAACGGTACGTTATTAGACTCTCTGACCTACACTTCAGATTGGGGCGGTGAGGAAATAGCCCTGGAACGCCGCACCATTAATATTTCAAGCTCTTATCAAAGTAATTGGGGCAATGCACCCAATTACTTTGGTACTCCGGGATCATCAAACGACATTGAACCTGACACCGAAGCTCCAACAGTTGAAAATTTTGAGATCCGAAGTAATACGGAATTAGCAGTAATATTTTCGGAACAGCTGGATGGAAATTCAGCAGAAGAAGTCAACAATTACTCTATATTAGGTTCGCTTTCTGTAGAAAATGCACAATTTTCATCTCCCGACACTGCCCTTTTATCGCTCAACAATTCGTTGCAAAATGCAACGACATACACTCTTGGCGTAGAAAACATTGCAGATCTGTTTGGTAATATAATGTCTGCTACCGATACCTCCTTTACTTATTATAAAGTATCCAATGCCGACTCTGGTGATGTCTTTGTTAATGAATTTACTTTTGTCCCTCCATCCGGAAGTACCGAATACATCGAAATTTATAATCTTTCTAACGAATCATTTAATCTTCAGGGATGGACCTTAAGCGATAATCGCGGTATTTACGAAACTATTACTAACTCACGTTTTATAATACCTCCAGATAGCTTCATAGTAATAGCACCTGACAATACGCTATTAACCAATCATCCCGATATTGCGCTGATAACAATGAGTAGCTTTCCAGCCCTTAACAACGGCGGTGATCAAATTATCATACGAAACCAAAATGGAATCCTTCTGGATTCGTTGCAATACACTCCCGACTGGGGAGGCGACGAGATAGCACTTGAACGACGTACTACAGATATTTCCGGAATATTTCGTGAAAACTGGGCCAATGCTCCCAATGGATTTGGTACTCCGGGATCCCAAAATGAAGTACTTCAGGATCAAACTCCGCCTTCTTTTGAAAATCTAATTAGCATTGGTAACAACAAGATTGAACTTAGATTTTCAGAAAAAATAGCTCCATTATCAGCAACAGATAAACAAAATTACCAGCTTTCCCCGTCTGTTGGAATTCAATTGATATCAGCACAAAATAAAGCGGTAACCCTATTCTTAGAACAGGAACTTACTGACGGACAAACCTATGAAGTGACAGCTTCAAATATCTCTGACATCTTTGATAATACGTTATCAAGTGCAACCCAAGACCTTAAATACCTCAAAATTGATAATGCCCGATCGGGACAAATCGTTATTAATGAAATATTGTATAACCCGGGAGTCCAAGGAACGGCCGATTTCATTGAACTTTATAATACCACGGATAACAATTTCGATTTAACCGAATGGGTGGTGGGCGATTACAGCACCGAAACAACCATCGAAGATCCCCTGCAACTTGAAGCCGGTGAATATCTTGTACTTACTGGCAATCAAAATTTTGCGGCCGAAATCCCCAATGGGGTAGCAATAAGCGGATTTCCATCCTTAAATAATAACACGCCTGATGATATTTATATCAGAAATAAAAACGGTGTAACGATTGATTCCTTGCGCTACTATCAGAGCTGGGGCAGTGATACCGATGGATCTTCTCTTGAACGAAAAGACCCATTAGCGGCTTCAAATGATGCCTCAAACTGGCAAACCAACAACTCTGATAACGGCATTTCGGCGGGCATCCAAAATGTTTCCTTCCAGAAGGATACCGATTCTCCGAAGATGATTTTCTCGAAGGTACTGGGGAATGGCGATTATAAAATCCAGTTTAATGAATTTATCCGTCTAACCGACGATGCTGCTTTTTATGCCGGAGAAGAACGTCTTTCAATTACTGACTTTGACTCAACCAATGCTGATGTCATTTCCCTGTCTTTTCCTACTTCTAAGAGTAATACCACCAATGCTAATAACACGACCATTCGGGCAGAAAATTTTAGTGATGTAAAGGGAAATAGGACCACAAGTTCCGAGATTTCGGTAGCTCAACCGTTACAAAAGGGGGATCTGGTTATCAACGAAATTATGTTTAATCCCCTGGCCGATTCTGATGACAATCAGCCCGATCAAACTGAGTATATTGAGCTGCGCAATACTCGGGATTATGCCATTTCTCTTGAAGGGCTATTTCTACATGACGAGCCTGACGAACACGGAGATATCCGCGACATACGACCGGTATCTACAACAGCAAAATGGGTTCCGCCGCAGGGACATGTGCTCGTCCATGCCGATGAGAGTACAAATTTTAAAGAAAGTCAAACCGCTACCTTTTTCAATCTTGAATCACCTAACAAGCAATCAATTATGCGGGCAGACCGCTCCAGTCTTAGCTTAGCTTCGTCAGATGATGCCATTTACGTAGCCGACAGTACGGGTACCACCATCGATTCCGTTTTTTATGATGAAAGCTGGCACAATCCCAATATTATTGATACTCGGGGCATTGCTCTGGAACGTATTGCACCTGGTGGCCCCAGCAATGATGACACAAACTGGGGATCCAGCGTAACTGAAAAAGGCGGGACACCCAATTCGGAGAACTCCATCTATCAGGAAAATGCTCAGATTCGCCAGGAAACAGGTATTAGTTTCAATCCCAATCCTTTTTCCCCGGATGATGACGGTTATGAGGATAATCTATTTATCAACTACAAACTTGATCACCAAGACTACCTGATCAAGGTCCGCATTTATGATCGCTACGGACGCCTGGTGCGCACATTGGCTGACGGAAAACAAGCCGGGTTTGAAGGACAGCTTATTTGGGATGGGCGAAAAGACGACAACAGTCGCAATCGTATTGGCATTTATATTGTTATTTTCGAAGCCCATGATAGTGCCTCAGGAAGTGATCTGAGCTTCAAAAAAACAGTGGTACTTGCCCGGAAACTTAATTAGGGATTGGAAATTTGAAATTTAGAATTAGGAAGTTGGATATTTTTCTTAGTTTTAGATCATTTACAGAAATTCCGAATTCTTGATCTCTTATTTTTATTAAATGAGTTCTGCTCCAATTGGCATTTTTGACTCCGGCTTCGGTGGACTGACGGTCATGAAGGATATCGTCAGCGAACTACCGCAATATGACTATCTCTATCTCGGTGATAACGCACGATCTCCCTATGGAACCCGCTCTTTCGAAACGATTTACCACTACACGCTGGAATGCGTTACATATCTTTTTGACCAAAATTGCCACTTGGTCATCCTGGCCTGTAATACCGCCTCGGCCAAGGCGCTTCGAACTATCCAACAAAAGGATTTACCAAATATTGATCCCGAACGAAGAGTACTTGGTGTTATCCGTCCCACTGCCGAAGTCATCGGCAACTATTCTGAAACCGGGCATGTGGGTATTCTCGGGACCAGCGGTACTGTGAACTCCAGATCATATGTATTGGAGATTAAAAACCAGTTCCCGGAATTGACAGTCCACCAAGAACCTTGCCCCATGTGGGTGCCACTTGTGGAAAACCAGGAATATGACAGTGAAGGTGCCGATTATTTCGTACAGCAATATATCGATAGGATCTTATCTCAATCCAAAGAAATAGATACCCTGCTACTGGCTTGTACGCACTATCCCTTGCTAATTGATAAAATAAAACAGTTTGTTCAAGACGATATCACAATTCTAAGCCAAGGTGAGATTGTCGCTAAGAGCCTCGCTGATTATTTGATCCGACATCCGGAAATTGAGGAAAAGTGTTCTCAAAACGGGACACGCAGATTCCTTACTACCGATTCGACCGAAGATTTTGATGCTCATGCCAACGTTTTCTGGGGCGACAAAATAACTTCTGAGTTCATCGATCTTTAAAAAATATGCCAACAACCAACAAACTTGCTGTTATTGGCGGTGGAGCTGCCGGATTTTTTGCTGCCGTCAATGCAGCACGCCTCAACCCCGATCTCAACGTCACTATTTTTGAAAAAAGTCGGGAGGTCCTTTCCAAAGTTCGTATTTCGGGCGGCGGACGCTGCAATGTGACTCACCACTGCTTCGACCCGGAAGTAATGTCCAGAGCTTATCCCCGGGGATCACGTGAACTCCGCTGGGCTTTTGAACAGTTTCAACCAGCCGATACGGTTTCCTGGTTTGAGGATCACGGGGTAGAGCTCAAAACAGAGAGCGACGGACGCATGTTCCCCACTACCGATGATTCGGCAACGATTATCAATTGTTTAAAGAGAGAAGCAGATAAGTACAACATCGACGTTCTTAACCGGTATCGCGTTGAAGCAGTAAAACCCACGGACGGCAGCCAATTTACGTTGTCTATTCGAGATCATGAATCCCAAATGTTTGATACCGTAATAATTGCTACGGGTGGTTCTAATCGCCGCAGCACATACCAGTGGCTCGAAGATCTGGGGCATTCTATTGTAGAACCGGTACCTTCTTTATTTACGTTCAATTTCAAAAAAAATATTTTTGAAGATCTGGCCGGCATTTCGGTGGCTAATGGATCTGTCAGTATTGAAGACACCTCCTATCAGCACGAAGGGCCCATCTTAATCACCCACTGGGGACTAAGCGGTCCGGCCGTGTTAAAAACGTCAGCCTGGGCAGCGCGATATCTCTATGAACAAAACTATGATTTTACTATTCGGGTCAACTGGCTGTATCCCCTTAATCTCCAAGAGGTTCAGCGAAAGCTTAAAAAGCTTCGAGATACCAATGCCCGCAAAACAACGCAGAAACAAGACACTTTTCCTATTCCTAACCGTTTGTGGAATCGCTTCTTGGAACTGGCTGATATTGATCCCAAAACAAGATGGGCTGACCTCTCAAACGAGAACATTCATCATCTTACCGAACAGCTTGCAAATGCAAGCTATGACATTGAGGGAAAGACCACCTACAAAGAAGAGTTCGTCACCAGTGGCGGCATTCCACTGGATGAGGTGAATATGGGAACGATGGAGAGCAAAAAAGTACCTAATCTTTATTTTGCCGGAGAAGTGCTAAATATTGACGGCATCACCGGCGGGTATAATTTTCAATCAGCCTGGACCACCGGCTGGATTGCTGCCCAGAATATTGGATCAGAATAACCACTTATTTTCATTGATCGAATAAAAACGAAAACAAAGATTTCTCACTACGTTCGAAATGACTCTGAATTTTAAAGTAGCATGTCATTTCGACCAAAGGTCTGTGCGTTTCAGACCGACGTGGAGAAATCTATTAGGGCACAATTTAACAGGGGAACAAAAAGCTATTTTATTAATTATATTTTGCAGCCATGATAGATGTCTCGACTACGCTCCGCTCAACATGACAATTCTTTTAAAATACCTCAAGTGCCACAAGTATTAAGTATAAATGTTGTTTACAATAACTTACTGGCCAGGTTTGCCAGCTCAGATCGCTCTCCCTTCTCCAGGTTAATGTGCGCATAGAGTTCACTATCATGCATGCGGTCCACCAAAAATGACAGACCGTTGCTCTGGGTATCCAAATAAGGCGTATCGATCTGGAAGATATCACCCGTAAAAATGATCTTCGTGTTTTCGCCCGCGCGGGTAATAATCGTTTTCACTTCGTGCGGCGTCAGGTTTTGAGCCTCATCCACAATAAAAATCACGTTCGACAAACTGCGTCCCCTAATATACGCCAGCGGTATAATGCGCAGCTTATCATTTTCCAGCATATCATCTATCTTTTGAAATTTTTTGCTGCTCTCCGGAAACTGATTCTTGATAAACGACAAGTTATCCCAGAGCGGCTGCATGTAGGGATCAATTTTGGAGCTGATATCACCTGGCAGATAGCCGATATCATTATTACTCAACGGCACAATGGGACGAGCCAGGAATATCTGATGAAAATTGCGTCGCTGTTCCAGCGCGCCGGCCAGTGCCAGCAGTGTTTTTCCCGTGCCCGCCGCACCGGTAATAGTCACCAGTAAATTATTAGGATTCAAAATAGCGTTCAGTGCAAAAGTCTGTTCCGCATTCCGCGGTGTTACGCCATAGGCCGTTTTCTTTTGTACCAGCTCTACCGAATCATTTTCCTTATTAAAATATCCCAGCGCCGATCCGGATTGCCCTTTCAGAATAAAAAACTGATTGTTATTGGGTTTCTCATCCTGTAAATCGGTATAAGGTAACTTTCCCTCTTCATACATCTTATTAATGATGGTATCGTTGCAGGCAACCTCTTTCTTGCCCTGATACAAGTGGTCAAGATCCTTGATCTGTATCGTCTCATAATCCTCGGCATCAATATTCAGCGACCGCGCTTTAATCCGAAGATTGATATCCTTCGAAACCAGAATCACCTTCTTATCCGGCTCCTCCTCCATCAGCTTAAGCACCGAGTTTAAAATGCGGTGGTCGTTCTTCTCATTTCCAAACACTTTTGAGGCATCAAGCTCGCTATCCTCATTACTAATAACCCGCAGTTTACCGTGCGTTTCTCCATTCAGGGGAATCCACTTCTGTAGTAAATTCTTGTCAGATATCTTATCAAGATAGCGGCTAAACTCACGGGCATGCAGATTTATGACATCATTCCCCTTTTTGAACGTATCGATCTCCTCGAGCACCGTAATAGGAATAGCAATATCATTTTTCTGGAAATTCTTTACCGCCTCAGAGTCATACAATAATACCGAAGTATCCAGAACATAAATTTTGTCTTTCTTGGATTTAGCCATACCAGAATAATTTAGATTGGAATAAACAGCCACACCGCAAATGTTTCTAACAGGTTATTGAATAAGCCAGCCAGAATCAATAGCTCACAATCATTCCTTATAACAAAATTTTAGGTTTTTCCGGATAAGTCATACAGTGCAATTGATGCAGCAATTGCCGCATTCAGACTCTCTACATTTTGCTGCCCCACCGGCGACGGAATGCGCACACTACTCCGATCCGCCGTTATCAGTTCATCACGAATGCCGTGGCCTTCATTTCCTACCACAATTACTCCCTTTTTTATGGATGATATTTCATGCAATGCCTTTGACTCGGCGCCGGCATCCAACAAAAAAACGGACCAGTTATGCTGTTCCAGCGTATCAAAAACCTCGGACAATTCCCCATTCATAAATGGTATCGTACCCGTTGCCCCTGCTGTCCCCCGCACAAGTTTGGGGTGAAACATATCCACCGTTCCCTTGCCCGACACAATGCCCGAAATTCCAAACCATCCCGCTGTACGAATTATCGTACCCAGGTTCCCCGGGTCCTGCAATCCATCGAGTGCAACAATCAGCCCCGATTTTTCAGCTAATCCCTCAGCAGTAGCCTCCGGAGGCATCTCACACAGGGCTAACACTCCCTGCGGGGTATCAGTATCCGACACTTCTACAAAAAGTTCTCGCGACAAAGTCGCAACCTCCAATTGATCTATCACATTTTTCCAGTCGGGCTGCTCCCAATACTGCTGGCTTTCATCAAAAAACAGTGCCCGTATTTGTATCTCTTGATTCGCAATTACCTGCTGTACTGCACGAGCCCCTTCTAAAAGAAAAAGACGCTCTTTATAGCGATACTTTTTGCGATTTAATTTTCGAAGAAGCGTCTGTTGACGATTAGATGCCGTTGATATATTCAATGTTTAGTTGCTCGGTTCTTATTAGCATTAAAATGGTTGATAAAAAATCGCACACCAAATATTAGATAAAATTATTTTTGAACTCAGCTTCATATCACGAAAATGATCCTTATTTTACTATCAAAATTTAACAAAACATGAAACCAAAGCTATGGATTTTCTCAAGAAATTAGGTATCGAAGGTACAAACCTGGGCACCAGTACCGGACAAAAGTTTTTTGGATCAGGAAGTGAAGAAACAATATCAAGTCGCACGCCGATTGACGGCTCCCAAATAGCCGACACTACTGTAACTTCCCGCGAAGATTACGATAAAGTGGTGGCCAAAGCGCAAGAAGCATTTGAAGAATGGCGGATGGTTCCTGCCCCAAAACGCGGTGAAATTGTCCGTCAAATAGGACTCGAACTGCGCAAACATAAAGAAGATCTCGGACGCCTGGTTACCTACGAAATGGGCAAAATATATCAAGAAGGACTCGGCGAAGTACAAGAGATGATCGATATCTGTGACTTTGCCGTGGGACAATCGCGCATGCTGTATGGAAAGACGATGCAGTCTGAGCGTCCCAAGCACCGCATGTACGAACAATGGCATCCACTGGGTATCACTGGTATTATTTCGGCCTTCAACTTTCCGGTTGCTGTCTACAGCTGGAACGCCATGATTGCCGCCGTCTGTGGAAATGTGATGATCTGGAAAGGATCCGAAAAAACACCACTGTGCGGCATTGCCGTCCAAAATATTATTGCCAAAGTATTAAAACGAAATGATCTGCCCGAGGGAATTTTTAACCTCATTACCGGCGGACGCGAAGTGGGTGAATGGATGACGGAAGATGAGCGCATTCCTCTTATTTCAGCAACCGGTTCTATTCGGATGGGTAAAGAAGTAGCTAAAACTGTTGGTGCTCGACTCGGCAAAACGATTCTTGAACTTGGCGGCAACAACGCGATCATTGTCTCCGAAAATGCCGATCTCGAAATGGCCGCCCGAGCAACGGTCTTTGGATCCGTAGGAACCTGCGGGCAACGCTGCACTTCTACCCGGCGCCTTATTGTCCACGAAAACGTTTTTGATGAACTGAAAAATCGCCTTGTTGAAATTTACAAAGATGTAAATATCGGCAATCCGTTGGATGAAGATACGCTGGTCGGTCCACTTATTGATAAGCAAGCAGCCGAGAACATGCAACAGGCTCTTGAGGAAGTTCAAGAAGCTGGTGGTGAAATTGTTTACGGTGGAGAAATATTGGAAAAGAAGAAGCTTAACGGAGGACATTATGTAAATCCCGCTATCGTAATTGCCGAAAACGAATACGATATTGTACAGGAAGAGACGTTTGCGCCAATCCTATATTTAATTAAATACAGCGATCTCGACGAAGCCATTGCCAAACACAACGGTGTTCGGCAAGGACTTAGCTCATCCATGTTTACGCTGAATATGAGAGAAGCTGAAACCTTCTTGAGCGCCCGCGGCTCGGATTGCGGTATTGCCAATATCAATGTGGGAACCAGCGGTGCTGAAATCGGCGGGGCTTTTGGAGGCGAAAAAGAAACCGGTGGCGGACGCGAATCCGGATCCGATGCCTGGAAAGCTTATATGCGTCGACAAACAAACACCATCAATTGGAGCGATGAGATGCCGTTGGCCCAAGGCATTGAGTTTGATGTAGAATAGGTTTCACTCATCGAAAATAACTTATACTAAAACAAAAAAGCCCCGAAATCGGGGCTTTTTTGTTACAAATATATATTTTGTGATTTTTTTAGAAAATACTGTACGAAAATCCGGCAGAAAGTACCTGCTTAATTTGCACCTCGCGATTAAAATCGCTGTCATATACCATCACAAACTGGAATGACATATTCAGGTAGTCATTAACTTTGCCAATCAACTCATTTGAAAAGTTAACATCGGTATTATCCACATGGCGCTGCAGGTTTGTAAATGTTTCCACTGTACTGATAAGACGAACATTTGATACAATTTTCTTTTCAAAATTCATCGCCAGTGAATATCCCGGCTCAAAGCGAAAACTTTCACCCGGTTCAAGTCCATATCGTGTAGACAAGGTGGTATCCGAAACAATAGTTTGTTTCATCGCCATACCGGCCTCAGCGGTAAAATAATCTTTCGGTTGAAATGAAATACCCGCTATCTGTGTAAAATAAGCCGGTGCGAAAAAGCGGGAAATTACTACCGGCGGCTCCTCAGCATAATCATAACCCTGATCAAATTGAGTACTGAAATTTATGTTCCCAAAAGCACTCCAACGCTCATCTTCAAAAATATAGCTGAACTTGTTATTTATAGCGATACGATCATTGGTCTTGCGAGTTCCCTCATCTTCTATTTGTGACTTACCGTATTTAAGGTTCGTATCCAGTGCATAAGCAAACTGGCCTTTTCGATATCTTGCATTAAAAACAGTGGAAGCAGTAACACTTATCGTATTTACCCCACCCTGGCTCCAGTTATCGTAGGATGCTTGGGAACCGCTTAAATCACTAACCCAGTCAACCTGCCATCCCCTCAATGTGTCTGCAACGACAACTCTGCTGTTAACATCAGACATATCCCGTACCGAAATATCAGAATCATTCTCCAGCAATCTACTTATTTCAATAGCTTCCTGACTTAAGACCGGCGAAGTAATCAAAAAAAATATACTGAGGAGGAGAGCAACAAAAGCGAAAAATTTATTCATGAAACTATAGAGAATTGTACTACCTGGGGTTATAAATTTAATGCATCAAATATATTGACATTTTTTCCTCTATAAAAGTTTCACTATTCAAGATTTTGTCAGCTTAACATTTTGTAGCTTTTTATTTTTTACGACCACCGAGACATGCTCATTCAATTTTGTAGGGAGCTCCATACCATAAAATTCGGCTTTTATAGGAAATTTACGATGACCGCGATCAACTAATACCGCAGTGTGTATCTCTGAAGGACTCATATAGTTTGAGATAGTATTTAGTGCCTTAAACATCGTCTTTCCCGAGAAAATAACATCATCCACAATAACAGGATAGCAATTTTTCGGTAGTTTTATGTCTTCCAAAACATTGTGTGTGCTTTTATCTTTCAAGGGGAGTTGAAAGAACCGCACCTTGCCATTAAACACAGGAGTTAAAATATTAGCCAGAGTGGTGGCAACTACATATCCCCGATCATTAATACCAAAAAGATCAATGGGACTATCCTCCGCATTATGCTCTGCAATTTCGTGTGCCATTCGGTTTAGGGATCGTAACATTCTTTCCCTGTTCATCAATACTAACTCTGATCCGGAACTCATTAACTTTCCCTTTTAATTAAAAATAAACAGTTGTAAATAATTTATAATAAACAAACAGCTTTGTACATTATTTATAATGAAAACAAAGTGACTTTAAAAGAAAAAGAGAGGTATATTATGAGTCGTAAAAGAAACTTGCTGTTATTTACCACCTCTTTTTTAGGCGGACTGGCTGCCGGCTTCCTGTTAACTCCAAGAAAAGGAGGACAAAACAGAACTTGGTTATCGGAAAACGTATTAGAACTAAAGCGATGGACTAAATCACAACACCGGACCGCCAAACGAAAAGGATCACAAGAAATTAATAAACTTGGAAAGAGTATCCAGCAAGGCATTCAACAAAATATCCCCGATCTTTACGAGGCCACCGATGGTATCCCGTTAAGCGATGATGATATTCTAAATGAATAAATCAACCCCTCCATATCACGAGAAGTTGCTGCACTGGATCTGGGCAAACCGCCATTTCAACTTTCGTAATATCAAAACAATTGACGACCAACAGATTCGGATATATGATACAGGGCGAATTAATAAGTCAGATGGCCCCGACTTTTTATCTGCGGAAATTACCGTCGATAATCTCCGATGGTTTGGAAATGTTGAGTTACATTGGTCGCTATCCGACTGGCGGGCTCACAACCACCACACTGATCCTAATTTTAATAGCGTCATTTTACACGTCGTTTTTAATTCTACCGAAAGCCACAGCCACAGGAGTGATGAAACACAGATCCCCACTCTTTGTTTAACTCCATACCTTTCCCAGCCATTACAGTCTTTCCTGGAACAATATCAGAGCAAACCCAAACTACCCTGCGCAGGTCAGCTTTCTTTTATATCGGACGAAGCTTTTGCCCAGCAGCTGCAAAAAGCCCACAAAGAATATTTTGAACAGAAAGTGGATGATCTACTGACTTTTTATGATGCATCGTTACCTCCATCAAAGGCATGGACTAAAATGCTTACTATTGGTCTCTTCGACGGCCTTGGGATATCCCATAATCGACATCAAATGCGCAAGCTGGCTAATCTTCTCTACGAAGAAAGCACCGATACTTTTTCTAAAAATGCGTTTCGCATCCGGGCTTTAAAACTTTCGGAGATCAATGCTGAAAGCAAAGACGACACCCAAAAAATCATCAACTGGAATCATAAAGGATGCCGTCCCGGCAACCATCCACGGCTCCGTATACAACAAGGTGCAGAGCTCTTTTGGCACATTTACGAACGTCCGTTCGAAGAATGGTTGCAGGATAATCCCCGGGAGTTGTGGGAAAAATTGCTCGATAATGTACAAACAAAACCCGGTCTTGGCCAGGAACGGGCATCTATTCTTTTTGGAACTGTATTTTTGCCTTCAATGTATTTCTTGGGAAATCTATTATTAAAAGAGGGCCTTAAGAATCGTTGCTGGTCGCTTTGGCAAGAACATGAGGCTCATATTCCCTCTTCACTGTTTAAACTTTTTGATAATGCCGATATTTCTCCTTCTCTATATAAGAAAAAGCTCGGATCTATCTATCAACTGCGATCCTATTGTCGTCCCCGCAATTGCCAGGAATGTAAAGTTTTTAAAAGTGTAATTTCTTCTTGATTCAGAACGTGTAAATTCATATCATCTGCATCTGTTGAAAAAGGCATGAGATTGCCCGGTCGTCTAATGGCAGGACAGCGGTTTTTGGTACCGTCAGTGGGGGTTCGAGTCCTCCCCGGGCAACAAATTACAAAGGATGACTTTATAGCCATCCTTTTCTGTTTTTTATAACTTCCTGAAAACTCGCTTCGTTGGATACGCCCTTAGCCATATTTGCCGGACGCAGCAATCTTGCTCTTTCAAGAGCTATTGCTGAAAAATACGGTACTGATTTAGGTGAAGTTACTATTAAGCCGTTTTCAGACGGTGAGCTCTATGTAAAGTATGAACAGAGCATTCGCGGCGAAGATATTTTCGTGGTACAATCCACCCCGCCGCCGGGCAACAACATCATGGAGTTACTATTACTCTTGGACGCTGCAAAACGGGCTTCGGCAAAGCGAGTAACAGCTGTAATTCCCTATTTTGGATATGCCCGTCAAGATCGCAAAGATCAGCCGCGTGTTTCTATTGCCTCTAAGTTGATGGCAAATCTACTTACCGAGGCCGGCGCTGATCGTATTTTAACAATGGATCTGCACGCAGCACAAATTCAGGGATTTTTTGACATTCCGGTTGACCATTTATATGCCAGCCGATTATTTATTGATTATTTCAACGACCATCCGATTGAAAATCTGGTCGTTGTTGCTCCCGATGTGGGAAGCCTGAAAATGGCCAGAGCATATGCCAAACGTTTGGGAGCTCGGCTTGCTTTTATTGATAAAAGGAGGCCTAAACAAAATGTAGCCGAGGTAATGAATATTGTCGGTGAAGTTGAAAACAAAAATGTGCTGATCGTCGATGATCTTATTGACACAGCAGGCACATTAACAAATGCCGCTTCCGCACTGAAAGATCGCGGAGCACTTAATATTATAGCAACATGTACGCACCCTATTTTATCAGGGCCTGCGTACCAACGAATTGAAGATTCACCTATTGATCAACTGTTGGTTACCGATACGGTGCCGCTTCGTAAACCTTCGAGCAAGATTAAGGTTTTGAGCGTAGCGGGTATTTTTGCTGAAGCAATACAGCGTATCCACACCAACGATACAATAAGTGCACTTTTTGACGATTAAATTAACGTTTTAGGATTATGATTACTCCAGAAGTAGTAGATTTAGAAGCAAAGAAACGAGAAACAGGCCGTAAAGCCGCTGACGCCCTTCGGGATGCCATGCGCGTACCATGTGTCATGTATGGACCTGAGGTTGAAGAAAACGTACATTTTTCGATCGATGAGCTGGAATTTGAAAAAATACTGAGCGAAAGCAAGCGTCAGATACTGAACATCACGGTTGATGGTGAGGAGTACAAGACACTTCTTAAAGACGTGGAATTTCATCCACTGACAGATCGTCCCGTTCATGCAGACTTTTATGTAATGGACGAAGATCACAAAGTAACATTAAGTGTGCCCATCAAGTTAGAAGGTACTCCTGTTGGTGTTACAGAAGGCGGCGGTCGTATTTTCCAACCAATGCATATCTTGCGCATTCGCGTTAAGCCCGATCTTATTCCTGGAGCTTACACGGTTGATGTTAGTGAATTAGAAATTGGGGATTCCTTACACGTCCGTGATCTCGAGCTTGAAGGAATTATTCCGCTCGACGATCTGGGACGAACGCTGGTAACCATTCGTCCTCCAAAATCCGAAGCGCTCCTTACTTCTTCACTTATTACCGAAGAACCAGAAGAAGAGCTCGAAGAAGGCGAAGAGGCACTCGAAGAAGGCGAAGAACTTGCAGAAGGCGAGGAAGCCGAAGAGGGCGAAGAAACCGAAGGCGACGAAGAAGAAACCGAACAATAGTATTGACCAAACCAGCGTAACTGCTTT
Source organism: Fodinibius sp. AD559 (assembly GCF_052712805.1). Taxonomy (NCBI): domain Bacteria; kingdom Pseudomonadati; phylum Balneolota; class Balneolia; order Balneolales; family Balneolaceae; genus Fodinibius; species Fodinibius sp. AD559. The sequence goes on from NZ_JBQPVW010000009.1 coordinate 80,931, forward strand.
ATGCCGTTAATTATAGGTCTGGGAAATCCCGGAAGTAAGTACGCTGGCACCCGTCATAATATAGGTTTTGAATTTATCGATAAACTGGCAACATCGTTGTCAGTACGAATGGGGCCTGGGAAAGGCCCTTTTCATGTGGGAAAAGGAAATCATGCAGGACATTCGATTTACCTGGTTAAACCCACTACCTATATGAATAACAGCGGTGATGCTGTACGCCAGGCAGTTAATTGGTATAAAGAAGATGTTGGCAACTGCCTGGTTTGCTACGATGACTTGGATCTGGATGTAGGAACTATTCGTTTGCGTCCGGGAGGAAGTGCAGGCGGACATAACGGAATAAAAGATATTATCAATAAATTAGGGACAAATTCTTTTCCCCGACTGCGTATCGGGATTGGAAATGACTTTCCAAGAGGACAACAAGTACAACATGTACTTTCCCCCTTTTCTGATGATGAGCATACGACTATTGAATCAACCTTGGACAATGCGGTGGATGCCGCTCTCTGTTTTGTCAGAGAAGGCATTGATCAGGCAATGAACAAGTTTAACTAATCAACTACTAACTTATCCTAATAAACTAAAGCTGACATGAATACCTTAATAACCTACTTAATACCGGTTAGTGGTATACTTGCGCTACTGTATACCTTCTTAAAATCGTCTTGGGTTAATAAACAAGACACCGGCACTAAAAAAATGGCGACCATCAGCTCACACATACAACGTGGAGCGATGGCTTTTCTGAAAGCTGAATATAAAGTACTGTCAATATTTGTAATCTCCGTAGCCATTCTATTGGGAGTTACTGCCAATGCAGAAACATCCCACTGGCTTGTATCGGTTTCTTTTGTTGTGGGAGCATTCTGTTCCGGTTTGGCCGGCTTCATTGGTATGCGCGTTGCTACAAAAGCAAATGTTCGTACTACTAATGCCGCCCGCGAAAGTCTTGGCAAGGGATTAAATATTGCTTTTGCAGGCGGTTCCGTTATGGGACTCGGCGTTGTAGGATTAGGTGTTCTGGGTCTTGGACTTCTCTTTCTCATATTCGGTGATATGTTTGGAACCGGTAACGCAGCAAGTGTCAATAAAGTATTGGCTATTGTTACCGGATTCTCTTTCGGCGCTTCCTCTATTGCCCTATTTGCTCGTGTAGGCGGCGGTATTTATACCAAAGCAGCCGATGTTGGTGCCGATCTTGTAGGAAAAGTTGAAGCAGGTATTCCCGAAGATCACCCTTTAAATCCCGCTACTATTGCCGATAATGTTGGAGACAATGTTGGCGATGTTGCCGGAATGGGAGCCGATTTATTTGAATCGTATGTAGGATCTATTATCGGTACTATGGTATTAGGCGCTGCATTTATGGCTAACCCGGAATGGGCAGATAACTTCAATGGTCTTTCTGCTGTACTCCTTCCACTTGTTTTGGCAGGTACCGGAATTTTAACTTCCATTCTCGGAACATTCTTCGTCCGTGTTAAGGAAGGTGGAAACCCACAAACCGCATTGAATATTGGTGAATTTGTATCGGCTGCCGTAATGCTTGTAGCTTCTTATCTGCTAATCCAGTGGATGCTTCCTACAAGCTGGACCCATACCACTATTTTTGGTGATGAAATTGCCATTACAAGCATAGGTGTTTTCTGGTCAACAATATTTGGGTTAGCGGCAGGATTACTTATTGGACTAATAACCGAACACTACACCGGAACTGGTACAGGACCTGTAACCGGAATTGTAGAACAATCTTCAACCGGTGCTGCTACAAATATTATTGCGGGTGTTGGCGTAGGAATGATTTCTACTGCCATTCCCATCGTAATTATTGCTACTGCAATGATTGCTTCATACGAATTTGCCGGTCTATATGGTATAGCTATCGCTGCAGTAGGAATGCTCTCCAATACCGGTATTCAACTGGCTGTTGATGCCTACGGACCTATTTCTGACAACGCAGGCGGTATTGCTGAAATGTCGGAATTGCCCGACGAAGTACGCGAACGCACTGACAAGCTGGATGCTGTTGGTAACACCACGGCAGCCATCGGAAAAGGATTTGCCATTGGCTCTGCTGCGCTTACAGCGCTTGCATTGTTTGCCGCATTTATCACTTCTTATAATGCAACACACGAAGTGGCATTAACCGGTATTAATATCACCCAACCCAAGGTTATGGGGGCTCTTTTCATAGGAGCAATGTTACCCTTCTTATTCTCTGCACTTTCCATGAAAGCGGTAGGACGTGCTGCTATGTCAATGATTGAAGAGGTTCGACGTCAGTTCAACGATATTCCAGAACTGCGCGCCGGACTTGATGCCATGTCCCGAAACGAAGGCACCAAGATGGAAGACTGGTCTGAAGAAGATCAGGATACCTTTGAAACGGCTATTGGAAAAGCTGAGTATGAAAAATGTGTTGAAATTTCTACCACGGCTTCACTCCGTGAGATGGTTGCTCCCGGCGTTCTTGCTGTGGTCGTACCGGTCGCTTTCGGATTCCTTGGCGGAGCCGAAATGCTCGGCGGACTACTTGCCGGCGTTACCGCTTCTGGTGTGCTAATGGCACTTTTCCAATCAAATGCCGGCGGTGCATGGGATAATGCCAAGAAAATGATTGAAGAAGGTTATGAGTACAACGGAGAAATGCTTAAAAAAGGCTCCGATGCTCACAAAGCTTCTGTTGTTGGTGATACCGTAGGCGATCCGTTCAAGGATACCTCAGGTCCCTCACTCAATATTCTTATTAAGCTTATGTCGGTTGTTGCTCTTGTAATTGCAACAATGATCTAAGTTAAGATAGTTAAGATTCTAAAGCCCTGTCCCGACTTCTTGGGATGGGGCTTTTTTATTTGAGTTTATTGGGTGATACGTAATGCCTATCTTTTCCCATAATAAGACTTTTTGCGGAATACGAAACATGCATCACTTTTATGGATATCTTTAAGCTATTCTTCAATCACGACCTTCGTCTGGATAAGCTGGCCAAACGCAATGCCAATAAAACCAAAGAAGAGGTTGAGGCTACACTTGATGATTTTATGCAACCGGATCCCACCTATTCCAAATTTTACATCACCGGCACCCTGCTTGAAGACGAAAAGTTTGGGATCAACGTACTTTCAAAAAGTAACGCAATACTTGATAACCTCGGTTCTGCCTTCAAGAACTTTCAGTTTACCTCCACTACAAACAAATCATTTGATTCCTTTAGAGAAGGATTGGAAACTATTCATATTGGAGAAGCTTTAGTAATATCAAATAACAGCGAGTTACCTGAAATAGATTTAGCATCCCTATCTCTCGATACCGAATCAAAAGTGGGACATAAAAAAGATGAAATAAGAACGGTGATTGAGTCGGGAGCCTATCTCTTATATAAAGAACCTGCCCATCATGGATTTGACCTCCATTTATTTTCTGAGGAAAACATTTATCCGGTTCTTTTCAAAGCGTTCAAACCTTTGGTTGATAAAGAATTTCGATTTTTCAGCATCAATAACAAACGTATGCGATCAGAGCGACATTTCTACTTCGAAACATGGACATTAGATAATCCACCGCACGGTGCCGAAGAGGTTTTCTCTGAAACTATTCTATAAAAAGTTCGATAGGAAATATTTTCACTGATCTTTTTGATGGAGAGGGGGAATCCGGTATTCGTATACAGAGTACGGTATTTCAGCTCGCCTTTTCCCAATAGGGTATTTTCAACAGATAACATCCATCCCAATCCGAGGCAAATACCATTTTAGCCACCACTTATTTTGATAATCTACTAATTATCAGCAGTCGTGGACTCGTTTGGGGATCAAAGTCGCTGCCTTGGTAATCCCCGTTTACATCAATAATCTCCAGGTTCCTTTTATCCATCTCCTCTTTAAACCAATCTAACCCATACAATTTCACACGCTCCCAGTAAACACGCGGTTTATCCAATTTGTCGCCTGCAAATGCAATATCTTTGTGGATAGCTCCATTTTTGACGTAGCGCTTAATCTCATATCTAATCTCCTGAAACTCTCCCTCTTCCTCAGGCACAAAATCCTGCTTTACTTTTTCAGCATTTAAATAGTCGAGCACAAAAAGTCCCTCCTCTTTTAGCATTTTTGTAACACTATCCAGCACAGAAGCATTTTCCTCATCACTTTTAAAATAGCCAAAAGTCGTAAATAAATTTACGACAGCATCAAATTGCCGGGGCAATGGATCTCGCATATCACGAACTTCAAACTGCGTATTTTGCAATCCCAGTTCTTCTGCTTTCTCTTTAGCTGTTTTTATCGCTTCCGGTGACAAATCAATACCGGTGATCTCATAACCGCGCTTTGCCAGATTGTGGGAATGCCGTCCCCGGCCACAACCCAAATCAAGAATAGAGTGATATTGCTCTGATAACAGCGTTTCTTCTAAAAAATCAATTAGCTGTTCTGCTTCTTTCTCATCCCGATCCGCATACAGTTTTTCGTAAAGGGGACTGTCAAACCACTCTTCAAACCAATCCATAAAGCTATTTTATTGCTATTTACACTATTTAATGCACGAATGAAGTAAAAAAGTACGCTTATTGCAAACTGATACTTTTATATTTCCTTAGCTTTTAATTTTTTATAGTTAACAGTGTTAACATATTATATTTAAATAACTTACATTTTATTGTTTTTTACTGTATAAATTAACAGGGGAAACTCACCATTAGAATCCATCGCTTAATCTCAACTAAATATATTGAACCTATGCGAAGATTAATTGCCACCATATCTCTTATTTTATTGTGTTCGGGATCCGCTTTTTCCAGCGGATTTTCGATCTATGAGGCCAGTGTACGAGCCAATGGAGTGCTCGGCGCTTTCTCGGCCTATGCTGATGACGCGTCAACCATCTTTTATAATCCCGCCGGTTTAGGTGGATTGGAAGGAATAAATGTCACTGGCGGGGTTACCATGATTGCTCCTCGCTCTACCTTCCGTAACCTATCCCCCCTGGCTCCCACCGGTCAAAAAACTATAATGGAGAAGCAGGAATTTATGGTACCTAACTTCTACGGATCATATCAAATAACCGATAACCTAACGGCTGGTATTGGTGTAAATGCTCCCTTTGGGCTGGGTACAAAATGGCCCGAAAACTGGGTAGGCAGAGGTTCTTCCATTGAAACCAGCATCGAAACTATCTTTGTGACACCTGCCGTAGGATATGAACTATCTGATACGGGCATTGGTAATATTCGTATCGGTGCCGGATTGCGTATTGCTGCTCATGGAAAAGTTAAATTGAGCCGTGCTGTAACGAGCTTTTCACCGGAAGGTACTTTTGCTCTGGATGGAGATCTCAAAGAACCAGCTTTCGGATTTAATGCTGGCGTTCAATACGAACCCACTGATAAAATTACTTTCGGATTCACCTATCGAAGTGAAGTGACAACTGAGTTTGAAGGCGATGCCACTTTTGAAAATCTTAGTGTGGGCTTCCCCTCTTCGGCTCAAGGCGGTGCCGAAATCACGCTGCCCGCAAGTTATGTAGTTGCTGTTAATGTAGAGCCCATTGAAGGCTTAAGGACCGAACTCGACTACGTTTGGTGGGGCTGGTCAAGCTATGATGAATTAGCTATTGAGTTCGATCAACCTGTGCCAGCTCTCGGGGGCAGTACTATTGTAAATGAACGCAATTACAAAGACACATGGCAGCTGCGCTTTGGCGCCGAATACACCGAACTTCCTGTTGAAGGCTTAACGGTTCGCGGAGGCATTGCTTATGATGAGAATCCCATTCGCGATCGTTATGTAGATCCCACGCTGCCCGACTCCGATCGCTGGTTGTTTTCCGGTGGAGTAAGCTATCAGGTTACTGATTACTTTGCTGTTGATGCCTCATATATCTTTATCCGGGCCAAGCAGCGAAAAGTGACCAACACCCATGAAGGCGGCATTGACGGTGTTTACACTACCTATGCCAATCTTCCCGGTCTCGGCTTCACACTGAATTTATAAATGATTAAGGATATTACACTATGAGTTATTTAAAAAAATATATTAAAGGAATACTCTCGCTGGCGTTATTGCTGGCACTTGTAACAGGTTGTAAAGATTATCAGGATCTCGATGTTGATCCCGTTGATACCGGCGATGCTGATTTCTCTTCGTATGTAGCAGTAGGTAACAGTTTAACAGCGGGCTTTCAAAATAATGCCTTATACCAATCTGGCCAGAAATACTCATTTCCCAATCTACTTGCTCGACAAGTAAATCAGTCTGAAAACTTTGATCAACCGTTGGTTAGTGATCCGGGTATCAGCAGTGGTAACGGTCGAATCGAATTAACAAATTTAGAGCCGGTCGAAACGACCACAAATAGCTCTATGGGGTCACCAACCAATCAGGCTGAAAAACCCTTCTCTAACTTAGGTGTACCTGGTGCTGTACTTGTAGATTACGTCAACCCTAACAACTCCGGAGACCTGAAAGAACGTGCTACCAACGAAAGTCATCCTGCGTACAATCCGTTTTATGGTATTGTAATGGAACAGTCAGAACTTGCAAAAGATGCACCAAACTTGCACAATCAAGTTGCCAAACAACAACCAACGTTTATTACCTTCTGGTTGGGTAATAATGATGTGCTTGGATTTGTCACTTCCGGTGGTGAAGGACAATCCATTACTGATCCCAATAACTTTTCTCAACTTTATCAGGGATCAGTTCAAGCCATGGCTTCAACCGGTGCCAATGTCGTTGTTTATACCATACCTGATGTAACAACAATACCCTATGTCTTCTACCTAAGAACACAATTAGAGCAACAAGGCGCTATAGTATTTAACGACGAGACTCAGAGTTATCAACTCGTTACAGAGCAAGGAAATCTCGATATTTATATTGAGACTGATGGAGGATCACGCGTAATGCGTCAAGCTGACTTTCCACTACTTTCAGCCCAGTCTTACTTTGCTAAAGTTCAAGCTGAAGAAATTCAACCTCCTGTTCAACCACAAACAGCAATTCCCGATGAATTGGTACTTGACGGACCTGCAGGTGGACCTCAAGGTAGCTCTGAACTTGAACAGGCAGCCGGTGCTATTCAACAATATAATGCTACCATTGAAAATTCAGCTTCATCAGCTGGATTTACTGTTGTCGATATCAATCAAATCTTTGCTGAAACTTTTAACTCATTTCAAAGTTCCGGTGGAGAAAACGGCTATCAAACTAATGATCTAAATCTTCGCCCTGTACCGGGAGAACTATTTAGCTTTGACGGCGTTCACCCTACCAACAGGGGATCGGCTGTCATTGCCAACGAAACCATTGAGGCTATTAACAACTCGATGAATGCTGGAATTGAGCAAATAAACGTTTCTAAAATTCCGGAAGGGTTTCCCGTAGCAAATTGACACACAATTCCAATTAATTTTCAAGCGGAGGGTCTTCCCTCCGCTTTTTTTATTTACAGAGATTTCGATTCCTCCCTGCCCTTTGTATCTTCCGCTGAACTTAAAATGATTTACAGTATGACTTTTAACGCAAAACTCAAAGCGGCCGTACAGGCTACGCAATCTACCCTTTGTGTAGGACTCGATCCCAACCTGGAGTTGATGCCGGATCCTATTACTTCAACGGATCAATCCGATCCCCAAAAAGTGGAAACGTTTCTAAAAAAAGTAATCGACGTAACCGTAGAACACTGTGCCGCTTATAAACCGAATCTCGGATTTTTTGAAGCACTGGGGGCTGATGGATTGGATACGTTTGATGCCATCTTAGATCATATCCCGGAAAATAAAATTATAATCGCCGATGCAAAGCGGGGCGACATCAGCTCTACTGCGGAACATTACGCCAACGCTTTTTTTCAGCATTTTGACATAGATGCGGTAACCCTTAACCCTCTGATGGGCTTTGAAACACTGAATCCATTTCTGAATGATATCTCTAAAGGAATTTATGTACTTACGTTAACTTCGAATCCCGGAGCCAAAGATATTCTGCTCAAACAATTAGCGGGCGGACAGACGGTATCCAACTTCATCGCCAAAGAGCTAAACAGGAAACAGCAAGACAGCAAGACATCTATCGGGATGGTTGTCGGAGCAACCAAGGCCAGCGAATTAGAATTGGTTATCAAAGAATTCTCCGCATCACCGCTGCTCATTCCAGGCGTTGGCAAACAAGGCGGCTCAATTTCTGCATTGAATAAATCATTGGAACAACACACGGCCATTCCCCTTATCAACTCCAGCCGAAGTATTATTTATGCAGGTAAAAACGCAGCCAATTGGAACCGACAGGTAGCTGAATCTGCAAAAAATTTAAAAACGAAATTAGCTCCAATAACAAAACGCTATGTCTAAAAAGAAGAAAAAAACGGTTATAGTATTTACAGACGGCGCATGCAGCGGAAATCCCGGTCCCGGTGGTTGGGGAGTCTTGTTGCAATGGAATAACAAAGAACGCGAAATAACCGGCGGGGCTGATCATACTACCAATAACCGCATGGAGATGCGCGCCGTGATTGAGGCTTTAAATGCTCTCAATCAACCGTGCCATGTAAAAATTCACAGTGATAGCGCTCTTATCGTCAATGCCTTTAAACAAGGCTGGGTAGATGCCTGGCTGAAACGCGGATGGAAAAAAGCCAATAAAAAACCGGTCGAAAATCAGGATTTATGGGAGGAAATGCTCACAGCCATGCAACCGCACGATGTGGAGTGGATAAAAGTTAAAGGGCACTCCGATAATGAGCGGAATAATCGCGTGGATGCGTTAGCGGTCGAGGCTTCGAAACGTTTTCAATAACAATGTCATTCTGAATTTGTTTCAGAATCTATCAGTCGAATCAAACATTTCAGATCCTGAAATAAATTCAGGATGACACGAAATAATTCTATGTAGAAAATCGTAAGTGAAAGGTCTAAAGAGAGGAATTTAACTTTAGATTCTCTACTTTTAACTTAAAACTTGTTTCAAGTTTGCAAAAGGCTTCATATCCATTTGTGCATACATACCTCGCTGAGCCATCATATAGCCCGTGATGGCAATCATGGCCGCATTATCGGTGCAATAGGCTAATTTAGGGATATGCAGCTCACAACCAGTTTCCAAAGCTAATTCATTGGCTTTTCTTCGCAACATAGAATTAGCCGATACTCCTCCCGCCAAAGCGATGGTCTTTACTCCGGTATACTCAATAGCATTACGAAGCTTCTTCACCAACACCTCCGTAATCGCATACGATACACTGGCACAAATATCATCCAGGTGATCTTCCAAAAATTGCTCTCGATTATCCTGATCTTCCAGGAAGTATTTAACTGATGTTTTGAGTCCTGAAAAGCTGAACTCAAAATCGTTATCCAACATCGCCTGCGGAAAATCATGGAAATCAGGATCTCCATACTGTGATCGCTCATCAATAACCGGTCCCGCCGGATATGGCAAACCCAAAATCTTTCCTATCTTATCAAAGGCTTCCCCGGCGGCATCATCACGGGTTTGTCCCAATAGTTGATGCTCAAAAGGGGCTGTAACATAAACAAGCTGGGTGTGTCCCCCCGATACGGTAAGCGATACAAACGGATATTCAGGCTGATCATCAATAAAATTGGCATAAATATGGGCGTCCATGTGGTTTACTCCCACCAGCGGGATATTACGAGAAAGACATAATCCCTTAGCAAAACAGAGGCCCACCAACAGTGATCCCATCAGCCCCGGTCCCTGCGTTACCGAAACAACGTCAATATCGGATAGTGGAGTATTCCCCTCATCAAGTGCCTGCTGTACGGTGTGCCAAATGGTCTTGTGGTGCGCGCGCGAAGCCAGCTCTGGCACTACCCCGCCGTACTGTTCATGAACCGCCTGAGAGGCTATTATATTCGACTGAAGCCCATCATCGGTATAGACAGCAGCCGCCGTCTCATCACACGATGATTCAATGCCTAAAATATTCATATCTATCACAATTGCTTTTGAAACAATGTACAAAGCTGTGCAAAGAAAACACGAACTATCACAAAGATTATCTAATAAAACTTTGTGAATTTTTCGTAAGTTTTCGTATCACAATTTCATTTAAATTGAGAAGTTTTAGTTACGCAATACTCAGCATTCGTTCGATTGGCAGATGGGCACGCTCGGCCAACTCCCCTTCTACTTTCACTTCGTGCTGCTCATACTTCAGTGAATCATATAATTTCTCAAGCGTGATCATCTTCATAAACTCACAAACCGCATTTTCATTGGCCGGATGGAATTTTTTGCCCGGATTTTCTTTCCGCATGCGATGCAAAATGCCGGTTTCCGTCGCCACGACAAACTCATCAGCATCCGACTCTTGAGCTCGGTTCAGCATACCACTTGTAGAATGGATATGCCCATCTTCGCAATCGAAGTACATCGCTGACTTCATCATGCACGAGGTTGAGCATCCGCACTCGGGATGAATCAACATCTCAGCTTCGGGATATTCTTCCTGCTTATCAGAAAGATTCAGCTCTCCAATCTTTTCGTGAACGTGGCAAGCGCCATCCCAAATATTGAGCTCGCGACCGGTAACCATCTCAATATATCCACCCAGGAACTTATCGGGCAAAAATAAAATCTCTTTATCTTCCGGTATCGTATTAATCACATCCACCGCATTTGAAGAAGTGCAGCAGTAGTCGCACTCTGCTTTTACCTCAGCTGTTGTATTGATATATGTCACCGTAACAGCATCGGGATGTTCTGCTTTCCATTCGCGCAGCTGTTCGACGGTAATACTGCCGGCCAGTGAGCAACCGGCTTCTAAATCCGGGATAAGCACCTTTTTATCGGGAGAAATGATTGAGGCTGTTTCGGCCATAAAATGGACGCCGCAAAAGATAATCATCTCGGCATCGGTTTTTGCCGCTTGATGCGAGAGGCCCAGGGAATCACCAATATAGTCGGCAATATCCTGTACTTCGGGGACCATGTAATTGTGGCCCAGAATCACGGCATTCTTTTCTTCTTTCAGTTCTTTTATCCCATCAATTAACTCTTGGGTATTCATAATAACTATTCCGTTTTCATTCTATTTATAAATTTCTTGTAACTGCTGACTGATATCAAAAGCGGTCACTGAATGTGTCAGTGCTCCAACAGAAATATAGTCAACTCCTGTAGAGGCTACTTCTTTAATCCTATCCAGGGTAATATTGCCGGAGGCCTCCGTTTCGGCTTTTCCATCTATTAACTCCACCGCTTTCTTCATCATAGCAATACTCATATTATCGAGCATAATGATATCAGCACCTGCAGCCAAGGCTTTTTTGACCTCTTCTAAACAGGTCGTTTCAACTTCAATGCGTACAGCAGGGGCATTCGTACGAACACCCTGTACGGCAGCTGCAATACTTCCGGCTGCTACTATATGATTATCTTTAACCATCGCTAAATCAAAAAGCCCCATACGATGATTCGTCCCCCCGCCGGCAGCAACGGCCTGTTTATCCAGCAAGCGCAGGCCTGGCACTGTTTTTCGCGTATCTAATACCTTGGTATCCAACTCTCCGATCGCTTCTACATATTGTCGGGTCGTTGTTGCAATACCCGACATACGCTGGGCAATATTCAATGCAATACGTTCGGCCGTCAAGATAGCACGGCAACTTCCCTTTATTGTCACGAGGGGTGTTCCCTTTGATACCTTTTCTCCTTCATCTACATGAGGAGACCATTCAATTTGAGGATCCAGCTTTTCAAATACGCGCCGGGCAACCGCAATTCCTGCAATTACACCTTCTTCCTTTGCAATCCAAACCGCTTTGGCTTGGCAACCTTCATCTACAACAGCATCTGTAGTCACGTCGCCGCTGCGCACATCTTCCTCAAAAGCACGTTCAATGAGTGCTTCAATAGCGTCATTTTTTTCTAATGTTGTTTCTACATCCTTCATTCTTCAAATACCTATGCCGACAGTGTTTCTAAATTTTCTTTCTGGTAGTGAATTGGGGCTGATGAGGACTGCAACTCAGGAAAATCACTGCGTGTATGAACGCCCCTGCTTTCTTCTCTTGCTAAAGCAGAACGACTAATAAGTTTTGCTACCTTAATTAAGCCTTTCGAGCGAAGGTAGTAATATTCTTTGTCAACCGGTGATAACTGACCTTCCAAAATTGCCAGCCTTTCCAATGCTTTTTCTAATCCTTCTTTGCTGCGCCTTATCCCCACATAGTTACTCAACAATTCTGCCGCCTGTTGCTGTAGTTCAGTAAATAAGCTCTCCTGCTCATCATCGATCTCAAATTTCGTTGACACCGTTTGTTTGTCTACCGATATATCATTTTCCTTAGCAACATCAATTGCTCGCTTACTAAATACCAGGCATTCCAGTAACGAGTTACTGGCCAGTCGATTAGCCCCATGAATACCTGTTGCAGCAACTTCACCGCAGGCGTATAATCCTTTAATGAATGTCCGCGCATGAAGATCCGTTTCGATACCCCCAATACAGTAATGAGCAGCAGGTGCTACCGGAATTCCTTCATCTCGCAGGTCAATGCCCTGTTGCTCTATACGCCGAATTAACGTTGGAAAATAGTTGCGCAATTCATCAATATCCAAGTGGCTTACATCCAAGTAAACATAATCTGTTTCCTGATTCTGTATCTGCCTGAAAATCTCTTGTGAAACGACATCACGCGGGGCTAATTCTTGCTGGGGATGTTCTGCCATAAAACGTTCGCCGGCCTCATTATACAACCGGGCCCCCTCGCCTCTTACTGCTTCACTAATTAAAAACGTAGATCCATCCCCCGCATAAAAAGCCGTTGGATGAAACTGTACAAATTCAAGATCGCGTAACGTAACCCCGGCATTATATCCCAGCCACAAACCATCTCCCGTTGAAGTATGTGGATTGGTGCTTCTTTGATAAAGACCCGAGTACCCGCCGGTTGCTAATACTGTAACCGGACTTTGAACCTTTAACAACTGTTCTTTTTTATACAAATAGGCACTGGCTCCCGTACATCGATCACCATCAGTACATAATTCGTAGGCAAAAGCATACTCAATAACTTCGATATTCGACTGTTGCTGTACCCGTTCGGCAAGAAATTCAACCAACGCTTTCCCGGTAGCAGCACCATTAGCATGAAGCACTCGTCGGTTGGAATGCCCTCCTTCCAGACCAAGTTCAATATCTCCGTTTTCAGTATCGAATGGCATTCCATGCTCAATAAGTTCTTGGACTCGCTTGGCCCCCTCCTTAACAAGAATATCAACAGCCTGCTGATTACAGATACCGCGCCCTGCCTCAAGAGTATCATTCTTATGGCTTTCGTAGCTGTCCTGATCATTCAAAACAGCGGCAATACCACCTTGCGCCCAATAACTGCTGCTGGCTTCGAGGCTCGATTTGGTGATGAGTATTACATTACCGTATTGACTGGCACGCCAAGCCGCATGTAGGCCGGCTGCACCACTACCAATGATAAGGAAATCGGTTATTGAGGTGTTGCTGTTCACTTCTTGGGGGTAAATAAAATTCAATCAAATATAAGGCATTATATGCATCTCACCTAACATCCCACCCCTTTACTGGAGTTTGGTAGCCAAGTGCCCATACTCTTTTTGTTCTATCATTTTCCCAGTTTATTTGCGCTCAAGAATTGGGGGAAATACATTCACATTGTGGCTAACGAAAATAATAAACCTCCATCATTATTATTATAAAAAAAAAGCCCTCCATCAGTAAGATGGAGGGCCTCAAATCAGTGATAAATCTTCAGCTGATGATTATTCTTTGTCCTCGTCATCGACGACTTCAAAGTCAGCGTCAACAGCATCTTCATCTTCTTCACTATCTTGATCAGCTTCGGCGCCAGCGGCTCCGTTTGGAGCTCCGCCTCCGGCGGCTGCTCCTGCAGCGGCTCCCGGTCCGGCAGCACCAGCTCCGGGTTGACCTTGGGCAGCGCCCTGATAAATCTCTTGCGAAGCTTCTGACCATGCGTTATTCAACTCTTCCATGGCATCATCGAGCTCGTCCACTTTCTCTTGATCGTGGAGCTCTTTCACTTTCTCAAGAGCAGCTTCGATTTTTTCTTTGTTTTCGTCAGAGATTTTATCTTCGTGCTCATCAAGCTGCTTGCGTGTTGAGAATACAAGACTGTCTGCCTTGTTTAATTTCTCAGCACGCTTGCGAATTCGCTCGTCTTCCTCTTCGTGCTTCTCAGCTTCTTCTTTCATCTTCTCAATTTCTTCTTCGGAAAGACCAGAAGAGGCCTCGATACGAATACTTTGTTCTTTGCCTGTTCCTTTGTCTTTGGCACTTACGTTGAGCACACCGTCAGCGTCAATATCGAATTTAACCTCAATCTGAGGCACACCGCGTGGTGCCGGTGGAATACCATCCAAGTGAAAGCGTCCAAGCGTTCGATTGTCCTGAGCTTTTGCACGCTCACCCTGCAGCACGTGGATTTCTACGCTGGTCTGGTTATCAGCAGCAGTAGAGAATGTTTCTGTCTTGCTGGTCGGGATGGTCGTATTTGCCTCTATAAGCTGTGTAGACACTCCGCCGAGCGTTTCAATACCGAGTGACAGCGGCGTAACATCAAGCAGTACAACATCATCAACATCGCCGGACATTACACCGCCTTGAATAGCAGCACCTACAGCTACAACTTCATCGGGGTTTACGCCCTTGCTTGGATCTTTGCCAAAGAAATCTTTAACAATTTCTTGAATTTTTGGAATTCGGGTAGATCCACCAACCAAGATAACCTGGTCGACATCATTCTTCGATAGATTTGCATCGTCCAGAACCTTCTGGCAAGGATCAAGCGTCTTCTGAACCAGATCATCAATCATCTTTTCAAACTGCGAACGAGTGATGTCAATGTTCAGATGTTTGGGTCCGGAATCCGTAGCCGTAATAAACGGCAGATTCACATTCGTTTTTTGTGAACTTGATAGCTCAACCTTGGCTTTTTCGGCAGCATCCTTCAATCGCTGCATCGCCATTGGATCATCCCGGAGATCGATCCCCTCGTCTTTCTTAAACTCTTTAGCCAAATGATCAATTAAACGAGAGTCAAAGTCATCGCCACCTAAGTGAGTATCACCACTTGTAGATTTTACTTCAAACACGCCGTCACCGAGCTCAAGAATAGAGATATCAAATGTACCACCACCAAGGTCGTACACAGCAATAGTCATATCCTGATCTTTCTTATCAAGACCATAGGCCAGTGAAGCAGCAGTTGGCTCGTTTATAATTCGTTTTACATCGAGACCGGCAATTTCTCCGGCTTCCTGAGTAGCTTTACGCTGTGCATCATTAAAGTATGCAGGAACCGTAATAACCGCCTCCGTTACATCATCTCCAATATACTCTTCAGCCGTCTGCTTCATCTTCTGAAGCACCATAGCTGAAATTTCCTGAGGAGTATATGTGCGGTCTTCAATCTGAACGCGGGCCGTATTATTATCGCCCTTTACAATTTCGTAAGAGGCTTGCTTGGCTTCTTCCTCCACTTCGTCGTAGAAGCGGCCCATGAAGCGCTTAATTGAAGAAATCGTTTTTTCCGGATTTGTTATCGCTTGTCGTTTAGCAGGTGCACCAACTAGGCGCTCACCGTCTTTGGAGAAAGCCACAACCGATGGGGTTGTTCGACCGCCTTCTGAGTTTTGAATAACAGTAGGCTCATTTCCCTCCATTACGGCAACGCAGGAGTTGGTTGTACCTAAGTCAATTCCTATAATCTTACCCATAATAGTAGTTTATTATTTTTTGTTGTTTGTTTAATTCTTTGTGCAATTTCTTGTATTTCATGTCATCCCGAACTTGTTTCGGGACCAATGAAAATGAATAATAATTCGTTTCGCAGTGCTGATGCTGATCCCGAATACTCGGGACAGCGCGACACTCAAAATCTTTATTTAATCGGAATCGATTCTGCATCACTGAGAACATCCGATTTGGGCATTGTAATTGTTAATACCCCATTTCGGAATACCGCATCGATTTCAGCAGTATTCACATTTTCAGGCAGCGCAAACGAGCGCGAAAACACACCCGTCGAACGCTCCTGACGACGATAGACCTCAGAATCATCTAACTCTTCAGCCCGTTCGCCTTTCACTGTTAAAACATGCTCTTTCAGAGCAATATTAATTTCTTTCTTTGACAAACCGGGCAAATCCAATTCAATCGCATAGGTTTCATCACTTTCTACAATATCACACGCCGGAGTAAAATCATGTCCTCTATCTTCAAGAGGTACAATACGTTCTACAAAGTTTTGTATGTCTTTTCCCAGCTTGTTCAACTGTCGCTCAATATCAACTGTAAAATCATTCATGGATTTACCCATTTGTTTCATATTCACTTTTATATGAGCAATCACAATGCCAAGCTATAAAGGTGGGGTACTTTTATGACGTATTGGCATTATTACGTCATCAACAAGAGTGAATTGTCAGATTTGCGGATTGGCCAATCAATTCGTCAGAAGTGACAGATCATCCCAGAATGAGGGGTAAGAAATGGCAGTACATTCGGCATGCTGTATTTGGGATGATTGATCTCCCATCATACTCAATACTGCGGCCGACATAGCAATGCGATGATCATGATAACTTTTAAAGGATGCCGATTCCGACACAAAATTGGGATCGCCTTTGATTTCAAATCCATCCTTATACTCGGTAAAGTCGGCACCGGCTTTCTCAAGCATCTCAGCCATCGCCGCTAAGCGATCCGTTTCTTTATGACGCAGTTCTTCGGCGCCGGATATGCGAGAAACACCATCGGCATAAAGCATAGCTATCATCAGAATTGGAATTTCATCAATGCAGTTGGGAACTATTTCTTCGGTAATTTCAACAGGCTGCAACTCTGAACTTACCACGCTTAAATCTGCTACTGGTTCTGCTCCCTCATCGTGCTCATTGCTCACGGTAATTGCAGCCCCCATTTGTTTCAGGATATTGAGAGCGCCAAAACGGGTTGGGTTCATTCCTACGTTAGGCAGTGTAATTTCTGCATTGGGATGGATGGCTCCTGCTACCAACCAAAAGGCTGCAGCCGAAAAATCGTTGGGAATACGATACGATTGCTCGGGAATTCCATCTTCCCGAGATGAATAGATATGCTTCTTTTCTCCTTTTTCTTCAATTGTCAGATTTAACAATCGTTCGGTATGATCGCGACTGGGAAGCGTTTCTATCACTTCGGTCTGCTCATCCCCAAATAATCCCGCCAGCAATACACACGATTTCAGCTGGGCACTCGGGATGGGCAAAGGAAAATGCAGCGGCTTTAATGATCTTGGACGACTAATGTCCAACGGAGCAAAATCATCTTCCCGAGCGGTAATTTCTGCTCCCATTTCGGTAAGCGGGTCAATAATCCGTTTCATCGTACGAGCTGAAAGTGATTCATCTCCCACAAGACGCGCCGGAACTCCCGATCCCGCAATAATACCGCTCAGCAGACGCATCGTCGTGCCGGAGTTTCCACAGTCTAAATCCCCTTCCGGTAGCTGCAGTCCATCTCTACCTGTACCTTCGACTTCCACCGTATTGCCATCCTCACGAATTGCTACTCCCAATCCACGCATGCACTCAATTGTACTGTGGGGATCGGCGGCAGAAGAAAAGTTACGAATAGTAGACCTGCCTTGGTGCAACGAGGCAAACATCACTGAACGATGTGATATTGACTTATCAGGTGGTAGTTTTATTGTTCCGTTTAGGGCGCGAGCAGGACTAACTTCTTTATCCATAATCTACTGTGAATCCAATAATTGCTGTGCATCTTTCGCCTGTGGGGTACCGGGATAATCTTCGATCAAAGTATTGAGTGTGGAACGAGCTTCTCCCCGTTGCCCCATTTGAATGTAGCTTTCTGCTTGCCGTAACAACGCCTTGGCAACCCAATTACTAAACGCCTCATACAAAATATTTACATTGGCATAAGCCTTGACAGCTTGCTTATAATTACCCTGCTGTTGATGAATTTCTCCCAGATAGTATTGGGCCTCAGCTCCCACTTCCGTCGTATTCGATTCGGCGATGGGAGATAACAGCTCTTGTGCTCGTTGATAATCCTCTTTTTCAATAGCAATTTTCGCCAGCCCTACCTTGGCAGGCTCATAGTCAGTATTATCATCCAGAGCTGCCTGGTAATACTTTTCGGCTTCAGACAAATTATTCATCGCCAATTGCGCATTCCCCATGCCGATATATGCTTCTTGCCGATACTTCTGTTCCTGCTCGACAAGTTGACTAAAATATTCAAATGACTGTTTATATTTTACCCGCGAATAAGCAATGCGTCCCAATGAGGCCAGGGAAGGTCCCACTCGTTCTGAATTTGGAAATTTTTCGACAATCATCTCATATTCATCCACAGCCTTGGCAATTTGATCGGTCTGCTCATAAGCATTGGCTAAATTAAAATGGGCATCAGGCAGTAGCTCCTGATTGTTGGTGATCCTGATATATTGCTGAAATTCATCAATAGCTGCTTGGTAATTGCCCGACTGCATACGGTTATCAGCCTGACGAAATCGAAGTCTGTCAGCCATCGAAGTCTGCGGATGATCAGCAATAAAATCCTCCAGAATAGCTGAACTTGAATCGGATTGTCCCATCGACATCTGCGAATATTGAATGCCGTTCACCGCTTCAATAATATACTCGCTCTGCGGATATCCCTCCATCACATCTTTATAAGCGGCAATAGCTTTTTCGTAATCACCGGCATTATAATAGGCATCACCAATATTGTATTGCGCACGCGCCGCCCATTCCGTATTCGGATACTTATTAATAACCTTCTGGAACTCTTCGACTGCCTGTGTATAATTTCCGGTATTTAAATAGATATAGGCAATATTATACTGGGTCTGCTCCACAAACTGACTGTACGGATAAATTCTAAGAAACCGCCGGAATGTTGTTACCGCTTCGTAGGTCTGTTCATCCCGATAGTAACTGTTCGCCATTTGATACATTGCATAATCGCCACCGGGCTCCGCTCCTATCGCTTCCTGATAATAGGAAATAGCATTTTCATAGTCACTAATTGCATAATAGGCATCTCCAATTCGCAATTGCGTATCAGTATCATAGGGATATAATGCCACGTCCGGCGCTTCATAATCCTGATAAAAGGTTTTGAATGGATCAATAGCCTGCTTGTAATCACCGTTTTTAAAATAGCTCCAGCCCAGTGCATAATTAGCCGGACCAACCATCTCATGATCGGGATAGCGATTAATAAATTCAGCAAACTGTTGGGCCGCCTGTCCATATTGCTGCAACTGGTAAAGGGCATCAGCACTCCAGAAAAGAGACTCTCGTCCCAGTTCAGTATCGGGTGCTTCAGTGTATACTGATCTAAAAATGGGCTGGGCCTGTTCATACGCATGATTACTATACTGAACCCATGCTTTTTGAAACTTGGCTTGGCGCTTTATGGCCGGATCGACATCCGTAACTTTCTCGGCTGCCTCAAAAGCCTGTAAAGCTCGGGTATATTCTTTATTCGCAAAATAGGCTTCGCCCAGTAAGGTATAGACCTTCCCTTTCCAGTCCAGCTCGCGATCACTCCGGACCAACGGTAGCAACGCATCAATGGCCTCGGTATGTCGACCAACTTCGTAAGCCGTAACAGCCCATTCATAATAGGCCCGCTCCACCCAGAGCCCTTCTTGAAAGCGATCTCCAAAAGTACGGAAGGTATTTAATGCATCAGCATATCGCGAACCAAGCTTTTCATTAACGGCTTTATAGTATAGGGCCTTTCGGGCCGTTTCATCATCTCCCTCAGCCGCTTTGCCAAACTCATCGGCAGCCCAGTGGTAAATCTCCTGTTTATGATACAACCATCCCAAGCCATAATGAGCTACACGTACTTCATCGGTCCCCTCATTAAGATTTATATACTGTTTGTAATACCTTGAGGCTTCATCATAATTACCCAGATAATTACTGCTTTCTGCAATTAAATAAACCGCTTTGGAACGCTGCTTATCATCAAGATGAGGTATTGCATTTTTAAGAGCTTCTATAGCCTCTTTGTAATGCCCCTGTTGGTAATAGGATTCTCCTAATGCAGTACCCACGCGACGGGCCATTTCGTTATTGGGATAGCGGTCTTTTAAAATTTCGAAGGCAACGCTTGAAGAGTCGTACTTATTTTCACTCAGATACAATCGTCCTCTGGCATATAATGCCTTGGGGGCCCATTCGCTTTTGGGATACTCCTCAGTCAACGTCATAAAATGCTGGCGCGCCTCCACAAAATTACTGTCGGATGCAGCTGATTCTCCCATCCAGTAATAGGCCTTGGCCGACTCCTTTTTATCCAGTCCTAATTTTAGGGCACGGCTATAATACGTTTCGGCCTGTTTGTAATGCCCTGCACTATCGGCCTGTTGGCCGAGATCAAACAGGAACTTCGAAGAATAAGGGGAGAATGGATAGTCATCGATAAATTCCTCAAAATATACTGACTTATTTGTGGTATCCGTTTTTGCCTTGGCGCGTGCTAAATAATAATTAGCTGTTGTAACAAGCTGATGATTCTCGTGATTCTCTAAAAAATGTTTAAATTCAGTAATAGACTCTTCAAAAAGTCCCTGATTAAAAAGAGTAACTGCATTATCAAAATCCTGAGAAACCGACTCCTGTACTTCTTGTGCATGAAGTTGCAAAAATCCGGTGAGTATACTGATAAGTAGTAAGCTAATTATTCGGCGCACGTTTACCATTGATCAAATAAAAATTCAGGGTTTCTATTATTACTGATAATATATCAAGAATTGCAGTTTTGTTCCGCAAATACAAGAAAGGAATTCCATTATACATAGATTTACATATCTATGTACTTAAGCAGTTCATCAGCTCGGTATTCCAAATCATTTTCGAGCACTGTGCTCTCTGATTCAGAGATAACAGAATATCCATACCGTTTTAGAGCAGCCGTTACGCGAGATATATCTTTCAAGTTCAGCTTTACTGATACTTCAAATGCCTGATGATTACCATCGGAACTTTCTACCGCCACGCCAAGTATTTTAGCACCTTCGGCCTCAATAATCTGCACAATTTCAGAGAGTGAAAAATCTATCGGCTCAATTTCTATTGTCAGTACAGACCCTTTTTGTTCGAGGTTCAACATCTTGGAGATCGCCTCCAGGATCTGCTGTTTGGTAATTACTCCCAGAAAGGTCCCTTCCTTATTCACCAGCGGAAGCAAATTTAACTCATACTGCAACATCAACCGAACACCTTCAAAGATGTGCTGACCTTCAAAAATTTTGACAACCTTATCCATTTGTAGGTCTGAAATCTGCTGATCGTCGTCTGCTCGTGAAAGCTGCTCTCGATCAATCTGACCAATAAGCTTTTGGGTAGTGGGATCCACTACCGGAAAAGCATTTACCTGTTCTTCTTTCATACGGTTCCTTACCGCATCAACAGTATCGGTACCTCGGAGAGGTTTAAAGTCTGACTGTGTTATGGATTTATTTGCAAGCATCGGTAGATAATATAATACGATTTATTACATAACTGATTCAGCCGTATCAATATTGTCGAGTATTGCGTTAAGCCGCATCAAATCTGCTTTATCTATACTAAACGTAAGCTTTATATCTGAACCTTCGTATTTTTTTTCTATAATATTTGCTTCGCGATGTAAAAACGCTACCCCTTCATATTTCGCTGCGGGGATGGACATGGTTTTTGTAACGAAATCTTCCTCAATAAGTTCCTTGATTCTATTTTCCAGCTTATCAAGACCAATTCCCCGCTCGGCAGAAATAAACACCGCATCGGGATAAGCCCGCTTCAGCTCGTTAATACGATGCGAATCAATGGTATCCATCTTATTAAATACGAGCAGACTCTTTTTATCGTTTACCTCCATATCCTCAAGGGTATCATCTACCACATCGATATAATCCTGAACCACCCGTGCAGAAGCATCTACTACATGTAACAAAATATCACATTCACGCACTTCATCGAGCGTGGATTTAAAACTGGCGATAAGATCATGCGGCAACTTTCGAATAAATCCAACAGTGTCTGACAGGAGTGCTTCGTGATTGCCAATTTCGTACTGACGCACGGTGGAATCGAGCGTAGCAAATAGACGGTTTTCAGCCAACACTTCAGTATTTGTTAATGCATTCATTAATGTAGACTTACCAGCATTGGTATAGCCAACAAGTGAAATACGTACTTTATCGGACCGGCCCTTACGCTGGGTCTGCCGCTGCTGATCGATTTTATCAAGCTTATCTTTAAGCGTAGCAATACGTTTGTCAATCATCCGGCGGTCCATCTCGATCTGGGATTCACCGGGACCACGAGTACCGATACCACCCTGCTGGCGCGACAAGTGTGTCCAAAATCGCGTTAATCGCGGTAATAAATATTGAAGTTGTGCCAGCTCTACCTGTGTTTTAGCAGCTGCTGTTTTTGCGCGCGAAGCAAAAATATCCAGGATCAATCCGCTGCGATCCAATACCTTAGCCTTTGTCTCCTTCTCAATATTTCGAATCTGTGTTGGCGAAAGGTCATCATCGAAAATAAAGGTATCCACATTTTTTTCTCCCTTCATCGATTTAAGCTGCCGAAGTTTACCGGATCCAACATACGAAGAGGGATCGGGGTGCATTCGGTTTTGTAAGACCTTGTCTACCGTCTTACCGCCAGCGGTATAGGTGAGCAGCTCAAGCTCATCCAGATATTCCTCAGCTTGGATACGCGGAGTTTCGGGTCCATAAACACCTACGAGAATGGCCCGCTCTTCAACAATGTCAGAATTTCGTATCTCTTCAAACAAATGAGTAAAATCTAAAAGTTGTGATTAATGTTGCTACAGCTCTTTAAACTGCTGGATATTTATATCTTCCTTAACATAACAACGAATTCGCCGCCCAAGTTTATGGGAAATTAATTTTTTAAAAGATTCTTCACGGTAATGGGGTACATCCAGCTCCAGCCGAATAAATTTCCCGGGACTATCGCCTTTATCGACACTATAAATGAAAATATAATGTATATGTGTTTTATGTTCGGTCTCCACAAAATCGCGAATCTGGTGCCAAGCTATGGTTTGCGACGGTTCATTTACATTTTTTACGATGCCGTGATCGGTAACAAATCGCTTTGTTGCCAGGTAACTGGCCGTAAACCAGCAAAAGCCCAGCCAGCTATACATCCCTGCTAATAATATTTCACTTGTTGCTTCGCGGTATATTGCTGTACCACCCGCTATAAAAACGGTAATCATAAAGAGGGTTGAAAACAGCGGGTATCCTCCCAACTTACCAGTCTTCCAGCTCAACCTCACATTACGCAACCGAATAACATTCACTACAGATATGGTAGCCAGTACAGCCGCACCCAACGTAAAGATGCCCAACATAAACCAAAGCATAATATCTGCATTAGTATTTATCATATTATATTGATGTTGATTCGGCCTTGTATAATCGCGTAACCAAAGTTTCTGTAACTAAAAAAAGCAATGCTATCCAAATAAACCAATTCCAAATTTCTTTTCCGAACACAGAAGATCCCAGTTGTTCATCCAATTTATCATTTGAGAGATCACCTGCAGCAATAATATCGGGCGTATGGGTCTTATCATCCAGTATGTTTTGCCATTGCTCTTTATTTAACGTATCAAAGTGTGATTCCATTATATCTTGATTTACAGCTACCTGCATTTTCTGGTCACCAGCCGATATTTCTAATATTCCAGGTTCCCATTCCCTTCCCTCATACACTATTCTCGTACCATCAGACTGTCGCTGAACCTCCGGTTTGTAATGCTTCCCATTTATCGAAAGTGTAACATCCGTTTCTGATATGGATTCCACCCATTTAAAGGTACTACCAAGATAATGCTGCTGAAGACCGCCTCTTTCGGGTGAAGATGCATACAATATGGTTCGGTAATACATGGGAGCAAAAAGTGGATTTACCGGGAAGTTTGACCAACCGGGATCAGCTCCCAACGTAGAAGTAAGTAACATTCCGTCCCCAAACCTGTGTTCGGCAAGCAAAACATCATCGTTTGCAGCTTCTAACAAAGTCAAACTATTGGAGTTTGAGGCAGGTTCATAATGGTAATAATAGAACAGCGAAGGCAAGTCAACCCGAAGTTCCTCATCCTCTTTTTTATCAAAGATACCATCCAAAACAGGATGTCCCTCTTCGAGTTCTCCCATTTTTGTAATGGTTTCAAAGGAACCGTACTCTCCAACCACATTATCAAAGCGACCAGCATTAAAAAGGGAAAAGAATTGATTATAGCTTTCTATTTCTCCCTGTTCAGAAGGAAAAAACAAAATTCCTCCTCCATCTTGAACATATTGGCGCAGCCCTTGATGCCAATATGAAGGAATACTTGTAAGTCCATTTAATATCAATCCATTGTAGTCTGTCCATTCCTCCTGCTCAATGCCATCTACCTGTTTTTCTTCAAATATGATACGGGCATTTGTTTGCATCGCTGCTTCTAATGTCGGGGCTATATACGATGTAAAAGAAGAGGACTCCCTGTTATTGTTAACTAATAAAATTGACCGCTGCCGGGGAATGTGTACTACAAAATGTCTTGTGTTATCAAAATCTACTTCGTCTCCTTCCAAAAAAATTTGGCCTGACAGATATCCAACTTCTTCCGGAACGAGCTCAAATAAAAATTCTTTGGTTTCTCCCGACTCTAACGATGTTTCATATTGGCCTGTCATCTCCCCTTCTATCTGCAACGAAACAAATTGATTGGCAACAGCCACATCACCCGTATTTTCAACTTCTACCGATAATGTTATCGGCGAACCCGGACTTAACAACTGACTCTCAAGAGAAACTGATTTGACAGCCACATTTTGTTGTTTGACCTCTTCCAGCTGGATAAGCTGCACTGATATCGACTTTGCTTTAGTCTCCTCACCAAGTTCAAGTTCTTCCAAACTTGATAGCTGACTACTCTGCCCATCAGAAACGATATACAGCACCGACTGGGTATCCCGTACATCCTTAAGCTGCTTATACATCTCCTTAAACTGACCTGCAGTGTAATTCCCCCGATTAACTGATGTAATATCATCCAGCAGTGTAATCGCCCGACTACCACCAACAAAACCGGTATTTGTTGCATCAGTAATATTTGTCGTTTTTATAAGAAATTTATCGTCGGAGTCCCCGTTTCTTATTATTCGGTCAACGATATCTTTGGCCTGCTTAATAAGCGGACCATTGGTTCCGATTCGGCTCATGCTCGCACTGTTATCAATCAAAATAGCAACAGATCGGGATTCGCCGGAACTTGCTGAGCCCGTTATAGTTGGAGGTAAAAAGGGACGGGCCAACGCAAGAGCTAAAAACAACACAGCCAACGTTCGCAGCGCAAGCAACAAATATTGTTTGATTCGTATACGACGAATTGTACTTTTACGAAGCTCATTAAAAAAGGAAAGGGTTGAAAAGGCAACTTTTTGTGGCCGTTTCAAATTAATCAAATGAATAATAACAGGTAATGTTACGGCCAAAAGGCCCACTAAAAATAAAGGATTAAGAAAGTTCATTTATACCAAAATTGTTACTTTTGCAGGCTTAAAATAAAATTGCCTATGCATAAGCTATTAAATAAACAGCGATATTTTAATAATTATTACGGAGAAAAATTTAGCCCCATTCATGAATACGTTTAAAGCTGCAGGACTCTTTTTATTTATCATTTTATTTTTAACGTCATGTTCAAATATTCCCGATCGCGAGTGGTCGGAGGCAGTACCAGAAGAAGCACCTTTTGTAATCATTCCCGATGAAGAAGCTTCGCTTAATTCAGTCCTTGATGCTTCCCGCACTCCTTTGTTGGATGATATTACTTCCTCAGCCGTTCAACTATTATCACGAATTGATTCTACAGCCCAGTCCCCGATTCCATTAAATGCTATTACACTTTATCCAGACGCTGATAATCAACTTGCCATTGTTTGGATGGCACAGGCCTCCGGCGGGTTTATAAAACGAATGCAGAATAACTTTTATCTGGATTTTGCACAAAACCAGTACTCTTTTAACAACGTCAAAATACATATTTTACATCTCGGGGATCGGAGACTTTTTGCCACGCAGCTTCATGACGATCTATTTATATCCGAATCAAGCCTGGCACTTGAAGAAACCATCCGAGCATATATAGGTACTCATCCACGGGCAAATCTGTCTGATATCACCCCCCAACCGGGGAACATCCTCATGAATACGCCCTCTCTTGACAAATGGGCTAAACAACTGTCCATGGTTACCTACCGCCCGATGATTAAAAATGCCCTCGAAGGTACAGAGCCAACCGTATTATCCGTCACGCAAGAAGGCGAAGGGCAGGGTAGCATGCTTGAACTTTCCGGCACCGTCCCGCTCAACGATAAGGTTCAATCCGATCTGGTAGCGGCCGTATCATCTACTAATGCACCTATTATTTTGGATCATTATATTTCGTCTAATGCAGCGGCTGCGGGACTATTTCGTCTTGAACCACGAAGCGTACCTCCCACCTCTCTGCCCGACACTACGCGCTTGGATTCAGTTCTCATCGACGATCAAATTGCATATTCGGATATTGCCAAGACACTCGAGCCGGAGTTTTCGCTGGTAATGTATGCACAGTCTGGATTCCTTTCTACCGGTGAACATCTCTTTCTGCGAAAAATTTCGGATGTGCCCGCTCTGCGACGAGCACTTAATTCACTGGCTCGTAATGATCACGTACAACGTAGTGGCGGTACATATGTCATTCAGAGTAATGTCGTTGCCCAACTAATAGGAAGCTCATTTTGTACATTCCAGAATTTTTATCTGGATATTATTGGAGATGTTGTTGCGATCTCTAAACGTAAAGGACTTGTCGAAGGCGTTTCCTCTGACCGCAGCCGTCGTCGTACCATGTACTATGAGCAGACATTTCGGGATATAAAAGAAGATCTTCCCGAAGAAATAAGCGGATTTTTTATCGGTAACAGTGATTTTTATTCATTTATAGAACCGTTTCTCTCTCCCAACAATTATCTTAATGCGCTCACTTCAAAATTTGATCTCCTAACTGCATCGACGACTGCAAATAGTGACAATAATTTTTCCTTCAGTTTAAAAGCGTATCAAACAGAAGACCGTTCAGCTCCTTATCAGGAGAAATGGCTATTCCCTACAGGAGCAGACTTAACGGGTAAACCAATTTTAGCTGATATTGGTGGCAGTGACAAAAATGAGGTCATTTTCGCTACGAAATCCGGCAACTTATATGCATTAGCAGCTGATGGAACGGTAGTACTACAAACCAATACCGGATCTGATACACCGATTGGATCTCCCGTTGTTTACGATTGGTATGGAACCAATCAAAATGTAATTCTGCTGGCAGCCGGAAATAAAGTATACGGGTGGGATGACAATGGAGAAATGCTTCCCAAGTTTCCTTTTGAACTCAACGAACAAATTACTTCGCCATTAGTCGTAGAAGATATCAACCGAGACGGACTGCCTAATGCTATGGTTGCTACGGCAAACAGAAAACTACACCTTATGAATGGTCGTGGTGAAAACATAAATGGCTGGCCTATTACATCAAATGCAGAAATTAGAACTACCCCAACAGTTACAAATTATCAAGGCATAACAACTATTTTTGCATTTGCTGAAAATGCACTGCACGGATGGCGGGCAAATGGCAATGAAAGGAACGGCTTTCCAAAATTTATTAATGCCTCATTAAATGGTTCCCCTGTGATATATGATAGTAATATTTTAGGCAACGCTGCCGACGGTTATCTTTATTCCATAGGACCCAATCAGCTATTTGCTGATTCCCTTAATGTCTTTGAGGCAAGTACCGAATCTTCTGATATCGAAGCCGTATATGCCTCAAATAGTGCATTAGTGGGAACTCCTTCTGTTCATAATTTAACCGTTCAGGATGGAGAACGAACTTATCGCGAGCCAATGATTTTAACAATGAGCTCAAATGGCTCGGTGTTTTTAATCAACCAGGAAGGACAGTTGCGATTTACTCAAAGTATGGGGCAACCGGCTGCACCAATGTTTTCACCCTTTGTCTCAGATATTGATAAAAACGGACAAGATGATGTTGTAGCATTAGCAAACTTCGGGCGCCTCTACGCCTGGGAAATAAGGAATGGCGAACGTATTTATTCGGTCCCTACCAGCGGCATGCAATATCCAATTGTCACAGATATCGATGGCGACGGATACAATGAACTGATTGCCCAAACGCGGGAAGGACTGCGCACGTGGACGATCTTCGGTACAGATGAAGAAGATAGCGAGGAATCCGAAGAGTAACAGCCACAGTTACAAGATATCCCCTAATGCCTGTCGCAGGTAACCAAACTTAAACTCAAATCCGTGTTGCTGCAGCTTTTTGGGCTGCATGCGCTTGCTCGTTATTACAGGATTTGCGGCTTCTCCCAACACAATATCCAACACAAATTCCGGCACTCTGAACAGTGATGGACGATGCAATTGTGACGCCAGCTCACTGGCAAATTCATTCATCGTAACCGGATTAGGAGCATTTAAGTTATACGGACCTTCAAGCTCTTCATTTTTAAGCGGATATATCAATCCTCGGCACAAATCCAGCATATGAATCCACGGAAAATATTGCTCGCCGCTGCCTATAGGACCGCCCACAAAAAGCTTGAAGGGCAGTAACATCTGCTCCAAGGCTCCACCGTCTTTTTCAAGCACAACGCCAATACGCGGATTGGCCAAGCGAACTCCATATTCGGTCGCCGGTTGGGCGGCTTTTTCCCAATCCACACATACTTTTGATAAAAAGCTGTCTCCGGCAGGGGCCGACTCATCCAATACCGTATCTCCAGCCGGCTCGTAATAATCAGCTCCCGAAGCAGAAATCATTACTGAGGGTGGATTGTCCGCATCTTTAATAGCTTCAACAAGTTGTTCCGTACACTCTATACGACTGTTATAGATCTTCTCTTTCACTTCGTCGGTCCATCGCGTTCCAAATATTGAGGATCCTGCCAGGTTTATAACTGCATCTGCTTTCTCCATTTCCGGCACAAGATTATCATCCCAAGAAACAAATTGCTGATTTTTTGCCGTTTCATCCTCATATTCTTCAGGAGACCGGCTCACAATAGTTAAAAAATGACCATCTTGAAGTAGCAACGTTCGCAGATTAGACCCTATGAATCCGGTACCACCTGTTATTAAAACCTTCATAAATATTTTTCTTTTTTATTTGTATGAAGCTATTACATTTAGAATCTCAGTAGCATTCCATTAAGAATCAGTTCTACAATGAACCAATCATATCTTAGCAAAGCAATAACCGTCATTCGTTTACTCCTGGGTATTCTATTCTTGGTTTCAGGAATAGGAAAACTTATCAGCGGTTCTGACGCCCGATACCTGGTAGAACTGCTGGCTACCGAATTCTACTGGCTTATTGAGTACGGAACTGCTATTGTAATTACAACATCCATTATTGAACTCGTACTGGCTGTCTTTTTAATCTGGAATAAATTTCTAAAATGGGCTTTGGCAGGCACTTTAGCTATGCTCATCGGCTTCTCTTCTGTGCTTTCGTACTTTTATTTTCAGGGGATGTCAGTAGAAAATTGCGGCTGCTTCGGCGCTTTTGGTTTTGCCTCAGGACTGGAATTTACCCTGATCCGAAATACGGTACTTATCCTGCTTACTATCATTGCATTTGTACTGATCGCAAAAACAAAGTCCACGCAAACTGGCGATACTTTCTAATTTCGAGATACACCTAATCCCGGCAAATTTGAGAGCTTTATTCTTTTTTCATCTGTAAGCATCAATCCCGAAAAGGGATCATTGCTAATCAGTAAATGGCCATCGAGATCCACATAGTCGGCCCATGTTCCCAGTAACGCTCCTGCAGATATCCCCAGAGAACTTTCGATCATACATCCAATCATCACCTCAAGGTTTCGCTCACGAGCCTTATCAATTAACTTAGAAGCTTCAACCAAACTACCCACCTTCTGAAGCTTAATATTAATGCCATCGAACTGATCAGCTATTTCATCCATATACTCTCTGCCCACAAAACTTTCATCCGCAATAATGGGTAATGGTGACCATTGTTTTAACTGAATCAGTTTTTCTTTGCATGAGGCGGGCATAGGCTGCTCAATAAACTCCACATTTTGATCAGCTAAAAAACGGATCTGCTGTTTGGCCGTATCTAAATCCTCCCATCCTTCATTGGCATCTATCCGAATAACTTGATCTGATACTTCACGAATGCCTTTAATAATTTCTATATCCCGGTCGGTTCCCAGCTTTACTTTTAATATGGGATAATCTTTTGCTCCTTCTACTTTTTGCTGCATAAGATCAATATCATCAAGGCCAATAGTAAAAGAGGTCGGCGGCGTTGTTTGTGAAGGGGCATCCCATAATTTCCATAGCCGTTGCCCCTGGCTTTTGCCCCACCAATCCAGCCACGCCATCTCTACGGCTGCCTTTGCTGACTGTACGGATTGATCTATTCGTTGAAGTTTCTCCCAAAGTACCTCGGCAGAATTCACCTCATCAAAAAATGTATCGGGGAGCCTTTCCAGGAAAGAAATGACGCCCTCCGCATCTTCATTATATCGACTATTGGGCCCTGCTTCTCCCAATCCCGTAATACCATCGGCCGTTAACTTCACCAATACATTGGGAACCGTTTCTTTAGTTCCACGTGCTATAGTAAATGGATGAGAAGGCATGAGTTCTAATTTTTCAAATTCGAGCTTAAAACGAGACATATCCTAAAATTTTAAGTATGTATAGGTAAAGATAAAATACGGGACTTGCTAAAATGAGAGCATCAAAACGATCGAAAAATCCACCGTGTCCGGGTAAAATATCAGAAGCATCTTTAGCATTGGCTGCCCGCTTTATCCTGCTGGCTGTTAAGTCCCCAATGGGACCAAATATGCTAATCAGCAATGTAACCGGAGCCAACACGAGCAATGATACCGAAAGTTCAATCGGAACGGCATAGTAACCAATGGTCAATCCGACCAGTGCTCCAAGAATCCCAAAGAAAAACCCTTCCCAGGTTTTGTTAGGGCTTATGGCAGGAGCCAGTTTCTTTTTTCCAAGATATTTACCGCCAAAGTAGGCAAATACGTCATTCCCCCACACCATCAGTAGCAAGCCTATCGTCAATGCAAACCCTATTTCTGTAGCTCCCGTATTCCTAATCAAAAGAATAGCCAGTAATCCCAGTGGGGCATAAATGCCACAAAAGAAAGTACCTATTACCTGTTTTAAAGCCTGATCCCCGGATTTAAAAATTTGAATAGCGATAAAAAGCAGAAATATTGCCATTCCAATAGCAAGTGCATGGGGCAGATAGGGACTCAATAATATCCACATGCCAATGGTGTATGGGAAGAAATTATCCGGCTCAAATCCGGCCCCTGCAGCCAGCATAGACAGCTCTCGCTGAATAAAAAGAGCAACGAGAATAATTAATCCAACAAAATAAAAGTCACCAAGCCATGTGATAAAAAAAAAGAAAGCCGCAGCCGGGACAGCAAATAGAATACGTTTAGTAAGCTCAGTCACAGATCAATTATTCTTCTTCGTTGGTTCCTTCTTCCGGAGGCTCGAATTCTGCGAGGGCTTGGCGTGCCTCCTCTTCATATTCATCTGGCACATATAAGTAAACCATTCCCATTTCACCATAATTTACACTAAATGAGGAATCTCGTTTGGACAAAATGTTAGAGGGGATATCGAGGCTGGCAAGGTAATTCTTAGCACTTTCAACTTCATATTCGGTACCGCCCTCCATAACACAAGCCCAGTTTTCAACATCGTTTGGTTCAGAACCGTCTAACATAATTAACCTCCAATATTGGTGTGAATTTCATTTCTGTTATACATCCAATATACAATATAAGCAGAAATTAACAGACTGATTATTACAGCCCAAAGGGGTGGCATCGATTCTGGTGTAATTTCGGCAAAAGCAGATTCGGGATAATAGGTCCCCACCAATACACTCCCGCCATTATTAACGAGATGTGCAACAATAGCCGGTATAATACTTTCCGAGATCCAAGTGATATAAGCGAATAACATGCCCAGTGTTGCCAGCGGAATTAAATTACTAAGCTGAATGTGATATAACCCAAAAAGCAATCCTGATACAATAATGGCCGGCCAGATCCCCCAGCTTTTTTCAAATGCCCGCATAACATATCCACGATAAAGAGTTTCCTCACAAATTGCCGGTACCAGTGCTACATGAAACAAGGTAAGCATGAGCATATGATCGCCACGCAGATAGTTTTCGATCATCTGCATTTGCGTATTTTGCATATTGCTAAACACCTCGGGCACTGGAATAAGGGCATTAATCCAAGATAGAAACCAAATAGTAGGTTGTATTGCAATAATTAATACAACCGTTATGGCTGATTTTTGAAGGGTATCGGGCTGAATAGAAAACCGAAGAAACTTTTTTCGTCCCCCCCTGGAGCTATGCAATCGGGCAAAAAACCAAGTTGCCAATCCCAGAAACAAAATCTGTCCGGCCGAATTACCAATAAAGAGCAGATCCAGATTCTCTGTAAACTTTGACATCATCTCGTTGGCATCTGTGCTTATGCCGCTCTCCATTAACATCAATGTAATAGCCACAATCGAGGCTGTAACCTGAAAGAGGATAAATGCCGCTATGATCCAAAGCAAAGCCAACGCCCAATCCGAAAACCCATTGCGCTCAGCCCATGATTGATAATTAGAATTGAATATATCCGATTCAGATAAATTATTATTCACTAACTTATTTTTTCCACCTTAATTATCCTTCCTGCTTTCCAAACACTTTAGCACCAATCATCCCGGTTAAAACATTCAAAATACCATACATGGGAAGATTATATAAAAGCTGTGTACCAATACTATTTTGATTGCGCATACTCTGAACGGTAGAGTCAATCATCTGCTGCTTCTGGGCATCGGGCAAGTCTGCCGCCTCAAAATTAGCAATAACACTGTCAATTGCTTTTTGGGTCATATCGGGATCTATAACTTGCCAAAATTGATTTAGTAGTACCATAACTACCGTAATAGCAATACCTGTAAAAAGGCCAATAAGTGCTCCTTTTCCCAATTTCAAACTAACATCATATTCATTGGCATAGTGCCAAACTGCTAACATCCCCCCAAAAGCACCAACAAGACAAACTAAGACCCATAGTGATATCTGAACCGGAGAAAATAACGATCCGGTAGGCTCCGAATTAATCATTGCATAACTCGTTACTAACGACAGTGCAAAAACAATAATCCCAAGAATTACTCCTGCTATCCCTACTGATGTCCAATACGATGGTTGATTATTCTGCTCTGCTTGTTGTTCTGCTACTTCATCCATAATGATCCCCTTTTATTTTAGTTATGATGAAAAAAAATCTCCGACAAAAATGAGGGCTGCTGAGCTTCCCATCATCCCGCCTAATACTGCTCGTGAAAACAATGTATTTTGCCAGAGTCCAGAGAAATCTCCTGCAGCGTCAATAAAATTAAATAATAATATAACTACTAAAATTCTCTTTATATATGCCGACCTTGTTATATTTATTGACGACAAAATGGGCAATAGAACCCATCCCAAAGCAAAACCGGAATAAATCCCAATACACCTGCTACATACAGCCATCGGTTGTCCGTTAATCCAAAACGAACGGTCGGCAATTTGATGACATAAACTATGAAAAGTCTGATGCTGCCATTGGACAGGCCACGGGGCTGACTGGTTAAATAATCCGCCTCCAATAGCAACAAGTACTACAATAAAAGCCAAGCATAATACCGATCCATATAATATTGGCTGGCGTATTTGCATAACAGTATCAATCGCTGACTACTTCCTTTAATCCGTTTACAAAATCAGAGGGAGCCCGGCACGGCTTGCGGGTATCCTCCTTCATAAAACATAGCTCAACTTCCCCTTGAATATGTGGAACTTCCCGTCGCTCAGTTTTAACATAATAATATGTTTCGAGCCGAACGGTGGGGATATCAAACAGCAAGACTTCTACATCCATCAGCTCGTCATAAAAAACCGGTGATTTGTAATCTACTTGTGTGTGGATTACCGGAAGCATGATGCCATTTTGCTCTAATTTGGCATAAGGTAACCCAAGGGACCGTATCATCTCAGTACGCGCTTCCTCAAAATATTCCAGGTATCGACCATAGTAGACATACCCCATTTGATCGGTTTCACCATATCGACTGCGCAGCTGGTGGGTGTAACTAAAAATAGGATCTTTATCGGGAAACAATGGACTCTCGTCTACTTTTTGTTAGATACTTTTTTGAACTCACCCATATTGGCATACTTATCAATACGCGATTCAACCAACTTCTCGGACGATTTTTTCTTCAGCCGTTTTAACGAGTCCAGTATTTGCTCCTTAACTGCTTTAGCGGCTTGATCAGGACCACGATGAGCTCCGCCAAGTGGCTCCTTAATAATACCATCAATAATATCCATCCCCTCCAGATCTTTGGCAGTAAGTTTTAATACTGCTGCCGCCTGTTCTTTATAATCCCATGTCTTCCACAAAATAGATGAGCATGATTCCGGAGAAATTACCGAGTACCAGGTATTCTCCATCATATAAACCTCATTACCCATGCCAATACCGATGGCACCGCCACTGGCCCCCTCTCCAATTACAACAGTAATAATAGGGACTTTAAGCGTAGCCATCATCTTAAGATTCTTTGCAATAGCTTCAGCTTGGCCCCGCTCTTCGGCCTCCAATCCGGGATAAGCCCCAGGGGTATCAAGTAGAGTAATAACCGGAATATCAAACTTTTCGCCCAGCTTCATCAAACGATGAGCCTTTCGGTATCCCTCGGGATTGGCCATCCCAAAGCGTCGATATTGCCGGCTTTCGGTATCTCGACCTTTTTGATGTCCCATAATAACCACAGACTGCCCATCAATAGTCGCAAAACCACCAACAATGGCCTTATCATCACTGTGGTAGCGATCGCCGTGTATCTCAATAAAATTTTCCGTTATTTTATAAATATAATCCAAGGTATAAGGCCGATCGGGATGACGAGCCAACTGCACACGCTGCCAGCGTGTTAAATTTGTGAATATTGATTCTCGCAGCTCATCAACACGCTTTTCGAGCCGTTTTATCTCTGGCGAAATAACATCATCATCCGCAACAGATAATTCACTCAACTCTTTGATCTTTTTTTCGAGATCGGCAATAGGTTGTTCAAAATCTAAATATTGCATAAATGAATTTTATCGCTTAAAAATGACTTCAAATATAAGAACAAATACGAAGATATTAAGAAGATATCTTACTTACTAAAGTGTCCCAAATATACTTTGAATTTTTAATGTCCATACTCGCCAAATAGCTTCCCAAACAATAGATTTTGACATCTTAGATACCCCCTCTTCGCGTTCACGGAAAATGATAGCCACTTCTGTGAGCGAAAATCCCGCTTGCCAAGCTCTAAAATGTAGCTCAATTTGAAACGCATAACCATTCGACCGAATTTTATCTACCGAAATACCCTCAAGCACTTTGCGATGAATACACTTAAATCCAGCGGTAGTATCAAAAATAGGTAATCCCGTAATAAATCGGGCATAGAGATTAGCACTATAAGACAAAATAAGTCGACTCAACGGCCAATTTATAATGCTTATTCCTTTTGCATATCGCGATCCGATCGCAACATCTGCATTCCCCGCCTTAACTTCCGCAATTAATTTTGGGAGATCTTTTGGATTATGAGAAAAATCAGCATCCATCTCACAGATATACGAATACCCCTGATTGAGCCCGTATTTAAATCCTTCCACATAAGCTGTTCCCAACCCCAGTTTGCCGGATCGCTCAATAAGATGCAATTGCTCTCCAAATTTATTTTGAGCTTCTTTAACCAAGTCAGCTGTTCCGTCGGGTGAACCATCGTCAACTATAAGTAAATCAATATTCTCATCCTGATTTATTACCTGCTCAATAAGCTCTGAAATGTTATTAGCTTCATTGTACGTAGGAACAATTACTAATGTCTCTTTAGACATAAACCTTCTTGAAATTATTATTTCTACTATTAATGGATACTTTCTTTTAAGATATACTAAGGATACAAAATAGCTTATTAATGTTGCATAAATAATTTTCCTATCTTCATCGCCCAAGAATATAAAAGAACTGTTAACTTATTAATATTTATTACCATTGTTTAATTTAGAAAAGACTGCTTCATCTACAAAAGCTCGCCTCGGTACTCTTATTACTGATCACGGAAAAATTGACACCCCCATTTTTATGCCCGTAGGTACGTTGGGTACGGTAAAAGCTGTCAAACAAGATGAGCTTATCGACAAAGTAAAAGCTCAAATAATCCTTGGCAATACGTATCACTTATATTTACGCCCCGGCTGTGATATTATTGAAGGAGCAGGAGGGCTACATGATTTTATAAATTGGGATCGGCCTATATTGACAGACTCAGGGGGATATCAAATATTCTCGCTGTCCGATAACAGAGAGCTAACTGAGAAGGGGGCGAAGTTTAAAAGCCATCTCGATGGCTCCAAGCATATGTTTACGCCCGAAAATATTGTAGATATTCAACGGACATTGGGCTCGGATATTATGATGGTTTTGGATGAGTGCCCTCCCTATCCCAGCAGTTACGAATATGCCAAAGAATCGATGGAGCTTACGCATCGTTGGGAGAAAAGAGGTCGAGAAGCATTTTTAGATTCTGAGCCTAAATACGGTCACGATCAGGCTCAATTCGGTATAGTTCAAGGTGGTACCTATGAGGATCTTCGCATAGAATCCTCCAAGTATGTAACCGACCTTGATTTTGAAGGTATCGCAATCGGTGGACTCAGCGTGGGAGAACCTACCGAGTTAATGTACGAGATGACCGATTTAAATACTGATTATTTACCTAAAGATAAGCCTCGATATTTAATGGGAGTGGGAAAACCTGAAAACCTCCTCCATGCCATTGCCCGGGGTATTGATATGTTTGACTGCGTATTACCAACCAGAAACGCACGCAATGGTCAAATTTTTACCCGTGATGGATATATCAATATCCGAAATGCCAAATGGAAAAATCATCAGAAACCGTTAGATCCTGATTTTCCTACCGATCTATGTCAGAAATATAAGATGTCATACATCCATCATTTATTTCGCAACAATGAACTACTTGGATTAGAATTAGCCTCGCTCCATAATCTAACATTTTATCTATGGCTAATGGATGAAGTAAAAGAGCGAATTGCTAATAATACCTTCCACAACTGGTACGAAGAAAAAGCAAAAGTATTAGGTACCAAGATTTAATCAAAAGTTTATACAACAAAAAAGCCCTTCACGCATAGCGTAAAGGGCTTATACAAAAAAAAGAGCGGGCGGGGACCTACGCTTCCTCCCAGTCGGGAAGTACCATCGGCGCTGCCGGGTGTCA